>CAWFIN010000001.1:0-28998 GCA_963815945.1 uncultured Actinomycetes bacterium
CGACTAGAGCGGAAGCGACTTCGCCGCGGCCTGCGCGACGTCGATCAGCGGCGCCACGAAGAAGAACGAGCCGACCGCGATGACCGTGCAGATCCCGACGCCCGCGGCGAGCAGCGTGTCGCGCGGGGGCGAGCCTCCCGCGGGGGCGAGCTGGAGCTCGGCGCTGTCGCGCATGTACATCGCGCGGACGACGCCGAGGTAGTAGGCCGCCGACACCATCGTCGCCACGACGCCGATCACGATCAGCCACCACCAGCCGGCCTCGTACGCGGCGGCGAAGACGTAGAACTTGCCGACGAAGCCGCCGGTGAACGGGAAGCCGAGGAAGCCGAACATGAACGTCGCCATCGCGACGCCGTGGAACGGCCGCTCCCAGGCGAAGCCGGCGAGGTTCTCGAGGGTGACCGGCGCGCCGAGCTCGCGCTCGCGGGCCGCGACGATCGCGAACGCGCCGAGCGACATCGCGCTGTAGGGGATGAGGTAGTACATGAGCGCCGTCGCGCCGAGCTCGCTGTCGGCGGTGATCGCGATCAGCATGAAGCCCGCGTGCGAGACCGACGAGTACGCGAGCATCCGCTTGATGTTCAGCTGCGTGAGCGCCGCGATGTTGCCGATCGCGAGCGAGATGATGGCGAGCACGGCGATCGCCCACGTCCAGAGGCGCTCCTCGCCGGGGAACGCCGTCACGAGCACGCGGTAGGTGACGACGAGCGCCGCCACCTTCGTCGCCGACGACATGAACGCGGTCACTGGCGTCGGCGACCCCTGGTAGACGTCCGGCGTCCACATGTGGAACGGGGCAGCCGACGCCTTGAAGCCGAGGCCGACGATCACCATCGCGAGGCCGACGACGAGCAGCGAGTCGTGCGCGTGGCCCGCGGCTCCGATCTTGTCGAAGTTGAGCTGTCCCGTCGAGCCGTAGACGAGCGCCGAGCCGAAGAGCAGGGTCGCCGAGCCGACCGCGCCGATGATCAGGTACTTCAGCCCCGCCTCGAGCGAGCCGACGAGGTCGTAGTCGATCGCACAGAGGATGTAGAGCGAGATCGAGAACCACTCGAGCCCGAGGAACAGCGTCATCAGGTTCGACGCCGAGACGAAGAAGATCATTCCGGCGCCGGCCGTCGCGAGCAGCGCGTAGTACTCGCCGACGTGCTCCTCGCGCCAGCGCTCGCCGTAGGAGATCGCCACCGCGACGAGCCCGCAGCCGGCGATCAGAACCGACGCCGTCGCAGCCCAGCGGTCGCGGAACATCGCGTCGGCCACGATCGCCTGTCCGTTCGGGCTCTTGTCCGCGAGCATGACTGCGAAGACGAAGGCGGCGACGAAGCCGATGCCGCAGACGAGCGCCGAGGATGCCTTGCGGAGGTGCGCGGGACGAGCACCGCCATCAGCAGCAGCACGCCGGCGGCAGCGAGCAGAGCGAGCGTCGGCGAGAGCGCGAACCAGTCGACGTGCGGCTTGTGGATCACAGCTGGCTCCAGCTGAAGACGACGCTCCGCTCGCCGGTTCGGCGGGTGGAACTGGAGTCTCACGCGGTTCCCGTCGCCGCAAACGAGCGTGAATGTCCCCTCCGTCGGGGTCGGGTGGGAGTCGGTGTATTTCGCGGCGACGGCCTGGCACTTGGCTGTCCCCTGCCCCTTGAACCACTTGATCGGGGCCGCAGCCAGAAGCTCGTTCGCGCCACCTGGCGACTCGATCAGCGAGCTCGTGAGCGACGCCCGTGCCGCCTCGTTGCCGAACGCGTGGCCACTGATCGCCCCCGGCCAGGCCGAAAGACCGAGGAGCAGCAGGACGAGAGGGACGACGACCGCGAGCTCGCCGGGCCGGAGGTCGAGCGCGGCGTCGCTCACGGAGGCGCCGATCTTCTCGTGGAGAACCGCCGAGATGAGCCGGAGCATGTACATCGCGGCGAGCACGATCGAGACGACGCCGATCACGGCCCAGACCCAGCCCTGGACGAAGACGCCCGCGAGGATCAGGAACTCGCCTGCAAATGCGCTCGAGAGTGGCACCGCGAGCGCGATCACGCCGGTGATCATCAGGATGGTCGCGAGGGCAGGGCGTCCGCGCGCCATGCCGCCGAGGAGCGACAGCTCGCCGGTCGCCGTGCGCCGCTCGACCATCCCGGCGAGCAGGAAGAGCGACGCCGAAATCAGGCCGTGGTTCACCATCTGCAGGACGGCCCCGTTCAGGCCGAGGTCGTTGGTCGCGAAGATGCCGAGGGTGATCAGGCCCATCTGGGCGAGCGACGAGTACGCGATCACACCGCGGACATCGGGCGCGCGGAAGGCGAGCAGCGACCCGTAGACGAGGCCGATCGAAGCCAGGACGAGGAACACGACACGGAAGTCGTGGGTCGGGCCCGGGAACTTGACGATCACGATCCGCAGGAAGCCGAAGACCGCGACCTTCGAAACCACGCCCGAGAGGACGGCCGACACCTCGGCGGGCGCCTCGCGATAGGCGTCGGGAAGCCAGCCGTGGAAGGGGAAGAGCGGCGCCTTGACCGCGAACGCGATGGCGAAGCCGAGGAAGAGCCAGTCGCTTCCGCTCGGGCTCATCCTGGTCAGGTCGAACGTCCCCTCCTGGAGGCCGTAGACGACGATCGCAGCGAGCATCAGCAGCGAGCCGGCGACGGTGTAGACGACGAATTTCAGCGTCGCCCCGAGCCGGCCGGGGCCGCCCCAGACGCCGACGAGGACGTAGAGCGGAATGAGCATCGCCTCGAAGAACGCGTAGAAGAGGACGAGATCCTGGGCGGTGAAGACGCCGACGATCGCGCCTGTCAGGAACAGCATCAGCCCGAAGTAGGCCCTCGCGCGCTCCCGGCCGATCCACCAGGCGTACGCGATCGTCACCGCGCCGACGATCGTGGTCAGTCCGACGAGCCAGAGCGAGAATGCGAACTGGCCGACGTGGTAGCTGACTCCGAGGTCGGAGAACCACGAATGCCGCTGCTGGAGCTGGAGCGTCGAGCGGCCGAAGTCGAACTTGTTGAGCGAGAGAATCCAGAACCCGACCTCGATCAGCGAGACGAGCGTCGCGAGCGATCCGGCCCAGTAGCGCGAGAGCGGCAGGAGCCAGATCGCGAGCGCGCCGGCGATCGGGAGGAAGATCAGGATGGTTGTCAGCCAGCTCGTCATCGGGCGGCGAGGAAGACGACGGCGAGGATGGCGAGCCCACTGGCGAGCACGAGCGCGTAGGAGCGGACGAGCCCGTTCTGGACCCGTCCGAGCTCACGCGAGCCGAAGCCGAAGCTGCGCGTCACCTCGCCGATCGAGCCCGAGATCAGCGGCCGTTCGACGAACCGCTGGAGGGCGAGGGACAACGCGACGGCCGGCCGGTAGAAGAGCAGGTCGTAGGCCTCGTCGAAATAGAACTTGTGCTCGAAGAGCGGCAGCGGGCGCGGGACTTTCGACGTCTTCGACCCGTAGAGCGTCCAGGCGACGGCGATCCCGGCCAGCCCGAAGGCAACCGCGCAGATCGAGGCGACGACCTCCTGCCTGGTCGTCGACTCGATCAGGGGCGGCGCAACGGGCGCCAGCCAGTCGTTGATCGGCGTCCAGAACGGCGCCACCTGGATGAAGCCGGCGAAGGCGGAGAGCAGGGCGAGGACGCTCACCGTCCACACCATCGAGAGGGGCCCTTCTTTCCCGTGGTGGGCGTGATGGTGCTCGGCGACGAAATCCGACTCCTTCCCGTGGAAGACGACGAAATAGAGCCGGAAGGCGTAGATCCCGGTCAGGAACGTCCCGACGAGCGCGCAGAGCGCGAGCACGACGCCGAACGTGCCGCGGTCCAGGAGCGTGGCGATGATCTGGTCCTTCGAGAAGAACCCGGCGAAGGTCGGCACGCCGACGAGCGCGAGCGTGCCGATCAGGAACACTCGCTGCGTGTGCGGCATCCGGCGGCCGATCCCGCCCATGCGCCGGATGTCCTGCTCGCCGGTGAGCGCATGGATGAGGAGACCGGCGGCGAGGAAGAGCAGCGCCTTGAAGAACGCGTGCGTCATCAGGTGGAACATCCCGTTCGCGTACGCGCCCGCGCCCGCGGCGACGAACATGTAGCCGATCTGCGACATCGTCGAGTACGCGACCACGCGCTTGATGTCGTTCTGGACGAGCGCGATCATCCCCGCCATCAACAAGGTCACTGCCCCGAGGATCGCCGCGGTGTCCTGAATCTTCGGCGCGAGCTCGAAGAGGGAGTGGCAGCGCACGATCAGGTACACGCCCGCGGTGACCATCGTCGCCGCGTGGATGAGCGCGCTCACCGGCGTCGGGCCCTCCATCGCGTCCGGGAGCCACGTGTGCAGCGGGACCTGGGCCGACTTGGCGACCGCGGCGACGAGCAGCCCGAGCGCGATCAGCCCGGCGGTCGGGCTCGTGGCAGGAGCGTCTGCGAACGCCTTCGTGAAGTCGAGCGTGCCCGTGTGCTGGATCAGCAAGAAGAGCGCCAGAGCCATTGCGGCGTCGCCGACCGCGTTCATGACGAACGCCTTCTTCGCGGCCGCGATCGCGACCGGCCGGTCCTGGTAGTAGCCGATCAGCAGGTAGCTCGACAGGCCGACCATGCCCCACCCGGCCAGCAACAGCAGGAGGTTGTCGGATTGGACGAGCAGGAGCATCGAAAAGACGAACAGCGACATGTAGGCGAAGAAGCGGCGCTCTTCGTCCTCGCCGTCCATGTAGCCGACCGAGTAGGCGATGATCAGCGAGCCGACCCCGGTGATGATCAGCATCATCATCAGGCTGAGCGGGTCGGTCAGGAGTGTGAGCCCGAAGCTGTACGGGCCGGCCGTGAGCCACGTCCACGCGGTCGTGGTGTCGCTCCTCTCACTCGGCGAGAGCCCGAGCTCGAGGCAGAACGCGACGATCGCGGCCGCAAAGGCACCCATCGTCGTGACCGTCGAGATGTAGGCGGCGGTACGGCGCGACATCCGCGTCCCCCCGAGGGTGATCACGATGGCCGCAGCGAGCGGCAGGCCAAGACAGATCCAGGCAGCAGCGTTCACGCGACCATCTACCCGCGCAGGGTCCTGAACTTGTCGACGTCGAGCGCGAGGTTGCGACGGCCGATCGCGACGATCAGGCCGAGCCCCACCACGACCTCGGAGGCGGCGACGGCCATCACCGCAAGCGCGAAGACCTGGCCATCCTCCTGGCCGAGACGCCGCGAGAACGCGATCAGGGCGAGGTTCGCACCGTTCAGCATGATCTCGACCGAAAGCAGGATGATCAGCGGGCTGCGCCGCAGCATGACCCCGAGCGAGCCGATCGCGAAGAGCACGATCGCGAGCGTGATGTACCAGCCGATGCTCGGTCCGGACATCAGCGTTCTCCAGTCACGGCCGACTCTTCGGCGACGCGCGCGTGCGAGCCGAGCACGACGCCCCCGACAGCGGCCACGAGGAGGATGATCGACGTGATCTCGAACGCCAGCAGATGGTCGGTGAGGAACAGCCTGCCGATCGACGCCGGCGAGCCGAACGACCGGGTGATCTTCGCCTCGCCGTCGAGCCCGCCGGTCGTGAGACCGATGGCGACAATCACCTCGACGAGGATCGCGCCTGCCGCGAGGACGGTTCCGAACGCCTGCCACGACGGGCCGCCGGCCCATGGCGCCTCGTCGATGCGATCGCCGAGGTAGGCGATCACGAACAGGAACATGACCATCACCGCGCCGCCGTAGACGAGCACCTGCGCGGCAGCGACGAACTCGCCGCCGAGCAGCAGGAAGAGCACGGCGAGCGAGGCGAGGTTCCCGATCAGCGAGAGGGCTGAGTAGAACGGGTTGCGAAAGCTGACGACCGCGAGCGCGCTCGAGACGCATGCGAAGGCCGCGATCACCCACACGCACCAGACGATGAAGTTGGCCATCAGGCAGCTCTCACGAGTGGGTCTTGTAGTACGGGATCGGCGTGTCGTAGATGTCCGGGTCGGCGACCGGGACGCGCTTGATCGGCGGCGCGAGCAGCATGTCCTTCGTGTAGATCAGGTCGTCGCGGTTGTGCTCCGAGATCTCGAACTCGTTGCCGAGCGTGATCGCGTCGAACGGGCAAGCGAGCTCGCAGTAGCCGCAGAAGATGCAGCGGCTCATGTTGATCTCGTAGATGCGCGCGTAGCGCTCTCCCGCCGAGACGCGATTGTCGGCGGTGTTCTCGGCCGCGACGACGCGAATGCAGTCGGCCGGGACATGCGGCGGCGCAGAGCGAGCAGCCGACGCACTTCTCGAGCCCGTTCTCGTGCTTCCAGAGGCGGTGGCGACCACGGAAACGCGGATAGATCGGCCGCTTGTACTCGGGGTACTGCTGCGTGATCGGCTTCTTGAAGACTTGCTTCAGCGTGACGCCGAAGCCCTTGAACGTGTTCGGGACGAGCGCGGTCATCCGATCCACACCACCAGCAGGGCGGTCACGAGGGCGTTCACGGTCGCGACTGGCAGCAGCACCTTCCAGCCGAAGCGCATCAGCTGGTCGTAGCGCAGGCGTGGCGTCGAAGCGCGGAGCCAGATGAAGAGGCTCACCAAGATGATCAGCTTCAGGAGGAACCAGACCGGCCCCCAGCTGTCGAGCGAGGACACCCACGGAAAGTGCCAGCCGCCGAAGAACAGCGTGACGGCCAGGGACGAGATCACGATCATGTTGATGTATTCGGCCGTCTGGAAGAGGCCCCAGCGCATGCCCGAGTACTCGGTGTGGTATCCGGCGACGATCTCGGTGTCTGCCTCCGGCAGGTCGAACGGTGGCCGCGCGGTTTCGGCAATCGCGCCGAGCATGAAGATCGCGAGACCGACGAACTGGGGAATGCAGTACCACATGGTCACTTGCTGTCTTTCGACGATTACCGAGAGGTTCAGAGAACGCCCCATGAGCACGACCCCGAGTACCGACAGCGCGAGCGATACCTCGTAGGAGACGAGCTGGGCGCAGGTGCGCATCGAGCCGAGAATCGAGTACTTCGAGTCGGACGCCCATCCACCGACGATGAAGCCGTAGATCCCGATGGAGCCGAGCGCGAAGATCAAGATCAGCCCGATCGGCACGCTCATCACGGCGCCCCCGATGTAGTAGCCGCCGACTGTCCAACCGCCGCCGAAGGGGATCACGCTGAACGCCAGCAGCGCCGTCGCGCACGAAAGGACCGGTGCGACGATGTATGGCAGCTGAGCCGCGCTGCTGGGATAAAAGGCCTCTTTGCGCACCAGCTTGATCAGGTCGGCGATCGGCTGGAGAAGCCCGAACGGGCCCGCGCGATTCGGGCCGTAGCGCAGCTGCATACGGCTGAGCGCCTTGCGCTCGAGCCACGTGGTGTACGCGAACGCCACCATCACCAGGTTGATGACCAGGAAAGCCTTCGGGAGGGCGATCCACCAGGGCTCGTGCATTACTTGCTCACCTCGACAAAGGCGTGGAGGCCACCCGCGTCGGGCGCCGCGACGCGCACCGTTCCGGCCGCGAGGTCGGCGGCGATCCGAGCCCGGAGCGCCACGCTCGTGCCGTTCGAGCTGACCTTGACGCTGTCTCCGGCGGAGATCCCGCGGGCGCGCGCGTCGGCGCGCGCGAGCTCGACCTCGCCGTCCGGCCGCTGGAAGTGAAGCTCGGGCGTCCGGTCCACAGCGGGGCCCGAGAAGAGGGGCCGGTACGTCAAGAGGCGCAGGCCCGCTCCCGTCGCGGCCTCGGGACGGTGGCAACGTGGCGGCGCGCCGTCTGAGCCTCGGCGCGTGGCGGGAGAACGGCCTGTTCGCCGATCTCGCCGAACGCGATCCCGCCGTAACAGACGGCCGAGATTTCGTCGAAGACCGAGGATGCGTGAGGCGAGATCTCGACGCCGAACCGCTCGCCGAGTTTTGCGATCCAGGCGAGCTCGTCCGGGCAGGAAGCGATCACGGCGCGCCGCTGGCGCTGAAGGCGACCCTCGAGGTTGACCGTGGTGCCGTCGCGCTCGAGGTAGCTCGTCCCGGGAAGGACGAGGTCGCACAGGCCATCGAAGGAGCCCGAGAACAGGCCGATGCCGATCACCGTCTCCGCGTGCCCGGCCAGCTCGCGGACAGCCGGGTCGCTCGCCGCGTCGTCGCCGGAGATGATCAGCAGCGTGGGCTGGACGTCGTCTCCCTCGCCGTCGCCCGCCGCGCTCCAGGCGTCCGCGACGCCGCGGGCGTTCGGGGTCCGCGGAAGGTAGAACGCCGCGTCAGCGCCGGAAGCATGGGCGTACGCGGTCGCCCGTTCGGCGTCGTCGGTCACGAGCACCGACCCGGGGACGGGCTGCGCCGGTAGCGCAGTGAGAATCTCCGCACCGTTCCGCCGCGCCGCCTTGATCCACAAGTCGACCACCGGCGCCCGCTCGACGACCGGCTCGTCGCAGAGCACGATGACCGTGCCGCGCGTCGCGGATCGCCGAGAGCGGGGCGCGGAAGGAGTCGAGCCCGTCGGGGACGCCCTCCGGCAAGACGGCGGCGTGAGCCTCGAGGCCGCCGCGAAGGAGCTTCGCCGAGCCCATACGCCTGCTCCACCGTCTCCGTGCCGGAAAGCGCGGTGAGGATCGCGGAGCCGGCGGCGCGGAGCATCCGTTCGGCCTCGTCGAGACCGTCGCTCCACGAGAGCGCCTCGAATCCGCCCGCGTCGTCCTTCCGCAGCGGATCGGCGATCCGGTCGTCGGCGTGCAGATGGGCGAACGCGAACCGGCCCTTGTCGCAGAGCCAGCCCTGATCGATCTCGGGGTGGTTGCGCGAGAGGATGCGCTTGACCTTGCCCTCGCGCGCGGTCGCGCTGATGTTGCAGCCGACGGGGCAGTGGCCGCAGACAGTCGGCGTCTGCTGGATCTCCCACGGGCGAGCCTCGAACCGGTACTGCGTCGAGGTGAGCGCTCCGACCGGGCACAGCTCGATCACGTTGCCGGAGAATGCGGCGCGATACGGCTCGTCCTCGAAGGTCGAGATCATCGACAGCGAGCCGCGGTTGATCGCGACGAGCTGCCCGTCCTCGGCGACCGACTCGGAGAAGCGCGTGCAGCGGTAACAGAGAATGCAGCGCTCGCGGTCGAGGGCGATCGTCGGCGAGATCGGGATCGGCTTCTCGAAGGTGCGCTTCGGGAACGCCATCCGCGTGTTGCCGGGCCCGTAGCGGAAGGTGAGGTCCTGGAGCGGGCACTCGCCACCCTTGTCGCAGACGGGGCAGTCGAGCGGGTGGTTGACGAGGATGAACTCGAGCGTCCCGTTTTGGGCCTCGGCCGCCATCTCGGAGGTGAGCGCCGTCTTGACCTCCATCCCCTCGGCGGCCGTCAGCGTGCACGCGGCCTGCGGCTTCGGTGGCCCGGGAGCAACCTCGCACAGGCACATCCGGCACGCGCCGACGGGCGGCCCGAGACGCGGCTCGTAACAGAAAACGGGAATCTCGACGCCGGCATGGATCGCGGCCTCGACGAGCCCGGTGCCCTTCGGCACGCTGACCTCGATCCCGTCGATCGTGAGCGTGACCATCTCGGGCGAGCTCATGCGAGCACCTTCAGATGGCTGTGCGCGTCACTCGGAGCGACGATTCCCTCGATCGACGACTCGCCGCCGAACGGACAGCCGCCGTGCTCGATGTGCGCCTCGAACTCGGCGCGCCAGTGCTGGAGGTAGCTGCGCACCGGGTACACGGCGAAGTCGCCGAGGGCGCAGAGCGACCGGCCGAGAATCCGGGAGCCGACCGAGCCGAGCAGGTCGATGTCCGACAGCTCGGCGTCGCCGGCCTCGATCCGCTCGAGGAGCTGCACCATCCAGCGCGTCCCCTCGCGGCATGGCGTGCACTTGCCACACGACTCGTGCATGTAGAACTTCGTCGACCGAAGCGCGAGCTGAACCATGCAGCAGCGGTCGTCGACCACGATCAGCGAGGCGGCGCCGAAGAAGGTTCCCGCGGCCTGGAGCGAGTCGTAGTCGAGAGGAGTGTCGAGCTGCTCGGGAGTGAGCGCCGGCACCGACGAGCCTCCGGGGATGATCGCCTTCAGCTCCCGCCCGCCCGCGATCCCGCCGGCGTGCTCGTAGATCAGCTCGCGCATCGGAGTGCCGAGCACGAGCTCGTAGTTCCCGGGGCGAACGACGTTGCCGGAGATCGAGAAGATCGCCGTTCCGGGAGAGCTCTCGGGGCCCACCTTGGCGAACTCCGCGGCGCCCATCGCCACGATCGTCGGGATCGTCGCGATCGTGCAGACGTTGTTGATCTGGGTCGGGGCGTTGTAGAGGCCCTGGACGGGCGGAAACGGTGGCCGCGGGCGTGGCTGCCCACGCCGGCCCTCGAGCGAGTCGAGCAGCGCGGTTTCCTCGCCGCAGATGTACGCGCCCGCGCCTCTGTGAACCGTGATCTCGACGTCGCCGAAGATCCCGGACTCGCGCGCCTCGTCGACCGCGGCCTGGAGGATCTCGTACTCGGCCAGATACTCACCGCGGATGTAGATGAAGACGTCCTTCGACTCGATCGCGTGGGCGGCGATGAGGCAGCCCTCGATCAGGCGGTGCGGGACGCGCGTCATCACCTCGCGATCCTTGAACGCGCCGGGCTCCGACTCGTCGGCGTTGACGACCAGATACTTCGGCTTCGCGGACTTGCGGTCGATCAGGGAGGCCTTGCGGCCCGTGGGGAAGCCGGCTCCGCCACGGCCGCGCAGATTCGAGGTCGAGAGCGCCTCGATCAGCTCGTCCGAGCTCATCGCGCGCGCCGGCGCGACGGCGTCGTACCCGCCGATCGCCCTGTACTCGGCGAGCTGGCTGAGGTCGCGCTCGTCGGCGCCCGCGAGGAGGACCTTCAGCTCAGGCACCGATCTCCTTCACGATCGCGGGGACGTCGCCGGGCTGGACACCCTGGCGGTAGCGGTGGTCGACCGCCACGACGGTCGCGTAGCCACAGCCGCCGAGGCACTCGACGGCGCGGAACGTGATCTCGCCGTCGGGCGTCGTCTCCCCCGCGTGGACTCCGAGCTCCTCCTCGAACGCCTCGACGACACGCTGCGCCCCGACGAGGGCGCACGAAAGGTTCGTGCAGACCTCGACCAGGTGCTTCCCGATCGGCTCGAGGTGGTACATGTCGTAGAAGGACGCGACCGCATGGCAGTAGGCGGGCGTCACGTCGAGTGCGTCCGCTACCTCGCGCAGCGCCTCCGGCGAAAGCCAGCCGTGCTGCTCTTGCGCGAGGCGAAGCGCGGGCAGCGTCGCCGACCGCGAGCCCTCCGGATAGCGGCCGCGCACCTCCTGAATCTGGTCGTAGAGGGCACTCATCGGTCGACCTCGCCCATGACGGAATCGAGCGACCCGACGATGGCGATCATGTCCGCGATGTAGGCGCCGTGCATACACGTCGCGGTCGCTTCGAGCGCGACATACGAGGGCGCTCGGAACTTGACACGCCAGGGCTTCGGCCCACCGTCCGAAACGACGTAGCACCCGAGCTCGCCGCGTGGCGACTCGATCGTGAGGTAGATCTCGCCCTCGGGCACGCGGTAGCCCTCGGTGACGATCTTGAAGTGGTGGATGAGCGACTCCATCGACGTGTGGAGCTCCTCGCGCGGCGGGAGGACGACCTTGCGGTCGTCCGCGATCCACGGATCCCCGACCATCCCTTCGAGCGCGTCGACGCACTGGCGGATGATCTTGGTCGACTCGCGCAGCTCCTCCATGTGCACGCGGTAGCGCGCGTAGACATCGCCCTCGTGGTAGACCGGAACGTGGAAGTCCACCTTGTCGTAGACGAGGTAGGGCGCGGCCTTTCGAAGGTCCCAGTCGACGCCGGACCGCGAAGCACGGGGCCCGACTGGCCGAGCGCGATCGCGTCGTCTCGCGAGAGGAGCCCGATGCCCTGCGTCCGCTCGAGCCAGATCTTGTTGCGGTTCAGCATCGACTCGTAGTCGTCGACCGCGTGCGGCATCCAGTCGCAGAACGCGCGTGCCTCCGGGTAGAAGCCGGAGGGAATGTCCTCGGCCAGCCCGCCGGCCTGGAAGTAGCGGGTGTGCATCCTCGTCCCGGCGACCATCTCGGAGAGGTCGAGGAGCTGCTCGCGCTCGCGGAAGCAGTACCAGAACATCGAAATCGCCCCGAGCTCGAGAGCCGAGGTGCCGAGCCAGATCAGGTGCGAGTGGATCCGGTTCAGCTCGCAGAGCAGCGTGCGCATGTAGGAGGCCTTCTCTGGAACCTCGAGCCCGAGCAGCTTCTCGATCGCGAGCACGAAGACGAGCTCGCTGTTCTGGTACGAGACGTAGTCGATCCGCTCGGGGTAGGTGATCGCCTTCCACCACGTCTTGTGCTCCATCGTCTTCTCGAAGCCGGTGTGGAGGTAGCCGATCACCGCCTCGAGGCCGACGACCTCCTCGCCGTAGAGATCGACGATCAGCCGCAGCACGCCGTGGGTGGACGGGTGGTTCGGCCCGAAGTTGACGTTCTGGACGTCTCCCGTCGCGAGAACGTTGTCGGGGACGACGAGCTTCGTCGGGCACGGTTTCGGGATGCGCGACCCTTCGTAGATCGCCGCGCGCGGCTTGTCGGGAGCGACGGCCATGGGGACTATTCGGCCTCCGAGAAGCGAACGGGCTCGCCTCCGATCGGGTAGTCCTTGCGCAGCGGGTGCCCGTCCCAGTCGTCGTCCATCAGGATCCGCTTCATGTTCGGATGGCCCGTGACCGGAATGCCCATCATGTCCCAGGCCTCGCGCTCGTGGAAGTCTGCCGTGGGCCAGATCTCGACCACACTCGCCACCGGCTCGCCGTCGTCGAGCCAGACCTGGACGCGGACCCGCCGCGGCTCGCTGCCCTCGACGAGCGCGAGCAGGTGGTAGTTCATCGCGAACCGCTTCGGCTTCGGCTGCGGGAGCGCCTGGAACCCGCGCGTCCCGGGCGCGTTCAGATCGCGGCCCCACGCGTTGCCGATGTAGCCGGAGACGCCGGGCTTGCCCCAGCCGAGGTAGTCGGTCGGCGAGATGTCCGAGAGGAAGTTGAAGCCTTCGGCGTCGCGCAGGTGGGTACACGCCTCGACGAGCCGGGCAGGGTCGACGACGAGCGTCGTCTCGCCGTGCGCTTCCTTCGTCTCGACGAGGCCGGGGACGGAGCCGAAACTCATGACGCCACCGGCCGCAGCTCGTACGCGGGCGGGACGCCGGCCTGGACCGCCTCGTGCAGGCGGATGATTCCTTCCATCAGCTGCTCGGGCCGTGGCGGGCAGCCGGGAACGTAGATGTCGACGGGGACGATCTTGTCGACGGACTGGAGAATCGTGTAGTTGTTGAACATCCCGCCGGAGCTCGCACAGGCACCCATCGCGATCACCCACTTGGGCTCGAGCATCTGGTCGTAGATCTGGCGCAGCGGCGGCGGCCATCTTGTGCGCGACGCGGCCGGACACGATCAGCAGGTCGGCCTGGCGCGGAGAGGAGCGGAACGCCTCCATCCCGAAGCGCGCGATGTCGTAGCGCGACGAGACGATCGCCATCATCTCCATCGCACAGCAGGCAAGGCCGAACGTGTCGGGCCACATCGACTTCGAGTGCGCCCAGGCGACGGCCTTTCCGAGCGTGGTCAGCCCGACCTTGGCCTCCAGGTCCTGCACCTCGGTCTCGAACTTCCCGGGGCCTTTCGACGGCCAGAGCAAACGCTCCGAGTTCATCCCCAGGTCGCGGAGTGGCTTCTCTACCGCCATTCGAGTGCTCCCTTCCGCCAGATGTAGACGTAGGCGATGCCGAGGATGATCAGGAACACGAGGAACTCGACGAACCCGAACCACGAGAGCTCGTGGAGGATGACGGCGAGCGGGTAGAGAAAGACGATTTCGATGTCGAAGAGGATGAAGAGCATCGCCGTGAGGTAGAAGCTGACGGTGAAGCGCTGCTTCTCGGGCGGCCCGAGCGAGACGCCGGACTCGAAGGGAATCGTCCGCGCGCGCACACGCCGCTTCGGCCGCTGGGCGAACACGAAGCTGGCAACGATCATGGTCGACGGGATCACGACCGCGAAGAACCCGTAAATCACGAACGGCAGCCAGTCGTTGAACAAGACCCTCCCTCCTAAGGTGTCTCGGGAGCGTGGACGCTAACAGGACCATCGAGGGCATACGACGCCAACCAGAACGGGGCATCCGGCATCGTCTTGCCGCTCCGTCGGAGCCGCCGCTACACTTGAAATCGATGGCAACCGTCGAGACTTCACCGAGTCCCGCCTTCGTCGTCTCGCTCACGGAGAGCGCGGCCGAGAAGATCAAGTCGCTCATGGCGCAAGAAGCGCCCGGGGAGGCCGAGGTCCTGCGTGTCGCCATCCGGGGCGGAGGGTGCAGCGGCTTCGAGTACGCGCTCGGCTTCGACCGCGGCGCGGGCCCGGACGACTACGAGCTGGAGGCCCACGGCGTGCGAGTGGTCGTCGACCCGTTGAGCGCTCCGTACCTCTCCGGCGCGAACGTCGACTTCGTCGAGACGATCCAGGAGGCCGGGTTCAAGATCGACAACCCGAACGCCGTGTCGTCCTGCGGTTGCGGTCACAGCTTCCAGCCCGCCGACGGCTCGGCCGCGCACGACGACGCCGGTTGCGGCTCGTCCTGCAGCCACTAGCGCCTTCCCTCACGTGAGCCCACTGCGCGTCGCGGTGGTCGGTTCGGGACCGGCCGGCTTCTATACGGCCGGGGCACTCCAGGCGAGCGACCTGCCCGTCGACGTGGACATGATCGAGCGGCTGCCAACACCGTGGGGACTCGTCCGCGCGGGCGTGGCGCCCGACCATCCGAACATCAAGGCCGTCTCGCGAGCATTCGAGAAGATCGCGAAATCCGAGGGCTTTCGGTTCTTCGGCAACGTCGAGGTCGGGAAGGACGTCGAGCACGCCGACCTCGCGCGACTCTACGACGCGGTCGTCTACACCGTCGGCGCCCAGGCCGACCGCCGGCTTGGGATCCCGGGCGAGGACCTGCCGGGGTCATGGGCGGCCACCGAATTCGTCGCCTGGTACAACGGCCACCCGGACTTCCAGGACCTTCCTTTCGACCTGCGCGGAGAACGTGCCGTCGTGATCGGGAATGGCAACGTCGCGGTCGACGTCGCACGCATGCTCTCGCTGACGGAGGGCGAGCTCGCGCCCACGGACACGACCGACGAGGCGATCGCGGCGATCGTCGGCTCTGGGATCCGCGAGATCGTGATGCTCGGCCGCCGCGGGCCTGCCCAGGCCGCGTTCACACCACCCGAGCTCCAGGAGCTCGGCGAGCTCGCAGGCGCGGATGTCGTGGTCGATCCGGTCGACCTCGAGCTCGACCCGGCGAGCGCTGCGGCGCTCGAGGACGACCGCGCCACCGCGCGACGCAACGTCGATCTTCTCCGCGAATACGCGGCGCGTGCCCCGAGCGGGAGACCGAAGAGGCTCGTCATGCGCTTCTGCGTCTCGCCCGTCGCGATCGTCGGCGAGGGAGCAGTCGAAGCGGTCGAGGTGGTTCGAAACACGCTCGTCTCCGACGAGGCCGGGCGGATCCGCGCCGAGCCGACCGGCGAGATCGAAGTCATCCCCTGTGGTCTCGTTCTCCGAAGCGTCGGGTATCGCGGCGTCCCGCTTCCCGGGCTCCCGTTCCACGAGGAGCGCGGAGTGCTTCCGAACGCGGGCGGCCGCGTGACGGGCGACGACGGAGAGACGATCTCGGGGCGTCTACTGCGCGGGCTGGATCAAGCGCGGCCCGAGCGGAGTCATCGGGACGAACAAGAAAGACGCGGCGGAGACCGTCGAGCTCCTGCTCGAGGATGCCCGGGCGGGTCTACTCGACCACGATCCCAACGGGAGTCTCGAGAAGCTGCTGGCCGAACGCGGCGCCGAATTCGTCGAGTACGCGGCGTGGGAGGCCATCGACGCGCACGAGCGCTCCCACGGCGAAAAGCAAGGCCGGCCGCGTGTGAAGCTCTCCAGCTGGGATGGCCTGCTGGAGCGCGCCCGGCAACTCGGATCGCGAAGCTAGACTCCTTGACATGAGCGACACCGGGGTTCACCAGGAGCTCTGGGGCGCGGAGACGCGTAAGGCGATCGAGAATTTCCCGATTTCCGGGGAGCCGATTCCGATTCCCGTCGCGCGCTGGCTCGGCAGGATCAAGGCCGCCGCAGCGCGCGTGAACGGCGAGCTCGGACTTCTCGACGCGGGCAAGGCGGAGCGGATCGCGGCCGCGGCGGATCGCGTCGCCCAGGGCGAATTCGACGACCAGTTCCCGGTCGACGTCTTCCAGACGGGCTCTGGGACGTCGTCGAACATGAACGCGAACGAGGTGATCGCCTCGCTCGCGGGTGAAGACATCCATCCGAACGACGACGTCAACATGGGACAGTCGACGAACGACGTGTTCCCGACCGCGATCCACCTTGCGGCGCTGGCGGAGCTCGTCTTCGAGCTCCTTCCCGCGCTCGACGGGCTCGCACGCGCATTCGAGGCGAAGGCGGTCGAATTCGACGACGTGGTCAAGGCGGGACGCACGCACTGGATGGACGCCGTCCCCATGACGCTCGGCCAGGAGTTCGGCGGGTACGCATCCCAGATACGGGAAGGGCAGGCCCGAGTCGAGTCGACCCTCGAGCGCCTCGGCCGGGTTCCTCTGGGTGGCACTGCGGTCGGAACGGGCCTGAACACGCACCCGGAGTACGCGGGCAGAGTACGGGCCCGGCTTGCCACCGAGACCGGCCTGACGATCCAGGCGCCGCACGACGTATTCGAGGCGCAGGCGAGCCGCGACGCGCTCGTCGAGGTCTCAGGGGCGCTCAAGACGGTCGCCGTCTCTCTGACGAAGGTCGCCAACGACCTTCGCTACCTCGGCTCCGGGCCACGTGCGGGCCTGGCCGAGATCTTCTTGCCCGAGCTGCAGAAAGGCTCCTCGATCATGCCCGGGAAAGTCAATCCCGTCATTCCGGAGGTGGTTACGCAGGTCGCCGCCCAGGTGATCGGCAACGACACGGCGATCACCGTCGGCGGAATGCAAGGGCACTTCGAGCTGAACACGTTCATGCCGGTGATGGCGCGGAACCTCTTCGGGTCGATCGCCCTGCTGACGACAGCCTGTCGCGCGTTCGACGAAAAATGCGTCGTCGGCATCCGCGCAAACCGAGAGCGAACCGACCACTACGCCGAGCTTTCGCTCTCGGTAGCAACCGCGCTGAACCCGTACATCGGCTACGACAAGGCCAGCGAGATCGTCAAGAAAGCGGCCGCCAGCGGCCGCTCGTTGCGCGACGTCGCGCGTGAGGAAGGGGTCGATGAGGCTACGCTCGACGCGGCTCTCGACTACCACGCCATGGCAAAGCCGCACGGCTGAGCCGCCTCCTGAATCCCCCATTCAAGTGATCGACGCCTGATGGGGACAGGGTTACTGTGATCGCGGGCGGCGTCAGATGCCGCCTGGTCAGGGAGAGGAGCACGTGCGAGCGATCTCGAGGAAGCGGCTTCGGCTGTGGTGTGTCGCGCTGGGAACAGCGGGCGGGCTCGCTGTCGCCGGCGGTGCTGCGGTGTCGGGCTCAGCGTCGAGTCACACGGATCCCGCGGTCGGAGCACCGCCCCATTTCGTCGTCGGCTCGGTGGCATCGTTCGTCGCGCCTCCACTCGGCCACGGCACCCCGATGTGTCCTTCGGGCGACGGGACGAACCACGTCTGTTACCCGCCCGCCTTCAT
Organism: uncultured Actinomycetes bacterium; assembly: GCA_963815945.1. Taxonomy (GTDB): domain Bacteria; phylum Actinomycetota; class Thermoleophilia; order Gaiellales; family Gaiellaceae; genus PALSA-600. The sequence continues at coordinate 17,639 of CAWFIN010000001.1, forward strand.
CCGGCAGGCGTACGACTTCCCCGACGGGCACAACGCGCCTACGGGCGACGGACAGACGATCGTGATCGTGAGTCCGTACGGAAGCCCGACGATTGCAGATGACCTCCAGGCATTCGACGACGCGTTTGGCATCGCGCCGGCATCCCTCACCATCCTCGGGCCGAACGGCTCGGGTGACCAGACCGACGACATCGTCGCCAGCTGGGGCATCGAAACCTCGCTCGACGTGGAATGGGCGCACGCAATGGCACCCGGGGCTGAGATCGTTCTCGCCGTCGCGAAGAGCGACGACACGAACGACATTCTCGCTGCCGAGACTGCTGTACTCCCGCAATACCCTGGCGCGATCGTCTCGCAGAGCTTCGGCGTCGACGAGAACGACCCGGATCCGTCGACCCAGAGCTTCATCAACGGCCTGCACGCGCTCTACAAGTCGACCGCCCCGAGCACCACGCTGATCTCGTCCGCCGGTGACTTCGGCGCAACCGACGGCACCGACGCGGTCGTCGCCGGGTACCCGGCCTCCGACCCGCTCGTGCTCGGAGTCGGCGGCACGCAAGGGCAGCCCTACGCTGACGGCCTCTGGCGGCGAGGCGGGTACGGAGGCGAGGCGGTCTGGAACGAAAGCAGGAAGGGAACCTTCTACGCCGCAACCGGGGGCGCACCCAGCATCCTCTTCTCCGCGCCGAGCTGGCAGCGTGGCTTCAGCCACAACAGCGCCCGGACGGTGCCCGACGTCGCGTACAACGCTTCGATCGACGGCGGCGTGGTCGTGTTCTACGGACCCGACGCGTTCACCGTCGGCGGCACGAGCGCCGGGCCGCCTCAGTGGGCGGGGATCGTTGCACTCGCGAACGAGCTCCGGTCACGCGCCGGCAATGCCCCACTCGGCACCGGCGCGGCCGCCGCGCTCTACGGGATCGCTGGAAACCAGCGACAGTACCGCGACGATTTCCACGATATTCGCGACGGGAACAACATCCTTGTCGACCAACACCTCGGCTTCCGCGCCGACAACGGCTACGACCTCGCGTCAGGGCTCGGGTCCCCGGACGTCTCAAACCTGGTCGGCGACCTCGCCCTCACCTCCTCCCCGCGGAACGGACGCGGCGACGGCGACTTCTTCGGAAGGGGCCACTCGTACGGCGAGAGCTCGTGGTCACACCACGGACGCGTCAGCCCGGCGGGCTGACGCGTCCCCACAACGCTAGAAGGCGGCCGCGCCCCGCCCGGTCGCCGCTGCATGCCGCTGCTCATCCGCGCGATACGAGGAGCGAACGAGCGGCCCGGAGAACACCGAGCCGAACCCGAGTGCCTCACCCTGTTCTCTGAACCACCGAAACTCGTCGGGGTGCACCCACCGGTCGATCGCGACGTGCTTCGCACTCGGCTGGAGGTACTGGCCGATCGTCACGACGTCGACGCCGGCCGCGCGAAGGTCGCGCATCGTGTCGACGACCTCATCGTTGCCCTCGCCGAGGCCGACGATGATGCCACTCTTCGTAAGCACGTCGTAGTCCGCCAACTCTTTGCCGCGGCGAAGCAGCTCGAGCGCACCGTCGTAGCTCGCCTTCGCTCCGCGCATCTGAGGATGGAGGCGGCGCACCGTCTCGATGTTGTGGTTGAAGACATCTGGCCGCGCTCCGAGCACCGCGGCCAGCGCCTGCTCCTCTACTCCGAGAAAGTCGGGTGTCAGAACCTCGATGGTCGCTCCGGGAAGCTTCTCCCGCAGCGCTCGAATCGTGGCCGCGTAGTGCCCGGCTCCGCGGTCGGGAACGTCGTCGCGGTCGACCGACGTGACGACGACGTGCTCGAGCGCCAGCTCTTTCGCTGCCTGCGCGACACGAAGCGGCTCGAGCGGATCGACCGGGCCCGGCCGGCCGGAGGTCACGTAGCAGTACCGGCACGCGCGAGTGCAGGTGTCGCCGAGTATCTGGAAGGTCGCGGTGCCGCGCCCCCAGCATTCGGCGATGTTCGGACAGCGAGCCTCTTCGCAGATCGTGTTGCAGCCGCGCCCCGTGGAGCAGCTCGCGCACGGCGAAGAACCGGCCGTCGGCACTCGGCGCCCGCACCTTCATCCACTCGGGACGACGCGGGCGATCGGCGACGGGCAGCGAGCTCTCCATAGCCCTGCAGTCTAGAGAGGCCTGGCGCGTCCCAGCCGGCCGGCCCTCTCGAACACGAAGAGGCGCGGGCCGGAGCCCGCGCCTCTCGTCCTTCGAGAGCGGAGAACCGCTAAGCGAGCACTGCCTTCTGCGTCGTCGCAACGGGCGACGTGCTCTCCGCGGTTACCTCGCGGCTGCGATGGAGCGCGGCGAACGCGAGCACCCCGAAGCCGATCCCCGTAAGCAGCAGCGCGATCCCGATCACGATGCTGAACAGCGCGAGCTGTTCGGCCATGTAGCTGACGTTGAGCGCTGTCGTCAGGGCCGTTGCTGTTACCCAGGTATCGCGAGCGGCGTTCGCGACAGGCTTGCCATTCGCCATCACAGCCTTGGTGGCGTCGCTTGTGCCGGCGGGGCTACCGTCGGCCGTGGCGAAGCGTCCCATCTGCGCGTAGGGCAGGCCGCCGGAGGCCTCGAGCGCGTGGATCCGCATGTACTGGGCGAAGCAGCGCGCCTCAGAGCCGGTGTCGATCGACTTACCGGCAACCGAGCAACTCGGGGCCGAAACACCGGTCAGTTTGGCTTCGGTCATGGCGGTCTTGATCAGCGCCGGCGTCATGTCGGGAGTGCCGGTGATCTGCTCTTGCTTCAGGTTCGAGTTGACGGTCGAGCGGCCATTCACGCCGAGCGCGATCACCGCGACGCCAAAAATGATGAGGATCGCCGCGGAAATAAACCCGCCGATCTCCAGAAATTTTCTCATGATCTTCCCTCCTGCAATCAGCTCTGTTGTCGACGTCACTTTGGCCGCGATGTCTGCGTGCAGCGTCCGCAATTTCCCGCAAGCACGTTGCGGAAGTGACGCGGATTCGATCTCAGCGGTCGCCGGGCAGGCGGACAGGCGGAGCGGATGCCAGCAGCCTCAGGCCGGGAACGGGATCGGACTCTGGTCGCGCGACGAGCAGCACCGCGCCAAACCCGTCGTCTGGAGTGAGAGCGTCGACGAGTAGCTGGAGCCCCACTGCCAGCGCGAAAGCCTTGTGCGCCTGTTCGCCGCCGAACGGTGCGAGATCGTCCTCGCTCGCCCGTCCGGCGAGGACGTCGCCGTAGGTGAGGTTGCCCATCGAAACGTCCGCGACGACCGGGCGGCCGTCAGACGAGGGAATCGCAAGCGACAGCGGATTCGTCCCGGTGAGCTTCAGGCCGCCCTCGGGATGACCGAGGCGAGCCGGAGACGTCGCGGTGAGCGCAGCAACGAGCCCTCCGTCGGCCAACCGGCGCGTCCAGGCGCCAAGAACGCCGGTCGGAAAGGTCTTCCCGCAAACAACAAGACGGGCCCGCGGCGGCGGGTCGGCCACTTGCGCCTCGACGACCGCGTGCAGCACGAGATAGCCGAGCGCCCCGTTGCCATCCCAGAGCTCGTAGCCGGGCTCGCCTATGACTCGCCGCGGGCGGGCCTCCGGGTTCAGGTCGCTCCAGGTCTCGAGCCACTCGATCCGGCGAACGCCATGCCCGGTACGACCAGACCGCTCCGCGGCGAGAAAGTGCGCCGCGAGCACCTCTGCATCCGCGTCGCGGAATCCGAGCGCCTCGAGGCGCGAACGGACTTCCTCAGGAGACAAGCGGCAGCGTCCGCGTGAAGCCGCTGCTGCGGCTCGCGTCGAGGGCGCGGGCGATCTCAAAGATCGCCTCGGCCGGCTCCGAGTCGGGGTCGGAGATGACGAGCGGCTCGCCGGCGTCGGCCGACTCGCGCAGGCGCGAGTCGAGGGGAACCGACCCCAGGAACGGCACGTCGAGCTGGGCGGCGAGCTGCTCGCCGCCGCCGGAGCCGAACACCTCGGACGTCATGTTCTCGACCACGCCGAGCAGCTGCATCCCGGTCTTGAGAGCCATCTCAGCCGCGCGGATCGCCACCTCTTGAGCGAGCGCCTGGGGCGTCGTGACGACCACCGCCTCTGCTCGCGGAAGCAGCTGGCCGAGCGAGATCGAGACGTCGCCGGTGCCCGGAGGCATGTCCACGACGAGCACGTCGAGCTCGCCCCAGTGCACGTCTTCGAGGAACTGCTCGAGCGCCTTGTGAAGCATGGGCCCACGCCACATCACCGGCTGGTTGTCGTCGAGGAAGAACCCGATCGACATCAACTTCAGATCGTGTTTGACCGGTGGGATCATCATCCGGTCGACGAGCACCGGCTTCTGCCGGATCCCCAGCATGTGCGGGATCGAGTGGCCGTAGACGTCGGCGTCGAGGATGCCGGCCTTCCGGCCGAGAGCCGAGAAGGCCGCGGCCAGGTTCACCGTGAGCGAAGACTTCCCGACACCGCCCTTGCCCGATGCGACGGCGATCACCCGGGTCGTCGGCTCCAGCTGGATCGCGCGATCCTCCGCGGGGCGGCCGCCTCGAAGCTTCGCCGTCAGCGCCGCGCGTTCGTCCGGGCTCATCACGTCGAACTCGAGGCGCACCGAGGTGACACCCGGAACTGCACCGACTTCGCGCGCGACCTGCTCCTGGAACGAGTTCCGCAGCGGGCAACCGACAACGGTAAGCGCGATCGTGACCGTCACTGCGCCGCCATCGACCACGATTCCGCGCACCATGTCGAGCTCGGTGACCGGCTTGCGAATCTCCGGGTCGATCACGCGCGAGAGGGCGTCGTGCAGGGCGTCGTGCGAAGGCTCCATCTGGAGATGAGGGTAGCTCAGTCCCGCCTCAATAACGTTGGAGGAGCCACGCGTGCACCTCGGGGAGGCGCCGCTCGACGAGCGTCAGGTGGCCGTCGCCGGGCGAGAGGTGCGATTCGACGCCCGGGATGTGCTCGGACAACCAGACCCCGTGGCCGAACGGAACGAACTTGTCCTGCTCGCCCTGCCAATGCAGGACGGGCACGCGAATCGCGCCGAGGTCGAATCCCCACGGCCGGGTGAAAGCAATGTCGTCGTCGAGCCAACCGTTCAGGGTCTTCTCGATGCCGGCCCGGACGCTCTCGAGCATGAATGCTGCAAAACGACCGGTGAGCACCTCGGCGTCCGCAGGGCCCAGCAGCGTCCGCCACGCGTCCACGAGCTCTTCAGGAGACGCGGTAAGTAACTCTGTCCGGTCGCGCTCGAGCGCAGCCCGGTGAGCGTCCTCGCCGTCGAAGATGATCCCGAACTCCTCGATGTTCTTCTCGCCCATCCCTTCGAAGAAGTCGAGCCCCTCGGCTCCGAACGGTGCCACCGGAGCCAGCGCTGCTGCGGCCGCAACGCGATCGGGCAGGAGCGCAGCCGTCGCGAGGGCGTGCGGGCCGCCGCCAGAGACGCCCCAAACGCAGAACCGGTCGATCCCCAGCGCATCGCACACTGCCTCAACGTCTGCAGCGCATGCTGCGACGTCGCGACCCTCGTCTCGAGTCGACCCTCCGTAACCGGGGCGGTCGTACGAGAAGAGCCGGATCCCCCGCTCGTCGGCATCGCGCATCGTCGGTTCGTAGAAGACGCTCGATCCCGGCGTCCCGGAGTGGACGAGCACCGGCACCCCGGCGGGATCGCCGGCCTCGCGAACCGTGAGCGTGCGTTCATTTGCTGCGGCGACGAAGCGCATCGCGCGATCTTACGAAGCGAGCAGCGCTTCGGCGAGCTTCGCGCAGAGCTCGGGCGTGCGGGCCGCGACGACACGCGACCGAGACTGGAGATCGAGCGGATGCGTGCGGATGTCCTGCCCATCCGGCATCGCGATCGCGAAACCGCGTTCGCGGATCAGAAGCTGGCCGGCGGCGAAGTCGACAGCTCGAGAGGGTCGCAGCACCGCCATCGCGTCCGTTCGGCCGGCGGCCAGATGGCAGTACGTGATCGCCTGGGCGCCCGCCACACGCAACCGGTCGGTCAGCGGCGCAAGGGTGCGAAGCTTTTCGTGGACGAGCGCGGCGCGGGTCGCCTCGATCGAGAGGAACTCGATCGGGTCCTTCGGCCCGTCGGTCAGTGGCTTCCCGTTGAGCAACGCGCCGCCGCCGCGAACGGCTGTCCATTCCTCGTTGGCGCCGAAGTCGTAGACGTAACCGAAGAAGACGTCGTCGATCGTCTCGCCCTCGGCGACCGCCACCGAGAGCGCGAAATAGGGAATGCCACGTTCGGCGTTCTGCGAGCCGTCGATCGGGTCGACGAGAACCGTGAACCGGCCCTCACCCTTGATCCCGATTTCCTCGGAGACGATTCTTACGTCATCGCGGTCGAAGTGCTTGAGCGTCGCCTCCTCGGCCGCTTCGTCGAGCGCCGCGGTCATGTCGCCGCCCTCGCCCTGTCGAATCGGGCGCTCGCGCTCGTCGCGGCCCGGCATCGCGAGCAGCACCGCCTTGACGTCCGCGACGGCCGCGCGGCACAGCTCGATCCACGGGCTCATCGGCCGCCCCGTGGACGATGAGCGTGTGGAGGGGGTGTGGGGGAACCGGAAGGTTCCCCCACACAGACAGGAAGAAGGGGGCAACATGGGGGAAACATGGTTTCCCCCACGAGAGCGAGCCGGAGGCGAGCGACGCTCACAGCGGGAAGAGAAGGAGGCCGGAGGTCAGCTTGGGATAGAAGAACGTCGACTTCTGGGGCATCGTCTCCCCTCGCGCGGCAAACGCCGCCACCTGGCCGACGGTAGTGGCACGAACGAGGAACGCCGCCTCGGCGTCGCCGCGGTCGACCACAGCGACGGCCTCGTCGGCATACGGCGTGTAGCCGACGCCATTGGGCGCGAACCGCTCGACCGCACGCGCGTCGAGCTCGTCATTCGAATCGACTCGGAAGTACTCGCCGCCGCGGTAGAGCGCGAGGGCGCCGGCATCCCAGCCTTCTGTTCGCGACAACGACGGTTCCGCCGCGAGCCGAGGAACGATCCGGTGCGTCGGGAAGATCTCGAGCCCCGGAGAGCGCGACGAGACGAGCACGGCGAATGTGTGGGTCGCGGTCGGGTCCTCGTTCGCGGAAAGCCACCGCGGTCTCGTAGCGGTGATGGCCGTCGGCGATCAGGAAGGGCGCGTCGATCTCGAGCTCTTCGGCAGGAAGACGCCAGACCCGGGTGCGTACTCCGTCATTCTCGACGTCCATCTCCGGTGAGCCGCCGGGGGCGTCGAGCGGCGGGTCGGCGTCGTACAGCAGGAAGATCGGCTCGAGCTGCGTGCGCGTGGCGCGCAGGATCTTGAGGCGCCCCTCCTTCGGCCCGGCATGTGTGCGCTCGTGTGGCAGCACCTGCCCCTCGGAGTACGGCGTCGCCTCGACCGACCCCGCAATCCCTTCGCGCGACCTCGCGACTCCGTCGGGACCGGTGTAGTCCTGCGCGATCCACCAGAGCGCCGGTTCCTCACGCTCGAGAACACCCTGTGCGCGCCAGTCGCCAAGCTCGGCCGCGGCCGCTTCGACCGAGTCGGGGAGCGTCAGGTGGACGACGTTGAACGGGCTTCGCCTAAGGAGCTCGTTCCGCGCGGCATCGTCGATGACGTCGTAGGGCGGTGCGACGAGATCGGTCAACGGGCCCGCCACCGTCTCGTCGTACCGAAGCGCGCGAAACGGCGAGACGCTGGGCACGACCTGAGGCTACCGTAGAGTGAAAGCGTGATCTCGGACCTAGCGGAGGACCGCACTGTCGAGGCTGTCTTCGCCGTCAAGGCGAAGAAGAAGCTGAAGACGAAGGGCGGCGCCCCCTACCTCGCTCTCGAGCTGGTCGACCCGTCCGGGCGCATCGAGGCACGGGTCTGGAACGACGTCGAAATGCTCGACGGGCGCTTTGGCGAAGGAGACGCGATTCGTGTGCTCGGACGGGTCGAGCGCTTCCGTGACCGGCTCCAGCTCGACGTGCGGACACTCGAGGCCAGCGACGTCAACCCGGCGAGCCTGACGCCGACGGCGCGGCGCGACACGGAGGAGCTTCAGGGCTTCCTCGACTTTCTCCTGGGCGAAATCAGCCACCCGGGGCTCGCGGGAACAGTGCGGGCGGTGCTCGCGGACCGCGACCTCGCCGCCTACCCGGCGACACCGGATGACCACCACTCTTATGCGGGTGGCCTCCTCGAGCACACGGTCGGGGTCGCAACCCTTTGCCGCGAGACCGCGCAGCTGCATCCACGACTGCGCAGCGAGCTCGTCATCGCAGCGGCGCTCGTGCACGACGCCGGTCGCACGCTCGAGCTGACCCGTGGGCCGGCCTTCACGCCGACGGACGAGGGCCGGCTTCTGGGCCACGTCCACCTCGGCCTGCGGCTGATCGAGGAACGGGCCGAAGGCCTGACCGCTGCTCAGCGCGCCGAGCTCCTCCACTGTGTCGCCGTTCACCACGACGCACGCGGAGCGAGAACGGCCGAAGCAGCCGTCCTCTACCACGCGAACCAGCTCGATGCGATCGCGGCTACGCGGCCTGTCGAGTAGTCAGACGTTGAAGCGAACGTTCAGCACGTCGCCGTCGCGAACGACGTAGGTCTTGCCCTCGAGGCGCTGCAGCCCGCGGCGCGACGCCTCGGCGTGCGAGCCGGCGTCGACAAGATCCTGCCAGTCGATCACCTCGCAGCGGATGAAGCCGCGTGCGATATCGGAGTGGATCGTTTCCGCCGCATCGAGTGCAGACTCTCCCCGCCGCAACGTCCAAGCCCTGGTGTCCTTCTCTCCGGCCGTGAAGAACGTGACCAGATCGAGCGCGTCGTGGAGTCGCCGGACCACCTCTTCGAGCGCCGAGGCGCCTCCCTCCCGAAACGCCGCCGCCTCCGCTTCGTCGAGCTCCGCGAGTTCTGCCTCGAGGGCGAGGTCGATTCCACCCGGCCCGTTCTCGACGGCGATCAGAGGTTTTGTGGTCAGCGGCTCGAGCTCGGGCGGCAACCCACCCGGGTACTCCGAGAGCGGCTTTTCTGCGTCGATGTGCGCGAGCACCGTCCCAAGCTCCTCCACCTCGACACGAAGTTTCGGATCGCCGGACTTGGCCTGCTTCTCGACGCGCTCGATGCGCCGCTCGACATGGTCGCGGTCTGCGACGAGCAGCTCGAGCCGCAGTGTCTCGAGGTCGCCTGCGGGATCGCAACCGGCGGAGAAGCCGTCGAGAACGACGAGGAGCGCGTCCACCTGGCGGAGGTTGCCGAGCAGCGCAGGGCCTGTCCCCGGGACGTCTTGAACTTTGGACGTGATGGGCACCCAGCAAGCGCCGCATCCACCGCCGCAAAATTTTTTCTGCACCACCGCTTCCCCGCGTTTGCCATACGTCTTTTCAATCGCATGTTTGATTGCCGCTATCGCCTCGTCGGCGGGCAGAACGCCGCTGATGGCAAAGAAACACGTTTGCATGACCGTGTTGATGCGCGCCCCCATCCCGTTTTCGCGATGCGACCTGATACGCATCAATCACATAAAATTTCAAGTGTCCTGGAAACAATTTGTTCCTGCGCGCACGCGGCAAATGTTCCCAGATTTCATCAGGACCAAAAGGACTATTGAGCAAAAAGACCGCGCCGTCGGCAGCGGCTCCCAGCATATCCATCCGTTCGAGAAACGAAAATTGATGACAGGCAATAAAGTTTGCCGAGCGAATGAGATACGAGGAATGAATCGGTTTGGGACCAAAGCGCAAATGCGAGGTTGTCGTCGAACCCGATTTTTTCGAGTCATAGACAAAATATCCCTGCGCATACAAATCCGTATCGTCGCCAATAATTTTGATGGAATTCTTGTTTGCGCCAACCGTGCCGTCCGCGCCCAGTCCGTAAAAGAGCGCTCGGATCGTTGCTGGGTCTTCGGTCGAAAAATCGGGGTCGTATTCCAGCGAAGTATGGGATACATCATCATTAATCCCGATGGTGAAATGATTTTTCGGCGCGGCTTTTTTCAACTCGTCGAAAATGCCTTGCACCATCGCCGGAGTAAATTCTTTGGAAGAAAGACCATAACGCCCGCCAATCACGCGCTGGCATTCGTCGTTCGTCGTTCGTCGCTTGGTTTTCAACCAACGCCGTGAGCACATCCACATACAACGGCTCGCCCGCGCTGCCCGGTTCCTTGGTGCGGTCCAGAACAGCGATACTTTTTGCCGATCTTGGCAGTGCCTGAATGAAATGTTCGACCGAGAAGGGGCGATACAGATGCACCTTCAAAACCCCGACCTTTTCGTCGTGTGCATTCAAATACTCGACCGCTTCTTGCGTCACCTCTGCCCCTGAGCCCATAATCACAATCACGCGTTCGGCGTCGGGAGCGCCGACATAATCAAACAAGTGATAGGAACGTCCCGTGCGCGACCGCGAATTCGTCCATCGTCGTCTGGATGATTTCGGGCAGCGCATATAAAACGGGTTGACCGTCTCGGCGCCGCTGGAAATACACATCAGGATTTTGTGCGGTGCCGCGGATAAATGGATGTTCCGGCGACAAGCCCCGCGCCCGGTGTGCGTGGACCAGATCGTCGTCAATGAGCGCGCGAATATCCTCTTCGTCCAGTTGTTCAATCTTCATCACTTCGTGCGACGTTCGAAAGCCATCAAAAAAATGGAGGATGGCATACGCGCCTTTAACGTTGCGGCATGGGCAACGAGCGCGAGGTCCATCACTTCTTGGACGCTATTGGAGCACAACATTGCCCAGCCGGTCGTCCGTGCTGCCATCACATCTTGTGGTCGCCAAAGATAGACAGCCCCTGCGCTGCCAGCGAACGGGCGCTCACGTGAAACACCGTCGAGGTGAGTTCCCCCGCAATTTTGTACATATTCGGCATCATCAACATCAGCCCTTGACTCGCCGTGAACGTCGTCGTGAGCGAGCCCGTTTGCAGCGCACCGTGGACGGCGCCTGCCGCGCCGGCTTCGCTTTGCATTTCGACCACGAGCGGGGTCGTGCCCCAAATATTTTTCTTGCCTTCTGATGACCATTGGTCTGCCCATTCGCCCATCGCCGACGACGGTGTAATCGGATAAATCGCAATGACTTCGCTCACGTGATGGGCGATGTATGCCGCGGCTTCGTTTGCATCTACCGTAATTATTTTGCGTCCCATGCTTTAACCTCAAAAAGTTAGGTACGTGCTGTGTAATGTCGTTCTGTTTATTTTGTCGGGGCGCACCAACAAGACGGGCAGATGCGAACGTTGTACGATTCTTCCGCCACGCTCCCAAGCATCAAGCGTGAGATACCGCCGCGCCCGGTGCGTGGTCATTGCAATGACGTCTACGCCCTCGCCTCTGGCATATTCAAAAATGACATCGGCGCTGATGCCCGCCGTCACTTCGGTCCAGCAATACAGACTGGTACCAAAAAAGGCACCAGACA
>CAWFIN010000002.1:0-350277 GCA_963815945.1 uncultured Actinomycetes bacterium
CATGTTGTCGTTTACTCGTTCAGCATCGTATTGCTCGTCTCGTACGGTGAGGGCGACAAGATCGTCGCGAAGGCGTTCATCGACAAGGTGCCCGTGCTGCTCACGCTCGCGGCGGGCTCTCGCTGGGTCGAGATCGACGAGCGGATCGCGCCGCGTCCGAACGAGCCGGTGCTCAACAAGCTGTTCGCATCCGCGTTCTTCGGCACGCCGTTTGCGAGCATGCTCGCATCGCACGTGCGACAGTGTCATCGTCACAGGAGCGTCGACCTCCGGCTGTGTCCGGGCGACTGCCGTCGACGTGCTGCAGCACGGCTATCGGCCGGTCGTGCCGCGCGAGGCGGTCGGCGACCGCGACCCGCGGCGCACGAGGCGGCGCTGTACGACATCGATCTGAAGTACGGCGACGTCGTGTCGCTCGACGAGTGCCTGGAAGCGCTGGAAGGGCTCGTTGCCGCACACGCTCGTCGAGAAGATCCGTTGGCCCACGTCGACATGAAAGACGTCCGGCCGGGCGACGTCGTCACAGTCCGCTGCGACGTCGTGATGGCGAACGACGTCTCCGGTCCGGTCGCCTTCCGCGCTATGGACAAGATCGGCACAAAGCGCGTCTTCGATCCATCACGGGTCGTGATGGTCGCCGACCACTTCGTGCCTGCGAAGGACGCGCGGTCGGCCGAGCTGCAGGCGCGCCTGAAGCGATGGTCGGAGGAGCAGGGCGTCACGTACTACGGCCAGGGCCGCGGCGGCATCGAACATACGCTGCTCTGCGAGGAGGGCTGCGGATCGTGCCCGGGGCCGTGATCGCGGGAGGCGACTCCCACACGTGCACCTACGGGGCTCTCGGTGCGTTCGGCACGGGGCTCGGCTCCACCGACATCGCGTCGTGCCTCGCGCTGGGGTCGTTCTGGCAGGCGGTGCCCGAGACGATCCAGATCGAGCTCACCGGTCGCCCGGGGAGCTTCGTCACGGGGAAGGACGTGATCCTCGCCGTGATCGGGCAGATCGGCGTCGGTGGCGGAACGAACGCGGTGCTCGAGTTCGTCGGGCCGGGCGCGGGAGCGCTCTCGGTCGACGAGCGGCTCGCGGTCGCGAACATGGCGGTCGAGGCGGGGTCGGAGACGGAATCTTCCCGGCCGACGAGGCAGTGGAGACGTACCTCGAGGGTCGTGCGCGCACGGTCTGGATAGCGGAGCACTCCGACGCGGACGCCTCGTTCCGGCAGCGACTCGGCTTCGACCTGTCGGCGCTCGAGCCGCTTGTGGCGCTCCCTCATCTGCCGGGCAATGTGACGACGGTGTCCGAAGCCGCCGGCGTCCCGGTCGATCAGGTCTACATCGGCAACTGCGCGAACGGGACGATGACCGATTTGCGGCAGGCCGCATCGATGCTCCGTGGTCGCAGCGTTCATCCCCGAACGCGCGCCATCATCGTCCCGGCAACGCAGGCTATCTGGCGCCAGGCGGCGGACGAGGGTCTTCTCGATCTCTTCGTGGAGGCAGGTGCGATCGTCTCGACGCCGACCTGTGGGGCCTGCTTCGGTGGCTCGAACGGCGTGCTCGCCGCCGGGGAGAACGCCGTCTCCACCACGAACCGAAACTTCCGCGGGCGCATGGGGTCGCCCGCAGTCGCGTGTACCTCGCCAACGCTTGGGTCGCCGCCGCCGCGGCCGTCGCGGGCGAGCTTGTCCACCCGGCGATGATCGCATGAGAGTTGAGGGCGTCGCGCTCGTCGTGCAGGGCGACAACATCGACACCGACGTCATGTACCCCGGCGCATACCTCAACGTCGAGGACCCGGAGCAGATGGCGCAGTACCTGTTCGAGGGCTTCGACCCAACGCTTCGGGGCGGCTCGTCGAGGGAACGATCCTTGTCGTTGGCGAGAACTTCGGCATCGGTTCCTCGCGCGAACACGTCCCCCTCGCGATGAAGGGCAGCGGGATCCACGGCATCGTCGGCCGGAGCTTCGCGCGGATCTTCTACCGCAACTGCGTCAACCTCGGCCTTGCCGTCGTTGCATGCGCGGAGGCGGTCGACACCGCACGCGACGGATCGCGCGTCGTCATCGACACGGAGGGAGCAGTCGAGGTCGGCGCTCTCGCCTTCGACGCGCCTCCCGCCCCACCGCTCGTGCTTCAGCTGGGGGCGGCCGGCGGGCTCGTCGCCTGGACCGCGTCGCGCATCGGCGCAGAAACTCCACACGAGCCTGACGTTTTCTAAACCCAAATCGCCGAGCCGCGCCAGCTTTCGCCGCATGGTCATCGGAGCCCGCCGGGGCGCTTTGCGTGAATCACACGGCACCCGACGGGGCACAGAGAGGCTCGGGGCCTCCCCAGGTCACGAGACGCCTATTGGGAGCGTTCTTGACCTGTCCGGGCGGGCTTCAGCCGAACGCGACCGTCAAATGCGCGCCCCAAACCGTACTAAGATCCGAGACCGTACACACCGCGAGCGAGCCGCGGACTCTCCGCTCCGCACCGAGGCTCGCGGATTTCTCCCCCTGCCCGTTGGGCGCTACGTGGGATGTTCTGACGAATGCGGCACGCTGCCGCCGACCATCCATCGATCGTGCTCGGCGAGATCGCTCAGGGAGCCGACACGAGCTGATCATCGAGCGGATGCGCGAATTCCGCCTCGACCTGGTAGCCACCCTCGACGGGCTCGAGCGCGCCGCCGACGAGTCCTGACACGCTACTCGCGCTCAGCGTCGTAACGGACGACGAAGGAGCAGACGCAGCGTTCGGTGCGCGCGCTGCAGCCGACGCGGCTGCTCGTCGTGCTGCCCCTGCCGGCAACGGGCCACTATCACGCCGCAGAGGGCGAGGACCCACATCAGTCGCCCGTTCACGCGACGCAACCACCGCGAAGCGCCGACCCCACGTAGCCGACACCGCCTCATCCTCGGTAGCTCCCGTTTGACTCCGGGACGTGCTGGAGATCGAGGCGACCAAGAGGGACGGCGTCTGGGAGCGTCAGGCGCGAACGGTTACCCGACTCGGACGGTCCGGAGCGGGCGCACACATTCCGGGCGTTTTGCCGCGCCGTTTGGCAGCTCGCACCGGACGCAAGTTCGCCTAAACGGGTCCTGCGGGTCCTGCGGGCGGGAGTTCGCGCGGCCCGTCTGCGATTCGGCGCGATGGTTCGCCCAGCGCACACCGACGAGCCGGACATGCCGCCGGAACACGACGACCGTGCTGACCAACGACTAGCAGGCGCCCATCTGTCGCTCTGGATGGACGCGGCCGACTCGAGCCTCGGGCTGAATGCGGCCAAGATCGATGCGGACGCGGTCGCGCGCAGAACGGTGACGCGGAGGCAAGGGCCCGCCTAATCGACAGGAGCACGCGGCAGCGGACTCGTGCTTTCTCGACACGCAGGCGAATCGTTGTCGGCCCCTTCTCTGTCGGCGGCCGAACGCTGCGCGGCGCCTCGCGGGCGGCTGTCCGGGGCGGGGTTCGCGCACGCTCGCCCGGCCGATCAGAACCTGAACCAGCCCCGACCGGCGCTGAACACACGGCTGACCGCGTCACACTGGGTCTGGTCCGGGACAGGGGCCGCGCAACTGGCCGCGCCGAGGAGGCCGCTGACGTGGCGCGGAAGAAAACCAGGTCATCGTGGGCCCGGTCGTTGAGACGCCTGTTCGATCAGCTGCATTTCTGGGAAGAGCTCGCGCTCCATGACGGATGAGGCCCACGACGGGCTGACGCGATCGATGCTCGAAGACCCGGCGATGCTGCTCGCGAAGCCATTGCTGGCCGAAGTCGACGGCAAGGTCTGTGGGGAACAGCGCCTTCTGATCGCACGCGAACTCGGCTGGAATCGATCCCGCCAGGATCGTCAGCGGACTCACCCCGGAACAGGCTGTGACCTGGGCGCTGCGCGACAACAACCCGTACGGGCACTGGGACGCGCGGCCGCTCGGCGAGATGCTCTCCGGGCTCGCGCGCGACGGGGTCGATCTCGTGCTGACGGGGTTCTCGAGCGCCGACCGTGACCGCTACCTCGCGCCGTTCGTGGCGCCGGCCGATCCCGACGACGCGCCGGCGATGCCTACCGGCGAGCCGGACTCGCGGCCGGGCGAGGTCTACCAGCTCGGCGAGCACCGGCTGCTCTGCGCGATTCGAGGCAGGCCGAGCTCGTCGCCGGCCTGCTCGGGCAGGAGCAGGCCGAGGTGCTGCTGACGCGACCCGCCCTACGGGGTCGACTACGTCGGCAAGACCGACGGCAGCTGCGGATCAGGAACGACGACGCCGATGGGCTGCCCGCGCTGCTCGCTGGTGCGTTCGCGCGCGGTCGATCCGGTGCTGGCGCCGTCGGCGCGGTTCTACATCGCCTCGCCGGTCGGGCCGCGAGGAACGGTCTTCCGGGCGGCGCTCGAGCGAGGTCGGCTGGCAGTTCCACCAGGAGCTCGTCTGGGTCAAGAACAGCCCCGTGCTCGGCCACTCCGACTACCTGCTCCAGCACGAGGCGTTCCTGTACGGCTGGAAGCCGGGCCGGGCCGGCCGGGCCGCGGCCGCCACGCAGGGCTCGCGCTGGTACGGCGACAACCGGCAGACAAGCGTGCTCTTCTTCGACCGGCCGGCGCGCAGCGCGGAGCATCCGACGATGAAGCCGGTCGCGCTGCTCGAGGCGATGCTGCGCAACTCGAGCCGCCGCGGCGACATCGTGCTCGACCCGTTCGCCGGCTCCGGCTCGACGCTGATCGCCTGCGAGCGGCTCGGCCGGCGCTGCTTCGCGATCGAGCTCGACCCGGCTACTGCGACGTGATCCGCCGCCGCTACCGAGGAGTTCGTCGATGGCGGCTGCCCAGCCCGCAAGCCCGGATCTGACCGCGGCCGGCCCGTGATCGACTGGGAGGCCGCGTTCGTCTTCTTCGCCTCGCTGCCGGCGGAGTCGCGCTCGTACGCCGCGGTCGCCGACCGGTTCGGGGTCAGCCGACGCACCGTCGAGACGCACGGCCAGCGGGGCCGCTGGCGCGAGCGGGTGGCCGCGATCGAGGCCGACGCGGCCCGGCAGGCCGACCAGCAGCTCGGCCGCGCCCGCGCCGAGCAGCTCGCCGACTTCCACCGGCTGATCGAGGCGAGCTGCGTCGACCTACGCCCGCCAGCTCGCCAGCCGGCCAGGTCGGATCACCGCCTCCGACCTGGTCGGGCTGATCAAGGTCTCGCTGCAGCTCCACGGCGAGCCGACCTCGCGGGTCGAGCTCGTCACCGGCTCGCGCGGAATGGGCCGCGCTTCGCACCCGGATCCTGGAGACGCTCGCCGCGTTCCCCGAGGCGCAGCTCGCGCTCGCCGAGGCACTCGAGGAGGACGAGCACATGAGCTAGCTGCGCCGCGATCTCAGCCTCGCGCTCGACCCGGCCCGGCTCCTGCGCGGCCTCGGGCTCGAGCCCGACCCGTGGCAGGAAGAGCTGTCTTCGCACCCGGCCGCGACGGGCGATTCTTCTCTGCTGCCGCCAGGCCGGCAAGAGCGATGACCGCCGCCGTCGCGTCGCTTCCACGAGGCGCTCTACCAGCCCGGGTCGCTGATCCTGATCGCTCGCTCCCTCGCAACGCCAGTCGGCCGAGCTGCTCCGCACGGCCCGCAGCTCCTGCTCAGCGCTCTCGCCGACCAGGCCGTCGGCCACCAGCGAGTCGCTCGGGCGGGCTCGAGCTCGCGAACGGCTCCCGGATCATCTCGCTGCCCGCGACGGGAGAGACACGATCCGCGGCTACTCCGAACGTCGCGCTGATCGTGATCGACGAAGCCGCCCGCGTCGACGACGACCTCTACCTCGCGCTCCGCCCGATGCTCGCCGTCTCCGACGGCCGCCTGCTCGCCCTCTCAACCCCCAACGGGCAGCGCGGCTGGTTCTACGACGCCTGGGCAGAGGGCAGACGCCTGGCACCGCACCCGGATCACCGCCGCCGAATGCCCCCGAATCCACCGTCGCAGTTCCTCGCCGAAGAGCGACGCAACGATGACCGCGAGCCGTCTACGCGAGCGAGTACGAGTGCGAGTTCAGCGACGCGATCGACTCGCGTCTTCGCACTACGCCGACATCACGGCCGCCCTCGACCCCAACCTCACCCCGCTCTTCCAAGGAGGCTGGTAGATGACCGATCCCCACTACATCCTCGGGATCGACCTCGGCCAATCCAACGACCCGACCGCCCTCGCCCTCATCGACACACGAGCGCCCGCGAACCCGACTACCGGGTCCGCGCCCTCCACCGCTTCCCACTCGGAACCCCCTACACCACCCTCGTCGACAGCATCACGCACCGCATCAACAAGCCACCGCTCGCCGGCCAGACACGCTCGCGATCGACACGACCGGCGTCGGCAGCCCAGTCGTCGAACTGTTCCGGAACAGAAACCCCGGATCCGACGCTCTACGCGATCACGATCACCGGCGGCGCCAGCCGTCACGCGGAACCGGCATCGGACCCAACGTTCCCAAGCGAGACCTGATCAGCACCACCGCCGTCATACCTCGAACAACACCGACTCCGTATCGCCGCCGCCCTCCGCGACACCGACGCCCTCGTCGACGAACTCCTCTCCTACCGCCAAACCAGCAACGAAGCGGCCACGACACCTACGCCCCAGCCACAGCTCAAGCGGCCACGACGACCTCATCCTCGCCCTCAGCCTCGCCACCTGGGTGGCCGAGAGCAAGCCAGCCCCGAGCCCCATGCGAACGTTCGTCCCCAAGGGACGAATCCCCACCCAGAACGACCGATACCTTGGCTGGCACGGAATCTAAGCACCGTCGGCACACAATCTCAGCCAAGGGACAGTCAGAGAACTGGACCCATGCGAGGGACGTCTGGATTGTCCGCGTGGTCGGTGACGGGGAGCAACCATCGCCCTCGTTCCGACGACGGCGTCCTGGGTAGCCGCCCGACTCACTCCGATCGGCCTCCACGAACGCCGACAGAGCTAACGTGTTTAAGGAGGCATACCCATGACAACCAGTCCCGAATTGTCCCGCAGGGCCGCCGCAGCACTGAACACGCCGCTTGGCCGCATGATGGCCCGCAGCAGGCGGTGGGAGCTTGTGGCGGCACTGGGCCGCGCCGAGAACTTCGAGGACCTCGCAGCCGAGGACCGGTGGCTCATCGAGCAGATGGAACGCTCCGCTCCCACCTGAGTATCCGTTCTCACTTTAGGCAACTGCCGCCGCCAAGACGCACGTACCCCCACCCTCTCTCTGGATCGCCGAGCGCAACCCCGTCCGCCACGCAACCTTCCGTATCCCGTAGGGACGAATCCCAACCCCCAGAGGCAAAGTCCCGCCTTTCCCCCACCCCCTTCACGCGCGGCTCCAGTCCCGGACCGCACGCCAGACCGCGTGCGGGCGCCGCGTTGGGCGATCGGCGAGTTGCTTGGCCCGGAGCTCGAGCAGAGGCACGAGGTGGGCGGTCGGCCGGAAGGGATCCGCGAGCGGCGGGCCGGGACCGAGCGGCAGGGCTGCAACGACCACTCCTCCGACTTCCGCCACGACGTGCCAGCCCGTCGGCGCCGGCCGGCCTTCGAGCTGGGCGAGGCGCTCGAGCGCGTCCTGGTCCTGCACCCGGCAGAGCCGCAGCATGACCGATTCGGCCGGAGGCGCCACGGCCGGCTCGGGCGCCCGCCGCATGTACGCGAGCTCGAGCCTCCGCTCGAGATCGCGCCTGTTGTCGCGCAGCATCGACTCCCTGAACTCCGGATGCATCCTCACACCTCCCACGTCGCTCGATCGGTCAGGCCCCGGCCTGCGGCTCGATGTTCTGGTTCAGCCGGAACACGTTCGTCGGGTCGTACTCGTTCTTCAGCGCGACGAGCCGCGCGTACGTCTCGTCGCCGTAGGACGACCGGGCCGCGTCGGCGTCGCCGAGGAAGTTGACGTACGCGCGGCCGGTCGAGGCATCCGACGCGGCGTCGATCACGGCGCGCGCCCAGTCGATGTGCGCCTCCGCCTCGTCCGGGTCGTGCCAGCCCGTGACGGCGTTGAGGACGTACGGCATCGAGCGCTCCGCGAACGCCGTGTCGCCGTCGCCGACCCGGGCGACCGCGCCGCCCATCTGGTGGACGTGGATCTCGCACTGCGGCCCCGGGCGCCTGCGAGATGGAGCTCGCAGAGCCGGTCGATCAGCTCGTCGTCGAGCCGCGCGAGGTTCGTCGCCTTGAAGTACGCGTGGATGCCCTTCGCCCAGAGCGGGTCGATCAGCGTCTGGATCACGCCGTACGGCATCGGGCCGAGCAGGTCGGCGATCGGCTCGGCGACGGCGCGGAACTCGCGCACGTGGGCCGCGCCCTCCTCGACGGGCCCGGCGGAGACGGCGATGAACGCGGCGACCTTCTGGCCGTGCCACGCCTCCGGGATCACCGGCAGCGGCGGCGCGGTCGTGAGGTTGAGGACCGCCGTGACGTCGTCGGACGCGCCCGGCGCCCACTCGCGGAACAGGCGCAGCAGGTCGTCGTCGGCGTCGGCCGAGTAGAAGATCGGCCCCGCGTAGACGATCGGGCCGACCGGATGCAGCTCGAACTCGAACTGCGTGACGATGCCGAAGTTGCCGCCGCCGCCGCGCAGCCCCCAGAACAGGTCGGCGTTCTCGGTCTCGCTCGCGTGCACGAGCCGGCCGTCGGCGGTGACGACGTCGGCGCCGACGAGGTTGTCGCAGGCGAGGCCGTACTTGCGCATCAGCCAGCCGATGCCGCCGCCGAGCGTGAAGCCGGCGACGCCGGTGGTCGAGACGAGGCCGCCGGTCGTGGCGAGCCCGTGCGCCTGCGTCTCGTGGTCGACGTCGGCCCACACCGCGCCGCCGCCGACGGTCGCGCGGCGGGCGGCCGGGTCGACGCGCACGCCGTTCATCGGCGAGAGGTCGATGACGATGCCGTCGTCGCAGGTCGAGAAGCCGGCGATGCTGTGGCCGCCGCCGCGCACGGCGATCGTGCAGGTCGTTGCTGCGCGCGAAGCCGACGGCGGCGATCACGTCGGCGGCGCCGGTGCAGCGGACGACGAGCGCCGGCCGGCGGCCGTCGTGCGCGCCGTTCCAGACGCGGCACGCCTCGGCGTAGCCCTCGTCGGCCGGGCGTGACGATCTCGCCGCGAACCGCTTCGCGCAGCTCCTGGATGGTCGCTTCCCCGAGCACGGGTGCAATGGTCTGGCTCATGTCTGCTTCCCTTTCGTCGCGGTTGCACGGGGAGTGGTATCCGGCGGCCGCTTTGCCCCGCCTTAGCGGCGACTTAGCAAGCGCGCGAAGCCGCTCGTCGACGGAGGCGACGCCCAGCTCGTCGTCCGTCGAGGCGTAGCGGTCGCGCGCGTCGGCGAAGAGCGCCGCCGCCCGCTCGACGTCGCCCCGGAGCAGCCGCCACCTCGGCGAGCCCGGCGAGCGTGTGCGCGATCCAGCGCTCGCGCTGCGTCTCGCCGAGCACGACGAGCGCCTCGCGCAGCGCCGCCTCCGCGTCGTCGAGGCGGCCGCGCGCGAGCGCGAGGTCGGCCGTCCGCCAGAGCGTGCTCGCGAGCCCCCAGCGGTCGCCGGCGCGCCGGAAGATGTCGCGCGCCTCGGCGAGGTGCCGCTCGGCGCTCTCGTAGTCGCCCGCGGTCGTGTCGATCAGCCCGAGCCCGGCGAGCGCGAGCCCGACGCCGCGGCGGTCGTTCAGCTGCCGCCGCAGCTCGAGCGCGCGCTCGAGGCAGGCCCGCGCCTCGGGGACGCGAGCCCTCCGCGAGCTCGAGGTAGCCGCGCCGGACGAGCACGTCCGCCGGCCCGCGCTCGTCGTCCGCCTGCGCGAACCGCTCGGCTGCCTCGTCGAGCAGCTCGCCGCGCCCGGGCGAGGTCGCCGCGCGTCGCGCGCGATCGCCGCGAGGTTCGCGAGCACGTAGCCGACGGCCGCGTCGCACGAGACCTCGACGAACGGCTGGAGCGTCTCCTCGAAGACGACGCGCGAGCCCGGGCCGGCCGGCGAGTCGCCCGAGCGCATGTCCGCGACGTTGATCGGCGACGGGATCCGCTCCGGCGAGCCGGCGAGCGTCCGCAACGACTCGAGGCTCCGCTCGAGCAGCTCCTCGCGCGCCGGCGAGGTCGCCGAGCACCCAGCGCGCGACGCCGAGCGTGTAGACGCCGATCGCCTCCGGCGCCGCGAAGCCCTCCCGCCGCGCGAGCTCGAGCCCACGCTCGAGCCAGGTGGCCGCGTCGACGATCCGCCGCTCGTTCGCGATGCCGAACTCGCCGAGGAACTGCATCGCACGCCACTCGGCCCGCGCGTCGCCGATCTCGGCGGCGATCGCGTAGCTCTCCTCGGCGCGCGCCATCCCGCGCGGCGAGCGTGCCGCCGCGGAAGTCGAGCGCCGCGGCGGCGAACAGGGCCTCGGCCCGGAGCGCCGTGCGCTCGGGAGCCGCGGCGAGCGCCTCCGCGAAGCGCCGCTGCGCCTCGTCGAGGTCGATGCGGCGCAGCCAGAACGGCCAGAGCGCGACGCAGAGGCGGAGCGCGTCGTGCGGGTCGCGCGCGAGCAGCGTGTCGAGCGCAGCGCGCAGGTTCGCCGCCTCGCGGTCGAGCAGCGGCGAGTCGCGCTCCTGCTCGGCGAGCGCGAGCGCCCAGGACGCGTGCCGCCCGGCGAGCGCCGCCGTCTCGCCGGCCTCGTCGAGCCGTTCGCGCGCGTAGAGGCGAACCGTCTCGAGCAGGCGGTAGCGCCGCTCGCGCCCGCCTTCGTCCGCGGCGACGAGCGACTTCTCGACGAGCCGCGCGAGCACGTCGGCGCTGCCGGCCACGTCGAGCCCGTCGCCGGCGCAGACCGCCTCGACGGCGGCGAGCTCGAAGCCGCCGGCGAAGACGGCGAGCCGGCGGAAGAGCATCCGCTCGTCGGGCTCGAGCAGGTCGTGGCTCCACTGGAGCGTCGCCGCGAGCGTCTGCTGCCGCGTCGGCGCCGCGCGGTTGCCCGAGCGGAGCAGGCGGAAGCGGTCGTCGAGCCGCTCGGCGATCGCCGCCGGGCTGAGCGCTCCCAGCCGGCCCGCGGCGAGCTCGAGCGCGAGCGGCAGGCCGTCGAGCCGGAAGCAGATGCGGGCGACGTCCGCCGCGTTCTCCTCGTCGAGCACGAATCCGGGCGCCGCCGCCGTCGCCCGCTCGACGAAGAGCCGGACCGCCTCGTAGCGGAGCAGCTCGGCCGGGCGTGAGCGGCTGCTCCGGGTCGGGGATGTCGAGCGACGGGACGCGGAAGACGACCTCGCCGGGAATGCGCAGCGGCTCGCGGCTCGTCGCGAGCACGGTCAGCTCCGGCGCGGCGCGAAGCAGCGCGTCGGCGAGCGCGGCGCTCGCCCCGAGCAGGTGCTCGCAGTTGTCGAGCACGAGCAGCAGCGTGCGCGGCGCGAGGAAGTCGACGAGCGCGTCGACGAGCGTCCTGGCCGGGCAGCGCGCGCACGTCGAGCGCCGCGGCGACGGCGTCCGGCACGAGCCGCGGGTCGGCCAGCCCGGCGAGCTCGACGAGCGCGGCGCCGCCCGCGTACGACGCCTCGGCGGCGCGCGCGAGCTCGAGCGCGAGCCGCGTCTTGCCCGCGCCGCCGGTTCCGGAGAGCGTCAGCAGGCGGGTGCGGCCGAGCAGCGCGCCCAGCTCGGCGAGCTCGCGCCCGCGGCCGACGAACGAGCTCGCGTCGGCCGGGAGCCCGCGCGGCCCGTCCGCGGGCCCGAGAGCCGGCGAGCTCCTCGTCGAGCTCCGCGACCAGCGCGGCGAGCTCGTCCCGCCGGCCCGACCGCCCAGTCGTCGTAGCGGTTCTCCGGCAGCAGCTCGCCGCCGTAGATCGCGAGCGCGGCGCGGTAGGCGGCCGGCGTTCCCGTGCGGCGCGCGTCGGCCGCGGCGAGCTCGAGCCGGTCGACGTCGACGTCCGCGGCGAGCGAGAGCACCTCGTCGCGCAGCGCGATCGCCTCCGGGTCGAGCGCGCGACGCGCGACGTGCACCGCCTGGTGGAGGTTGTTCGCCGCCGCCGCCGGCGCCGCGGTCGCGCCACAGCACGTCCATGACCTGCTCGCGGTGCAGCCGGTGGTCGGGCGCGAGCGCGAGCAGCTTCACGAGCTCGCGCGCCTTCTTCAGCCGCCACGCGCTCTCGGGCACCGGCTCGCCGTCGACGGCGGCGGAGAAGCCACCCAGGAGCGTGACGGTGATGTTCGGCACCCGCCGAGGATGCCCTACCGAGCGTCGTTCCGGAAGTGAACCGTGCGGGTGCCGACCCCGCCAACCCCGACCCCCGACCCAAGAAAGCTGTCGCTGCTGGGCGCCCGTGAGTTCAGGTCGTGGCGCCCGGGCTCAGGAGACGGGCGCGGTGGCCGCGAAGCGGTCGGCGCGCAGCACGGCGCGGAAGGCGACGGCGAGGCGGCGGACGCCCTCGTCGAGCGTCTCCTCGTCGGCGAGCGAGAAGCTGAGCCGCATCGACGCGCGCTGCGACTCCTCGGCCAGCACCGAGTGGCCCGGCGTGAAGCTCACGCCCTGCCGCAGCGCCTCGGCGTAGAGCGCGCGCTCGTCGAGGCGGCGCTTGAAGGTGAGCCAGAGGTTGTTGCCGCCGAGCGGCTCGCTGGCGTCGAACTCGCCCTCGCAGGTGACGGTCGAGCGCTTGCGGAGCGCGTCGGCGCGGGCGCGGATAGCGGACGCGCGCCTCGGCGAGCAGGCGATCGTGCGCGTCGGTCGCGAGGTAGCGCGTCGCGATGCGCTGGTCGAGCGGCGACGTGTTCAGGTCGTTCGCCATCTTCAGCGCGACGAGGCGGTTGAAGACCGGCCCGCGCGCCGCGACCCAGCCGATGCGCAGTGCCGCCGCCGACCGTCTTCGAGAGCGAGTCGACGTAGATCACGTGGCCCGGCGCCTGGCCGCGCAGCGGCGCGGGCGGCTCGCCGTCGAAGGTGAGCCGCGCGTAGACGCCGTCCTCGAGCACGAAGAACGACCGCTCGCGCGCCAGCTCGAGCAGGCGCTCGCGGCGCTCCGGGCGAGAGGTGGCGGCCGGTCGGGTTCTGGCAGGCGGGCTGCAGCGCGACGAGCTTGACCGGGTAGCGGGCGAGCACGCGCTCGAGCGCGTCGACGTCGAGGCCGTCGGCGTCGGTCGGGATGCCGAGCACGCGCGCGCCGGTCGCCTCGAACGAGCTGAGGATGCCGACGTAGGTCGGCGACTCGACGCAGACCACGTCGTCGCGCGCGCACGACCGCGCGCGCGACGAGGTCGATCGCCCTGCCGCGCGCCGGTCGTGACGACGATCTCCTCGCCGTCGGCGGCGTAGCCCTGCTGCTGCCCGATCAGGCCGAGCTGGTCGCGCAGCTCCGGCACGCCCTCGACGTCGGTGTAGCGCGAGCGCGTCCGGCCCCGAGCTCGGCGAACGTCGCCGCCGCCGCGGCGGCGACCTCGGCGACCGGGAGCGACTCGAGCGCGGGCAGCCCGACGCCGAGCGAGATCACCTCGGCCGCGCGTGCACGCCGCGCATCGCCTCCTGCAGGATGCGCTCGCGGCTGTTCGGCCGGCGCGGCGGCAGCGCGACCGCCTGCCAGTCGTCGTCGAGCTCGTCCGAGGCGAACGGCGGCAGCGAGCGCACGAACGTGCCGCGGCCGACGGTGGCCGAGAGGTAGCCGAGCTCGCGCAGCCGCTTGTAGACGCGCGCGGCGGTGAGCGGGTTGACGTCGGCGAGCCGCGCGAGCTCGCGCGTCGGCGGCAGCTGCTCGCCCGGCGCGAGCCGCCCGTCGTCGATCGCCTCGGCGAAGCGGCGCACGAGCTCCTGCGTCAGCGACCGCGGTCACGTCCCAGACTCGGACAAATCGACTTTGTATGACATTGCTCTCCTGATTTCAGTCTGCTACAGTCGAACAAAGCGATAGCGATGATCGATACAACGTGAGGAGGCGACGGCAATGTTCGATCACAACACGAACGATCGCACGGTGACGATCCGGCGCGCTCTCCCGCAGACGCGACGGCGCTTGCGCAGCTGGCCATCCTCGACGCCGAGCGTGGACTCGATGGCGACGTGATCGTCGCCGACGTGGACGGCGAACTCTGGGCCGCGCGCTCGCTCGCCGACGGCCGCGTCATCAGCGACCCGTTCCGGCCAACGGCCGAGGCTTGCGCGCTGCTCGACCTGCGTGCCGCCTATCTCCGCCGCGACATAACGCTCCGCGGCGGGCGCCGTCGCCTGCGCATCGCGCACCGTGCTTCAAAGCCGGCCTGAAGAACTTCCTTTCGGAATGGCCGGCTTCCAACCGGCGACTGGCCGTCATTGGAGCCCACTCTTTACTTCCTCCCCCGAGGAGCTCTCGCGATCTGCTGAGATAGCTCCCCATGTGCTTCGAGCTCGACTCGCTCCCACCGATCCCGGTGATCGCGGGAGCGGCCATCTCTCACACCGATCTCGAGCTCGAGTCAACGGACGGCACAAGGTTCGCGGCGTTCGCGGCGATCCCGGATGAGCCCGAGCCACGTCGGGATCGTCGTGCTTCCGGACGTGCGTGGGCTCTATCGCTTCTACGAGGAGCTGGCGCTGCGTTTCGCCGAGCGCGGCCACACGGCCGTCGCGATCGACTACTTCGGCCGCACCGCCGGTGCCGCCAAAGCGCGGCGACGGACTTCGAGTACATGGAGCACGTCGCGTCAGACCACGCCTGCCCAGATCCAGGCCGACGTCGCAGCCGCAATCGCGTGGCTCCGTTCCCCCGCCGGCGGTTCGTGCGAGCCGCTCTTCACCGTCGGCTTCTGCTTCGGCGGGCGCCACTCGTGGCTGGCAGCGGCGAGCCACGACCTCGCCGGCGCGATCGGCTTCTACGGCATGCCCGGCGAGCGCAACGGCCAGCCCGGGCCGACCCAGCTTGCGTCTGAACTGCGCGCGCCCGTCCTCGCGCTTCAAGCGGGAGACGACCAGAACATCACCTCGGAGCACAACGCCGCCTTCGACCAGGCCCTAACCGACGCCGGTGTCGAGCACGAGATCGTGATCTACGACGGCACCCCGCACAGCTTCTTCGATCGCAAGTACGAGGAGTTCGCCACGGCGTCGGCACGACGCCTGGGAACGAGTGCTCAAGTTCATCGACACCGGGGCGGCACGAGTCGGCGACCTCTCGGTATAGGCCGTTGTCGTTCATGGGGCCGGTCGTCTCTCCGGGCGCACAAGCCGTCGCGATCTGTTCTGTTGTCAAATCTGACGACTGGCAAACGGGCAGCGTAAGTTCGAAGACCCCGGAAACGTACGCTCCTTCTACGCTGCTTCTACGCTCGCCAACCAGCGCTGACAGTCGCACACTCGATCGCACATCACCCCACTTCGATCACGATCTGGCCGCACACGCAGCACTTCCGGCCGTCACCTCATCTTGTCTCGAAAACCGTTTCGGGCGGTTACGTCCGACGAGGGTTCAAATCCCTCCCCCTCCGCTCACTGAGCCGAATCCCGCGCAACAATGCGGGATTGCGGCTCGGCCGAAGAAGGCACCTCAAGCGCAATCGGGGTCTGATGACCGCGCCGGAGGCGACCTGCACACGCGGACCGACAGCGATTTGACAGATCGAGATCACAGTTGCTTCCTACTTGGCCGAACGTGGCCCCTGAAGGTGGTCCAGGTAAGCACCCGACGATCTGCCAGAGTCGGCTCTGACACGACGAACCGAGTTTCCGGCACCCACAGCGCTCTCAGTAGAGGCCGGGGCCCTGCGGGGTCAGGTAGCACTTGCCGGACTTGTACGAGGAGTACTCATCCGGCAGCCATACCGCGAGCCATTTGCCGTTCTGCTTGATCCAGTAGGTGTACTCGAGGCCGTACTGCGTCCCACTCCTGGCCGGAGTCGTGAACTGAACCCGCAACGTGACCGCCTGGACGCTCGATGCGCCGATCAGAGGCAGCTTGACGGGGACCTTGCTCGAGCCGACGACGGCGATCTTCTGGATCTTCACGCCTGCCGGGGCCGCCGGGTGTGCGCGCTGGCAGTCCTGCCAGTGGGACTGCGAGATCGCCTTCTGGTAGGCCGGATGCAGATAGGACCAGACGCTGTCGTACGTGCGCGCGAACGAGGCCTTCGCCACGTTCTTCGAAAGCTGGCTCGCGACCGGCGGCCACACGGACCCGACGTAGTTGCCGACCGGGCCATTGTCGGTCCGGGCGGCCATGGACGGGAAGCCAGCGCCGACGCTGACAACGCAACCCCCAGAAAGACCATCAACGCTCGCATGACTCGACCCCCATCGCGGTCATCGGACTGCTCAGGATGGTAGCCCTGATCCGGGTTCACGGACACGAGCGCCTTGCTTCCTCCCGCGAGCAGCGCCCACTCGCGGGAGGAAGCCAAGGCTCCTACTCAGGTCTTGGTGAAGCTTTTCGAGCTCGTCGCGGTACCGGCCGCGGACGCAACCGTGATCTTGCCGCTCTTTGCCGTGGCCGAGACAGTCGCCGTGATCTTCGTCGACGAAACGACCTTGAACTTCGCAGCGACGCCACCGATCTTGACCGTCGTCGCACCAGTCAGATTGGCGCCGGTGATCGTCACAGTCGCTCCCGTCTTTGCCTTCGCCGGAGTGAAGCTGCCAATCGAGGGCTTCTTGCTCGGGGCTGCGATCAACGCCGGTCCCAGATGGGACGCGCACGGAACGACCTCGTAGGGGGTGGTGGCCGTCGCGGTGCCCGCGCCCGTGGTGACGCTCACGAGGCCGCCTGACGCCGTAGGCGGCATCTTCGCGTAGATGGTGTTGTCGGAGCCGATGACGACGTTCACCCCCGGCGTGCCGTTGAACTTGACGGTGACAGTTCCGCCGTCATTGACGAACCCTGTTCCGTTGATCGTGATGCTCGTACCGACACACGCGCCCGGATCCTCAGGGATAAAGGCGTTGGTCGGCGTGTAGCTCGTGACCGTGACGGCAAGAGCCGGCCCGGCGAGCACCAGAGCAAACATGAGGACTGCGGCGCTCGCCGCGGTCCGATACCAACGTGCGCGCATCAACTCACTTCCTCTCGAATCGCTGGAAACTCCACTGGCAAAATCACGTTCCGTCTTAGGTCGGAGTGCCGATGTGAGGGAGCTCGCGTGGAGCCCCCTCACATCGAGCGCAGGCCTAGGGCAGCGCGAGCACCACCAGGCGGTCATGGCTGGTGCAGAGCGTGTACTTGCCCTGCGTGCCGGTTCCCACCGGGCACATCATGAACTCGGCAACGTACTGCTTGCCCTTGTACATGTAGGTCACCGGCGGGCCCTCGACGAGGTCGCCGTGCGGGTTCTGGAACGACCAGAGGGTGGTGCCGCTCTTCGCGTCCAGCGCCCAGAGGGTGCCGCCGACTGTGCCTCCCGCAGTTCTGATCGCCGTGTAGTCGGGGTTCCTCCCGGTACCCGACCCACTCGTCTGCCCCTTCGTCGCGTAGAAGAGCAGCCCGCTCGCGGTCGTGAAGTTCCCGGAGTAGATGTTCCCCGTGTCGGCAGTGAGCCAGTGCTGCCAGGCGATGGTGTTGTCGTTCAGGTTGATCGCCGTGAGCGTCCCGACGCGACCCGTCAGGTTCACTCGACCCGAATTGGTGATCGACGTGTGGTAGTCGGTCGGCGAGAGGTTCTTCTCGATCATCAGCGACGCCGTCGCGTTCACAAACTGCATGTTGAGTTTCGGGTCGTAGCTTGCCCGGCTCTGGATGCCCATGCCGTTCGAGATGTAGTACGGCTTCGCAAGCCAGACGTCGGCGTTCGGGGCCACCATGTCGCAGGAGAGAACGATCGGTTTGCCATCTGGCCCGGTCGGATAGAAGGGGAACTGCTCCTTGACAAATGCCTCGCTCGGGCAGTGCTCGATCAGCTTGCCCTGCGCTCCCACTGGCCTCATTTGCGTCGGGTAGGCGTTGTTCAGAACCTCACCTGCCTTCGAGTAGCCGGGCAGCGTCGAGTTGCTGATCTCCGGGCACCCAAAGATGCAGTGGCCGGTCGCGGGGTCGAGGTAGAAGATGTACGAGTTCTTGCAGCCGTCGGCCATCACCGGCCTGAGCTTGCCGTTCACGACTGCATTGAACAGGCTCGGCGCGTGCGGGCAGTCGTAGTCCCACTCGTCGTGGTGAATCGGCTGCACATACCACTTGATCGCGCCCGTATCGACACTGAGTGCAAGGATGCTCGTCGACCAGAGGTTCTTACCCGGCGACCGCCCGAGGTACGGGTACGGATTTCCGGTGCCGACATAGACGAGCCGATCCTTGATGTTGTAGGTCGGAATGTTCCAGATCGGCGCCCCACCGACCGCGGCCTCGGCCGGGTTGGCCCAGCTGAGGATCGGCGGGACCTGCGTCGGATCCGGAGTCATCCATGTACGCCAGACCAGCTTTCCGGTCCGTGCGTTGAAGGCGGAGAGCTGCCCGCGCATCGGGCTTTCGCCACCGTTTGGTGCGGCGAGGACGAGGCCGTCCTTACCGTCTGGGATGTACACCGTGTTCGGCACCGATTCCGACTTCGTGGCGGTGCCGTAGGTGCCAAGGCCGGCGCCGGCGACCTGCGCCGTCCAGACCGGGGCTCCGGTCAACGCCTTGAGCGCGACGATCGAGCTGTCTTGCTGACCGGCGAAGATGAGGTTGTCCGCTGTGTCGAAGGCGATGCTACGAGAGATGATCTGGAGCGTCGTACCGCTCGCCCCGGACGAAGTCGTGTCGAACTTCGCGCCCTGGTACTGCCAAACGATCTCGCCCGTGTCTGGCTTGACCGCTTGGTCAGTGTTCGCCGACGCGATGTACATCAGGCCGTTGGCGCAACAGAGCGGTTGGGCGTGGACGGGACCCGAGTACTGCGGGACCGAATACCCCTGGTCCCATGCAACCTTCAGTTGGCTGACGTTGCTCGGTTTGATCTGAGTGAGCTGCGAATACGCGGTATTGCCGGTATCGCAGCCAAAGTTCATCCAGTCGTTGACGCACGGGTGGTCGCCCGGCATCAGATAGGCGTTGGCTGTTTCTGGCGAAACCTTCACGGCGTGTGGCGCCGTGCCCGATGCGGTAGCGAGCGCCACAGTCGTGGCACCTACCATCCCGATCGCAAGAAGAAGCAACAGGAGCTTACGCATGCGCACACCCTCCCTGGCTGGCTTGGTGCCTAATGACACGTTCCGTGCACTGGACGCACCTTACAACGGAAGCCCGCGAACTTCAAGAGTTCAGAGACGGTCTGGTCGCTAGGCTGGGCGCACAGGATGCGCGGCTCGCTCAGGCTCTCGGAATCGCCGTCTGGCCGAAGTACGACGAGAGCCGAATCAGCTGCGAACGCGGGAACGGCTGCTCGTAGTAGTTGAAGGCGGCGTAGATCGGCAAGAGCCAGATGTCGCGAAGCGACTCGATCGTCGGGCTGGTCGTCGCCGCCGCCGCCGTCGCGGTGGTCGTGGTCGAAGCTGACGCCGGCGAGGCACGCGGCATCGGGATCGCCTCGCGGAACGACACCGTCGCGCGGGCGGCAACCTTGCTCGTCTTGGGGTAGTCGGTGATCGGCTCGCCGAAGCGATGCGTCATCCCGGACCAGTCACCCGCAGGAAGCGGTCCACAGGTGTTCAGAGTGCAGAACGTCGGGCTGGTGCCGAAAACGAATGCGTAGCCCTCTGTCCAGTAGGTGGGCTGGGTGGTCAGATTCTGGTATTCCCCCTGGATCACGAGCAGGTCGCCGGTCGTCGTCTTCCCGTGGATGCGAACGCTGGAGACTCGCACGATGGAGTTGAGCCTCAACCGCCCGAGCACGACCTGGTGCGCGCGCGTTGGAAGCTGCCCGGGCTGGAAGTCGGTGGCCAACGACCTGACCGGGACCCACGCCCGGCCCTTCTGAGTGCCGGCAGCCGCGGCGACGCCGGTGCTCGCTGCAAGGCCCACAGCTACCAGGCTTCCTACCATCCAGACCCTCGCTCGAGACCCCCGGCATGCCGTCACAGGGTAGCTTCGATTGTCACGAGGGCCACCTATGATCGTGCGTTCCGCGGGTCCGTCGCACGCGAAATTCGGGGGAAGCTGACGTGAGCAGTCGCAACGCAAAGATCGCCGCCGCTGTCGCCGTCGTCGTCGCGGTCGCGGTCGCGGTCGTTCTCACGATCTCACTGACCTCGAGCTCCAAACCCGCGCGTACGAGCTCCGCCGCCTACGTGCAGCTCTTTGCCGCTGCCACGGTCGGCAAGACGCAGCTGAGCACGGTGCTCGATACGTGGCCGAATGAGACCTATCAGGATTTCCACGACGGAACCGGCAACCGCTGCCTGGAGTGGTTCGACCGGACCAAGACGAAGAGGATCCTCTACGACCTCTGCTTCGACAAGGCCGGAGCCTTGATCAGCAAACAGACTCCGTAGGGTCTCCGCAGCTTGGTACCGTGCAAATCGCGAAGCTTGATGTGGGTTAGGAGGAGGTTCCGGTCAATGAGAGTCCGTGTGTTGGTCCTCGTCGCAGTAATGGGTCTTGCTGTGTCGGCGGGCTCGTTTGCAGCTACGAAAACGACCGGTCCCGGGTTCCACGTAAACGTGCTCGTGACGATCGACGACCAGGGCATGTTCGTGCACGACCAGGCGCAAATGCCGCGCGGCGCAATCGTCACCTTCGACGTGTACAACGGCGGCAAGAAACTCCACGGCTATGCCGTGCTAGGCAAGCAGACCGGCGCGATCAAGCCGAAGAAATGGGCCCACTTCACCGTCACGCTTCTCACCGAGGGCGCTTCGCCAATGGGAGCCCCTTCGACAAGGGCCCCGGGTTCCATGGGTTCTTCACCGTTCTCTGAGTAGCAACGCCGGGGCGCTCTCACGACCCCGGCGTTGGAGACAAGACGAAGTTCGGTCCTACTTGGCGATGGTGAGTTTCCCTTCCATGCCCAGCGACCGGTGCGTCGGCACCGAGCAGTAATACGTCCATGTCCCCGGGGTGAGGGTCGTTGTGATGGTCTGGCTTTCGCCGGCCCCGAGGATGTTGGATCTCCCGTTGGCTCCGACCAGGCCCTCGATCACGAAGTCGTGGTCGGTGCTGCCGGTGTTCTTGACGGTGAAGGTGATCGTCCCGCACGGAACGGAGCTTGGCGAGACCGTGTACCCGAATTCGAACATCGACACGGTCACCGCCGACGTCTGCGGGCTGGCGCAGGTCTGGCTTGCGCTGCTCGAGGGCGCGGTCGAGGTGGGCGTTGTCGACACGACGGGCTTCGCCGTGCTAGGCGCTGTGACCTTTACTCCGACCCCGAAGAGGCCTTTCATCCCTGCACTGGCGTGTCCGGGAATGGAGCACAGGTATTCGTACTTCCCCTTCTTGAGCGTCAGCGTGAGCGTCGCGGACTTTCCGGGCTGGATCGTCGGCGTCGCCTTCCCCAGACAAGCGAACACGTTGGCACTCGCGACCACAACCGAGCAGACCTTGAAGTTGTGAGCGATCGCGCCCTTGTTGGTCACTTTGAACGTGATCTTCCCGACCGGTAGGTTCGAGAACTTGGAGAGCGTGAAGGTGAGCTCCGAGGGGCTCCCTGCCGAGACGTTGACAACCGTGACTTGCGGCGCCTTGTGCGCACGGACATGCGCCGAGGCCGGGCCCGCAGCCATTCCAAGCGCCCAGGCCATGAGGACGAGGAGAGGCGCCCCGGGAACGACAAGGGCAGTCAAGCGTTTGCGATGCGTCACGGGAACTGACTCCTTTTTGCCGAGGGTTGGTCGGTAGCGGCGAGAACCGCGTCGCTCCTTGACACTCTAGCTCCTGATCGCGCGCCCGCGCCCTCCGCGAGGTCGCTCAGAAAGCTAATAGAAGTACTGGATCTCGGTCTTCGCCGTCCCCTGCAGGAATGTCTGCCCGCAGATGGCGAGTTTCACGGACGGACGCGTCGTGATCGTCAACGTGCCGGTATTCCCCGCGTGGCAGAACGGCACCTTCGACGCGACGACCTTGACCCCGAGTCTGACGCGGCCCGCTACCCGCGGGCCCGCGGGTGAGTAGTCGAGTCCGCGCTCGACCCTGATCGTCACCGGTTGCGTGACACCGTGCCTGGTCAACCGCAGCGAGATCGAGACGCTCATGACTCGACCGACCGGCACGGTGCTCGTGGGCTTCGGGCCGATCGTGGCCCAGAACGAGCCCGATCCCTGCCCGGCCGCGACCTCGAACGAGTAGTGGAAGTTCGACGTCAGGAACGTCTCGTTCGTGTCGCGGGCGCAGGTGTGGCCGAAGCCCTCGGCGTTCTGAAGAAGCTGCCTGGTGATCGTCTCGAACTTCTCGGCGTCGCCGCGGGAGAGGTCGCCGCCGACATCCGAGAAGGCAGCGATAGCCCACTGGTGGGGACTCATGACACGGAACACGCGCGTGCTGTCGTCCCACGGCGTCCCGCCGCTGCGGCACCCCCAGTAGAAGTCGTTGACGGGGTTGATATCGTCTGGAACCGCGTAGCTGACGACGACCAAGATGTGTTTGTACGGCAGGTCGAAGTACTCGCAGGTGACCTCGGCCTGATCCGATGCGCCCAGCGTTGCGAGGTTTTCGTTGATTTGAGGGCTCTGGACGGTCTTCCCAGTGCCCGGGGGATTCGTCCAGCCAGCCGGAGGTGCTGGGCAGGCGATCAACGTTGGGTCCCTGATGGGGCCGGCCGCGAAGGCCGTCCCGGGGACGAATCCGGCAGCGAACCCGGCACAAATGACCGCAACGAGCGTGTTGCGTGTACCTGCCATTACCTCAGAGGCCACTATAAACCCTCCGCGCGAACCCCTCCAGCTCCCGGAGGGCCCGAGGCCCCGGTGTATAGTCAAGAGTTGCGACTACGCAAGGGAGGGCGGCCGAAGCCCATGACAGGGTCGCAGGAGACGATGCATACGCGCTCCGCCCACGAGAGTCGCCGACAAGGGCTCTTGCCGCTCGTCGCAGCTCTTGCCTGCGTCGGCTCCGCGTTCGCGATCGCTCCGGCGGCGGGCATCGCGGCTCACGCCGTCAAGGACCCCGCCGCGATCGCCTGTCCTGCCGCCCCGTCGGGATGGAAGGATTCGCCTGTCGTCAAGAGCCTGGCCACTCCCCAGAGCGTGCCCGAACCGGACGCGGAAGAACACCTCGCTACCGGCGGGAACCTCGTCACCGTGGCCTGCACCTACTTCGCGTCGAACATCAGGCAAGCCACGATCAAGGTGAGCTTCGCGCTTCCCACGGACATCAACCCCGTCAACGACTTCTTCTGGGGTTGCAGCAGCGGTGGGACGAAATGGAACAACTCCGACCGGGTGTACACCGTCTTGAGCCCCGACCAGTGGGCCATGGCCCTGTTCGTCGACTTCGCCGGCTCCGTCGGGTCAGGCGACGTCCCTGCGTTCCAGAGCGCCACCCGCGAACTCCTTGAAAACGCCGAGGGCTACGGCCACGGCTGCAACACGGTCGCGAAAGAAACCGTGCTGACGTCACGCTACTCATTCGACGTCAGGGTCGCGGGTGGAAACCTGACGAGCGTCTTCTTCACGCTCGGAGAACCCGGGAAGGCCGGTGTCGTGAAGGTCGTCGACTCAACCGAGACGAAGACCGCACTGAAGGTCAAGGTGAAGGGGAAGACGTACCCGCTAACGATCGACCTGAGGCGCGGCATCGACTACCGCCAGACGCCAGCGCACACGGCAGACACCGTCAGGTACGCCGTCCTGGTCGTCAGCACGAAAGTGCCGTCGTGCCACAAGGGGGCGACCGGGACGCTGACGCTCTCCAACAAGCCTTCCGTTCTGCTCGAAGTCTGCGGACAGACGTTCCTTCGCGGTGAGGCGCCGCGCAGAATCCGGTTCTTCCCCTGACCACCGCCCCAATGCGCTTCGCTCCAGAAGGGCCCTCGCCCATGAATTCGACCTGAGCTCCGAGCCCTCCCGAGTTTCGCGGAGGTGAGCGTAGTACTCCGGGTTCGGTGGAGTTGTCGCGTTTCTTGACTCAGCGTCATACATCAAGCCTCTAGTCCACGCGGACAGTCAGATCACCGCAGCAGACGAGCGCTCGTTCGCGCGGCTGCGCCAAGATTCACGCTGTTCAGGGGACGCTATGATCTCGGTCATGCAGGAGGCGTCATCGAACGGCGACACACGTAGGCTGGTTGGAGAGGCGCGCGAGTGTCTCGTCGACGAGCGTTTCCGACGTTCTGTTTAGGCGGTGACGGCGGTCACCAGAGCCAGTCGCCGAGTCGACTTTGGACGAACAGAGGCCTGGGTTCAAGTCGGAGGGTCGCCGCCGGCACAGTCGACCGGGCGCGGCCAGAGCCGAGAGCGCTGGCGCCCACTCAATCGTGTTGCTGCCACGGCATCGCTCATCGGGACCGCGCTGTTCATCGGCGGCGTTATGTCTGATTTGGCCGGAGCGGGAACGGTCAGGAGCAACCTCACCTTGTACACCGTCGCGACAGGAGTGCAATTCATCAACACCGCGGACGACCGCGCGCGAGGCGCGAGAAACAACCCGTTGGACGCCGACACGAATAAGCTCAGGCCGAAGGGCCCGGAGAACGGAACTGGCCCATTCCCCGGCGATGTCGCCGTGTACAGCTTCGACATCTACACGAGCGCCGCGATCAAGAAGATCGCCGGGACGGCCTCGTACACCTGCTACTTCAACTACGGGAAACATGCCCTCTGCGTGGCGTACTACGAATTGCGTGGGGGGAGCGGCACAGTCGTGGCTTCCGGCCCGGTCGACTTCAACCGTGCAGGGTTCGAGCTGGTCGTTACCGGCGGAACGAAGAAGTACCTCGGCGCACGTGGTGAGCTGAAGGCCGTCGCAGCAGCACGAAACTCGCAGCGAATCGATCTTGTCCTGCTTGATTGAAAGGTGCGACTATGAACAGCCCGATCGGAAATGGTCGCGCGGTTATTCTTGCAGCGTCGCTCACTGGGGTCGCCCTGATCACGAGCGGAACACCCGGATCAGCCCAGTCTGGGACGAACGAGCAGAAGCTCACGATTTACGCAGTCGCCAAGACGGTGCAGTTCATGAACCATGCCGATGACCGTGTGCGCGGCATGAGCGTCAACCCGTTCAACATCAAGTCCGGTGGGCGCGTCGTCATCACGAAGACGAAGGAGAAGGGAAATGGCCCGTTTCCTGGCGACGACCTCCTCTACAGCTTCAAGCTGTACGAAAGCCAAAGTCTTGTGAAGACTGCCGGATCGGCCATCTTCACGTGCTATTACGACCTCGTCAAACACGCCGTCTGTGACTCGTACTTCGAGCTGAAAGACGGCCTCATCCTCGCCTCCGGGGCAGTCGTCTTCAACAGCACGCGGTTCACGTTGAGCGTCACCGGTGGCACACGAAAGTACATCGGGGTGGGTGGCGCGGTGAACGCTGTCCCGGCCGGCAAGAACACGCAACGTCTCGATCTCGTCCTGACGAGATGAGCGGCGCGATCCGAAGCTCCGGCCTGATCTTCGCCACGGCAGGGCTCATCGGCGTCGCGCTGTTCGCAGGTGCGCGTCCGTCCGGTTCAGTGAGAGCGGGGGTGGCCAATCACAAGCTCACCTTCTACGCCTACGCCACGCACGTGCGATTCGTCAACCACGCGGACGACCGGGCACGCGGCAACATCCACAATCCGTTCAACGCCGACGCGAAGAGCCTCGTCACCGTAACCAAGGGCACTGGTCCGTTCCCGGGCGACACCGCGCAGTACAACTTCAAGCTGTACAGAGACCCGAACCTCAAGCACGGTGCCGGCTCGGCGGTGTACACGTGCACCTTCAACTTTGCCCATCACGCCATCTGTACGGCGTTGTACGAGGTGAGCACCGGCACCATGTTCGCCTCCGGGCCGACTGACTTCGACAGTACGCAATTCACGTTGGCCGTCACGGGCGGCACCGGCAAGTACCTCAGCGCGCGTGGTCAGGTGTCGTCGGGCACGGCCGCGAAAAACGTCATCGCCTCGATTTCGTGCTCCGCTGACCCACACTGGAGCCTCGCGCGCGGGCGTCGAGGCCCTACGGATTGGGAAGCAGCCTCAGGTACCCGTTCGCGAGCACCTGACATTTCGCACCCGGGCTCGAGAAGACGTTGCCGCCGTGCGCTACGAGCACTTGATTGTTCTTCCTTACCTGGTCGGGACCGTAGAGCGCAAGGGGGGTGTCGAAGTCTGCCGTGCCGGCCGCAACCGTCTTTCCGTCACGCGTGAGCACTCCGCCAGGGAGCGCCGTTGCGGCTGTTCCGAGATGGAACCTGTCTCGAGAAGGGTCAGCGGTGATGGTCATGTTGAGCCAGGTGTAGGACTGCACTCCGAGGTACGGAATCCAGAAGACGTAGACGTTGAACGTGCGCGGCTTCCGCGACGCGAGATGAACCCTGCACACTGCCGGGGCCTGCCGAGCTGTGGCCGTCAGGTTGATGAGCTGGAGCGGGATGTTCGAGCCCTGGAGCGCGTTCATCGCCCTCTGAGCCGCGTTCCGGTCGGCGGCGGTGAGTCCGCCGGAGTCGACGCCACTCCCGCAACCGGCAAGGGTGACTGCCCCCGCGATCACGAGGAGCCCCGCGAGAAGCGGTCGGGGCGTTCTGCTTGGCTTCTTCACCTGGGACCTAGCCGGACGAGCACGGCCTTGATGCCATGCTCACCTGGTTCGGCGCGCACACCGGCACGTCCTCGGGCTGGACGTACGAGGGGATGATCTTCAGAACCGGCGTCATCGACATCACCCTCGTCGAGCCTGGATAGAGCCCTGCGTTCTGCGTTGCGATGAACGAGATTTCCGCTGATCCACCGTCCCCTCTGCACGTGCAGCTGGGAGGCTTGAGGTTGACGTTGTCGCACGTGATGTTCGGGTAAAGCACGACCGTCTTGAATTGGTTGCCGCCCAGGCCGGAAGTACCCGAGAGCTTGCAGTGGCCGGCAGTGCTGCCGACCACCCTGACGATCCGCACCCCAGGTGACGGGAACCACTGAAAGGCCTTAACGGATCCTATGCTGGAAGTGTTCGTGACCGTGAGCTGGTAACGGCGCGGCCCAGGTAGCGGCGACACCGCAATCTG
Source organism: uncultured Actinomycetes bacterium (assembly GCA_963815945.1). Classification (GTDB taxonomy): domain Bacteria; phylum Actinomycetota; class Thermoleophilia; order Gaiellales; family Gaiellaceae; genus PALSA-600. The sequence goes on from CAWFIN010000002.1 coordinate 26,910, forward strand.
CAGGTCACCGCCCATCCCTGACGACTCGAGGTCACCGATCAGCACTCCTCCCACGACGGCTACCGGTTGTGGCGGGGCCTTGATCGGCGCATACGGACCTGTCGTCGGGAAAGCCGCCGTTCTGCCACCATCACCGCGGCCGAGGATGACCAGCGCGCTGACGATCCCGACCCCAGCCACCCCGCACAAGCCAAGCAACATTCGCGTTCGCCTGGGCCCAAGGCTCCCGAGTGCCACGCGTTCCACGATAACACCGCGAGACCTGGCCGAAGCGGTCCGAACTGGGTGACGACCCACGGCGCCCTGGTGCTCGTGCCGACACGCGAGCTCGCGATCCAGGTCGCGGCGAACATCGAGCCACTGGCCGCAGCGAAGGGCCTGAAGGGTCGTGACGACCGAGCGGCTCCACTACTTCGACCTCACCACCGGCCGCACAATTCGCTAGACGGGTCCGCCCAGCGCCCGCTCATCAACACCGTTCGCAGCGCGCGCGACTGGCGAACGAACTGGCGAACCACTCGTAATCCGCCTGCAAATCAGGTGCTTCTCGGTGGTCTCGAAAACCGTTTTGGGCGGTTACGTCCGACGAGGGTTCAAATCCCTCCCCCTCCGCTCATCAAGCCGAACCCCACTCGACCGGGGGGATCGCGGCCTGTTTCTAGCCGTTTTGTCTGTGCTCGGCCCGCGCTAATACTCAGCACTGATCCAGCCGTCTGTGCTCGATGCTAGAGGGCCCCGCAAGCAGGGCCCTCTAGTCGGTTTCGATCAGCCGGTGCGAACGGCTACGGGTGGCTCGTTGTGGTCGTGGCGGTAGTGGTCGTCGTCGTCACCGGAGCGAGCGCCTGGTGGACGGTGGTGACGACCGAGTGCTCGTGCTCCCAGTTACCGGGCGGGTTGCTCGAGACCCAGCCGCGGTCGGTGATCGCTCCCGCCTGATTCGGGGTCACGACGATCGTGACGGTCGCCGAGTCGCCGGGGTTGAGGGCTCCGAGGCTGCACACGATCGTGGGGTTACCTGCGCAGCTCCCCTGGCTGGCTGCGACCGAGACGAGCGCGATGTTGTTCGGAAGCAGATCCTCGAAGCCGGCGTTGCTGACGAGGCCCTTCCCCGTGTTGGTCACGGTCGCCGTGTAGGTCACCTGCTGACCCGTGTTCACCGATGCCGGCGATCCGGACAAACGCAAGGCAAGCTCCGAACTCACCTCACGAACCTCCGTGGTCACCGTGCGGTGGTGCTGCCAGTTCCCGGGTGGGTTGCTCGAGACCCAGCCTTGGTCGGTCATCGAGCCGGGCTGGTTCGCCGTGACGACGATCGTGACCGTCGCCGAAGCGCCCGCGTTCAACGCCCCGAGGCTGCAAACGACCGTCGGGTTGCCGTTGCAGCTGCCCTGACTCGGAGTCGTCGAGACCAACGACGCCTTGCCCGGAAGCAGATCCTCGAAAGCGACATTCCCCGCCGCACCGCTCCCCGAGTTGGTCACGGTCGCCGTGTAGGTCACCTGCTGACCCGTGTTCACCGATGCCGGCGATCCGGACAAACGGAAGGCAAGCTCCGAACTCACCTCACGGACCTCGGTGGCTCACCGTGCGGTGGTGCTGCCAGTTCCCGGGCGGGTTGCTCGAGACCCAGCCGTGGTCGGTCATCGAGCCGGGCTGGTTCGCCGTGACGACGATCGTGACCGTCGCCGAAGCGCCCGCGTTCAACGCCCCGAGGCTGCAAACGACCGTCGGGTTGCCGTTACAGCTGCCCTGACTCGGAGTCGTCGAGACCAACGTCGCCTTGCCCGGAAGCAGATCCTCGAAAGCGACATTCCCCGCCGCACCGCTCCCCGAGTTGGTCACAGTCGCCGTATACGTCACCTGCTGACCGGTATTCACCGTACCCGGGGAGCCGGTGAGCCTCAGGTCGACGCCCGAGGTCGTGCCCTGCACCCGGGTAGCGACGAAATGGCGGTGCTGCCAGTGCCCGGGCGGCCTGGTTGAGACCCAGCCGAAGTTGCCCATCCAGCCGGGCTGGTTCGCCGTGACGACGATCGTGACCGTCGCCGAGGCGCCCCGTGAAAGCGCCCCGAGGTTGCAGACGATTTCCGGGTTGCCGGTACAGCTGCCCTGGCTCGGGGTCGTCGAGACAAGCGTGGCCTTCCGGGAGATGAGATCCCGGAAGCCGGCGTTGGCGACCCCCCGCCGGCCGGTGTTGACGACCGTGGCGGTGTAGGTCACCTGCTGCCCCGTGTTCACCGTTCCCGGCGAACCCGACAGGCGCAGCGCGAGATTCGGCCGCCGGTGCTGCACGCGATGATGCTGCTGGTAGCGGTGCTCGACGTGCGCGGAATGCCCTGACCTGGCCGCGGCGACCACCGGTGTCGCAACGGCCAGCGGAAGCAGCGTGAGTGCGGCTCCGGCTGCTACGACGAGGCTCTTTGTCGGTCTCGGACTCATCTGCGGTCCCTCCTGTCGCTAATGGCGTCTTGTTCCACCCTCGTGTCTACACACGCCCTGTTATCCGACCGTCATCTGCCGGTTAGCGTTCCGGGGGGGCTGCGTAAAACCCCGGTAATGTCGGGCCATGGCCTCGAACTGCGGCTGTTTCGCAGCCCGAGTGAGTCCCTGGCCGCGCACACGATCGCGCACTTCCACCAGCCTCGACGCGGTTGCCGAGACGCAGCCCGAAGTCTTAGGCAACCCGCGGGGGCTCGCTGCTACCGTGTGAGCGGGAGCCATTCGGGCCCCCAGGAGATCTGGCTCTTCGTTCCTCCTCTTTGCAGGGTTGGTCGAGGCGGTTGCGTCTCGTTCAATCAGACAGAGAAGGAGTAGAACAGTGCCAAAGTCCTTTCAGGAACTCGGTGTCAGCGCGCCTGTCACCACCGCGCTCGCAAAGCAGGGGATCACGCATCCTTTCGCCATCCAGGACCTCGTCCTCCCGGACGCGCTCGGCGGCCTCGACATCCTCGCCGAGTCGCCAACAGGTTCCGGCAAGACTCTCGCCTTCGGGCTGCCGCTCGTCGAGCGCACGAGCCCGGGAAGCGCTCGTCCCGGCGCCCTGGTCCTCGTGCCGACACGCGAGCTCGCGATCCAGGTCGCGGCGGACATCGAGCCGCTCGCCGCGGCGAAGGGCCTGAAGGTCGTGACCGTCTACGGCGGCGCGCCCATCGGCCGCCAGATCGACCAGGCGCGGAGGGCCCACATCCTCGTCGCCACTCCGGGACGCCTCTTCGACCTGATCGAGCGCCGTGTGGTCAACCTCGTCGACGTCCGCGTGCTCGTCCTCGACGAGGCGGATCGGATGCTCGACATGGGCTTCAAGCCGCAGGTCGACCGGATCCTCCGCGGCGTGCCGACGAACCGGCAGACCATGCTCTTCAGCGCCACGTTCGACGGCGCGGTCGCCGAACTCGCCCGCGCCTACACCGTGAATCCCTCGCACGTTCGCGGTGTCCTGCCCACCGAGGCAGAACGGGGCGAGATCGACCATGCGTTCGTCCTCGTCACCGCCGAGAACAAGCTCGACCGGCTGGTCGAGCACCTCCGGGTCGACCGCGGGCTCGCGCTCGTGTTCGTGCGGACGAAACACGGCGCAGACAAGCTCGCGCGGAAGCTCGAGCGGCAGCATCGGATCCCGGCGGTCGCGATGCACGGGAACCTCTCGCAGAACCAGCGAGAACGGGCACTCGCACAGTTCGAGACCGGCCGCATCTCAACGCTCGTCGCAACGGACGTCGCGGCGCGCGGCCTCGACGTCGACGACATCACGCACGTGATCAACTTCGACCCGCCGCGAGCAGACGACGACTACGTCCATCGCGTCGGCCGCACCGGTCGCGCGGGTCGCAACGGCAACGGTGTGACCCTTGTCCTGCCCGAGCAACAGAATGACGTCGGCCGACTCGCAGCGCGCCTCGGTCACGGCGACGCAGTTCGCGGCGTCCGGTGCAGCACTCCCCACCCGCCCCACACGCACGACCGCATCGCAGCCTCGCCGGCGACGCCGCAGGTAGACCCTCGCGCGTCTCCCGTTTCGGGGCCAATGCGGGTACGTTAGCGGCGCCGGCGCGAACGGCCGGACCCAGCGTCATGACGAGGACCTCGGTCGACCCGGCGACGGGAAATCTGCTTGTCGGCGGTAAGCCGCTGTTCCCGATCGGTCTGTCCAATCCACCGCCGCTCGGGAGCACCGCGCCAGACGGCGCGGACGCATGGGCCGAGATTGCGCAGGCAGGCGTGCGCTTCGTCCGAAACTACACGGTGTGGACGGCCGGCGGCGTCGCCGAGCAGCTGATCTCGGTCGGGCAGGAACTCGACGCGGCGCCCGCCTACGGGCTGCAGCTCTGGCTCGCGCTCGCCGGCGTCGACGGCGACCTGTCGCAGAAGGCCCTACTCGACCAGATCGTCAACACGGTCAAGGGGCACCCGGGGCTCGGCGCGTGGAAGGGAGTGGACGAGCCGGCGCACGGTCACGTCCCGGCGGCCGGGATGCGTCGCGGTGTACGAGCACCTCCGGACCGTCGATCCGGACCACCCGATCGTGATCATCCAGGCTCCGCGAGGGCCGAGCCCCGGCGCGGGCAGCCCCGACATACCCCTGAAGGCAGCAGCCGTCGCACCGTATTCCGCCGCCTGCGACATCCACGGCATCGACATCTACCCGCTGCCCCAGGGGGCGCACGCGGGCGGACCGCCCATCAACACAGACATCAGCGTCGTCGGCGACATGACGACGCATCATCGCCAGCGCCACGCGGCGGAAGTCGATCTGGACGACCCTCCAGATCGCCTGGAGCGGTGTCTTCCCGCCCCACCCAGTCGTCTTCCCGACCCTGCCACAGGCGAGGTTCATGGCCTACGACGCGATCATCGCCGGGGCGCGTGGGCTGTTCTTCTTCGGCGGCCAGTTCAAGCAGGTGATGAGCCCGGCCGACCGGCGAACGCGGGTGGAACTGGACGTACTGGGAGCACGTTCAGCGCCCGCTCCTCCTCGAGCTGACCGATCCTGCGCACACGGCCGCCCTCACTGCCCCGCTGCAGCGCACTCACGATCCGCGCGAACGCGCCCGACATCGCTCTCAGCGCCCGCGAGGCCCACGGTGCCCTGTATCTCATCGCGGTCAGGAGGAGCGCTGTGGAGACCGGCACTGTGCGCTTCACCGGGCTCCCCTCCGGCGCCGCTGCGGGCCTCGTGCTCGCACACCCCGGTGGCAACCCGGCTCGTCACGTCACCGCAGCCGGGGGCGCATTCACCGACCCGAGCCCTTTCGCGCCGCACAACGCACGCGTCTACCGCTTCCCTCTCTCCGGCCAGTGACCCAACGCTGAAAGCGGATCCTCTGGGGGTCTCGATTCGGTCGGCAGCCGCGTCTCTGAGGTTCTCCAGCTGGCCAGTACGATCGAGCCGAAATGAACGCAGACACGCCGTCCACAATGACGAGGGCTCAGGCGCGCTACGTGTCCTGGGTAGCCGACGTGCTCGTGTACATCGTTGTCTTGAACCTGTTCGTCGAGTTCGCCGACGCGATCGTGATCGACTCGTTCTGGATCTCGATCCTCACTGCGATTCTGCTGAAGCTGCTGCTAGATGCCCTGGTGGGGGTTGAGCATCGAGTCGGAGGCTACTTCCGCGCTCGCGATGGCGCCGTCTACAAAGTGCTCGGCTTCGTCTCGATCTTCTCGATCCTGTTTTTTGGCAAGTTCCTGATCCTGGAGGTCGTGAACATCGTGTTCGGCGACGAGGTCGACCTAGGGCACTTCGTCGAGATCGCGACGTTGATCGTGGCCATGATCGTGGCGCGCGGCGCCATGCAATGGATCTACGAGCGGCTCGGCGACAGCGCGCCGGGTGGAAGGCGAGCGCTCAGCCGCCCCTCGTAGCACCGGATCGCAAATTCTGGCCCACGAACGTTCACTGGCCGACAGCACCGACGAACGCAGCGTGGTCGGACTCGTTGGTGATCGCGTACCGGCCGGCGAACGCTGCGATCGCCCGGTCGAACGTTGGCCCCTTCCCGAGATATCCAGCAATCTTCGCCGCGTCACCCGTCCGTGCGTGCGAGCGCGCAAGGATCCAGGCGCAAAGTGCGCCGTAGTGGCTCAGAGTTCCGGCGTCCATCACCATCGGGTCACCCTGGCCCTTGAAGTCCCAAAGCTGCCGCACGTAATAGTTGCGCCCCGTGGCCGGGCCTTCTGTCCAGCCGAGGAAGACGTCTCCCGCAGCCTGGATGAGTCGCTGTCCGACGACGACGCGTCTTCCGTGATGGCCGAGGAGCGACTCACCGACGTGGGGCTCCAGCACCGAGCGCTCTGCCTCCTTGACCTGCAACACGATGAAGTCTGCCTCGGGATCGTCAGGCCCCACGAACAGGGCGATCCAGCAGTGAGTCCCGACGCTACCCACACCGACTACCCGGTGCGCAACGTCGAGCAGTCGGAAGCGGTCGAACATGAAGCGCCGCTCGTCCGGGACCGTCTGGCGGTAGCGCTCGATCACCTCGGTCACCTCGTCCATATCGTGCTCGATGTGGTCGATTCTCACCGTCAGCGGCGGGTCCTCGACGAAGCGGCGCCGCCCGCCGACGACCTCCGTGAACCTGGCGACCGCGCGAAGATGGTCCTTACGACGCGCCCGCTTGGCGTCGCGCTTCACCGCCGCGTGATACCGCACGGGGAAATGCTCGATCACGTTCCTGATCTCGGTGCGCTCGTAGAAGAGGTCGAGGGTGTGCCAGGTGGCATAGTCGATGATCCGCTCCCGGTAGGTGCGCGCGGCGGCGGTAACCACCGCGTCGCACGTGGCGGACGGCCACTCGCGCTGACGGCCGACGACGTGAAGGCTCGTGCAGAGTCGCTTGACGTCCCACTCCCACGGGCCAGGGGCGGTCTCGTCGAAGTCATTGATGTCGAATACGAGGTTCCGCTCGGGGCTCGCAAAGAACCCAAAGTTGTTCACATGCGCGTCGCCGCAAGCCTGCACGCGAATCCCGGTAGTCGGGGTCGCAGCGAGATCCGACGCCATCACGGCCGCTGCACCTCGAAAGAACGCGAACGGCGATTCGGCCATCCGCGCATAGCGGATCGGCCCGAGCTCGGGGACGCGCGATGATCCCTGCCGCTCCAGGATCTCGAGCGCGTCCGGGCGGTCTGCAGGCGCGCGCCACTCGCCGTGCGACGATCGCGGCACCAGCTTCCGAAGTGCGCGTCCCGCCGCGCTTCGGTCTCGCGGAAGTCGCCTGTCCACCCCCTCGACCATCGCCCGGCCAGACTACTGCCCCCCACCCGAGCCCACACCAACAATCGTTGCTGTCCCCACCACGAAGGTTTGGGGGGCGGCGCGATGAGCCGGGAGCCGGATGATCACGACGAGCGCCGCGCGTTGGGCGAAGATCCGCTCGATTCCGGCTGACGATCGGCACGTTCCAGAGCCGTTTTTTTAAGAGATCTCGTAGTTTTCCCGAGCATGGGGTGGGTGACCTGATGGCACAGACGCGCGTGGCTCGCGGCGTGGAGGCGCCGGCAATGCTCCTGTCGGGGCGGGCTCGGCTGTTCGCCTCACCCGTGAGTGCGCCGCGCACGCGGAGGGCGACTGACCTCGTGCTCCTCGCTCGTCGCGTCGGCGCTGCTTGCCGCCGGCGTCGCAGCGTACCCGCCGTCCGGCTTCGAGCTGTCGCTGCAGCGGACCCTGCGGAGCTTCCCGGGCTGGCTCGACCCGGTCTGGGGGCTGACGCGTCGACGTCGCGTGGCTGCTGGCGGTGTCGCTGGGCGTCGCGGCGCTCATCCGCCGCCGGTTCGTCGTCCTCGCGCAGGCCGTCGCGGCCGCCGTGCTCGCGGCCGTCCGTCGCGATGGCCTGCGTCCGCGATCGCGACAGGAGAGTGGGCGGACGTGGGCGACGCGGTGCTTCGGCACGGCTGCGGCTCCGCTCTTCCCGGGCGTGCGGCTCGCGTAGGCGGCCGCCGCGCTGCTCACGATCTCGCCGCACCTCGTGCGGCCGTGGCGACGCGTCGTGCGCTGGATGCTCGTCGCTCGGCGACGTTCGGCGCGGCGGCCTCCGGCGCCGCCGCGCCGCTGGGGCGCTCAGAGCGCGTGCTGATCGGCGCGTCGGTCGCCGGCTGCCGTCCGGCTCGCGGCCGGGACGTCGGCCGGCCGGCCAGGGCTGGCGGACGTGGAGGCGGCGCTGCGGGAGCTCGGCGTGCCGTTCACGGGGCTGCGAGGTCGCCGCGCGGCAGGTCGCCGGTGTCTTCCACGTGCGCGGCGTGCACGAGGGCGGACAGCCGCTGCTCGTCAAGGTGTACGGGCGCGACGCGCACGACACGCAGATCGTCGAGTCGCTATGGCGGTCCGATCTGGTACCAGGGGGGCGGCGACCCAGTGCGCCTCGGCCGGCTCCAGGCGGCCGAGCACGAGGCGCTCGTGACGCTGATCGCCCGCGGCGAGGACGTCTCCGACGTGGGATCGTCGTGACGGCGGCCGCGACGGCCGAGGACGACGCGCTGCTCGTGCTGCGCGGCGAACGTCGCTCGCGGTCGCGCCGCGACGACGTCGACCGGGCCTTCCTGGACGATGCATGGCAGGCGCTCGCCCGCCTCGACCGCGCGAAGATCGCGCACCGGCGCATCGAGCTCGGCGGCAGTCGTGGACGTCGACGGCCGCGTCGGGCTCGCGGAGCTCGGCCGCGCGACGCTCGCCCCGACGCGAGGCGCAACTCCAGACCGACCGCGCGCAGCTGCTGCTGACGCTCGCGACGCTCGCGGGGCCCGGACCAGGCGCTCGCGTCGGCCGCGGCGCGCGCGTGGGTAAGGACGGGCTGGTCGAGCTGCTGCCGTACCTGCAGGCCGCCGCGCTCGGGCCGTCGCTGCGGCGTGAGCTGAAGCGGGCGGGCGATCGACCCCGACGACGTGCGCGCCGAGGCCGCGCGCCTCGCCGGCATCGAGCCGCCGGAGCCCGTGCAGCTGCGACGGGTGACGTGGTGGTCGGCGCGTCCAGCTCGCGCTGCTCGCCCTTGCGAGCTACACGATCGTCGAGGCGGCGGCGGGCGTCGACTGGGGCGAGGTCTGGGACTGCGGTGCAGGACGCGTCGTGGGGCTGGCTCGCCGCCGGGCTCGTCGTCGCGCAGCTCCCGCGCGCTGACCCAGGCGGCGACGACGATCGGCTCCGTGCCCGCGCCGCTCCCGTTCGGGCCGGTCTACACGATGCAGCTCGCGATGGGGTACATGAACGTGGCGCTGCCGTCGAACCTGGCGCGGATGGCGGTGAACATCCGGTTCTTCCAGCGGCAGGGCCTCTCGGCGCCGGTCGCCGTCGCGTCGGGAGCGATCGACTCCTTCGTCGGCACCGTCGTCCAGGCCGGCGCTGCTCGCGGCTCCTGCTGATGCTGACGGAGTCGAGACGTCGCGCTCGAGCTGCCGTTCCCGTCGGGCGGAGCGCGCACGCTGCTCGTGGATCCTCGTCGCCATGGTGGTCGCGTCGGTCGCTCGTGCTGGTCCTCGTGCCGACGGGTCCGGCAGGCGCATCGTCGAGCAGCGTGCGCCGCTGGTGGCCGGACGTGCGGGCGACGCTCGCGGGCGCTCCGCGCGCTCGAGCAAGCTCGGCGCTGCTCGCTCTTCGGCAGCATCGGCACCGAGCTCCTGTTCGCGATCGCCCTCGGCCTCTTCGCCCGAGGCGTTCGGGTTCGAGGTCCCGCTCGCGGAGCTGCTTGTGATCAACATCAGCGTCTCGTCTGCTCGCGAGCTTTATCCCCGTGCCCGGCGGGGTCGGCGTCGCCGAGTTCGGCCTCACCGTTGGGCCTGACCTCGGCGGGGATGGCGCCCGAGACCGCCGTCGCGACCGTGCTCCTCTACCGCATCGCGACCTTCTACCTGCCGCCGGCGTGGGGGTTCCCGCGCCATGCAGTGGCTCAAGCGCACACCGCTACCTCTGACGATCCGGTGCCGCGAGAGTTTCCGGCAGCCCGCCCGAGCCAAGTGGTAACCGATCGGGACGTGCGGTACCATCTCGCGGTCGTCATAACGGTCTTGGCAGTGCGGTTATCTGTTCCCACGCCAAACGCTCGCAAAGTCCGAAGCGCGGACCGTGACCTGACCCCCACCCCTGGAGCTTCGTCATCCGCAGACTCGTCGTTTCCGCCACAGTTCTTGCGCTGCTCATCGCAGCCGCTCCGGCAGCCGGGGCCGGCTACGGCACAACAGCGCCGAAGCAGTGGAACCCTCCTGCCGACTGGCTCACCACCGCGCTCTGCATCCATTCCCACGAAGGCGCGTGGGACGCAGCGACCGGGAACGGGTACGAGGGTGGTATGCAGTTCAGCCGCTCGGCCTGGGTCGCGGTCGGCGGACCGACGTTCGGGCTTCATTGGGCATCGGTGGTCTCTCAGCGGGAGCAGCTCTACCGAGCGTGGCTCCTCTGGCAGGCCCAGGGTGGAACGTGGCGTTCGTGGGGAACGGTCTCGGGCTGCCGACTCAACTGACGATGCGATCGGCGCTGCTTCTTACGCCGACCGTCGTCCTCGGCTGAGCTGGTTCCCTCCTCCGGCCGAAGCCCCAGCTGGGAGAGACGCTTCAGCCTAATCTTGCGACGGCACCGGGCCGACGTGGCAGCACCCAGCCCGGTCGTGCGAAGTGGCAGGTGTATCCGTTCGGGTAGCGCTCGAGGTAGTCCTGATGCTCCGGCTCGGCCTCCCAAAACGGGCCCGCGGGCGTTACCTCCGTGACGACCCGGCCAGGCCAGAGACCCGAAGCGTCGACATCTGCAATCGTGTCCTCGGCGACACGACGCTGCTCGTCGTCGAGGTAGAAGATCGCCGAGCGGTAGCTCGCACCGACATCGTTTCCCTGACGATTCACCGTCGTCGGATCGTGGATCTGGAAGAAGAACTCGAGCAGTTCTCTGTACGACGTCTGCATGGGATCGAACGTGATTTCGATCGCTTCAGCGTGAGATCCGTGGTTGCGATAGGTCGCATTCGCAACGTCCCCCCCGGTGTAGCCCACTCTCGTAGACAGAACGCCACGGCGCCTACGAATCAGGTCTTGCATTCCCCAGAAGCACCCACCGGCGAGGATCGCCTTCTCTTCCCCTCCGCCCATTGCGTCGCTCCCTCGTCGCTTCAAATCCCAAGTTAACGTCCGAGGTTACGGTACTCCTCCCCAACGCCCGCGCATTTGCCGCATCTTGGGGGCGCCGCGTGCGCCCCGCCGATGGGAAATACTCCCGCCCAGGAGTGGTATCGCAAGCTGACGAACGAACGGAGATCGAGTTCTGACCCTTACTAGACGCGTCCGCCTCCGCTTGCAGACGCTCGTCGTGATCGTCGTCCTGGGTCTCGTCGCCGTGGTGTTCTTGCACGTCTCGGCGAACAATCCGCCCGGCTTCTACAGAGACGAGAGTGCGATCGCGTACAACGCGTACACCATTTCGACGACTGGGAAAGACGAGTACGGCGCTCGAGCGCCGCTCTTCATTCGTTCGTTCGGCGACTGGAAGAGCCCGCTCTACGTCTACGTCCTGGCCGGCATCTACCGAGTCACGGGCCCGAGCACCGCCGTCGCGCGCAGCTTCAGCGCCGTACTCGGCCTCGCCGCCATCCTCGTGCTCTACGCCCTCGCGCTGGCGATCTCGCGCAGACGGATGGTTGCGCTCGCCGTGGCGATGATCGGCGGTCTTTCCCCCTGGCTGTTCGAGACCAGCCGGGTTGTGTTCGAGCTCGCGTTGATGCCGCTCCTGATCCTGCTGTTCTTGCTCGTCGTGCACCAAGCCTCGGCGGGGACGTGGCGGGGGCGGCACTCGGTCTCGATCGGGCTGCTGCTCGCAGCGATGGCCTATACCTACCAAGTCGGGCGAGTCCTGGCCCCGCTGTTCGCGATCGGGCTCGTGCTGTGCTGGTTTCCCGCAAAGCGCCGCGAGCTCGCGGTCGTCTGGGCGGTATTCCTGGCCGCGATTGCACCAATTGTCGTCTGGACCCTCCGCCATCCGGGGGCCCTCCAAGTCCGCTATCACGCCACGACCTACATCCATAAGGGGATGTCCTGGTGGGAGATCTGCTGGCAGTTCCTGGTGCACTACGCGCAGAACATGAACCTGTGGGCGTGGCTTGCTCATGGCGATACGAGCGTTGCCGGGGTGAGAGACCACGTGCCGGGCGCCGGGAGCCTCTTCTACACCGAGGTCGCCCTCGCGCTCGCGGGAACCGCGATCATCCTTGCCCGACGGCGCTCCGACCCGTGGTGGCGGTTCGTGCTCTTCGGCCTGCTCGTCAGCCCGGTCGCGGCGTCGGCGGCAATCGATTTCAGCAACCGGCACATGGTCGCTCTGGCGGTCTTTCTCCCCCTGCTCGCGCTTCCGGCCCTCGAGTTGATCGCCTCGCTGCCTCGCTCGCAAGCAATCGCGGCCGCTGCGGCCGTGCTGGCCGTCTTCGCTGTCGAAGCTGTCCACTGGCAGCTCTTCTACGCGGAAAACGGGCCCGGGCGCCTCGGCGCGTTCGACGGCCAAGCCCACGCGGTAGTCGCAGCCGCCTTCCGGCGCGGCGGCACCATCTACGTTTCCCGCGCCCACGGACCCTACGTCGACTTCCTGCTCGACGGCGCAATCGCGGGCAGGAGCAGTTCGTCGATCGTCGTCCTCAAGGGCTCCGCAAGGCCGCCGGCCGGCGCTCTGTTCGTCGGCGTGCTGGACGACAACTGCTCGCAGTGCTCGCTCTTGAACAAGAGTGGTGCCTTCGCGGCGTACAGGTACGAGCCCGCGATGCCCGGCCTCTTGCGCACGAGCTTTCAGCTGAATTCGCAGCTGCTTGCCTTCGGTAGTCCGCTCCAATTTCTCGTGCAAGTCGACAACCACGGCGCCCGGCCCGCCGACCATGTCGTGCTTACCATCCATCTTCCAGCGGGGATGAGCCTCTCCGGCCCGCCGTGGTACGACCGTGGCTTCGGCTGTACTGGGTCGTCGACGATCGTCTGCGAGATCGGCTACCTCCCGGGAGGGAGCCTTACTCATTTTCGCTATCAGATTCAGGTCACTGAGGGCGGCCCGCAAACCATGACGGCCTCGCTCAACTCCGACAAACTCGACGTGAACCCCGCCGGCACCAGCAGCGCGTTCACGGTCGACCTCTCACCTCCGGCATACGCAAAGAGCTCGCCGCCGCCAACCTAGTCACCCGGCGAGCACAGGTCTAAGGGCGTGCGGCGTTGCGCTTGCGCCGGGACGTGTACGTCCCGAAGACCATGTCCCAGTACGGGACGCTGACACCGAACCCGCGCTCTTCGTCTTCGAAATGATGCCGCATGTGGAGCTCGCGGAGCCACTTCCCGAGCCGGCTTTTTGGCCTCCCGTGGTGCAACGAGTAGTGCAGCATGTCGTAGAGCAAGTACCCGCTGAAGAACCCGGCGCAGGTTGCGCAGCCGACTTCCATGCCGAGCGTCACGACGAAGAGCGCCCAGAACCCGGCGGCCAGGGGCACCGAGAAGGCGGGCGGAAGGACGAGCCGCATGGGGTCGTTCGGGTGGTCGTGATGGACGCCGTGGATCATCCAGTGGAGCCGGGCACCGAGGCCGTGCTTCGGCTCGAAGTGAAAGACCACACGGTGGGCCCAGTACTCGCAGAGCGTCCAGAAGACATACCCGGCAGCCAACGCCGCCAGGTATGAGATCCAGGGAAGGTCACCGCTCCCGACCGAACCGAGCGCTGCGATGACGGGAATGAAGATCAGAGGTGGAACGGCGGGGTGGACGCGGGTCAGCCGATCTGCCGGTTTCCACCCGAAGACAGGCGGCGACGCGCCCAGCACGTCGGTTGGGGAGGCAGTCGCCGGCTTCGCGAGAGTATCTTCTCGCATCTCCCCTCGACTCTAACGCAGACGGGGCCGGAGCGAAAGACCACGTTCGAAGAGCACCGAGACCATTCTGGTCGCTTCAGAGCCGCCCCTCACCACTCATGGACTTCGACAACTTCGCCATCGGATTCGACCACCGCGACCGCGCCCGTTTGCACGAGCTGTGGGACGACGCACTCGATGCGGAGGTCTGGTCGGAGGGTCCTCTCACCCGCGCTTTCGAGGATGTCTGGGCAGCCTGGAATGGGCTGCCGGCTGTCGCGACGAACGGCTGGACCGGTGCAGCGCTGGCGGCCCTCGAGTTCTTCGGCGTCCGGGGGAAGAAGGTGCTCTGCCCGTCCAACACGTTCATGGCGGCTCCACTCGCGATTCAGAGTGCGGGCGGGATCGTCGAGTTCGTCGACTGCAACCGCGAAGACCTCTGCATGTCGTTCGAGGACTTCGAGCGGAAAGCCAACGAGCACGAGCCACACGCCGTCATGCTCGTGCACATCGGCGGCCACGTCGCGTTCGACGTGGAGCGGATCGCCGCGTTCTGTCGCGAGCACGGGATCGTCCTCCTCGAGGACTGCGCACACGCTCACGGTGCATCGTGGAACGGAAGGCGCGCGGGCACTTGGGGTGACGCCGGGATCTGGTCATTCGCCTCCACGAAGACCATCTCCACCGGCGAAGGCGGCGCGCTGGTATCCGACAATCCCCAGCTTCTGGAGTTCGCACGCGCATTCCGGAACTACGGGAAGCCGGACTACGCGACTCCCGGCCTGAACTTCCGCATGAACGAGTTCACGGCGGCTCTCGGGATCGTCGGCGTCGAGCGGCTCGACGAGATCGTGGCCTGGAAGAACGCCGTCGCACGGGACTATCTCGACCCGCGCCATCCCTCCCGCGTGCGGCTGCCCGAGGGCATGGTCTCGGGCCTCTACAAGTACATCGTGTTCGAGCCGATCCCCCGCTCCACCGGCAAGGTCTACGACGCTCCGTGCCACCGGATCATGGGCCACGACGTCGACCTGCCGAACTCCGACTGGGTCGCAACCGAACCACTGGTGCACGCCGCTCTACTACCGGCCGGGGATCTCGCTGCAGGTGGCCTCCGGATGAGGGTGCTCGTCACGGGAGGAGCCGGGTTCGTCGGCTCTCACGTCGTCGACCGCCTGCGCGCCAACGGCTACGAGCCGCGCATCTTCGACCTCGTGCGGTCGCCGTATCACCCCGACGGAGAGATCGATACCGCGATCGGCGACCTGCTCGATCCGGGCGCCGTCCGGACGGCGATTCGTGGCTGCGACGCGGTGCTCCACCTCGCTGCCGTCGCCGACGTCAATGTCGTCGTGGCCGATCCCGTGCGCGCCGAAGCGGTCAACGTTCGGGGCACCCAGACCGTGCTGGAGGCCGCGCGAGAGGCAGGAGTCGCCCGCGTCGGGTACGCGAGCACCGTGTGGGTCTACGGAGATGCGGGCGAGGGCGACACGGTGACCGAGGACAGTGCACTGAGTCTGCCGGCGCATCTCTACACGGCGACGAAGCTCGCGGGTGAGATGTACTGCCGATCCTACGACGAGCTGTACGGGGTCCCACACACGATCCTGCGCTTTGGAATCCCCTATGGCCCTCGCTCGAGGAAGGCAGCGGTCGTCGCGGCCTTCGTTGCGCGCGCGAGTGCACACGAGACCCTCACGATCGCCGGGGACGGCCGGCAAACGCGCCAGTTCGTCTACGTCGAGGATCTCGCTGACGGTTGCGTCGCTGCGCTGGAGCCGGCCGGGGCGGGTCGCGTGTACAACCTCGCTCGCGACGAGTCCGTGAGCGTCTCCGAGATTGCCGAGACCGTGCGAAGCCTGGTTGCGGACGTGCCGATCGAGTACGGCCCCGGACGTCCGGCGGACGTGAGGATTCCCCACGTTTCCTCCGAGCGGGCGTCGGCGGAGCTGGGATGGCGGGCCACCACCCCGTTCTCGATGGCGTCAAACGTTACGTCGACTCGCTCGCGGAGACGAACGGCTCCCCGGTGGAGCGGACAGCGTCGAGGATCATCGGCAACGCAGCAGCGGTCCTGGCCCAGGAGCCCACCGAGCTGTAGAAGTCGGCGTCGTGCAGCAGCACGATGTCGCCCCCCGAAAGGTCACGCGTCGCCCGGCGCGCGATGCCCGCGGGCGTCGCGGTTCTCGTCCAGTCGCGACCCCAACGCGACCAGAGGACGGGAAGCCAGCCGCGCCGGCGAACGACCATGAGCCCGGCCGTGCTGAAGACCCCGTACGGAGGCCGGTAGCTGGTCGCCTCGGTGCCCGTCGCCGTGCCGATGATGTCCTCGGCGCGTGCCAGATCCTCGGAGAGCTCCCATGGCGTCCGACGCAGCAGCAGCGTGTGCCGGTATCCGTGGATCGCGATCTCGTGCCCGGCGGCAGCGATCTCGCGCGCGAGCGACGGCCTGCGCTCAACCTGCTCGGCGACGAGGAAGAACGTTGCCCGCGCGTTCGCGCCGGCGAGCAGCTCGAGTACGGCGGGCGTTCCCTGCGGGTGCGGCCCGTCGTCGAACGTGAGCGCGATCCCGCGCGGTGACGGTAACCGGAGCCGGAGCCCGAACGGGGCCGCCAGCAGCGGCACGACCGGCGCCGGCGCCGGCGCGCACCACGTTGCAGCGAGCGCCGCGGCACCGATCGCTCGTCTCGTCATGGCGCCTTGCCGTCGAGAAGCGAAAGAACGAACGACGCGGCCGACGGGAGAGCGGCGAAGTCGTCCGGTCGGCCTCGCCCGTGCTCGAACGCTCTTCTGATCGCCGCCCCCAGTTCCTCACGGCGCGACACCACGTCCGCGAGCCCGAAGCGGCGAAAGGCTTGGTTGTTGATTCGAACATGCCCCCGTCCCCCACCCGTACGAAATCGGCGGGCAGCCGACCATGATCGCCTCCAGAACGGTCAGGCCGCCGGTGGAATGCACGAGCGCATCCGCGGCCGCGAGCCAATCGGGCATTTGCTCCGTGAAACCCTCGACGCGAACGCGAGGGTTCGCACCGAAGGTCTGCAGCAGCTGACGACGGAGATCGTCGTTACGCCCGCACAGACAGACCACGCTCACCACGTCGTCCAGGGCGAGCGCCTCGGCCGCACCGCCCTCGACGTCGCCGACTCCCCAACCACCGCCCGAAACGAGCACGACCTTTCCCGTAGGCGGCAGCGCGAGTTCATGACGCGCCTCTGCTTGCGGTCGAGGGCTGAGGAACTCCGGCGCAGTGAACCCGTGGACGACGTGTACGACTGCGTCGTCTCCCGCGACCTCGCGGACCTCGGGAATCGACTCCACGTGCGTGATCAGGTGAACGTCGGCACCCGGCGTCGCCCAGTAGTGCATCCCTGCCAGATCGGTGATCCCCGCGACGACAGGAACACCAATCGAGCCGGCGGCCCGCAAACGCCCGAGCACTTCCGTCACGTTCGGATACACCGAAACGATCACAGCAGGATCAACGGTTCCGATCAACCTGAGGATTCCGGGCGTCGACAGTCGCGTCAGCAGGCGCTGGGTGAGCACCCGTGTGGGGGCCCATTCGGCGAAGAACCAAAAGCCGAGATCCCAGAGCCAGCGGAACCTGTAGAAGACGACGCTCGGCGCGTCTTCGCTGACGGCTGCCACGACGCGACCCATCGCGGGAAGGCAGTCCTCGATCACGATGTCGAGATCGGGCCGCTCGCGACGAAGCTGCGCTGCAAGCGTGCGAGCGGGAAGATCGTGCCCCTCCCCGACGCTCGCGGTGAGAATGAGGACGCGGGGATGCACCGGGGGAACCTAGCCGAGCCGCCAGTCTGGCAAGCTCGTCCAATGCTGGCCTTGCTCGGAGTCGTGGTGTCGATCGGTCTCGCGGACTCGATGAACCCGTCGACCATCGGCCCGGCTCTCTACCTTGCCTCCGACCGCCACGCCGGACGCAAGTTGCTCGGGTTCATCGTCGGCGTGTTCGTGGTGTCGGCGACCGCTGGGGTCGTGCTCGTCCTCGGCCCCGGCCGGGCGCTGCTCGCACACCGTTTGAGCCTGCACAGCGAGCACGTGGCCGAGATCTGCGCAGGCGCCGCCCTGGTCGTGCTCGCAGTCGTCCTCTGGCTCGGGCGCCGGCACGTCGCGCGCCGAATCGGCCGGAAGGAGCGAAGCGACCGAGCTCTCCAGCGCGGGTCGATTCTCGCCGGGGCGGCGATCATGGCGGTCGAACTGCCGACTGCGTTCCCCTACTTCGCTGTGATCGCGGCCGTCACCAGCTCGCGACAGTCGCTGACGACCCAGGTGGCACTCATCCTGCTCTTCAATCTGATGTTCATCGCACCGCTCCTCGCTGTGCTCGTGGTCCGTGAACTTGCCGGCGCACGCGGGGTGGAGAAGCTCGTCCGCACCCGAGAACGGCTCGAACGGCTGGCCCACGTGCTCATCCCTGCGCTCGTGCTCCTGGTCGGGGTCATCCTGATCGCGGTCGGAACCGTCGGGTTGTACCGCGGCTAGCGTCTGGCCGAGCCACGCCGTCTAGACTGACGCCCGTTTCTCGAGCGGGCAGGTGCAGCGCATGGCGATCACCACAGTCGAGAGTCTTCGACGTCATCTCCAGTGGGCGATCGAGCTCGAGCACGCGACGCTGCCCCCGTATCTCTGCGCGCTCTACTCGATCGAGAAGGGGAGCAACCCGGAGGCGGTCGAGGTCGTGCAGTCGGTGTTCCTGGAAGAGATGCTGCACCTGATGCTCGACGCGAACATCCTGAACGCGATCGGCGGGTCGCCCCGAGATCGACACGCCGAGCATCCTGCCGGTCTTCCCGACCTACCTCCCTCACAGCGACCGGGCCTTCCAGGTGCCGCTCCAGAAGTTTTCGCCGGAGGCGATCGAGACCTTCCTGCTGATCGAGAGGCCCGGCCGAGCACAGCGGTCAGCCCGAGGACGACGAGTTCGAGACGATCGGGCAGTTCTACGAGGCAATCGAGCTCGCTCTCACCCGGCTCAGCGAGGAGCTCGGCGAGGAGGAGCTCTTCTGCGGAGATCCCGGCTCGTCAGGTCACCGACGAGTTCCACTACGACGGCAGTGGCCGGATCATCGCCGTGCGCGACCTGGCCTCGGCGCTTGCCGCGCTCGAGGAGATCGTCGAGCAGGGTGAAGGGCTGCAGCACCAAGAGGTCTGGGACGGCGACCGCGAGATGTTCCATCCCGAGCGGGAGGAGGTCGCCCACTACTTCCGCTTCCAGGAGATCAAGTCCGGACGGCGCTTCGCGCCGGGAGACACGCCTCAGTCCGGCCCGACCGGCGAGCCACTCGAGGTCGACTGGGACGCGGTGCACAACATGCGGCCGAACCCGCGCAGCGCCGACTACCCCGAGGGGAGCGAGATCCGGGCGCAGCTCGACGCGTTCAACCACGCCTACTGCGGCGTGCTTCGACCTCCTCGACGAGGCCTTCAACGGCCAGCCCGGACCGGCTCGACGATCGCGATTGGCGCGATGTACGGGATGAAGGCGCGCGCGGTCGAGCTGATGAAGCTGCCGTCAGGGGACGGGGAGACCACCGTGGGGCCGAGCTTCGAGTACGTCCACCCCGCGCACTGACGCCGGTTACCCACCGGGGACGTCTGGCGCGCCACCCGTTTGGCGCCGGACCGACAGGGCTGATCCCGGCAGGCGGCGGCGCCGCGAGGTCTTCGGCCTCTGGTGCAGATATCGCTGTGGGCATGTGCGCAGCAAACACGGGAGAGCGCAAGGCATGCACGCCTTCCGCCCACCGGGGTCTGCGATGGTACCGGCGCGAATGTGGCGATCCGGACAAGTCGCGGGCACGAGCGAGCCGTCGGGTCTCGGGCGTTTCGTGCGGAGGGCCGCGGCCCCTTGGAACGTCGCGGTGGCGCGCATGCGGGCCAGGCCGAGCCGGTCGTTGCTCCTCGCCGCCGGAGTCGCAGGCGCGATGGCGATGCTCATCGGTGTGCTCGGCGGCGGCGGCGTCGCGCGGGACCGGGCGGTGCACTCGGCACTCGCGACGCTGCCGGCCGGCGATCGCAGCTTCCGTGTCGACTCGTTCGGGCTGCCGACCGGGGTGAGCTACCGCTCGGCCGATCGCCAGGTGCGCCACGTGCTCGCGACACTCTCGCCGGGCGAGCCGATCGCCGGCACGTTCTTCCGGCAGCTCGAGATCGGCAACGGGCTCGTTCAGCTGGTCAGCCTCGACCGGCTCGCGCAGTTCGTCCGGCTCCGTTCCGGACGGCTGCCGCGCGAGTGCGTGCCCGCGCGCTGCGAGGTGCTCGAGGTCGGCGCCGGGCGCCGCTCTTCATGGCGGCAGGACGGCATCAACCTCGTCCGCGTCGGCGTCGCGGACGTGCCCGATGCCGCGTTGTTCGGCGTCGTGGCTCGACGCCCGGGCCAGGGCGGACTCGCGACCCCGCTGCTCACGGCGGGAGCCGATGCCTTCCAGCGGATTCCGGCGCTCGACGGCTTCTACCGCGTCCACAGCTGGATCGCTCCGATCGCGCCCAGCCGGTTCCACGCCTGGGAGATCGACCGAGTCCTCGCCCGCGAGTCCCTCGCTCAGACGGCCCTGGCGCGCGCGGGCTCGGAGTACGCGCTCAGCGGCCCCGACGGCGCGCTTGTCGCCGCGCGGGACAGCGCGGATGTCGCCGGCCGGCGGCTGAGCCTGATCGGCGGGGAGATCAGCGTGCTCCTGCTGGGCTTCGCGATGGTCGCGGCGGTCGGGCTCCGGCGCGGATTGGCAGCGGAGCGGCGGCGCCTCGTGCAGCGCGGGGCGACGGCAGCGCAGGTCCACACCTCCGCCGTTGCGGAGATCGCGACGACCACGCTTGCCGGCGGCCTCGCGGGCGTGCTCGCCGGCATCGCCGTGGTCGTCGTCGTTGCCCGGATGGCCGGGATTCCCGCCGGAGCCGTCCTCCGCCACGGCCCCGGTTCACCGTCGAGCGCCGTCCTCGGTGTTGCTGCTCTGGCTCTTCGCCACGGCCGCTCTCGTCGCGATCAGCGCGAGCCGGCCCGAGGAGTCCCCCGGCCGCAGGGTGCGGATCCTCGACGTTCTCGCGGTCGCCGCGGCGGCAGCGGCTGCGATCGGGTTCCGCCGCGGTGCCCTCGACTCGGGCACGGCCGCGACCGGCGGCGACGCGACCTTCCTCGTCCTGTTGCCAGGGCTCGTGTGCTTCGCGGCGGCCGTCGCGACGGCGCGGCTTCTGGGCCCACTGATGCGCGCGGGCGAGCGGCTCACGCGCCGAAGCCCGCCGGCGCTCCGGCTGGCGATGCTCGGGCTCGCTCGAGCACCGGCGCGCACGACCGCCACGGCGGCCTTCCTCGTCGTCGCGGTCGGGCTCGCGCTGTTCGCGACCGGGTACCGGGCGACCCTCGAGCGGGGCAGCGGCGACGAGGCCGCGTTCGCCGTGCCGCTCGACTTCTCGCTCAGCGAGGGGCCGAAGCTCGTCACGCCGCTCGAAGCGGCGCCGCTCGCGCGGTTCGATCGCATCGCGCCCGGCGTCCACGCGTATCCGGTCGTTCGGCAGACCGCCGAGGTGCCGGGAGCCGGAACGAGCGTGCTCAGCCCGACGGTGCTCGGCGTTCCTCCTGCGGCGCTCGCCCACCTGCACTGGCGGCGCGACTTCGCGGCGCTGCCGCTCTCGACGCTGGCCGCCACGGATCGGCGCCGATCCGCAGGCGTCACTTCGCGGCCTGCCCCTCCCGCCCGGAGCGACGATCTCTCTTCACGCCGGCCTCCGCGGCACCCCCGTGCAACTCGACCTGGCCGCGCAGAAGCGACTCCGGAGACGTCGTCCGGCTCCCGCTCGCAGAGCGGGCCCCCGGCCGCTTCACGACCCGGACACCCGCGACCGGCCGGCTGAAGCTGGTCGGGCTCGAGATCTCGGTCGCCGAAGGCGAAGCGGTCGGGCTCGCCCATCGGGCAGCGGAGGCCACGCAGTCGGCGATTCCACGCGGGTCGGTCGTGCTCGGGCCGCTGCGCGCCGGCAACCGCGAGCTCACGAGCTGGCGAGGCTGGATGGCGAACGGCGCGGTGCTGCGCCGAGCGCCGGCCGGCTCGCGTTTCGTACGCATTCCCGACCGGCCAGACGGTGCTGGTTCGTCGACGTCAGTCGACCGACGGGCTGCCGCTGCGAGTGATCGCCAGCCCGTCGGTCGCGAGCGGCGGCGGGCCCGGGAGGCACGCTGGTGCTCGACTTCGGCGTGGGAAGGGTTCCCGCCCGGATCGTCGGCGTCGCGCAAGCGGTTTCCCGCCGCCGAGCAGGTGGGCGAGGGTTTCGTCGATCGCCGACGAGAGCAGACTCTCGGTCGCGCTCGACGGGATCCTCCCCGGAACCGGGCGGCCCACCGAGCTCTGGGTCGCTGCGCCTCCCGCCGAGGCGGCCGTGGTCGCGCGAGCCCTTGGCACAGCCTCCGTTCTCGGCACTCGACGTCGCGTCCCGAAGCGACCTGAGCCAGGCACTCGCCGCCGAGCCGCTGGCGCGCGGAATCACGTTGACGCTCGCTGCAGCCGCGCTCGTCGCCCTCGTGCTGGCGGTGCTCGCGCTCTGGCTCGCGCTCTCGGACGAGCTCGGCGACGAGCGAGGCGAGCTGCTCGACCTCGAAGCGCAGGGCGTCGGGCCGGAGACACTCCGACGACAGTTTCGCCTGCGCGCTGCGATGCTCACGGCGACGGCGCTCGTCGGCGGTGCCTGCCTCGGCGTCCTGCTCTCGCGGCTCGTCCTCGCACTCGTCAGGCTGTCGGCGGGGGCCGCGACGCCCGAGCCACCACTGCGCTTCGACCCGGCGTGGAGCCTCGAGACGATCGCGCTCGTGGCCGTCGCCGTCTGTCCGCCGCAGCAGTCGTCGAGCTGACCACCCGGCGTGCGTTTCGCGGTGAGTCTCCGGGCCGCCCGTCGTGGAGCCTCGAATGACGCTCGCCGTGGACGTTCGCGACGCCTTCCGGATCTTCGCGTCTCCGGGCGGCGGCACCGCTGCCCTGCAGGGACTGAGCTTGCAGGTCGAGCCGGGCGAGATCGTGGTCGCGCTCGGGCCGAGCGGCTCGGGGAAGACGACGCTGCTCAGGGCCGTGGCGGGGCTCGAGTCGCTCAGCGCCGGCTCGGCGCGCGTGCTCGGAAGCGAATTGGGCCAGCTCGACGGCCGGGCGACTGCCGCGTTCCGAGCGGAACGGCTCGGCCTGCTCGACCAGCACTACGCGCGCTCCCTCTCTCCCGACCTGACCTGCCGGGAGACGGTCGCGCTTCAGCTCCGACTGCTCGGCCGCCATGCCCGATCGAGCCGCCAGGCCGCAGACGAGCTGCTGGAACGCGTGGGTCTGCGGGCCCGCGGCGGCGCCCGGCCGGCCGAGCTCTCCGGCGGCGAGCAACAGCGCGTCGCCGTGTGCGCGGCGCTTGCCCACCGGCCCGAGCTGCTGCTCGCCGACGAGCCCGCGGGAGAGCTCGACAGCGAGACCGCGTCGACCGTCTACCGCCTCCTCGGCGAGCTCGTGCGCGAACGTGGCGGTTCGGCGCTGATCGTCAGCCACGACCCCGGCGCGGCCGCGATAGCCGACCGCCAGGTGTGGATCCGCGACGGGAGAGTCGTGCAAGAGGCACGCCGCGGGGATCCCCGATCGCTCGTCGTCAGCCACGGCTGGATCCGCCTCCCGGGTGCAGTTCCGGAGACGAGGACGGTCACGCCGGTCGCTGCCGCCGAGCTCCTCGCCGACCCGGCCAGACGACCGCCCGCGGGTCGCTCGCCCCGCCGGCAGTCACCACGACGGGCGAGCCGGCGGCCGAGCTGCGCGAGGTCACCAAGCGCTACGGCGCCCGCACCGTGCTCGACGACGTCACGACCGCCTTCGTGCCCGGGCCGCCTGACCGCCATCGTCGGCCGCTCGGGAAGCGGCAAGACGACCCTTCTCCATCTGATCGCAGGCCTCGAGCGCCCGTCGGCCGGGGTCGTGCGGGTCGCGGGCACGCCGCTCGGCGACCTGACCCGGTCGGAGCTCGCGACTCTCCGTCGGCGGCACGTCGCTCTCGTCACCCAGGAGCCCGGCCTCGTCCCGTACCTCTCCGCGCTCGAGAACGTCGATCTCGGCCTCGACCCTGCGCGGCGTTCCGGGCGAAGGAGCGCGCGATGCCCTCTGCTCCGTCGGGCTCGAGGAGCGCCTGCACCATCCGGTCGCGCGCCTCTCCGCCGGCGAACGCCAGCGCGTCGCGATCGCTCGCGCGCTCGCCGCCGACGTCGACCTCATCCTGCTCGACGAGCCGACCGCACGCCTGGACGAGGCGAGCGCGAGCTCGATCTGCACTCTCCTCGTCCAGCTCACCCGGGAACGCGGCGCCACCATCCTCTGCGCCACCCACGATCCGCTGCTGATCGAGCTCGCCGCCGACACCCTCGCGCTCGAGACGGCCGCTGACTGAGTTGGGATTCTTGGTGTTCTCTTAGCTGCTGCTCAGAGCATTCTCATCGCGCTCCGGTTCCATCGGAGAGGAATCAGTCCTCACGAAGGAGCCTCTGGGATGCCCTCCTCCCGACCCGTGCCTGCGCAACCAGCTGAATCGCCGACGCGGATGGAGGCCGCCCGCGCCCGCCTGGCAGCGACTCGGCGCGGTATCACGATCGCGGCATTCGCTTCGTTTGGAGTCGGTCTCGCACTCGTACGTGCCTCGCATCCGGCAGTCACGCATGGCTCTCCTCAAGGGCTTGCGGCGCCCGCGTCGCTGGTCGCCGAGATCCAAGGATCGAACCTCGGGGGCGGCTCGATCGCGTTCGCATCTGGCACTCCGCAAGCGACGACGTCTGCCTCATGAACCGCCAGGTCTTTCGTGCAATGGGTTGCGAGATCGTCGTCGCGGGCGCCGACGACAGGGCTCTGGAGGCCGTCAAGCGGCTCTTCGAGCACCGCGACGCAACGTTCAGCCGCTTCCGCCCGGGAAGCGAGCTCCTGAAGGTGAACGCGACCAGATCGACGGTCGTTCGCGTCTCGCCGGCTTTCGGCGCGGCGGTGATCGCGGCTCTCGACGCCGCCCGGCTGACCGACGGACTCGTCGATCCGACCGTCGGCGCAGCGATCGAAGCGATCGGGTACGACACCGACTTCGATGCGCTCGGCGACGATCCGCGGCCCGTCGAGCCCACGGCTCGCGGCGATTGGCGACTCATCCGCGTGGGCGCCGGCGTGCTCATCCGCCCGCCGGGAACGGTCCTCGACCTGAATGGAGTCGTCAAAGCGATGACTGTCGACAGCGCTGCCGGACTTCTCGGCGAATCAGGTTTCGTTGCCGCAGGCGGCGACATCGCAGCGCGCGGCTTGCCCGTCACGGTTGCTCTGCCCGACGGCGGCGCAGTAACGCTCGAAGCCGGTGGCATCGCCACGAGTGGCAGCTCGACGCGACGCTGGATGCGCGGTGGCGTTCTCCAGCACCATCTGGTCGACCCACGCACGAGTTTGCCGTCGACCTCGCCGTGGACGCACGTCACTGCGGTCGGCCGAGATTGCTTGAGCGCCGACATCGCAGCCAAGGCCGGCTTCCTGCTTGGCGAAGATGGACCCGGCTGGCTCGACGAGCGAGGCGTCGCCGCCCGGTTCGTCGGCATCAGTCGGGCGGTCGAGAATGACCGCTGGGCGCGGAGTGTTGACCGGAGCCGGCGTGGGCCTGACGGCCTCTCCCGTCGACTGGTACGCCGCCCGTACCGCCGGCATCGTCGCCTACCTTATCTTGACGGGTGTCGTGCTCGTCGGCCTGACGCTGGCGGGCCAGGTGCGGGTGCCACACTGGCCGAAGTTCGCAGTCACCGACCTCCACCGGTTCGGCGGCCTGCTCGTCGGTGCGTTCGTGTCGATCCACGTCGCCACGATCGCGATCGACAAGTTCGCACCATTCTCCTTCACTCAGCTCGTCGTCCCGCTGAGCGCGCAGTACCGGCCGCTCTGGACCGCCGTCGGAATCGTCGCCGCCGAACTGCTCGTTGCGCTCGCGGTCACCAATGCGCTCCGAGGCCATATTCCATACCGCTGGTCGCGCCGAATCCACATCCTCAACTTCGCCGTGTGGGGAGCAGCGACCGTTCACGGCATTGGGGCGGGCACCGATACCCGCGCGGTGTCGATGGTCACGATCTACGCGGCCTCGGCCTCGAGCGTGCTCGGAGCGCTCGCGTGGCGCTCGACCCGGAATCGGCTCAGCCCGTCGGCCGTTCGTGGACTTACGGGCGCCGCCGGTCTGGTTGCGGCTCGCCCTGGCTCTCGGACTCTCGGCAACACCTCACAGCCAGGTCACCGCCGCCATGTCGCAACACGCGCAGAGATTCAGCGACGGATTCAGCGGATCGCTCACTCAGCGCGACGGCGCCGATGGGGCGCTCGTCTCGATCGTCGGGGATGGAGAGGCGCCCGCCGTGTCCTCGTCCGTCTCGACCTCGTCACCCCCGATGGAGAGCGATCACCGACACGGCGCTCCAGCTCAAGGATCTCTCGAGCGGGTCGGTGTGTGGCGGGGCCATCTCGAGTTTCGACTCGTCCGGCTTCACAGGCACGTGCACCTTCGACGGAGGCAGCCCCCGGACGGTTTCGGCGGCGTGGCGGATCTCCGGGAGCCGGGTAACCGGCAACCTGAGCCTCAGGGCTTACAGCCGCGATTGCTCACGCCGGCCTGGCACCCTTTGGCCTGCGTACTTTTCCGCGAGAGAATCGGGAATGACACCGATTCGAGTAGCCCCGCCCGCGCGTGAGGATCACCTTCAACGTCGCGGACGCCCGCGAGCCGGAGCGCTACCCGACGTTCTTCAAAGGAGCCTGTAATGGCAAACGTTCTGTGCGTGCTCTACGACGACCCGATCGACGGGTATCCGACCTCGTATGCCCGCGACGGCATCCCGACGATCGAACGCTACTTCGACGGGCAGACCACTCCGAGCCCGGAGGCGATCGACTTCACCCCGGGCGAGCTGCTCGGCAGCGTGTCCGGCGAGCTCGGACTACGCGGCTTCCTGGAGGACCACGGCCACCGGCTGGTCGTGACCGCCGACAAGGATGGACCCGACTCGATCTTCGAGCGCGAGCTGCCCGAGGCCGAGATCGTGATCTCACAGCCGTTCTGGCCCGCGTACCTGACGGCCGAGCGGATCGCAAGCGCCCCGAAGCTGAAGCTCGCCATCACCGCCGGGATCGGCTCCGACCACGTCGACCTCGACGCGGCGATCGAGCACGGAATCACGGTCGCCGAAGTCACCTACTCGAACAGCATCAGCGTTTCCGAGCACGTCGTGATGATGATCCTCGGGCTCGTTCGCAACTACATCCCCTCCTACCAGTGGGTCGTCAACGGCGGCTGGAACATCGCCGACTGCGTGTCGCGGTCGTACGACCTCGAGGGTATGCAGGTCGGCACCGTGGCCGCCGGCCGGATCGGCTCCGCGGTGCTACGACGTCTGAAGCCGTTCGAGGTCGGGCTGCACTACACCGACCGCCACCGGCTTCCGGAGAGCGTCGAACGCGAACTCGGTGTCACCTTCCACCCAACGGTCGAGTCGCTCGTGAGCGTCTGCGACGTCGTCACGATCAACGCGCCGCTCCATCCCGAGACCGAGCACCTCTTCGACGACGCGCTGATCGGCCGGATGAAGCGCGGCGCCTACCTGATCAACACGGCCCGCGGCAAGATCTGCGACCGCGACGCGGTCGTGCGCGCGCTCGAGAGCGGCCAGACTGGCGGGGTACGCCGGCGACGTTTGGTTCCCGCAGCCGGCACCACAGGATCACCCCTGGCGCACGATGCCACATCACGGCATGACTCCACACACCTCGGGCACGAGTCTCTCGGCCCAGGCACGCTACGCGGCTGGAACGCGCGAGATCCTCGAATGCTGGTTCGCCGGCCGCCCGATTCGCGAGGAGTACCTGATCGTCGACGGTGGCAAGCTGGCCGGCGCCGGCGCTCACTCCTACAGTCCCGGCGATGCCACCGGCGGCTCGGACGAGGCGGCACGGTTCAAGACGGGGTGACGTCGCCGACACCGCTTTGAGTGCGGGCTCATGCGCCGCACCGGCGCTCGCGACTAGGCATGAGCGCCGGTGCATGGCGAGAAATCATCAGGACCGTCGTGCCCGTGGTCCTGCTGGAGCGCTTGTTCAGGGCAGCTGGTGACTCGCCTCGAAGAGGACGGTCTGGACGAGCGTCTGGTAGGCCCTGCTGAAGTGGATCTCGGTGGCGCGGCTCTTGCTGACGCGAGCCTTCCCGATCATCTGATGGTTCGTCTCGTAGAGGACGGTCTGAGCCTGCGTCTGGTAAAGCCTGTTCTGGCTGGTGGCGGCGTGCGCCGCGGGGACGACGAGCGCGAAGACAGCGCCGGTCGTGAGGATGAACTTCCGAGCCTTCATTTTGAGTCTCCCTCTCTCATGTCGATCGCGTTGTGCGGCCGATGGTGAAGAGAGGCAGACAAGGTCGATCCAGATACATCGACTTGCGACCGCTCGTTAGAGCCCGGAGAGGTCGAGCCGCTGGCTCGGTTCTTGGGGCGGGTTCGGGCCGGCCGGCCCTACCCGCTACCGAGGCAGACGAAGCCCGCGTACCGCGGCTCTGGCCTGGGCGCGCGCAAGCGCCGCGGCCGGGGCATGGCCGGCCACGAGGTTGCGGTGGAAGGCGAGCATCATCCGCTTGGCCGCCGCGTCCGGCACCGGCACGACGCTCGCGACGATCGTGCGCGTCCCCATGCCGAGCAGCGCCGCCGGCAACTCCGAGCAGCTCGTCGCCCGGATGGAGTCCGGAGACCGCGAGGTCGCACGCCGAGAGCACGACCACCTCCGGCGCACGGCGCAGGCGCTGCAGCTCGTAGACGTTGAGCGGCCCGTCGGCGAGCTCGAGCGACGAGAACAGCGGGCTGTCGGACGCGGAAATGGCCGTGGCACGCGACGTGCGCGAGCGCCGCGCCGTCGAGCGCGGCGAGAGCGGCTGACGCGGTCGCTGCCTTCCCGACCAGCACGGTCGCGCTCCGGAGCGAGCGAGGCGATGTCCCGCACCTCGGCGGCCGAGTGGCGTAGCCGCGGGCCGGCGATCAGCGCCGTCTTCCGCCGCCGAGAGCGCGGGCGACGGGCGAGGCCGAGCCAGACCGAGAGCGACGGCGCCACGACGAGCGGCCGGCCGCGCAGCGACGGCAGCGCGCCCCACGGGAGTGCGTGCAGCGCGCCGGTCGGGACGACGACGAGCGGGCCTTCGCCGAGCTCGGGCAGGAGCGGCTCGACGAGCAGCCGGTCGAGCGCGGCCGCGGCGGCCTGGGCGTTACTCATCCGCGGCGCTCCGCTGGGCCGAGCTCGCTCGCCTCTCGCGAGGCCGCTCGAGCGCGAACCGCAGCCACTCGAGCTCCGCTGTCGCATCGTCCGGGCCGAGCTCGTGGAGCGTCAGGCGTCCGCTCGCAAGCGTGACCGCCCGAAGCACGCCGTCGAGCTCGACGTACTCGACGAGGACGCGGTCACCGAGCGCCCGGGCGACGTCGCGCGGCCGAGTGACCGAGTCGGGCACCGCGCCCTCCCCGCTGCACGAGGCGGGAGCGCGCCCGGATCGCGGCCTCGAGACTCGGCCTGGCTCGCAGCGACACCGGGCGCCGTTCTGCCCTTCTCCTCGGCGGCCCGCATCTGGGCGCGCCAGCCGGCGCAGCTCGGCCTGAAGCGCTCGCCAGCTGCGGGTCGGCGGGCGGTCGCACGAGCGGAAGCCGGAGCGCGTTTCCGCGCAGCCGCTCGGCCCAGGCGAGGATCTTCGTCGGCGTTGCCCGACTCGACCGCGATGCGGAGTCCCTGCTTGCGACAGCTCGACGCCGATTCCCGAGGCGGTGGCGCGAAGCTCGGCGGCCCCGAGCGCGGCGCGGTAGTCGTCGAGGAGCCGGAGGCCGCGCGCCAGCTGACGCTCGGCGCCGGCGCGGTCGCCCTCGGCGAGGCGAAGCAGCGCCTGGGCGTGGCAGAGCTCGATCCGGTCGGCCACGGTGCCGCGCGTGCGCAGCGGCAGCGCAAGCTGCGAGCTGGCGTCGCGCCGTCGCGCGCGAGCCCACGGCGAGCGCGACGCGGGCGGCGAGGAGCCGCGTGCGGAGCGCGTCGCGCTGCCAGCCGGCCGCCTCGAGCACCGCCGCTGCCGCGAGAGCCGGAACGCACCGACGATCGCCGGAGGCT
This sequence comes from uncultured Actinomycetes bacterium, assembly GCA_963815945.1. Taxonomy (GTDB): domain Bacteria; phylum Actinomycetota; class Thermoleophilia; order Gaiellales; family Gaiellaceae; genus PALSA-600. The sequence continues at coordinate 56,851 of CAWFIN010000002.1, forward strand.
GCCCTCGAGCAGCTGGGCCCGCAGGCAGACTGCCCGCGCCAGCGCCGCGTTCACCGGCTTCCCGCGCGCGGCGAACGATCGCGCCGCCTGCGTCGCCGAGCCGACGAGCAGCCGCCGGGTCGAATGACATCAGCGCGATCTCCGCCAGGTCGAGCATCGTCGGCGCGACGCCGTCGCCGCGCCCGCTGCGAGCGCAGAGCTCGACGTACGCCTCGGCCGCGGCGCGCGCCTCGGGGAGCAACCGCGCCTGCGCGAGCGCGGCCACGCGGCGATCCTCCAGGTTGAAGCTGAGCTGGCCAGGAGGCAGCATCGCCCTGAGCCTCGTCGAGCGTGCCGAGGCACGCGACGACATCGCCTCGCAGCCGTGCGATCTCGGCGACCACGACGACGGCGTCGACGGCGGCGGCCTCGGCGCCGAACGCGCGTGTAGAGCACGTGCGAACGGCGAAGGTCCGTCTCGGCCGCGTCGAGCTCACCGCGGCTCAGAGCGGAGCAATCCCCGGTTGAAGAGCAGGCGGGCCTCCCAGATCTCGTCGCCGTCGCGGCGCAGGACGCGCAGCGCCTTGCCGGCGTCGGCGCGACACCTGGCGATGCGTGTCCGGATCGGCGACTTGCGCGCGGCTGTAGATCAGGAGCCGAAACACCTCCGACTGCGCACGGTCGCGGCCGGAGAGCAGGGCGATCGCAGCGTCGATCTCGCGCCGCGCGGCGCGCGCCTCGCCGGCGAAGGCGTACGAGACGGCGAGGCGACGGCGAAGGAGCGCGACGCGCCGCCGGTCGCCGTGCCGCTCGCCGATCCGAATCCCGGTTCTTAAGGTCGCGACCGCACGCGGATCGCCCAGCTCGAGCTGCGCCCAGGCGAGCGCATGCAGCGCGGCGAGCCTCGCGCCGAGACGTCGTCCTCGGCAGCCGCGGCGGCGAGGGCGCGCTCGGCAACCGCCAGCGCCTGTCGCGGGCGCACCTGCACGAGCGCGTACGCCTCTTCCGCCAGGGCGGACGCGGCGCCACCCCGAGCCGGCTCACCGCTGGACATCGCGTGCGACTTGTATCAAGCTTGCCCGATCCGCCTCATGTCGATATCGGGCACGCAGGCCCTCCAGCCCTGAAAGGAGCAGTAATGGACGTCGAGGTACGGCCATGACCATCGTCTGAGCGCTTTTCCAAGCGAGTTCGCGAGCATGGCAGGGTCTTCAAGTACGACCAGTCGGTCAAGATCGGGCCGCGCGTTCTGATGGTGAAGGACCAGCTGCTCGTTTCCGAACGCGCGATGCCGGCGGTCCTCGCCTGGCTCGACGCGGACCGAGGCACGATCTCGACGACGCCGCTCACGACCGTCTTCGATCGACTCGAACCAGCCGGGAGAGGACGTTCGCGTCCTAAAGGTGGAGCTGTCAGCCAAGACGGACATCGTCGAGGTGGCGCGCGGCCTCCGGGCCGAGGTGGGGCCCGGCAACGTCTCGCCGAACCACATTCTGATCCCGGCCGCCTGGGGGCACAGCTGCCCGTCAGGCCCGCCGAGCCCTGTGCCCAACGCGCCGCGCCTCCCCAGGCCGGCTCGGCCCTACCAGCCCGTCACCGTCATTGACTCCGGCTATCAGTGGGACCCGAACTGGGGCGACAACCCTCTCGAAACGATGGGCCGCGGCGCCATTCCCGAGCAAGAGGCCGAGTACCTCGACCAGGCCGGCAACTGGCAGCCCGGCATCCCGGACGAGCTGGACGTCGACCGCGACGACCTGCTCGACGCGCTCGCCGGGCACGCGAACTTCATCGCGGGCGTCATCGCCCAGCACTGCCCGCACGCGCAAATCACGATCTGGAACCACAACGGGGGCTTCCATCCGTCCTCCGACGACTTCCCGACGGAGGCGGCGGTCGCTCGCTCCCTCGTCATGAGCCAGCGGCAGACACCCGCGAAGGTGATCGACCTCGGCTTCGCGTTCAAGGCGCTCGACGACGACATCTCGGCCGTGTGGGAGGTCGCGTTCGAGTCGATCGGCCCCGACCCCGTCGTGGTCGCGCCGGCAGGCAATCAGAGTCCCGCCGCCCGTTCTACCCCGCGGCGCTGCAACTACACGTTCCCCGGGAACTTCCCGAACGTGATCGGCGTGGCGTCGTTCCACCCGGGCGCGGGCGGTGGACCGGTGCCTTCGACCTTCACCAACCGCGGCGACTGGGTGACGAGCGCCGCGCAAGGCGAGAACGTCGTGTCGACCTTCCTCCACGTCGACATGCCGGTCGAGGATGACCCGGCCCCGTACCCTACGGCGAAGGACTTCACGCCGAATGCATGGGCATCGTGGAATGGCACGTCGTTCGCCGCGCCGAAGGTCGTCGCCGCCATCGCCGACGAGATCGCTTTGACAGGCGCTGTCCCGATCGACGCTTGGCAAGCCCTGCAGGCTCGCTGGGCCGCCCACCCGGACCTAGGCGTCGTGCTCCCTTGACCACGGCTGACAAGCCCCTCGACGAGCTGGTGCGCGCCGCCGCCCACGGCGATCAGGCCGCCTGGGACACGATCGTCGATCGGTTCCAGGGCCTCGTCTGGGCGACGGCGCGCGCACACCGGCTCTCGCAGGCGGACGCGGCCGACGTCGCGCAGACGACCTGGCTTCGGGTCGTCGAGCACCTCGACCGGATCCGCGAGCCCGAGCCGCTCGGCGGGTGGCTCGCGACGACGGCCCGCCGCGAGTGCCTGCGCCACATCCGCCTGCACGGGCGCGAGCTGCCGAGCGACGAGGCGGACGTGTTCGAGTCACCCGCCGACGACACGCCCGAGCTCGCCCTGCTCGACGGCGAGCGCGACACGGCGCTCTGGCGCGCGTTCGGCAGGCTGAGCGAACGGTGCCAGGCGCTGCTGCGGCTGCTCGTCTCGCAGGACGAGCCCCGAGCTACGAGGAGATCGGCGCCGCGCTCGGCATGCCGGTCGGCGCGATCGGCCCGACACGGATGCGTTGCCTCGAGAAGCTGCGCGCCAAGATCGTGCTCGACCCGGCGTTCCCGGGAGGCGCAGCGTGAGCGAGCCCCGCGACCCGCACGCCGATCTCCTCGACGAGTTGCGCTCGGTGCTCGACCGCGTCGACCCCACCCCGCCCGAGGTGACCGAGTTCGCCAAGGCCGCGCTCGGCTGGCGCCGCCTCGACGCCGACCTCGCCGAGTTGCTCGCCGACTCGGCGCTCGAGACCGAGTCCGACTGCGCTCACCCGCTCGGGAGGCTCCGACGGCCGCTGGCTCACCTTCCGCGCCGCCGACCTCTCGATCGACGTCGAGATCCGCGTCGACGGCGAGGCGCGTACACTGCTCGGCCAGCTCGACACCACCGCCCGTGGCCGCGACGGTCGAGGTGCAGGCGGCCGACGGCTCGGTCGCTGCGAGCTGCCGAGAGCGACTCCCTCGGCCGCTTCCGCCTCACGCTCGAGGCCGGCGGCCGCGTCCGACTGCGCATCCTGCGCAACGACCAGCCCACCCGCGCCAGTCGAGACGAGCTGGCTTTCTATCTAGAGCACCTCGAAGACACACTTCCAGAGGTCGTCAGGCGAGTCCGCCGTCAGGGCGAGTCACACTCACGCGGATGCGAACTGGTCTCCGCAAACGGACATGCCTCGGGGGGAACGCGCTCCTCGTCGTGGCGCTCACCGCCGGCGCAGTCACTTCTGTACCAGCGGTCAGCCCGTCAATCCACCGGGGCCCTGAAGTGAACCGGCCGGCAGGGCGTCGGCCACGGCGCGCTGGATGGCCGACTCAATCGGCGCGGATTCGTACCCGAGCTCACACGTCGCTTTTCGCGACGAAAACCAGGCGGGAAGGCGTGCGAGAGTGACCTCCTGCGCGTTCGCTAGCCCGAAGAAAGCCAGCCCCCGCGCTGCCGCGTGTGGCACGGCGAGCCGCGGGGGCCTCCTACCCGCCGCCCGAGCGATGAGCGCGAACACTTCAGCGAGGGTGAGGTTGACTCCGCCGAGGAGGTAGCGCTCGCCCGCCCGTCCTCGTTCGAGCGCCAGGACGTGGCCGCGAGCGACATCGCGGACGTCGACAAGGTTCAGCCCAGCTTTGCGAAGCGTCGCGCGGTAGCGGCCGGAGGCGACGCCGCGCACCATTCGACCGGTCGGCGTGGGAGCGTGGTCGCCCTCGCCGACCGGGGTTGTCGGATTGACGCAGAGCGCGTCCATCCCCTCTGCCGCCGCCGCGAGCACGAGGCGCTCGGCCTCGATCTTGGTGCGCTTGTAGGGGATGCCGAGCTCCCAGGCGGGGCGCGTCCTCCTCCGTCGCGGCTCGGCCTGCGACGGGCCCGCACGTGCCGGCCGTGCTCGTGTGGACGAGACGTCTCACCCCTGTCTGGCGGCACGCGGCAAGCACGTTCCGGGTGCCCTCGACGTTCACGGCCTCCATTTCGGGGACTGCAGCCGAGTAGCTGTAGAGCGCAGCCACGTGGAAGACCGCCTCGCAGCCCTGCATCGCCCGACCGAGCGCCCGTAAGTCGCGAACGTCGGCCAGGTCCCGGTTGACGTCATGCCCTTCCCGCTCGAGAGCACCGACGAGATGACCCCCGATGAACCCGCGGCCACCCCCGGTCACGAACACTCTCATGGCGCGAGCCTCACCGCGAACACCGTTCCATGGCCGGGCGAGCTCTCCACGGTCACCGATCCGCCCATAGCTTCGGTCAGTTCCTTGACGATCGCGAGCCCGAGCCCGGTCCCGACGGCTCGGTTCGCCGCGTGGCGGCTGTAGAGGAAGAAGCGCTCGAAGGCACGCGGCAGGTCGTCCGCCGCGAGCCCGGGGCCGGTGTCCGCGACGGTCAAGAGTCCCGGACCGGCCGAGATACGAAACCGAGCCACCGGCCGGCGTCGAGCGGACCGCGTTTTCGATCAGGTTCGAGAGCACCTGGAGAACGCGGTCCGGATCGGCGGTCGCGGGAGCGGCGCCGTCGGCCTGGGCGGAAAGGTCGACGCCTACGTCGCGCGCGGCGGACCGATGGCGGCTGAGCGCGTCCTGCACGATCTCTCCGAGGTCGACCGGCTCGAGGTTGACGGCGAACGAGCGCTGGTTCAGCCGTCCCAGGTCGAACAGGTCACGCACGAGCCGCTCGAGTCGCTTCGCCTCCGACACGACGACCCCGGCCGCCGTCGGCACGTCGAGCACACCGTCGAGGAGCGCTTCGCCGTGGCCCCGGATCGAGGACAGCGGGGTCTTCAGCTCGTGGCTCACAGACAGCAGAAACGACTGCTCGGCCTCTTTCGTCCGCTGGAGCTCCTCCGCCATCTGGTTGAACGAAGCAGCGAGCCCTGCGACCTCGTCGGAGCCCTGGACGGGGAGCGGCACGTACTGCTCCCCGGCCGCAAGCCGCTGGATTGCGAGCGCGATGCGTTTGATGGGGCGTACGACCGCACCGGCGAGCAGGAACGACGCGAGCCCAGCGATCAGCACTCCGACCGCCGCAGCGATCGCGAATGCAATGGTGAACGGCTGCCTGTCAGATGCGGCGAGCTTGGCCTCGCGGAGAAGGACGATCGCCTGCTGTCGCTCGGGTCGCGCCGCGTAGAGATAGTGAACGCCACTGACGGTCACCGACCCCTGCGCCGGGCGGCCTGCTCGCAGTGCGTCGCCCCCGGCGGCAGGCAGCAGCAGGGCCGCCTGCGGGAGCGCCAGGATTGCGAGGCGCTCTTGCTGGGTGTCGAAGAAGACACCGAGGCCGGTCAACGGCTTCCCGTTCGGGGTCGCTCGCTCCTGCGCCGCGACCAGGGGCAGCCTGGCGCGCGAGTGACTTGAGCGCCTCGTGCTGACCGACTGCCGCACGAGCACGACCGCGAGCACCAGCGTCACACCGACGGAGATGACGATGGCAATCGCGATCGCCACGAACTCGCGCGCCCGGAGCGACTTCAATGCAGCGTCACGGCTGCGTGGCCTTGTAGCCCGATCCGCGGACGGTCCGGATGAGGCTTGGACGGGCCAGCTTCCTTCTCAGTTGGGCGACGTGGACGTCGACGGTTCTCGTCCCGCCCTCGTAGTCGTAGCCCCAAACCCTCTCGAGTAGAAGGTCGCGCGAAGCGACCATGCCCTGGTTCTGGATCAGGTAGGCAAGGAGATCGAACTCTTTCGGCCGCAACTCGACCGTCTCGCCTGCGACGGCGACCTCGCGGGCACCTCGCTTCATCACGACGTCGCCGAGTGAGAGCAATTCCTCGTCGGGATGCGGCTCGGAACGTCGCAGGACGGCCTTCATGCGCGCAACCAGCTCCTGAGGCGAAAACGGCTTCCCGATGTAGTCGTCGGCGCCGGCCTCGAGCCCCGTCAGACGGTCGGACTGTTCGTCCCGAGCGGTCAGCATTACGACCGGCACGGTCGAGCGCGTCCTGATCTGCCTGCACACGTCGAGCCCGTCCATATCCGGCAGATTGAGGTCGAGAACGACGAGCCGCACCGGCTCCTCGGCGAGAACCTTCAGGGCGTCGGCGCCCGTGTTGACCGCGACGACGACGTAGCCCTCACGTTGAAGGTAAGCCGTTACGAGCGAGGCGAGGTTCTCCTCGTCCTCGACCAGCAGGACGCTGCCGGTCATCGGGCGATGTTAGCGCTTGCCGAAGCGAAGCTCGTCGGCCGCTTTACCGTCCTTCGAGCCATTGACGCTCGACGTCAAGAGGGTATAGCCGGGTTTGACGTCGCGAAGCTTGCCCCGCTTGCCGTCGACGTATTCGCGTGTCTTGTCGCTCACCCTGATCGTGGTGGAACTTCCGTCCGGTGCGGTGACGACGATCCTGTCCGCCCTGACGGATGCGACGGTCGAGACGGTCGAGACGGTCGAGACGGTCGGCGCGGGCGAAGGATTGAACGCGCGTACTTCCTCGGCGGCGCCGTCCTTCCACTTGCCGGTCACGACGAACCCGGGCTTGATGTCGCCCAAACTCGCCGGCGTGTCGCCGACGTAGAAGCGGGTCGAGCCATCGACGGGAATGCTGAAGACGCTGCCGTCGAGGGCCTTCAGGACGATCGCCCTCGTGGAAACCGACTGCACGACACCCTGGTCGGCCTGCCTGCCACCGTCGCTCGACGATGACCTCCCGTCATTCGACTTGCCGTGATCGTCTAGCGCCGCCGCGTGCGCCGGCGCCGCGGCGAGCGTGCCCGAGGCCAGCATGGCGAGCGCGGCGAGAGTCAGCGAGCGCTTTCTGTTCGACGTGACATTCATCTCGAGCGTCATCCTGCCAGGCTGGGTCACCGGGGCGTTGTCTGCGCGTAAACGCAACGTAAACGTCTGCTGTGGCATCGGCCCACAAACGTCCCGCGGGTTTTATATCCGGAAAACAGGACGAACACGGTCGGATGATTGCCGCCGGTTAGGAAGGGGTCACACATTTCGCAGCAGTTCGCAAGAAATACGAACCGAGGAGGCACCACTCGATGAAGATCTCTTCCCTTATTCACTCACTGCCGCGCTTCTCGCGGCGCAAAGCTTGGTTTGCAGGTTCCGCGGTCGTCGCGCTTTCGGTTGCCGGCGTTGCTATTGCAGCGTCGACGCCGGGCCCGACGAGCGCGGTCTCCGCAACCTTCACCGCGACGACGGTCGCCAACAAGACCGTCCAGTCGTGCACCGGCACGGATGGCACCTACGAGTACACACGCGCAACGTACTCCGGCACCACGGCGGGCGCCACTGATCCGCATCTGAACGGCGCGATCACGCTCGACGTCTCGAGCGTCTACAACACGACCAAGAACCTCGGCTGGCTCAAGGCCAAGGTGCGGGTCGGCAACGACACGAGTGCCAACCTGACCGGAGTCAACGTCAACGGCACCGTGCAGGGATTCATGGTCAGCGGTGGCAACGAGCACGGGAACAGCGTCAACCTGCTCGCGAACGTCACCGGCTCGTTCACGGGTGCGGGCGGCTTCACTGCCGGCTCGATCGGCACCGGCGCCGCGACGAACACGGCGCTCATCAGCACCGGCTCGTGCAACGACTCGCACGGTGGCGGCGGGGGCGACGACGAATCAGGCGAGCATGGCTCCAGCCATGGCTCGAGCGTCCAGCAGGGCACGATCGCCAGCCAGGGCACGATCGGTGCCAGCCAGGGCACGATCGGTTCCCAGCATGGCCTGAAGCTCGGCCACCAGAAGAGCCTGAAGCACGACTAAGCGCTTCTCGAATCAGGCTCGAGGGTCAAGCGGGGCGTCGTTCGCGGCGCCCCGCTTCCTGTTCGGGATCAGACTCTGAACTGGCCGTCGCGGTAGATCAGTTTCCGTTTCCCGCTCGGCAACTGCGCCGTGACCTCGCGGCGGGCCGTCGAGACGATGTCGGTGTGGACGCTCGACTCGTTGTAACCGAGCCTGCTCCAGTCGCGCTTCCCCAGAGCAGCGGGATCACCGGTGTAGGCGTCCTTGTAGGCGCGGCCGACCGCGACGTGGAAGTTGCCCTCCGCCCCACCGCGGTTCTCGTCGTACAGCGTCTTCGCCATGAAGCGGGTGATCCGGCTCAGCCGCCCGTCGGTCAGCGAGAACTCGCCGATCCGCTTCGCACCCGGGTCGGTGGCGATCATCGCTTGACCAGCAGATCCTCGTTCTGCGCCGCGCTCGCCTCGACGACTTCACCCCTCTCGAAGCGCAGCCGGACGTCCTGGATCAGGCTTCCGTAGCGGTAGAGCGGCTCGCTGAAACGCACCGTCCCTTCCGTCCCGCGCCAGTCCGGGGTCGTGAAGATCTCGAAGCTCGGAATGTTGCGCCCCGGCCACCGAGCCAGCGGCGGCCGGTCCCGAGCGTGACCCAGAGGTCGACGTCGTCGGCCTCGACGTGGAGGCGCTCGATCTCGAGCCGGTCGAGGCCGCGCTTGACCGCGATCTTGCTCGCGCGCGGTCTCCCGCCAGCGCTTGATCGGCTCGTCGTCGTCGAGGTAGCACGCGTGGATGATCTGCTCCCAGTACTCGTCGGTGCTCATCCGCGCTTCCTTCGCCATCGCGGCCGTGCCGTACAGCGCGAGCGTCCAGGTGTAGCAGCCCCGCCTCCTCCTTCTTGCTGAGCCACTCACGATAGGGCTCGCTCGTGCGGACGGGCGGCAGTCAGCTTCTCCGGGTCGACGCCCTCGAGCTCGCGGACGTCGGTCGTCGAGATGATCGTGACGGAGTGGTCGATCGTGGCCGCGAGACCCCGGAGGTAGCGGCGATGGAACGTCGAGATCTGCTCGATGGAGGCGAGCTCGAACGCCTCGCGCGCGACACCGCTCGGCACGAAGTTGCCGAGATAGGTGCCGCCCGCGCGCAGCATCGCGTTCCGCAGCGCGACGTACATCGGCTTCGCCTCCTCGCCGACCGTGACCCGCACGACGTCGCCCTTCGCGATCCCGCGCCCACCGCCGAGGGCGAAGTTGACGAGCACGTCGGCGTAGCGGTCGACGATCTCGCCGGGGGCCGGTAGGTCACGGCCATACCGTACGGGTTTACGGGCGACTCGACTTGCGCGGTCAATGTCCGTCAAGGTGCTTGGTCTTCGTCACTGCGTCGATCTTGGTGGCGGTGACAGCGACCCTGTACCCGGCCTGATCCAGCAGAGCTTCGGCACCGGGAACTGGAAACGCGGGGGCCAGGGCGGCCTCGAGCTGAACTAGAACAGGACGCGAGCGACTGGCCGGGGGCAGGGCTAATGGCCGCACGATCCGCCGCCGATAGCTACCACGATGGAGTGCGCGCACCTTCCATTCGGCCCTGCGGCCGACTTCGAGTTAGCGTCCAAGAAGGCGCTCAGGCACCTCCACGAAAGCCTGGGCATGGGCCTCTGGATGGTCACCCGCGTCGAGGGAAAGGACTGGATCGTCCTGACGAGCGAAGACCACGGGTACGGGGTCAAGCCAGGTGAGGTCTTCAGGTGGAGCGACTCGATCTGTTGGCGCATGGTGCAGGGCTTCGGCCCGCGCGTCGCGCCCGTCGCCCACGATGTTCCCCTGTACAAGAACGCGCCGATCCGCCGGCAGCTCCCGATCGGCTCCTACATCGGAGTTCCGCTCCAGTCAACAAATGGCGATCTGTTCGGGACACTGTGCGCGATCGATCCTTCGCCGCAGCCACAGTTGTCGCGAGACGCGCTCGTGATCACGGAGCTCCTCGGTGAGCTCCTGAGCGGGATCCTGGTCCTCGAGTTGACGGTCGACGAAACCGAGCGCGTGGCGGAATGGGCGCAGCAGGAGGGCGCGACGGACGAGCTCACGGGCCTTTTCAACCGCCGCGGCTGGGAGAACCTCGTCGAAGCCGAAGAGGATCGGTGCCGCCGTCACGGGAAGTCGGCCGTCGTGGCCGTGGTGGACGTCGACGGTCTCAAGGCCGTCAACGACGCGCACGGACATGCGGCGGGTGACGAGCTCCTCCGTCGCTGCGCCGCCGCGATCAATTTGGTGACGCGAGATCACGACGCCGCTGCCCGGCTCGGGGGCGACGAGTTCGGTGTTCTCCTCATCGAAGCGGATGACGCCGGTGCCGCCGAGTTCGCGGCGCGACTCAAGCGCGCGCTCGACTCGGCCGGCATCGCTGCGTCGATCGGATTCGCGACCCGGAAGCCCGCCGAAGGGCTCCGCGGCGCGACCGTCGAGGCCGACGAGCACATGTACGAGACGAAGCGCGCGCGGTACGGGCGCGGGGATGCCAACGTGATCCATCTCGGCGAGCTGCGGGGCCTCAACCCGGCACCGGCCAGCACGCCCTGAAGCGGCTCGCCGCGTTAGCCGCCGATGTAGCTCATCTCGACCTTCGCCGCATCCGGGGTCGCATCGGTGCGAATCTCTGAGAATCGGTCGTCGCGTTTGGCCCAGATCCCCCCGATCGACGCTTCGATCTGCGCGTCGGAGGGCACCGTCCCGGAGCAGCCCACGGACATCGTGTCCGTGCGTGGCGAAGAGGCAGGTGTAGAGCTTTCCGTCGGCGGTCAGACGGCACGCGTGCAGTCTCCGCAGAACGGCTGCGTGATCGAGGCGATCACGCCGACCTCCCCGGCGCCGTCTCGGTATCGGTACCGGCGTGCGACCTCGCCTCGGTAGCCGGGCTCGACCGGTTCGACACCGAACTCGCGGTCGAGCGCCGCGACGATCTCCGCGGCCGGAACGACGTCGTCCAGACGCCACCCGTTGGTGGAGCCGACGTCCATGAACTCGATGAACCGAAGCGTGTCGCCCGTGCCGCGGAAGAAGCGCGCCATCTCGACGGATCTGGTCCTCGTTGACGCCGCGCTTGACGACGCAGTTCACCTTCACCGGCAGGCCCGCGGCGCGTGCGGCCTCGATCCCATCCAGAACGGTCTGCACCGGAAAATCCGTGTCGTTCATGACGCGGAACGGCTCGTCGTCGAGAGAGTCGAGGCTGACGGTGACGCGCTTCAGCCCTGCCGCCGCGAGCGCCTCCGCCTTCTGCGCCAGGAGGGCCCCGTTCGTCGTCAGGGTGATCTCGGCTGGAAGCTCGGCGAGCATCGCGATCAGCCGCTCGACCTCGCGGCGGACGAGCGGCTCGCCGCCGGTGATCCTGAGCTTCCGGACGCCAAGCCGGACGGCGGCCGCGGCAACACGCGTGATCTCGTCGAAATCGAGGAGCTCGCGCCGCTCGAGGTAGACGTACTCCTTCCCGAACACCTCCTTCGGCATGCAGTAGACGCACCGGAAGTTGCACCGGTCGGTGACCGAGATCCGGAGGTCGCGCATCGGGCGCCCGAGAGTGTCGAGACCTCCCATCTCACCGAGACTAGCGGGCAAGCCGCGCGGTCACCACGACGCTCAGGCCCTCTTCCTGATCACCACCGCGAACGCCTTGAAATGATCCGAGTCGAGGAGCACGGGGTCAGAGGCTTGGACCACCCCGATCTTCTGCAGCTTCCCGCCCGCCATGCATGTCTCCCCGGCGAGCAGGCTGAGGCGACTCTGCTTTCCCTGATCGTCGAGGATCAGCGTCGCGGGCTGGTCGGTCTTGCAACCGGTGAGGGTGTCGACCTCGACCGTCGCCCCGGCCTTGAGCGAGCCCCCTCTTTTCGAGGAACCGGCAGGTGGCGTGAACGACTTGCCGGAGGAAACGATGAGGGTGAGCGTCCGATTGACGATCGCAGGCGCCTGTGCCGCAGCACCGCTGTCAGCCACTCGTTGGTACCGATCCTCGCAACGTGATCTTGCCCTGGACGGTCCCCAGCTTGTCGTCTGCGTCCGTTGAGAACGAGCCCGATCGTCGACAGATCGACGCTGACCAGGCGATAGGGCGTGTAGCCGCCCTTTGGGAGCTCGGGAAGCCACACGCGCACGTCGCTGAAGACGGAAATGCTGCTGGCCGTCCAGGGATGTAGCGGTTCCCGTCGCGCGCACGTTGCCGGTCCCGTCCCCGTCCATTCGACCGGGCCGCCCGGAGTCGAGATGTCCTGCCCGGTGCCGGACACTCCGCCCGTCGTGATCGTGCCCTTGTATTCGGAGCGGAGCGTGCCGGCCGGCCGTTTGCCCGCCTTGGGCACACCGAGGGAACGTCGCGACGATGTCGATCTGGTCGCCTTTCAACGTGCCTGAAACCTTCGCCGTCGGGTTGGGGAGCAGGGCTACAGCCGCGTCGGCGGAGAGAACGTCTCGGTGCCCGTGATCTTCTCGCCGTCCTGCTTGAGCTCGAACACCGGGTGGAAGGGCAGCGTCTGCGTGTCCCATGCCCCACCGATCTGCCACTGCTTGCACGCGGCAGCGGAAGTTGAGCGCGGCTGCCGCGGTGGTGACCGGCTCGGCCAGGCCCGCACCCACGAGAACCACTGCCGTCACGACTGCAAGAGACAGCCTCACGCTTCTGGCGCCACCGCCTTCCAGCCTGTCAGGCCGAACAACCACACTCGTTACCTAACAGGATTCGGTTCAGCGAATCAACAAACCCGGCGCGGGTTCCGAGCGTGAACGAACGGTTGCATACGGCCCGCCGGATCTCCACACCGCCGAGCGGGTCTGCAGGCACAATCGTGGGCGTGAAAAGGCTGACCGCGTGGACCGTTGTCGTCCCGATGATGCTCGCGGGTGTGATCGTGGCGCATTCGCTGGCGTATCGCCTGGTTTACCCCGAGGCCCAGGTCAGGTGGCAGGTGCTCTCCCGGACCGGCCACGGCTATCTCGGGTACACCCCGGTCGCGTTCGGGGTCATCGGTGCAGTCGTACTGATCGGTCTGCTTTCCGCCGTCGCGGACTCGGCGCGCCGCCGCAAGGCCACGGCCAATACCTGCGTGGGGGTTTGCGCTCCTGCCACTCGTCGGGTTCACCTGCCAGGAGTTCACGGAGCGGTGGCTGGCTGGTGGCACCTTCCCGTGGTGGATGGTGCTCCAGCCGACGTTCCGCGTCGGGTTGCTGCTGCAGCTTCCGTTTGGCCTGCTCGCCTACCTGGCGGCGCGCCTGCTGCTTCGCACCGCGCGGGCAATCGGCGCGGTCATGCGTCGGCCTCTCGCGGTCAGCTTCGTGCGGTCGGTCGCCCAGGGCCGCCTTTCGTCTGTCAGCTTCCACGTCCCCAGGCTCAGCATTCAAAGCTGCGGCTGGGGACTGCGCGGCCCTCCTCTGCCGTTGGCTTGAGCTCGTTGAACCGTCGCTCCCTCGGAGGGAGCGGCGGAATGCCATAGCCAATGTGGAGGTATTGCTGATGCAGCGTCAGCTGCTGGTCGTGTTCGCTTGCGCCGTCTTCACCCTCGTGGGTGCCGGCGAAGCTTGCGCGCACGACCGAGAGACGAACAACGGCGTCACCGTGACGCTGCACGTCGACCCGGACGACGCGCCGGTGGCCGGTCAGCCGGCGACGCTCGTCATCGAATCGGTCGACACGAAGGCAACGTTCTAGCTGGGGCACCTGTCTCTGCACGCTCGACATCTCGAATTCCACCGGGAAGTCGCTGCTGCAGGGACCGGCGGAAGAACGAACCTCGTTCACGTTCCCCGACACGGGTGCGTACCAGATCACGTTCGCCGGACGCGTGCAGACGACCAGGACGACCGTGACGAAGAAGGTGAGAACGATCGTGAAGACCAAGGTCAAGACGATCGTGAACGGGAAGGTGACGACGGTCGAAAAGAGCCGAAGTGGTGATCAGGACTTCGGTCGTCACGAGCACGTCGTGGGTCCCCTTCTCGATTCCCTTCGCTCTCAGAGCGGACGCTGCACCGTGAGCCTCCCTTCCTCGAAAGGGTCAATTCACAATGAGAAAGCACCGGAAGAAGATCGCTCTGTTCGGCACGATGATCGTCGCCTCGCTTGCGATCGCAGTCCCGTTCGCACAAAGCCACGCGACGCTCACGCTGATCCTGCCGGTCCCCGGATCAAAGCCCTTGACCTCGGCGACGGACACGTGGTTCCTGCGCGTGCCCGGGCGAGCGTTACGGGAAGTCGACCTGGAAGGTCGTGATGACGGTTCCGGCGGCGGCTCAAAGCTCGTTTACCCTCCGGCCGACTCCCGGCTGGAAGACCACGCTCGGGCTGAAAGACACCGGCACGAAGGACGGGAACGGCAACCCCGTTTCCGTCGTCACCTCGGTGACCTGGCAGGCGCTTCCGGGCAACCTGATCCCGTCGGGATCGTTCTTCTACGGTGGGTTCGAGTTCCGGTTCAAGAACCCGGCCACGGAAGGGCCGGTCTGCTTCCCGGTCGATCAGTACTACAACGGCCAGACGAAAGGCGCTCCGGTCGAGATCGTCAGCTGGTCGGGCGGAACCGGGGCCGCAACCCCGGCGCCATGTGTAAACGTCGTCGCTACGGCCTAGCGACGGCGAGGAGTGGGGGCGGTTCGCCGCCCCCACTCCTCCGCCTCGCCTTGGCTGCGATCGTTGCGTCGCTGGTTCTTCCGGCGCTCGCCGCGGCGCACGCGATCGTCCTGCCGTCGGCGTCGCGACCGGCCGAGCTCCAGAGCTACACGCTCACGGTCCCGAACGAACGGGACGTCCCGACGATCTCTATCCGCCTGACGGTGCCCGACGGGATCAACTTCTTCCTCGTCGAGAACAAAGGCGGCTGGAACGACACACATTCAAAAGGACAACGGCCGAGTCGTCGCGATCTCCTTCGACGGAGGCTCGATTCGGCCTGGCTTCTACGACAGTTTCCGCTTCATCGCCAAGAACCCCGTTCGAGAAGGAACGATCGCCTGGAACGTGCGTCAGTACTACAAAGGAGGCGAGGTCGTCGACTGGGCCGGTCCACCTCATTCGGACACACCGGCGTCGCGAACCGAGATCAGCGAGTCTGCCGTGGTCGTCGACGCAATCGACGTCGTGAGCGGACGAAACGCCGCTGCCGCCTCCACAGCGTCCGGCGCGACCGCCGGACCCCGCCATGACCGGCTGGCGCTGATGCTTGTCGGTCGCCGCGATCGTGTTGGCGCTGGTCGCGGTGTCAACGGTCCTGTTCAGAGGGAGACCGATCGTCTAACGACCGAACCGGCAGATGCCACGCGGCGTCGTGGGGGCGCGGCAAAGGAAGCGGCGCGCGGGGGAAAACCGCAGGTTCTCCCCCGCGCGCGAACGGAGAGGAAGGGATTTGAACCCTCGACGCACCTTTCGGCACGTACGCGATTTCCAGTCGCGCTCCTTAGGCCGCTCGGACACCTCTCCGCCGCCGAGCGTAGCCGAGAGCCTCTCTCAGTCGTGGATGCGGGCGATCAGCTCTTCGCGCCTGATCACGCGCAGACGGTGGCTCGAGCGCACGAGCCGCACCTCGTAGCCGGCCTCGCGCGGATAGAGCACCTTGTCGCCCGGCTCGACCGAGGACACCTCCGGGCCGACCGCCGCGACGATCCCCGTCAGGCACTGCGCCGCCTCGTTGATCGGCACGATCAGCCCGGAGGCCGTCTCTGACTCGTCGAGCGGCTCGATCACGAGGAAGTCGTCGAGCGGCTCGAGCGTGACATTCGCGCGCTGCATCGGGTCGAGCATCGCCGACACGTTAGCCGCCTGCGAGGCGGCCGGCGGCGACGATCCGCTGCAGGAACTGCTGCGTCCGTGCCTCCCTCGGCTCGGAGAAGATCTGCTGCCGGCGGCGCCCTGCTCGAGGATCACGCCCTCGTCGAGGAAGCAGACCCGGTCGGCGATCTCGCGCGCGAAGCCCATCTCGTGCGTCGCGATCACCATCGTCATCCCGCCGGCCGCGAGCTCGCGGATCACCTCGAGCACCTCGGCGACGAGCTCGGGGTCGAGCGCGCTCGTGACCTCGTCGAGCAGCATCAGGTCGGGCTCCATCGCGAGCGCGCGCACGATCGCGACGCGCTGCTGCTGCCCGCCCGAGAGCCGGTCGGGATACT
Organism: uncultured Actinomycetes bacterium; assembly: GCA_963815945.1. GTDB lineage: Bacteria > Actinomycetota > Thermoleophilia > Gaiellales > Gaiellaceae > PALSA-600. The sequence continues at coordinate 73,103 of CAWFIN010000002.1, forward strand.
CGTCGCGCTTGTCGGCGAGCCCGAAGCGGCCGAGCAGCTCGAGCGCGCGCGCGTCGGCCTCGGCGCGGTGCTGGCCGAGCACTGCCCGCGGCGCGAGCGTGACGTTCCGCAGCACGGTCATGTGCGGGAAGAGGTTGAACGCCTGGAAGACGATCCCGATCCGGCGCCGGACGCGGTTGACGTCGACGCCCGCGCGCCGTGATCTCGTCGCCGTCGACGACGATCCGTCCCTGCGTCGACCGGCTCGATCAGGTTCACGCAGCGAAGCAGCGTCGACTTGCCCGAGCCGGACGCGCCGATCAGGCAGACGACCTCGTGCTCGGCGACGGTGAGGTCGATCCCGCGCAGCACCTCCAGCTCGCCGAACGACTTGTGCACGCCCTCGAGGACGAGCGCCTCGCTCACGCGACGCCTCCCGTCTGCCGGCGACGCCGGTCGCGCACGATCAGCCAGTCGGTGAACCGCGCGAGCGGGATCGTGAGCGCGACGAAGAGCACCGCGCGGCACGACGTACGGCGTGAAGTTGAAGGTCGCTGCGGTGTCGATCTGCGACTGCTTGAACGCCTCGATCGAGCCGAGGAGTGCCGACGAGCGCCGTGTCCTTCTGGAGGCCGATGAAGTCGTTCAGGAGCGGCGGGATCACGCGCCGGACCGCCTGCGGCAGGATCACGAAGCGCAGCGCCTGTCCGTGCGACAGGCCGAGCGAGCGTGCGGCCGCCTCCTGGGACGGGTGCACCGACTCGATCCCGGCGCGGTAGACCTCCGAGACGTACGCCGTGTAGACGAGCATGAGCGCGACGATCCCCCAGAAGGTCGTCGAGGTCGGGACGTGCTGCAGCTGGAGCGCCGGCACGCCGAAGCCGAGCAGCACGATCACGAGGATCGTCGGCACGCCGCGGAAGAAGTCGGCGTAGACGATCGCGAGCGCCCGCAGCGGGAAGAACACCGGCCCGGGCAGGCTGCGGATCGACGGCGAGCAGCAGCGCGAAGATGAGGATGAGCACCTCCGCGATGCAGAAGATCTTCACGTTCAGCTTGAACGCGGTCGCGATCTCGGGAAGCGAGGCGCGGAACACGTCCCAGTTGAAGAACGTCTGCTTGACCTCCTGCCAGCCCGGCGAGTTCGTGATGACGACGGCGAGCGACGACGACGAAGACGATCGTGCTCGCGAGCGCGATCGACGACGCTGCGGCGACCGTCGCCTCCTGCGCGCAACCCGCGCGAGCGCCTTCGAGCTTCGAGGCGCTACTTCAGGACCGGCGCGCCGGTCGCCTTCGCCAGCCACGTGCTCTGGATCTTCGCCAGCGTGCCGTTCGCCTTCAGCGTCGTCGAGCGCACCGTTCACGCACGCGGCGAGCGAGTTGCCCTTCTGGAAGACCATCCCGAAGTGCTCACCGCCCGGCGGAGCACGCGAACTGGCCGAGGATCAGGCCGTTCGGCACCTGGACGGCAGTGACGTAGAAGGCCGTCGGCAGGTCGACGACGAGGCCGTCGATCTGCTTGTTCTTCAGCGCCTGGACGGCGGCGTCGTTCGTGTCGAACACCGACGGCTGCTGCGAGGGCTTGATCGTCGTCCTTGATGTACGCGTAGCTCGTCGTCCCGAGCTGCGGCGCCGAACTTGAACGGCTTGAGGCCGGCGATCGTGTGGACGGACGCGATCTTCGTCCCCTTCACGACGACGATCGCCTGGTTCACGTCGTAGTACGAGCTCGCTGAACGTGACGACCTTCGCTCGCGCGCGCCGTGTACGAGATCTGGTTGATGTCGAAGTCGAACGACTTCTTGCCGGGCGCGTAGGACTTGCTGAACGGCGTGTAGACCCACTGTGACCTCGCTCGGCGCAAACCCGAGCTGCTTCGCGACGGCGTACGCGACCGCCGACTCGAAGCCCTTGCCCAGTCGACGGGTCGTTGATCTTCCACTTCGAGCCCTTGGGCGAGCCGCCTCCGTACCACGGATCGTAGGCCGGGTTGTCGGTGCCGATCGTGAGCTCGCCGGCGTTGACGAGGTTAAGGTCGGCCTTCGCGCACGACGCGGTCGGCACCGTGGAGCGCGCAGGTGCGCCGACCGTCGACGCCAGCGCGGCAAGGCCGACGACAAGTGCAGTGATCGCCTTACGCATTACCCTGCGAGCCTACCCGATGCGCATCGGCCGTCAGAACGTCACGATCTCGAACACCGAGAAGGTCTTCTTTCCGGTCCGCGGCCTGACCAAGGGCGACCTCGTCTCCTACTATCTGGACCTCGCCGACTGCGTCCTCCCGCACCTCCGCAGGCGGCCGTTCCACATGAAGCGGTACCCGAACGGGGTCGAGGGCGAGTTCTTCCACCAGAAGCGCGTGCCGGCCACGCATCCGACCGTACGTCGACGAGGTGCCCGTCTCGTTTCCGAGCGGGCATTCGACCGTCTTCGCTGTCGTCGACAACGCCCCGGCGCTGGCCTGGGTCGTCAACCTCGGCTGCATCGAGCTGCACACGTGGCACTCGCGCGTGCCCGAGATCGAGAAGCCCGACTACCTGCTGATCGACCTCGACCCGAGCGACGGGAACCCCTGGGAATGGGTTCGCGTGATCGCGCTCGTCGTGCGCCATGTGATGGACGAGCTCGGCCTCGCATCGTTTCCGAAGACCTCGGGGGCGACCGGGATGCACATCCTCGCGCCGATCAAGCCGGAGCTGCCGTTCCCCGAGGTGCGGCGCTTCGCAAAAGCGCTCGCGGAGGAGGTCGAGCGCCGAGTCGGCGACCAGCGCGTCGCGACGACGACGTGGCGTGTCGCCGACCGGAAGGGCGTCTTCGTCGACTTCGGCCAGAACGCTCGCGACCGGACGATCGCGTCTGCCTATTCGGTGCGTCCGACCGCCGACGCGCGCGTCTCGGCGCCTCTGCTCTGGGAGGAAGTCGAGCGCGTCGAGCCCGAGGCGTTCACCGTCGAGACGATGCACGCTCGAGTCCAGGCGGTCGGCGATCCTATGCGTGGGATGTGGCGCCGCGCGGCCTCGCTCGCTTCGCGCTTCGAGACGCTCGATCTTCCGCCGCCGTAATATGTAAAGCGAACTTGACAGCGTCGAGATGTCAAGCTAGCTTGACATCGACATGCGGAACGACATCCGCGAGCGGCGGCAACACCAGGACCTCTCGCAAGCCGAGCTCGCAAGTGCGGTCGGAGTCTCCCGGCAGACGATCAACTCGATCGAGACGGGGAAGTACACCCCGTCCCTCCCACTCGCACTTGCACTCGGCCGTTTCTTTGGCGTCCCAATCGAGGAGATGTTCGATGCAGATCTGTAGATCGAAATGGTTCTTGCCGCTCTTTTGCGTCTCGCTCGGCCTGGTGATCGGCGTCGCGCAGTGGGTCGGAGGCCATGGGATCCGTGGGCTCGGATCCTTCGCAATCATGGCGGGCTTCGGAGCGCTCGTCCTGCTCGGAGGCCGGAGCGAAACCATCCGCGGCCTTCGCGGTGACGGACGGGACGAACGATTCCGCCAACTGGACATGCGTGCGACGGCGTTGAGTGGCAACGCCGCGATCGCGGCGATCCTCATCGGCTTCGTCGTCGAGGTGTCGCAGGGACACAGCGGCATGCCGTACACCTGGCTCGGCGCGGTCGCGGGGATCGCTTATCTCACCGCCATCGTCGTCTTGCGGCTGCGCGGCTAGGGAAGGAGCGACTCGACCCCGGCCGCGCGCCGCAACTTCGGTGGCCGCAGCTCGCGCCAGGTGCAGTCGCGCGGATTCTTGTCGTCACGCCAGCGGATCAGCTTCGTCCCGTGGCGGAAGCGGTCTCCCTGCACCTTGTCGTAGCGCACCTCGACGACGAGCTCCGGACGCACGCGAGATTCTTCGAGCTCGCCCCCGCCCCACCGGTTCGGCTCCGAGATGCGCCAGTCCGGGTCGTCCTCGAGCAGGGGTGTCACGCGCGCCGCGACCTCTGCCCGCTTCCCGGTCGCGACCGCGCAGGATCCCACGTAGTCGAGACCACCGTCGTCGCGGTAAAGGCCGAGCAGCAGGGTCGCGATCGCCTCGCGATCGCCCTTCCAGCGAACCCCGAGAACGACGCAGTCCGCGGTCCGGTGCTCCTTGACCTTGACCATCCCGTCGCGGGAGCCCGGCAAGTATGGCGAGTCCAGACGCTTCGCGACCACACCGTCGAGCCCGAGCGCCTCGAACTGCGCGAGCCACGCCCTTGCACCGCCGGCCTCGAGGGTGCACGGGGAGAGCTGGAACCCGACGCCAAGACGTTCGAGCTCGGCACGACGCTCTCGCAGCGGCCGCTTCCAGAGCGGCTCTCCCTCCCACAGCAGGAGGTCGAAGACGACGTACTGCGCCGGGATCTCGGCCGACAGCCTCCGGATCCGGGACTCTGCGGGATGGAGCCGCATCTGCATCGCGTCGAAGTCGACGACACCGTCGCGGACGATCACGATCTCTCCGTCGAGAGCCGACCGCGACGGCATCAGCTCGCCGAGCGGACGCAGCTCGGGGAAGTAGCGCAGCAGCGGCCGCCCGTTGCGCGACCACAGCGCGAGCTCCTTCCCCGCATTCTCGAGCACCCCGCGAAAGCCGTCCCATTTCGGTTCGTACTGCCAGCCTTCGCCCTCAGGCAACTCGCGCACGAGCTCGGCTTCCATCGGCGGAAACGGAATCGAAGCTGCAGGCACGAACGAAGCCTACGGTTAGAGTCGCACTGTGAGACGTGTCGCCGTCACCGGTGTCGGAGCGGTCACCCCGCTCGGCCTCGACGCGCCGTCGACCTGGCGCGCCGCGCTCGCCGGGGAAAGCGGCGTCGACTGGATCCGGGCCTTCGACGTCTCGGGCCTCCCGATCCGGATCGCGGCCGAGGTCAAGGACTTCGAGCCGACAGACCTCATCTCGCCGAAGGAGGCCCGGAAGCTCGAGCGGAACGTCCTTTTCGCCGTCACGGCCTCGCACGAAGCGTTGCGCGACTCGGGCCTGGAGGGGTTCGACCCCGACCGGGTGGGGATCATCTTCGGCTCGGCGATCGGGGGCATTCCCGGGCTGATGGAGCAGCACGACATCCTTCGGGACCGAGGCCCAGACCGCGTCTCGCCCAGTTTCCTGCCGAACGTGCTCGTCGACACGGCGTCCGGCCAGATCGCGATCTCGCTCGGGATCCGCGGGCCGAACTACGCAGTCGTCTCCGCATGCGCCACAGGCTCGCATGCGATCGGCGAAGCAGCCGAGCTGATCAAGCGTGGCGACGCGGACGCCGTGATCGCAGGCGGCACCGAGTCGTGTATGCACCCGCTGATCCTGGCCGGCTTCACCGCGATGCGCGGCCTCGCCGCCGAGGAAGAGCACCCGCCGCGTGCGTCGCGACCGTTCGACGCGACCCGCGCGGGCTTCGTGATGGCGGAGGGCTCCGGAGCTGTCCTACTCGAGGACTGGGAGTCGGCAGAGCGCCGGGGCGCCGAGATCTACGCCGAGGTGCTCGGTTACGGCGCGTCGAACGACGCGCACCACCTCGCTCAGCCGGAGCCGGAGGCGGTAGGCGTCGCCGCCATGATGCGAGCCGCTCTCGCCCGTGCAGGCGTGGATCCCACTCGAGTCGGCTATATCAACGCGCACGGCACGGCAACACCGCTCGGCGACACGGCCGAGACGAAGGCGATCAAGGACGTCTTTGGCGACCACGCCTACCGGCTCGCCGTCTCGTCGACGAAATCGATGATGGGCCACACGTTCGGGGCTGCCGGCGCGATCGAGGCGATCATGTGCGTCCTGGCGCTTCGAGACGGCGTTCTGCCGCCGACGATCAATTACAGCGAGCCCGATCCTGACTGCGACCTCGATTACGTCCCGAACGAGGCGCGGCGGGCGCAGGTCGACGTCGCACTGTCGAACGCCATGGGCCTCGGCGGGCACAACGGCTGTGTTCTGCTCGGCCGCGCGGGCTGAGCTACTGGTTCGACGTGATCAGCTTCGCGGCCTGACGCTCGGGCGGAATCCGCGTCACGTCCCAGGCGAGCCCCACGCGCTCGAGCGCACGAATCGCGAGCCCGCTGAGGTCGATCTCCCAGCGCTTCAGGCCGTGGAAGGCCGAGGACGGAAACGCGTGATGGTTGTGGTGCCACGACTCGCCGGCTGAGAAGATCGCAAGCCAGGACACGTTCCTCGACTCGTCGCTGACGCGGAACCGCCGCTTGCCCCAGAAGTGGCAGATCGAGTTGATCGAGAACGTCACGTGGTGGAGCAAGAAGATGCGGACGAGCCCTCCCCACAGCAGCGCGGTGAGCCCGCCCGCAAGCGTGCCGGTGATGGCGTAGCCGAGCGCGAAGGGAATCAGCAGCGATGCTGCGACGGAGAGCGGGAAGAGACGCGTGATGAGGCGCAGGCCGCGGTCCGCGACCAGGTCGGGCGCATACCGGCGTTGCTCTGCGCGGCCAACCGAGCTGAGCATCCAGCCGAGGTGCGCGTGCGCCAGTGCGCGCAGGGCCCCCAGAGCCCCCGTGTGCCTCTCGACGTGGGGCGAATGGGGATCGCCTTCCTTGTCAGAGAACTGATGGTGCTTGCGGTGGTCGGCAACCCAGACGATGACGCTGCCCTCGATCGCAAGCGAGCCGAGAACGGCCAGGGTGTAGCGCACCGCCGGGAACGTCTTGAACGAGCGGTGCGTGAGCAGCCGGTGGTACCCGACCGTGACACCGAGGCAGGTCAGCGCGTAGCCGACGGTCAGGATCGCTAGGTTCGTCCAGCCGCACGAAGTCGTTCCAAAGGAGCACGAGCGCCAAGATGAACGCGACGAACGGGACGATCATGATCGTCAGGTTGAGCCCCTTGTGCAGGCGCGTCATCGGCGGCGGCTCGTCGGGCAGGCCGACGGGCACAGGGGCGCTCGGGGGTGTGGGCGTCGCGACTGTCTGCATGCCTTGAGGCGGCGCATTCAGCGCACTTCGACCGCCTGAGCCACCCTAGCAAACGGCCCGGCCGCACTTGCGCGGACGCCCATCTGGCTATACTGCGCGGAGTTCAGAGCGAGTGTGGTTGCGTTATCTCTACGCCTTCCTTACCCGTTCGTGAAAGCAGTGAGGGAGGTGTTTTTTATGGCAACCGGAATCGTCAAGTGGTTCAACGACGCGAAGGGGTACGGCTTCATCACACCTGATGAAGGTGGTAAGGACCTTTTCGTGCACCACAGCGGCATCGCCGGCAGCGGTTTCAAGTCGCTTCCGGAAGGTGCAAAGGTCGAGTTCGACGCGCGCGAGGGTGACAAGGGCCCGCAGGCTGAGAACGTCGTCGTGATCGCGTAACGAACGTGATCCTCGAGGCACCGCCAGGCCCGACGGCCGGCGGTGCCTCTTTTTCGTTCCGGGCCCGCGCGCTGCTCGAACTACTTCAGAACGAGCAATGCCTGCCCGAGAAGAAGCTGACCCTGCTCGACCTCACCCGTGGCGAAGCCGAGGATCTTCGTATGTTGGCCGGGCTTCCCGGTCGCAACATCGGTGAGGTACTTGCGGTAGTTGGCGAGCCCGTCCAAGACCCCGGCCTCCCCAGCAGCGGCGTCGGAGAGGCCACGATCGCTTGGCGCGGCCTTTGCGAGCGCAGTCATCCTCCCCTTCGAGTTACACGCGGTGACCGCGACGGCGACGCGACCTCTCACCCTGGCAACGTGCACCTTCCACACCGGGCCGACCCCAACCTTGGGGAGCGCCGTCTGGCAACGCTTGACGTAGGCGGCCGCTTCGGCATGGGGACCGGTTGCCCGGCCCGCGGCACCCGCGGAAACACAAGCGGAGCACGCGAGCAGAACGAGCGTCGTCAAGACGATCCCCCGCCGCATCAAGAGCAATCCTAGATCAGCCGGACGAAACGCCGGGCACGTCCCGCACACGAGCCCCCGACCGAGATTTTGCGTTGCCGTGACGTTCCGCGACATGTCGTCCTAACACCCTGCAGGCACGATGGAGCAGGCCCGCGAGAAGGATTCACCGGGCAGGGAGTTCAGCTTCAGAAACGGGTTCTCCTTCGTTCCGCCGACTGTGAGAGGTGCCCGATGATCAGCCACACACGTTCCAAGTTCGTCGTGCCCGTTGGATTGCTCCTGGCGACGGGTCTGACAGCGTTCGCCGGCTTCGAGGCGGCGCCGAGCGGCCAGGCGGCAGGGGCCAAGGCGAACGCCGCAACGACGATTGTCGTGACGGCGGGCAAGCCGTCAGAGCTGGCGTTCAAGCTCTCCAAGACGTCGCTGATCCCGGCCGGCGTCGTGATCTTCAAGGTCACGAACAGCGGCAAGATCGGCCACACGTTCAGGATCTGTACGGCTCCGCGCGCCAGCGCAGCGGCCAACACATGCACGGGCAAGACGACTCGGCTCCTCAAGCCTGGACAGTCGCAGACCCTGACCGTGACCCTCAAGAACGGGAAGTACGAGTTCGTCTGCACGCTCCCCGGACATGCGGCAGCCGGCATGAAGGGCCTGATCGGCGTTGGCATCAAGGTGACGGCTCCGCCCAAGCCGGCAACTACCTCGAGCACACCCACGACGCCGACCAAGACCACCACGACTACAACGACGACGGGCGGAGGCTCCGCTGACGGATGTCCTCCGGGCCAGACCATCCAGTCGCTCGCCGCGGACGACCACGACGACGACGACACCGGCGGCCCGACCGACGGCGACGGCTGCGTCTAGCGCCAACACGCAAGTGAGCGGCGAGCCACACGTGGTACGTGTGGCTCGCCGTCGAATGACAACCCAGCGTGACAGCACCCTCCGGGACGAGGCCCCCGTGGCATCTCCGGGGCCAGACGGTCAGGGAGCGGCTGGTGGCGAGCCAACTCCTCCGATAAACCAAGGGGAATCGTCGAACGGGTCCAGCCCGCTTCCCGAGCCGAACTAGCGCAGGTCCTTGTTCGACTCCATGTCGAACCACATCGCAAACAGGGTGAACTGCGAGCCGAAGATCAGGAGCAGTGCGACGAGCACCACCGTCGCGGCGGTGATCTGGTTGCCCATCAGCCGCAGCACGACCTCCGCGATCCCGAGCGCCAGTCCAAGGAGACCCATCGCGAAACCGAGGACGTAGAAGAAGACGAGCGGATGGAAGTCGCGGATCACGTACTTCTGCCAGAGCCGCCACCAGAAGCCCTTGAAGAGCAGCCACGAGATCGTCGGCACGACGCTCCGCAGGCGGATCCCGGAGCGTTCGCCGACGCCGTAGATCGGGCGTGACGGGACGTCGCGCACCCGCGCGTTCCAGACGTTCAGGTGCACGAGGAGATCGTTCGGAAAGCCGTAGCGCGGGTAGATCCGGTCGAGGTCGATCTGCTCGAGGACGGGAAGCGCGATCGCCGTGTACCCGGACTGCGAGTCGGCAACGTGCCAGTAGCCCGACGCGATCTTCGTCAGAAGCGACAGCACGGCGTTGCCGAGGTAGCGGTAGCGGGGGATGAGATCCCACGCCTGGCCCGTGACGAGCCTGTTCGCCTTGGCGTAGTCGACCTCGCCGCGGGCCACCGGCGTGACGAGGTGCGACGAGGTCGTCCGCGTCCATCTGGTTGTCGGCCGCCATCACGCAGGTGACGTCGATCCGCTCTTCGATCGCGCGTTTGTAGCCGGTGACGATCGCGGCGCCGACGCCGCCGTTGCGCTCGTGCGCGATCACGACGACGCGGGAATCGGCTGCGGCCGCTTGCTGCGCGCGCCCGACCGTTCCGTCGCGCGACGCGTCGTCGACGACATAGATGCGGTCGACGAAGCCCGGAATCACCGCGAGGGTCTCCGGAAGCAGCAGCTCCTCGTTGTACGCGGGGACGACGACCGCGACGCGCTTGCCTTCGATCACCGATGCATCTTCGACGTTCCCGCTTCGTTTCCCAGCCGCATCGCACCTTGAGGTCGGCCAATACTCACAACCGCAATCTTCGCGGTTCTCATCGGTCCAGACACGAACGCGGCTTCGTTGAGTCCGCGACGCGACAGGACCCCTGTCTAGCATCGCCTCCGTGGCGAGACGAACAAGAACGAGTCTCGGCGCGCTCCTCGGCTACTGCGCGACCTCGTACCTCTTCTTCGGGCTGCCGCTGACGTCCCATCCCGGCCGCTACCTGGCCGGCACGCCGGGGCAGCACGATCCGGAGATCTTCGTCTGGTCGTTCGCGTGGTGGCCGCACGCGATCGGGACATGGACGAATCCCTTCTTCACGCACGCGATCTACCACCCTCAGGGCGTCAATCTCGCCTGGACGGCCTCGGCGCCGGGCCTCGCGCTTGCGTTCTCGCCGCTCACGGTCATCTTCGGGCCGGTCGTTTCCTACAACGTCGCGGTCCTGCTCATGCCCGCGATCGCAGCGTGGACGTGCTTTCTCCTCTGCCGCTCGCTCACGGGGTCAACCTGGGCATCGCTCGTCGGTGGCTACTTGTTCGGCTTCTCGAGCTACATGCTCGGCCACCAGACCGCCGGGCACCTGAACCTCACGGCGGATCTTCCTGATCCCTGTGCTGGCGCTCGCTGTCGTCCGCTACGCGAAGGGTGAGATCGACGGGCGGGGGCTCGCCTGGCGCGTTGGCCTGATCGTCGGCTGCCAGATCTCCGTCTCGAGCGAGGTCACGCTCACGTCGACCGTCGCGCTTGCGCTCGCTCTCATACTCGCATTTGCTTTCTTTTCCGACGCGCGACGGAGGCTCGTCGCTTCGGTCGTGCCGATCGTGGCCGGATACGCGCTCGGAGCACTGCTTGCCGCACCGTTCGTGTTCTACACGCTTCGTGGCCTGATTCCCCACAGATTCGCGGACCCGCCGTTTTTCAGCGGCGACCTGCTCAACCTCGTGGTGCCGACGCGACTCATCGCCCTGGGAGGCTCATCGCTGACGTCGCTCGCCGTGCACTTCCCCGGGAACGACAACGAGCGCGGCTCATACCTCGGCCTTCCCGTCGTGCTGATCATGATCCTGTTTGCCGCCCAGGCGCGGCGCTCGGCGACCGCCCGTTTCCTCCTGGCCTCGCTCGCCGTCGCCGCCGTCCTCACGATCGGAACGGCGCTGCACGTCGACGGTCACAGGATCGTTGCGTTCCCGTGGTCGTGGGCGGCCGAGTGGCCGGCGTTCAACAACGTCCTGCCAGAACGCTTCGCGATGTACGCATCCCTCGCCGCCGCCGTCATCGTCGCGCGCTGGACAGCCTCGGCCCCCGGCGCGATCTTCAGCCGTCCGTACGTGCTTCCCACGCTCGCCGTCGCGTCACTCGTGCCGGCCGTCTGGCAGGTGGACTTCCACCAGCAACCCGAGCGCTGGTCGTTCTTTAGCGACGGTCTCTACAAGACGTGCGTCCCGCGAAACGAGACGCTCGCGATCTTCCCGTTCGGGCGCTGGGGAGACGCGATGTTGTGGCAGGCCGAGAGCGGATTTTGGTTCCGCATGGCCGAGGGCAACATGGGTCCCGACAACCTGCCGCAGAACTTCGTCGCCGACCCGACCGTCGCCGAGCTCCAATTTCAGTTCGTCGACCCGAACATCCGCCCGTCGATGACCCAGCTGCTCGCGTTCGTGAAGAGCCACCACGTCGACCGCGTCGTCTCGGTCGTCGTCCACGCATACCCGAACGGGACACAGATGCATGCCTTCGGATCTCTGCAAAGCCTCGGCGGCGTCTACGTCTCGCCCGCGTGCGGTTACACGTCGCTGACGGGCGACACGCGGCTCGTGACCCCGGGACAACGTGACCTCGCCGGAAAGGCTGCGCTCACTGTCGTTCTCGAGTCGAAGCGCGCACTCGAGCGGGCGAATGCCCTCCTTCGCACGAAGAACGGAAGCGCCACCGCCAAGGGTCTCCTCGCCGAACGTATCCCGCCTTGCAGCTCGTCCACAGCTACGACCCCACGGCCACGACGCTGGAGAGCGCGGTCTCGTCCATCGCGCGCGCACGCTCGGCACTCGTCGCCTCGAGCGCAGGACCAGCGCGGCCCGAGGCGGTGCGCGCCACGCGCGAATTGATCCGACAGAGCGACGACGCACTGAGCGCCTACGTCGCCGCCATCACCCCCGGCGTCGGGCCATAGCCGGGGCGCCTAACCAGGGTTCCGAAGCCCCGGCCGTGACCGTGGTGGTGGCGACACGAGACCGGCCCGACGCGCTTCGCCGCTGCCTCGATGCCCTCGACCGTCAGACGTGCGAGGTCGAGATCATCGTGGTTGACGACGGATCGATCGACGCCGGGGCGGTCGCCACCGCCGTGGGGGCGTTTCCAAGGGCGCGGCTTCTACGCTCGGACGGGCAAGGCCTCGCAGCGGCGCGAAACGCCGGTGCTGCCCTCGCGCGGGCGGCATTCGTCTGCTTCACGGACGACGACTGCGAGCCGGCGAGCGACTGGGCGGAGCTCATCGCGGCCCACCTGCGCGACGACGCCGAAGCGGTGGCGGGACGCACCATCGTCGCCGATCGCTCCGACCGCGTGGCGATCGCCGCGCAAGTGATTGCCGACCACCTCGCCGACAGCACACGCCGAGGGGACGGGACGATCGCCTACTCGCCGGGAAGCAACCTGGGCTGCCGGCTGGCGACCATCCTCGCCGTTCCATTCGATGAGAGCTATCCGCGTACGGGTGGCGAGGACCGTGACTGGTGCGCGCGGATCGTCGCGGGCGGGCACCGCTTCGTCGCGGCTCCCGAGGCAGTGGTGCTGCACCGCCCGAGTTTGACGCCGTGGAGCTTCTGGCGCCGGCAGCTCTACTACGGAAGCTGTTCGTCGCGCTTCCGCCGCACCTCGCCCGGGATCGGGCAGGTGGAAGCGCCCCGCTTCTACGCCGAGCTCATTCGCCGCGGCTTCGAGCACGGGCCGGCCGTCGGCGTGCTTGTCGTGGCAGCGCAGCTTGCCGCGGGGATCGGGACGGCGGCCGACCGGCTCGGCGCGCTGCGATAACCGCCTCGTACCACTCGCGCAGCGCCGCGACGTGCGAGCTGAGCGCCCAGCGCTCACGTAGCCCGGCCACCCACTGAGGATCGAGCTCGAGGTCCGGAAATGTTTTTCGCTCGGCGACCGAGCAAAGCGCCACCGCGAGCTCCCCGATACTTCCGTTCGCAACGAGCACGCCGTCTCGCCCCACGGTGACGGTTTCCGGGAACGCGCCGGACGAAGTCGCGATTACAGGCACCCCGCGGACGAGAGCCTCGACGACGATCAGTCCGAACGACTCGCCCCACCGGGACGGAGCCACGAGCGCCCAGGCGGACGCGAGCTCCCGATCCAGCTCGCTCTCGTAGACCCGCCCGACGAACGAGACTGCCCCCGCGAGCCCGAGCTCTCCAGCAAGAGCCTCGAGCGCACGCTGCTCGGGGCCGTCACCCGCAAGCCGCAACGTCGCGGACGGCACAACGGCCAAGACCTGGGCAAACGCACGAAGCAGCACGTCAACGCCCTTTTCGCGACTCAACCGACCGACGTAGAGAAATGTCGGCTCGCCGTCCGGCGCCCGCCTGAAAGCCGATGCGACCGGTGGAACCCCGAGTCGCAGCACCCGGGCCGGGAGCCCATGCTGCCGCAGCACGCCGGCCATCCACTCGCTCGGCGCCAGGATTGCATCGGCACTGCGGACGGCCCGGTCGATGAGCGCGTAGCGCGGGCGGTCTCGCAGCCAATGCGCCGGCCCGACGCAGCCCGCCCGGTAGCAGACGAGGCCGGGCGGGCTCGAGCACAGCCGCCCGTCGGGGAGGAGCTTGAGCCCGGTCGGGCAAACGGGCTTGTAGTTCGTGACGGTCAGAACGGTGGGCAGGTGCCGGAACGGCGCGAAGATCGCAGGCGACAGGTGCATCTCGAACATCCACACGTGCACGACGTCGGGAGCGAAGTCGCGCACGGCGCGCCGCGCCACCGCAACCGCAAACGGATTCGCAATCTGGAGCACGGACTGCGACGCCGGACGACGGCTGCCGCGTGCGATGAACCCGGCGGACTCGGCAGCGGCAGAGCCGGCCGAGCTCGTCAGCAGCTCAACCTCGTCCCCCACCTCCGCGAGCGCCGTGCGCAGCCAGGCGACGTAGCGCTCGACTCCCCCTTCGACGGCGACCCAGTCGGTGACGAGGAGGACCCGGATCTCAAGCCTCGCGCTGCGAGTAGGCGTCGCGGTGAAGCTCGTAGTCAAGGTCTCGCCGCTCGGAGATGCCCGGGCTCGCGGTCAGGTAGCCCAGCACCTCGCCATACGTCCAGACGAGCGTTCCGAGGACCATCGCGGGGATCGTCAGGAGGGGCAGCTCGACGAACCGCCGGGCTCCCAGCTCTCGAAACACGCGCGCGAGATAGACCACTGGAATCACCGGCGAGCAGACGACGTACCCGAGCCGCCGCCTGCGTGGCCACGCGCGCGAGCGTTCGAGCGCAAACAGCCGGCCGACGTCGATGCGCTCGCGCACCCACGGCATGGGCTCGGTGATGTTGACATGCGCCAGTCGCGCCGCTGATGTCCGTTGGATGACCGGCCGATCTTCGCCCGGCAAGAGGGTCAGCCTGTCCGCGAACGTGAGCTTCTCCTGCGCGTACTCGGCGAGCAACTCCCGACGAAAGCTCGCGGTGTGGATCGGCACCGTCCGAATTCGCTTGCTGCTCGCGGGCGCCGCGGAACGCGAGTACGCGAGCAGGAACGACGCCCAGCCGAGCACGCTCGGAGGATTCCCGTTCAACAAGACCGGCATGACGATGTCCGCTCCGTCACCGTGGGCACGCAGAACCGCCTCGGCCCAGCCGGGGTCGGGGTAACTGTGCGTCTCACCGAGGAAGACGTACGGTGCGGTCGCGGCACGTACGCTCGTCGCGCGTGCGTGCGCAAGCGAGACCGGGCCCACCTCGACGACCCGAACAGCGAGCCCGGCGAGGGCCTCCTCGTCCAACTCGAGCTCGTGGGTCGAGAAGGTGGCGATCACGAGCTCGATCCGGTCGCGCGCCGTCTGCGCCTGGAGGCTTGCGACGAGCTCGGCTATCGTGGCGAACCGGTCGGCGACGACGGAGAAAGAGAAGCTCAGGCTGCACGACGAGGGCGGTCGTTGCACGCGATTCTCTGCTGCCACGACCGGCGCTCGCCGCGATTCTGCCGGCGCCTGCTGCTTCCGCACGTACGAAGCTACGCCCGCCGGAACCGCTGCGACCGCCGTGATGTGGTGCAGGGCGTGGAGTGCGATGCCGCACGCGGCGCGACTGGGGCCGAGCCGCCGGGCGAGCAGCGTGTAGAAGGGGGCGTTGAGAGCGATGAGGGTGACCCCGGCCCCGGCAGCAGCGAGCGGTTTTCGCCCCACGAGCGAGGCAGCGAGGCCGACCGACGCCGCTGCGCTCACGCGATGCCGCCAGCCGAGGTTGAGCGACCGCGGTAGCCGCCGGTGCGCGAGCAACAGCTCTACCCAGGGCATCGCGCGACCGGAAAAATCGGTCCTGATCGTTCCCGGCAGGTCCCAACATTTCAAGTGTGTGGCCTGCAGGTCGGGATCGAGGACGATCGTCCGTCCGGCTGCGGTGAGGCGCATGCCGAACTCGACGTCCTCGAGAAAGCGACGAGACGAGTCGAACCCGCCGAGGTCGAGAAAAGCCTGCCGGCGCACGGCACCCAGGCCCGCCCAGAACGTCGTCGCCGGCCCCGCCGAGCTCTGGTGGATGTGGTGGTGAAGAAGGTTCCGAAACTGGGAAACGGTGCCGTCCCCGGCCGGACGGTCGTCGTACGAGCCGAAGACCGCGTCGAGGTCGGGATCGAGGAACGCTTCACGGATCCGGAGGAATGCGTCCGGATGGATCTCGACGTCTGCATCCACGAAGACGAGCAGGTCGCCCCAACTCTGGGCCGCGCCGGCGTTGCGAGCTTCGGCCGGCGTCACGCCGAACGGCTCGCGGGCAACGATCGTCTCGTCCGGGCCGTCCGCGGCGGCCGCGATCGCTGCGAGGCAGCGGTCGAGGAATGCCTGCCGGCCGGCAGCCGGCACGATCGCTGAAACGGCTGCCATCATGCGAGTCTATGCACGGTGCGAAACGGCTTCGCGATCGGGCAGCCGTCGTCGCCGTGCTCGCGCTCGCCACGACCGCTGCGGGACTGTCTCCTGGACCGCTCGGCTCGCCGCTCCGTCGCCTTGCGAACGCCAAGGCCGATGGCCCCGATCCACTCTGGGATGTGCCGGTGAACGCGCAGGCGCTGCGTCGCCGTGCACAGGTGGACGGCGAGGCGCTGCGCCGTGCGCACGGAATCGTTCGCCGCGGCGAGACCTACTTCGTGGACGTGCCGACGACGGAGCAGCCATTGCTCTTGAACGATCTCATGGGGGGTGCGAGGCTCTTCCTCCTCCCCGGGCTTCCCGTGCTGCATCGGGGGTCGGCCGACTGGATCCTCCGCACCACGCGTCCTCCCGCGCCAGAGCAGGGTGGCGCGATCCGCCTCAGCCCGACCCTCTTCCTCGTCAGGCGCCGATGAGCCTCGGGCTCGAGGCGGGAGTCGCGGCATGCAATCTCGTCTTCGTCGGAGCAGGCTACGGCCTGCTCGCGCCGTGGCTTCACGGCCAGCGCTTGGCGGGCTGGCTCTCCTATGGTGGAGTGGCGCTCATCCTCGGTGCCGGTGCGCTCGGCACCTTGCTGTCGTTGCTGGCCGTCGCGGGCCCCAGCCCGACGCTCACGACCTTCGTCGTCGCCGCGGCTGTCGTCGGGGTGGGCGGCCTGGTGGCGTCAGTCTGGTTTCGGCCCGCGCGAGCTGCGGCAACCGAGCCACGTCCGGAGCCGTCGCGCGGCGCTGATCTCTTCGCAACCGCATGCTGCTTCGGGCTTGTCGCGGTCGGCTCCGCTGCGGTCGTCGGCGGCTTTCGCTCCTCGCCCTGGCTCGACGACACATGGTCCGCGTGGCTCCCGAAGGGGCTTGCCCTCCAACAGTTCGGGCTCGACCCGAGGCTGTTTGCAGCAACTCACGTCTACCAGCCATTCGCGAACGCCGACTACCCGCTCTGGTGGTCGATCGTGCCCGCGCTCGACCTGTCGTTCGTCGGCAAAGTCGACCTGCGGGCCGTCAACGCGGAGCTCGCGGTGCTCGCGGTGGCCTTCTTCGCCGCCGTCGCGCGGCTCCTCTGGGGGCGAGTTCGGCCGGCCGTGCTGTGGGAGGGCTCCTGTTCGCCGCTGTCGCGCCGAAACTCCTCGACCTGCTCCAGAGCGGTGGAGCCGACGTGCCGAACGCGTTCTATCTGGTGCTCGCCGTGGGCGGCGCTGCCGGGTGGCTGGCCTCGGGCGAGACGCTCGGCCTCCTGCTCGTCGTCGTGTGCGGTGCGTCCGCTGCCTGGATCCGGCCGGAGGGGGCAGCAGAGCTACTCCTACTCATGGTTCCCGTCGCCGCGATCCTCGGACGCACGGCGAGGGCAGTCGCCGCGCTCGGAGCGGCGGTCTTCGCAGCGTGCGCGCTCGCGTTGCCCTGGTACGTCTGGCAGGCCCTGCACGGAGGCGCCGTTAGCGGTCATCACCGCACCGGTCACGGCTTCGAATATCGAGTCGACCGGCTTCCGCCGGCGATTGCGCTCATGAAGGACGAATTGTTCGATCCGCGGCGCTGGCTCCTGTCGGGCCCCCTGGTGGTCCTGATCAGCGTGCTGCTTGCCCTTCGGCTGCGCCGGGTGGCGCTCTCCCTGCCCGCGCTGCTTGTGGCCGTGGGTTGCCTGTTCTGGATCCTCGTGCTCCTGGCGCTGCCGTACAACCTCGTCGGCTTCGGGCTGTCGCGCACGTTCGCCACGGTTGCCGTTCTCGCCGCCGCCTGCATGCCGCTACTGATCGAGGCGTACGCTCGCCGAGCGAGGGCGATTCCGCCCTGGAGCAAGAAAAAGGCCCCGGAATGCGAGGCCTTTTGAAGTAGCGGGGGCAGGATTTGAACCTGCGACCTCCGGGTTATGAGCCCGGCGAGCTACCTGGCTGCTCCACCCCGCGACGCAGCGTGGATTTTAGCAGCGGCGAGCCCGGCTCCCATCACGCCCATGCCCGCGATCGCGTCGAAGACGAAATGGTTCCCCGTCACCACGACCGTGAGAGCAACCAGGAGCGGATAGAGCACGGCTGCCAACCTCAGCACCACCGGCTTCGCGTAGATCGCAAGCCCGAGCCCCATCCCGAGGGCCCAGCCGACGTGAAGCGACGGCACGGCGGCGACAGGGTTCGAAAACGCAGACCCCGCCGGTGACCCGATGTCGATGCCCGAGAGCCGGCGGAGCGTGTCTTCCAGCCCGAGCCCCGCAAGTCGCGGCGGCGCGGTCGGGAACACCCAGTGCACCGCAAGCGCGAATGCAGTCGCCGCGAAGAAGCCGTTCCGGAAGATCGTAAAGCCCGCGCGAGACCGTCGATAAAGCCAGAAGAAGAAGAGCCCTGTCAGGACGAAATGCCCGGCAAGGTAGAAGTAGTTCATCGCACGTACGAGCCCGGGCAGCTGCAGGAACGCGTGCTGGAGCGGTTCCTCCCACCGGAGGTGGACGACCCGCTCCCACGACGCGACGTCGCGCGCGTGCGCTACCGCTGCGGGCCAGTCCGGGTGGATCGCGCGCCGAAGGAGCTCGTAGCTCCAGACGGCGGCAAGCACGAGAGCGAACTGCGTCAGCCCGTAGTGACGAGAAACGCTTTCCCTGATCCGCGTCACGAGGGCGATTCTATGAGGACGGTTACGATCTTCCCATGCCGACGCTTTCACTCGTGTCGCTGGTCGTCTTCCTCGTCGCAGCCGCATGCGGTGCTGCCTTCGCTGCGAGCCGTGGGTTTCGCGCCTGGCGTGCAGTCGGGAGATTTCAACGCGTCGTCGGCGCAGGGATGAACGAGGTCACCCGGGGAGTCCAAGACGTCGAGTCTCGACTTGCTCGCACCGAGGACAGCGCGACGGGGATTGGTGACGCGAGCGAGCGGCTCGCGACATCGCTCGCGCGGCTGCGCGTGATGACCACTGCAGTCGGGGACGTGCGCACGACGATCCTCACGCTCGCGTTCTTGCGCAGGTGACGCGCGTCGCCGCGATCGACCTGGGCACGAACACGACGCGCCTGCTCGTCGCCGACGTCGAAAACGACGCAGTAGCGCCGATCGTCAGGCGCGGCGTGGTCACTCGCCTCGGCGAAGGCGTGGACGAGGACAGAACGCTACGGCCCGCGGCGATCGAGCGGGTGTTCGCCGTTCTCGCCGACTTCCGGGTCGAAGCCGCGGCGCTCGGCGCCGAGCAGGCGCTGGCGGTCGGAACGAGCGCGGTCAGAGACGCCGGCAACGGCGAAGAGTTCCTCGCCGAGATCGAGCGCCGGTTCGGGTTTGCAACGCGCGTCGTAAGCGGAAGCACCGAGGCGGATCTGAACCGCCGTGGGATCGGGCCCCTTTCGCCAACGACACTCGTTCTCGACGTCGGTGGCGGGTCGACCGAGCTCGTGCTCGGTGGCATGCGAACGAGCCTCGACGTCGGTTCGGTGCGTCTCACCGAGCGCCATCTCCGAAGCGACCCGCCGGCCCGCGCGGAGCTCGACGCGGCCGCCGCGCACGTCCGCTCGCTGCTCCCAGACCTCGAGCCCCGGGACGCGATCGGCGTGGCGGGCACCGTTTGGCAGCTGGAGGAACTTCTCGGTCGAATCACGGCGTCGGGCGTCGAGGACGAGCTCGCGCGGCTCGCCTCGCTCCAACTGTCCGAGCGCCGGCACATTCCGCGGCTCGACCCCGACCGTGCACCCACGATCGTCGCCGGAGCGCTGATCGTGGCCGAGGTGCTTCGCCACTACGCATTGGCGGAGATCGCCTTCAGCGTGCGCGACCTGCTCGACGGAATCGCTCTGGAGGCTGCGGTTCCGGAATAACTTGCGGACTCAAGCGTTTGTGTGTACAATCCCTTGCGTAATCAACTATTGAGAGGACAAACACACAAATGGCCACTATCGAAGCGAAGACAGTCTCGATTCCGACGGGCACCTGGGCCGCGGACTCAGTCCACTCGTCCGTGACGTTCGAAGTGCAGTACATGGGTGTCGCAACCTTCAGCGGCGCGGTCAAGGAGTTCGAGGCGACCCTGGCCGACGGCCTGATCTCGGGCTCCGCCGCGATTGCGAGCCTCCAGACGAAGGACGAGAACCTGCAGGCCCACCTTCTCTCACCCGAGTTCTTCGACGCCGAGCGCAACCCGACGGTGAGCTTCACCTCGGCCGCAGTCTCCGGCGACGGCGGCGAGGTCGAGTTCGAGGGCGAGGTCACGATCAAGGGCATCAGCCAGCCCGCGACGATCACCGGCACGATCACGGGCCCGGTCACCGACCCCTACGGGAACGCGCGTTACGGGCTCCAGCTCGAGACGACCGTCGACCGGACGCAGTTCGGGATCACCTGGAACGCACCGATGCCTGACGGCAGCAACGCCCTGGCCGACGACGTGACCCTCAAGGCCGACCTGTCGCTGGTCGAGGCGAGGTAACGATGCGGATCCTCGCCATCTCGGGCAGCCTCCGTCGCGACTCGCAGAGCACCAAGCTCCTGCGGGCCGCGGCGGAGCTCCTGCCCGCCGGCGTGGAGCTCGAGCTCTACGACGGCCTCAAGCATGTGCCGCCCTACGATCAGGATGAGGACATCGAGCCGGCGCCC
This sequence comes from uncultured Actinomycetes bacterium, assembly GCA_963815945.1. Lineage (GTDB taxonomy): Bacteria > Actinomycetota > Thermoleophilia > Gaiellales > Gaiellaceae > PALSA-600. Next base: position 93,647 of record CAWFIN010000002.1, read on the forward strand.
CTCGCAGTAGCGGCTCTCCGGGCTGCGGTCACCAATGCCGACGCGGTCCTCATCTCGACACCCGAATACAACTCCTCGATTCCCGGGGTGCTCAAGAACGCGCTCGACTGGGCATCGCGCCCCCTCGCCACGAACGCGTTCCGTTCGAAGCCGGTCGCCGTGATCGGGTCGAGCGCGGGCATGTTCGGCGCGGTGTGGGCGCAGGCAGAGCTCCGCAAGGTCCTCGCCGCGATGGGAGCCCGCGTCATCGAGACGGACGTCACCGTGGGCCACGCTTCTGAGAAGTTCGACGAGGATGGACGGCTCGTCGACGACGACGTCCGGCGGAGTCTCGGCATTGCAGTGGGTGCGCTCAGCGCCGAACTGATGCCCGAGCGCGTCGCCGCCTGAGGGGCCTACTCGGGCTCAGATTCGGGCGGCGGCGCGTCTTCGGCAAGCCTGCGGCGAACGACCGCGCGCGAGAGGACACCAACGAGCCTGTCCCCCACCTCGACCACCGGAACGCGCTCGAGGTCCTGATCTTCGAGCAGATCGAATGCGTCTTCGAGCGGCATCGACGCGTCGATCGTGCAGTTCGGCACCTCCGCGATCGCGCGGAGCGCCGTGGTCTTCGGGTCGAGTCCCGGAGCAACGACGTCCCTCACCAGGGTCTTACGCGTCACGACCCCGACAAGCCGGCCACCGTCGGTCACGAGGACTGCCCGCACCTCGGGACGCATCAGAGCCTCACCGGCTTCCTGTGCGGTCGCCGACGTGTCGAGGGAGAGCGGGTCGGAGACCATCGCATCGCGGACGAGTTGATCGTTGGTCACGGGTACAGCCCTCGTGCCTCGAGAGCGGCGGACACCTCGCGGATCCCGGCGACGAGCGCTGCGTCGCGAAGCGAGATCGTCCGCTCCTCCGCGAGCGCCCAGACCCTGTCGAACGCGTCCCCCAGCTTGTCGGCAAGGCGCCGGCGGATCTCGTCGCGGTCCCAGAAGAGACGAGAGATGTCCTGCACCCATTCGAAGTAGGAGACGGTCACTCCACCCGCGTTCGTCAGCACGTCGGGCAGCACCGGGATCCTGCGCTGGGCGAGAATCGAGTCCGCCTCGACCGACGTCGGGCCGTTTGCCCCCTCCACCAGCAGGCGGCACTGAATGCTGCCCGCGTTGTGCGCGTTCACCTGATCCTCGCGCGCCGCGAGCACGAGCACGTCACAGTGGAGTTTGAGCACTTCGTCGTTCGAGACACGATCTGCGCCCGGGAAACCCTGGACCGACCCGTGCTCACGAACGTATTCGTGCAGAGTCGGCACATCAAGCCCGTCTCGGGCGTGGACGCCGCCGAAGACGTCGGAGACCGCGACGACGGTCGCGCCCTTCTCGGCGAGCTCGGTCGCAGCGATCCCGCCCACGTTGCCGAACCCTTGAACCACGCAGCGCAGGCCGGCGATGTCCCACCCGAGTCGGCCGCATGCGCGCTCGATCAGCATCACGACGCCTGCACCCGTCGCCTCACTCCTGAACAACGAGCCGCCGATCGAGATCGGCTTGCCCGTGACGATCCCGGGCACGGCGTATCCCTTCTGCATCGAGTAGGTGTCCATCATCCACGCCATCGTCTGCTCGTTGGTCGCCATGTCCGGCGCCGGGATGTCCTCCTGCGGCCCGATGAACGGCGCAAGCTCGGCGGTGAAACGGCGCGTGACGCGACCGAGCTCGGGCAGGGAGAGCTCGCTCGGCCTGCAGCGCACGCCACCTTTTGCGCCACCGTACGGCAGTCGCAACAGAGCGCATTTCCAGGTCATCCACATCGCAAGCGCCGCGCACTCGCCGAGGTCGACGTGCTCGTCGTAGCGGACACCACCCTTCGTCGGTCCGAGAATGGATGAGTGCTGAACGCGATACGCCCCGAACGAGCGGATGCTGCCGTCGTCCATCCTCACCGGGAGCGTGAGGATGACCGCACGCTCCGGGGCCCGGAGGCGCTCGACGACAGACTCCGGAATCTCCGTTTGGGCGACGGCGGCCTCGAACTGGGCGAGCGCCTGCCGGTAGAGCGGCGTATCCCACTCAGGGGCTTGCAGCGACTGGGCGAGCGCGACCACGCGGTGACTATAGAGGCGCTACGGCGCCGCGGAGTGTCGCGCCAGCTCGGCCAATCGAGTCACTGTCCTCCAGTTGCGCGCGGTGCCAGGCACACCCAGTGTGCGCTCGAGGAGCGCACCGGTGAGGCGGGCTCCCGACACACCGTTCGGGTAATGGAGGAAGACGTCATCTCCGGCGACCGCGACCCGATCTGGAGCAACGTCGAGGCTTTCCAACGCGATGGCAGCTCCCCGCGCCGGCTTCGTCGCGAGGAACGTGACGACGGTCTTCGAGTTGTCGGGGCCGAATGGCTCCGCCCGCGCCGCCTTGCCGATCTCGTCGAACGTCCGAAGCACCACCGTCGCAGAGACGCCAAACGATTCGCTCACAGCGGCTTCCAGCAGTCGCGAGAGCCTTGACCGATCGAGTAGTTCATGTGTGAACAAGACGTTTCCGCTCTGGATGTACGTGCGCACGGCCACGCAACCACGAGCCTCGAACAGCTTCTTCAGGTCAGCCATCGGAACGGAGTTCCGGCCGCCGACGTTGATTCCCCGGAGCAGGGCAACCCAACCGGGCACGCTCACGGGTTGCCGGGCGCCAGCGCGTGCGCGGTGAGGGCCTCCACCGGGATGATCTCGAGTGCGCGCGCGTGCGTGGCACCGAGGACGACCTCCGGTGCGCAGCCGGCATCGTAAGCCTCGAGCCACCGTGAGGCGCACAGGCACCAGCGGTCGCCAGGCTGCAGCCCGTCGAAACCCCACTCGGGCCGAGGGGTCGAGAGGTCATTCCCGACGGCACGGCTGAACTCGAGGAATGCCTCGGTGAGCACCACGCACACGGTGTGGCTTCCGAGATCCTCCGGCCCTGTCGAGCAGCAGCCTTCCCGATAGAACCCCGTCATCGGGTCCGTGGAACAGGGCAAGAGCTCGCCACCGACGACGTTCACATCGGGCTCGCGGGTCACGGCCTCCAGCGTAGTACCGAGCACGGTGGGCGTGGCGCGGACCCGACGATCGTCGATTGTCCTGGGACCACCCTGTTTTCACGAGCCTCTCATGGCGGATCGCGACTCTTTGGGTCGACGGCGAGATCACCCGCCCCCCTCCGACTAGAAGAAGGTGGAACGATCATGAGAAACCTCACGGCCATTTTGGCCGGCTTGGCAGTCTTCGCTGCGGTAGCGGTCACGACCGCGACAGCAGCCCCCGCACCCACGAGCACCGTGAACATCTCGGTCAGCCAGGGCTCCAAGCACTACAACCAGAAAGCACTGACGGCAAAGGCCGGCCTGGTGCAGATCAACTTCACGAATAACTCGACCGCGTCCCACAACGTGAGCCTCGAGCATGGCGGCGAGTTCGAATACGGCGCGACGTTGACGATCAGGAAGGGAACCGTCTCGACGTTCCTGACGCTTGCCAAAGGCAGCTATCACGTCTACTCGTCCGTCGGCAAGGACGAGGACAAGGGGATGGCCGCGACTCTCATCGTCTCGTAAGCGGCGTGCGGGGCCGGCCCAGCCGGGCCGGCCCTCACCCCGACGTGCCGGGGGAGGGGATCGAACCCCCACGCCCCCGAAGGGGCCCTCGGTTTTAAGCCGAGTGCGTCTCCCAATTCCGCCACCCCGGCGGCGCGGCGAACAGGGTAGCGGTCGTCACGCCGACAACTCCACCCCACGCCCGAAGAACGCAGCAACCGCAGCGCGGTCGTCGACGAGCGGGGCGCGTGGCAAAGCAGCGAGGAACGCCCGTCCGTACGCGCGAGTGCGGAGCCGCGGGTCGAGGATCGCGACGACACCACGGTCGCTGTGGCCCCGGATCAACCGCCCGAACCCCTGGCGCAGCTGCAACGTCGCGGTCGGAAGCGCGAAGTCGCGAAACCAGTCGCCGCCCGCGGCTTCGACTGCTTCGCACCGTGCCTCGTGCAATGGGTCGCCGGGGGCCGAGAATGGAAGCTTGTCGATCACGAGGAGCGAGAGGGACTCGCCGGGGATGTCGACGCCCTGCCAGAACGTCGACGTCGCGATCAGCACCGAGTCGACCTCGGCGCGGAAGCGCTCGAGCAGTCGCTCGCGGGGCGCCTCTCCCTGGACGAGCACCTCGTACGGCACGCGCCCTCGCACGCGATCGCGCAACACGTCAAGCGCGCGGTAGCTCGACGTGAGCACGAGTGCACGCCCCTGGGAAAGAGCGAGGAGCGCCGCAACTTCGTCGGCTGCGCGCTCTGTGAAGCCCTCGGTTCTCGGATCGGGGAGCGTGCGTGGGACGTACGAGAAGTGCCTGCTCGCCGAAGTCGTAGGGCGACCCCACGACGAGCTCCCGCGCACGGTCGAGTCCGAGCCGGCTGCGCACGAAGCGGGCGTCCTCGCCGGTGGTCAGCGTCGCCGAGACGAGGATCGCCGTCGTGCCTTCGTCCCAGAGCCTGTCCCGCAGCTCCTCCGACACGTTCACCGGCGCCCACGCGACGGCCTCCGGCTCGGCCCAGACGACCCGCTCGAGCGGATCGGGGTCGAGCAGCGCGGCAACCTCGGCCGCGAGCCCAGCGGTCCGCCGCGCGAGCAGGTCGAGCTCGTCTCCCCGCCCGGACAGCTCTTCGGCAAGCGTCCCGAGCGAAGCCGCGAGAAGTGTGATCGGCTCCGCAGGAGGCTCGCGCAGGCGGCGCCGCCCGCTCGCCGCCCCGACCGCTTTCCACAGACGCTCGCCGCCCCGCTCGACCCGATCGAGCGCTCTCGACGGCAGAGACGCGGCGCCCTCCCGGCATGCCCGCTCGACGTCCGCGGCGAGCCTGCGAAGGCCGTACCGCGAAACCCTCCCGCCGAGCCATGACGCCGCACTCTCCTCGAGGCGATGTGCCTCGTCGAACACGACGGCGTCGTGCGCAGGCAGAACCCCGCCCCCGGACGCGAGGTCGGCGAAATACAGGGCGTGGTTCGCAATCACGAGCTCCGCCTCGCCCGCACGGTCGCGAGCCGCCTCGGCAAAACACGTCCTGTGGAACGCGCAGCGGCGGCCTGCACATCGATCTGACCCTACGGCGAGCTCTGACCACAACGACTCGGAAGGCTCGACTGTCAGCTCTGCCCGGTCGCCGGTCGTCGTGGTCGCGAGCCAGGGCTGGAGCGAGTCGAATGCCTCCTCGTCGCGGGGATCGCGAAGCAGCATCGGGCCGAAGCTCTGGAGCTGTTTGCGGCACACGTAGTTCTGGCGGCCCTTCAGTACCGCCACGGTCACTTCCCGCCCGAGCGCCCGCGCAGCAGTCGGCACGTCGTGCGCGAGCAACTGCTCCTGCAGCGCCTTCGTTGCGGTGGCGACGACGACTCGCTGCCGCGACTCGAGCGCAGGAATCAGGTACGCGAGGCTCTTGCCGGTTCCCGTCCCGGCCTCGGCAACCAGGTGGTCGCCGGTCGAGAGCGCGAGCTCGACCGCTGCAGCGAGAGCCGCCTGTTCGGCCCGTGGCTCGAAACCGGGCAGCGCACGCGAGAGCGCGCCGCCGGGACCGAAAGCGTCCTGCATCCCGGCAAGGGTACGGACGCGAACGGCTGTTCTCGTGCTTGCCCGCGGATATCCTGGAGCCATGATGGACGAGTTGCATGAGGTCGCCGCGGCGCTCGTCGCCCCCGGCAAGGGGATCCTCGCCGCGGATGAGAGCGCCGGCACGATCAAAAGGCGATTCGACTCCATCGGCGTCGAGTCGACCGACGAGAACCGGCGCGCCTACCGGGAGCTTCTCTTTACAGCACCGGGCGTCGAGGCGTACCTCTCGGGCGTGATCCTCTTCGACGAGACGATCCGCCAGGCTTCGGCCGGTGGTGAACCTTTCGCGGCGCTCCTCGCGAACCGCGGGATCATCCCCGGCATCAAAGTCGACAAGGGCACGAAACCCCTCGCGAGAGCAGAAGGCGAGAAGATCACCGAGGGGCTCGACGGGCTCCGCGAGCGGTTCGCGGAGTATGTCGCCCTCGGCGCGCGGTTCGCCAAATGGCGCGCGGTGATCTCGATCGGGAGTGGACGACCGAGCGAGTACGCGATCTGGAGTAACGCGCACGCCCTCGCGCGCTACGCAGCACTGAGCCAGGAGGCCGGGCTCGTCCCGATCGTCGAACCGGAGGTTCTCATGGACGGAACGCACACGATCGACGAGTCCTTCCACGTCACCTCACGGGTCCTCCACGCCGTCTACACCGAGTTGCGCGACCAGCGCGTCGAGCTCGAAGGCTCCGTCCTCAAGCCGAACATGGTTCTCTCGGGGTACGACTGCCCGGCGCAGGCGACCGACGACGAGATCGCGGAAAACACGCTGAGGTGCCTGCGCCGTCACGTCCCCGCAGCCGTGCCGGGCATCGCCTTCCTTTCCGGAGGCCAGGGCGACGAGCAGGCGACGGCCAGACTCGACGCGATGAACCGCGGGGGCCCGCAGCCGTGGCAGCTGTCCTTCTCATTCGGCCGCGCGCTCCAGGGCCCGCCTCTGCGGGCGTGGGTCGGCGATCCAGCGCACGTGCGCGCCGCGCAGAGCGCGCTTCTGCACCGCGCGGCATGCAACGGCGCCGCGCGGCACGGGGAGTACTCGCAAGGCCTCGAGGGGGAAAAGCTCGCACGTAGCGAACATTTCCCTGGTGGCGAGCGTTGACGCACCCTCACCCGCCTGTATAGATTCTCCTCGTCGGATCCGGTAGGTCTTCGGACTCGCTGGATCCGGCACTCAGCCCCGGTAGGTCTTCGGACTCGCCGGGGCTGATTTTTGTCCCGGCGTTCTTTGTCCCGGTGTTTTTTGTCCCGGTGTTTCGATGCCCGGTCTTTCGATGCTCGGTCTTCGATGCTCGGCCGACGACGTGCCGTCCGGCGCCATCTCTAACGTTCGTTGGCTCAATGATCGTCGGACTCGTCCTTGGAATCGTCCTCGGCGCCGCCGCCGTCCTTCTCTGGGCGCGTGGCGAAATCGGACGCCGCAACGATGCACTGGCGAGCGAACGGGCATCCGCTGCAGAGAAGCTCACGCTCGTCCAGCGAACCCAGGACGAATGGGAGATCCACTTGCGTTCGCTCACGAGCGAGGCGCTGGAAAAGAGCTCCACGAACCTGCTCGAACGCGCCGACGAGCGGCTGCGACCCATCAAGGAAACGCTCGACCGGTTCGACCTGGAAACGAAGAAGCTCGAGGAGAAGCGAGTACGGACGGTCGTCGAGATCGGCGAGGAATTGAAACGAGTCGCCGAAGGGCAGGAAAAGCTCCGCTCCGAGACCGGCAACCTCGTCACGGCGCTCCGCCGGCCGGACGTCCGCGGCCGTTGGGGTGAAATGCAACTTCAGCGCGTGGTCGAGCTTGCGGGCATGGTCGAGCACTGCGACTTCCACCGCCAGGAAAGCGAACGTGACGACGAAGGTCGTCTGCTTCGACCCGACCTCGTCGTACGGCTCCCGGGCGGCAAGAGCATCGTGGTCGACTCGAAGGCGCCCTTCGACGCATACGCGGACGCGATCGGCTGTGACGATCCCGAGTTGAAAGCGAAACACCTCGCGCGGCACGCCGCCCAAGTCCGGGACCACATCGGGAAGCTCAGCCTGAAGCAGTACTGGAAGCAGTTCGAGCCGGCACCCGAGTTCGTCGTCATGTTCATCGACGAAGGGCTCTACCGCGCAGCGCTCGACCAGGACGCGTCCCTGTTCGAGACCGGCGTCGAAGCAGGCGTCATCGTGGCGTCCCCGGCGACGCTGATTGCTCTGCTGCGAACGGTGGCATATGGCTGGCAGCAGGAGACCGTCGCCGCCAGCGCGCGCGAGATCGCCGAGCTCGGTCGAACGCTCTACGACCGCCTCGGGGTCTTCGCCCGGACGTTTTCCAAGATCGGCGGCGCGCTCGACAACGCCGTGCGCGCATACAACGACGCAGTCGGCTCCCTCGAGACTCGGTTACTCGTCACCGGACGGAAGTTCCCGGGTCTCGGTGCCGGAGAAGGCGAGTTGCCCTCGGTCACGCCCGTCGACCACGTGACGCGAACGATCGTCGCGGCCGAGCTCGAACGGGTCGACGATGTCATCGAACTGCCGTCCCGCACTGCCGACGCCGCGTAATTCGGCTCCGCGGGAACGCGAGCACGCCTCTCGTCGTTTGAGTATGCAAGGATTTGCAAGGAGGCAAATGTGAGCTCGAACGGTGATGTACGCGAGTTGATCATCATCGGCGGTGGCCCCGCCGGCTATACGGCTGCGCTCTACGCGGGGCGCGCGAACCTCAGCCCGCTCGTGATCGAAGGGTTCCAGTGGGGCGGGCAACTGATGATCACGAGCGACGTCGAGAACTACCCCGGCTACGCCGACGGGATCATGGGCCCCGAGATGATGGCCGACTTCCGCCGCCAGGCCGAGCGCTTCGGCGCAGAGTTCCTGACGGACGACGTCACGAAGGTCGACTTCACGCGAGCGCCCATTCCGCGTCTGGGTGGACAAGGACGAATACCGGGCGCATGCCGTGATCGTCGCGACGGGCGCCAGCGCCCGTTGGCTCGGGCTCGAGTCGGAACAGCGCCTGCAAGGACGCGGCGTGTCGGCCTGCGCGACGTGCGACGGCTCATTCTTCCGCGAGAAGCCGATCGTGGTCGTCGGCGGCGGCGACTCGTCGTTCGAAGAGGCGCTCTTCCTGACGCGGTTCGGCTCGAAGGTGACACTCGTCCACCGGCGTCACGAGTTCCGCGCGTCGCCGATCATGATCGACCGCGCGCGCCAGAACGAGAAGCTCGAGATCCTGACGCCATACGTCGTCGAGGAGGTGCTCGGCGACGCCGCGGTGAGCGGCGTGCGCCTCCGCCACGCCGAGACGGGCGAGCCGCTGGAGATCGAGGCGGGCGGGTTCTTCGTCGCCATCGGCCACGACCCCAACACCTCGCTGTTCACCGGACAACTCGATCACGACGAGACCGGCTACCTGATCACGAAACCCGGGACGACCGAGACCAACGTGCCCGGCGTGTTCGCGGTCGGCGACGTGCAGGATCACGTGTATCGCCAGGCGGTCACTGCGGCCGGCTCCGGTTGCATGGGAGCGCTCGACGCCGAGCGGTACCTCGCCGCACTCGAGGCCGGCACCAAGGCCGCGGCACACCCGCAGTCCGCTGCGGTCTAGCGTCGGCCGACGCGCGAGCTAGCCTCGGCGTTAGTGGCCGAAGACCCGCGCTGGATCGACCTCATCGACCCGACGGCGGACACGCTCCGCTCGCATCTCCCCGACACGCTGCACCCGGCAGCGCTCGAGCTTGCTCCTTGCACCGCTCGTCCACGACGACGAGCCCCGCCCCCGGATCGAGTCCCATGGCGAATACGTCGTCGGTGTGCTGCTGGTCGCCGTCGCCGTGACCGGCGAAGACCGGATCTACTATCAGGAGATCGACTTCATCCTCACGCACGACCGGCTCGTGACCGTGTCGAAAACGCCGCCGGGTGAGCATCCGTTCGACCCGCGACCCGCCCTCGACGCCTGCCGGCCGGACGACCCCGTGGGCATGCTCCTGTTCCGGCTCGTCGACGAGGTTGCGGAGCGGTACCTCGATCTGATCGACGCTCTGAACGACGAGATCGACGAGCTCGAGGACCAGGTGGAGCAGTGGCGCCCCGAAAAGGTGCGCGCCCGGATCTCGGCGCTCAGGCACGACCTGCTCCACATCCGACGCACTCTGGCACCCACCCGCGATGCGGTACACCGCATCGTCGACGATCGAGTCGAGCTCGACTCCTTCGAGCTGTTTCCGCGCGAGATCGAGCTCTACTTCGCCGACTCCTACGACAAGTTCCTCAGGGCGACCGAGGGGCTCGAGACCTCGCGGGACCTGGTCGCCGGCGTGCGCGACTACTTCCAGTCGAAGATCGCGAACGACCAGAACGAGGTCATGAAGCGGCTGACGATGGTCGCCTCGCTCTTGCTCCTCCCCACGTTCATCGTCGGGCTCTACGGCCAGAATTTCCGCAAGATCCCGGAGCTTCACTGGGGCTTCGGCTACGAGTGGTCGTGGTTCCTGATCATCGCAACCACGATCGGGCAGATCGCGTTCTTCCGCTGGAAGCGCTGGCTCTAACAGAGCCCCGGCTACCCTGGGCGCGTGCCGCACTACATCTGTCCCCGCTGCAAGGAGCGCTCCGTCGACGTGGACGCCCGTGAAGGTTTCTCCAGCGACCAGCCGGCCTGTCGCCACTGCGGATTTGGGTTCCTCTTCGAGTTGCTCGACGACTACTACCCCGCTCAGGCGACCGGGTTCATCGTCTGCGACCAGGAAGCTCGCGTGCTCGCAACCGGCCGTGGCGTCTTCGAGTTGACGGGGTTCATGGAAGAAGAGCTCATGGGCCGGGACGTCGTCGAGGCGTTGCAGTTTTCGACCGGAGAGCCGGTGGCGCTCGTCCGCGAATGGGGCGTTCGGCGTCTCGACCAGCAGCTCGCGATCCGGACGCGTGCCGGAATGGCGAAGGAGGTGACAGGAGACTTTTTCCCTGCCTACGACGAAGACGGCGGCCTGCTCGTCGCCCTGACGCCCAGACTCTACGGCGCTCCCTAGCGCCGCACGTCGACCCGGCTCGCGGGGCAGAGATCTACCAGGACGCATTGTTCGCAGCGCGGCCTCCGCGCGTTGCAGACGCGCCGGCCATGCCAGATCATCAGGTGCGGGAACCTTGCCCATTCCGCCTTCGGGACGAGCCTCATCAGGTCGCGCTCGATCTTCACCGGGTCCTCCTGCCGGGTCAGCCCGAGCCGCTGCGAGAGACGCCTGACGTGGGTGTCCACCACGATCCCGTGTGCGTCTCCACGGGTTGCCGAGACCACGTTCGCGGTCTTTCGGGCAACCCCCGGTAGGCGTAGGAGCGCCGCGAAGTCTCGCGGCACCTCTCCCTCGTGCTGGTCGATGAGCACGCGCATGGTTCCCCGCAGCGCTTTCGCTTTCTGCCGGTAGAACCCCGTTGCGAAGACGTCTCGCTCGAGCTCCTCGGGCGAGACCGCCAGGTAGTCCTCCGGCCTGCTGTATTTCCGAAACAGCTCCTCGGTGACGCGGTTGACGTTCACGTCCGTTGTCTGCGCCGAGAGCATCACGGACACGAGCAGCTCGAGCGGGTTGCGATAGCGAAGCGCGATCCGGGCGTCTGCATGCTCGACGGCGAGCCGTTCGACGATCGGCCCGATTCGCGCGCGCTTCAGGCCGACGCGCCTTCTCGCCTCGTGAACGTAGCTCCTCGGCATCACCGACGACGCTATACGGTCGCGCTCGCACGGCACGAGATCGCACGGTGTGTTTCCACGCGGTGGATAATCACCAGGTGGCGCTCCGCGCAGCAATCCTCGCAGCGCTCGGCACCGTCGCCGCCTTCGGCCTCGCGTCGTGCGGCGGGAGCTCCCCGCGCTCTGCGCTCGTCACGACCCAGGCGACGACGGCCACCCCGTCCGACAATCCGGGCGCGGTTGCCGCCAGGCAGATTCCGGTGGTAGCGAATACGCCGATGTCACGGCGACTTCTCAGCGGACGCCCCACGCTGCCCGCCGGCCTCACCCTGCAGAGCCTCAACCCGTACGTCCCGACGACCCAGCCACCATACGGCGCGGTGGTGGGGACGGTGACAAGCCAGACCGGCGTCGAGTACACCCTCATGTTCTCCCCCTCCACAGTCCCCTGTGTCGGCCCATTAGGAGCGTGCGCGAGCAGCCTGCGAACGCTGACCGTCGGCAGCGCGAACCCCGCTGCGACGGGCGCGGTCTTCTCGCCCCTCGTCGGAACGGACACGGCCGAGTGTGGATACGACCCGGACGGACATCAGGTCGGTTGCGATGCACTCGTCGGCGACGAGTACATCTCGGTCAAGTCCACTTCTCGCAAGGTGTCAACCGCCGACGCTGTCGCCGTTCTCCGGGCGGCAGTCGCGTACGTTCAGAAGAGCTAGAGGCGGGCTTCGGTCAGATTCGGTCCTGCGCAGACAACGCCCAGCGCAGGACAGCCGAGACACGTGAACGGGCTCGGCGTCGGGACGAAGTCACCTGCGTCGATCCGGGCAATCGCCCCTGAAAGCTCGGCCTCGAGCTCCGGAAGCGCCGAGCGGGCGAACGAGGTCGAAACGACCGCATCTGGCCGCTCGAGAAATGCGTACACGACTTCGACCTCGTCCGCGCCGGCGAGGAAGCACGCGACCGCATAGACGAGCTGCTGCAGACGGTAATCCTCCTCGACGATCTGCTCCGGCGCCCGCGACGCGATCGAGTTCGTCTTGTAATCGACGACGAACGCCCGCGACCCGTCTCGGTGGAGGACGTCGAGGCGGCCGTGAACGAGCACGCCGTCATGCTCGAATGCGAAAGGGCGTTCCGGGCGTGCGTCGGAAAGCGCCGCAACCCGCCGGGCGAGTGGTGAGCTGCAATATGAGGCGACGAACGACGCGATCCGGTCGAGCTCAGCCTCCGTCACCGACGGATACCAGGTGCGAACGATCTCGACATCGGCCGGGTGAGGGTCGGCAAGATCGACGAGCTCGAGCAGGCGATGGACCGCATCGCCGATCTCGGTGGCCGCCAGGCCCACCTCCTCGCCGTCGCGAGACGCCCGGCGCTCGCGCAAGCCCGCCACGCGCTCGGCGTAGTAGCGGTACGAGCACCGGTCGAAGAGCGCAAGCGCCGAGTACGAGAGCCGGCGGACGCGATGGACGGGAACGACCGGCACTGGCATCAGTTCGGGCAGGCGGTATCCGGGCATCACCGCAGTCGCAGCAGCGACCTCGGCGAGATCCGAGAAGAGAGCGAGCTGCCCGTCCTCAAGCGCGGCTGCCGGTGCGGCCTCATCCGGGACGACTTGCCGCGGCGAGTCGACGGTCACGAGGAACGTAGCGCTTCCGCGCTCGAGCTCGAAAGGCGCATCGGCAGCCGCGAGCTCTGCTTCACAGTCGAGCCGCGAGAGCACCCACCCGATCGGGGTCTTCCGGCTCTCGTCGATCGCTCCCGAAACGATCAGCCGTTCCTTCGCCCGCGTCATCGCCACGTAGTAGAGGCGCAGACGTTCGTCTCGTTCTGCCTCCCGGCCCGCCTCGCTGACACCCTCGTAGTCGAAGACCGAGTGCTTCTCGCCGGTTGCCGGGTGCACCACCCTGAACCCGAACCGACCGTCGGGACGGGCGAGGATCTCATCCGAGTGAGGCCTTCCACCGGTGTCGCGGCCGGCATCTGCGACGACGACGACCTTGAATTCGAGGCCTTTGGCCGAGTGGATCGTGAGCAGGCGCACTGCGCCTGCCCCCTCCTCCTCCGAAACCGCCTCGCGCTGCATCGCACCGAGCGCCTCCTGGTCGCGGACGTGACGCACGAAGCCTTCGATCTCTCTGCCCCGCAGCTCCTCGTAGGAACGCGCCATGCGCATCAGCTTGCGCAGGTTCGCGTACCGGCGAGCGCCGTCCCATCGTGCGAGCACCGCGAGGTCATAGTCGTGCTCACAGACGACCTGCTCGCAGATCCGCTCGAGCGATGCACGGGCCGAAAACGTCACGAGGCGCTCGTAGCGCTGCTTGAACGCGCGAATCAGCCTCTCGTCCGACTCGCCGAGATCCTCGGGGAGCGACCTCTCGATCCCCGTGAAGATGGGCCTGCGGCCCGCGTGCCGCCGGACGAGCACGAGCCCGTCGTTCGAGACTCCGACAAACGGTGACGCAAGCACCGTCACGAGCGCCTCGTCGTCATACCTGTTGTGCAGCAGTCGCAGGTACATGAGCAGGTCGACGACCTGCTGCTGCCCGAAGTAGCCGCGGCCGGTCGCCCGGTAGGTCGGCAATCCTTGAATGCGTAGCTCCTCCTCGTAGGAGTCCGCGTCGGTGCCGGCCGCAAACAACAACACGATCTCCCCTGGCGTCGCGGCACCGCTTTCGACAAGGCCGCGAACGCGGGACGCGATATGGCGTGCCTCGGCGCGCCGCCAGTGCTCCCCGGCGTCCTTGTACGCGGCTTTGTCCGTGACGAGAAGCTCGACCGGGTGCCCGAACACCGGATCCGGAAAGTCCCCCGAGGCCGTCAGAGGCTGGTACCCCGCTCCGAACTCGGGCCCGAAGAGATAGTTCACCGCCGCCAGCACTTCGGGGCGCGAGCGATAGTTCTCGGTCAGCGGGAGTCGTTGGGACGCCGCCTCGCGCCGCTCTCGAAACACCTGCACGTCGGCGTGCCGGAACCCATAGATCGACTGGAACTCGTCCCCGACGTAGAACACGTCCTTCGCCGGGCCCGCGGCGAGCAAGTCGATCAGCTCGCACTGGAGCGCGTTCGTGTCCTGGAATTCGTCGACCATGATCGTCCGGAAACGAAGCTGCTCGAGCTCTCGGATCTGCTCGTGGTCTCGCAGGAGATCGCGCGCGAAGAGCTGGAGATCCTCGAAGTCGAGCGCCGATTCTCGCCGCTTGCCGGAGGCGTACTCGGCGGCGAAGAGCTCCAGCAACTCCTGGAGGAGGTCCCTGTCGTGCGTCGCGAGAACCTCGAGCGCCGCCCGCTGGACGGCCTTGCGTGCATCTTCGTAGTCGCCTGCCCGAGGCCCCCGCGCGCGCAGAGAGTCGAGGTCGATCAGCTGTTCGGGAAGCGCGGGCAGATCGAGGGTAGCCCGCGCCGCGCCGACCTGATTCGGAGTCGCTCCCGGGTCGTCCGCGAGCCGTTGAGCTTCGTCTCGCAGCTGTTGGAGCAGACCGTCGAGGTCGGGCAGAGCGCCGAGCTCGAGAACCAGCGGACGCCCCGCCGAGCGCAGCGTCTCGTAGACCCCGGTGAGCGTCCTGCGCAGCCCTTTGCTGCCGTACGTGGCAAGGAGCTGCAACCGCGAGTCGTCTCCCGAGGAGCAGAACGCCGCAAGCGCACGCTCGAACGCCTCGCCGCACACGACGGCGCCCTGCTCCTCGTCGAGCTCGCGAAAGCGCGGGTCGAGGCCGGCGGCGAACGGATGCGCCCGGAGGAGCCGGGCGCAGAACCCATGGATGGTCGAGATCCACGCGCCGTCGAGCTCGCGGGCCAGGTCGTGCCGCTCGCGGCTGACGAGCTCGAGACGGATCCGCGAACGCAGCTCAGCCGCGGCTTTGTTCGTGTACGTGACGGCGAGCACGGAGTCGACGTCGAGGCCGTCGTCGCACACCGCCCGGACGAAACGCTCGACCAGCACCGACGTCTTGCCGGTGCCCGCGCCGGCGGACACGAAAACCTCTCCGCGCAGCGAGACGGCCGCGACCTGCTGCTCGTTCATCACGACCTCGCGACGCGGCACATCGTCCACAGGTCGCACCAGGACGGACACTCTCCCCCTCTCGGGTCGTGGTTGACGTCTCCGGCGCGGATCCGCACGGCATCCTCGTGCGCGCGCGATCGCGCGGCCTCCACCTGATCCCAGAACGTGCTCTCATCGAGGTAGTCGGCCGGCTTGAAGCCCGGAAGATCCGCTCGAGCCTCGTCGCGCAGCATGCCCCGAGTCGACCCGCGCCCGGCCAGCGCCCGGTACACGCCGCCGAGCGGCTCGACACCGACGAGATCTCGAAGGACGAGCATGTAGAGGGGGATCTGCAGGCGCTCTTCGGACTCGATCTGGGTTGCCGAATGAGACGTCTTGCCTGACTTGTAGTCCTGCACGATCCCACGCGCGCTGTAGGGGTCGATGTCGATCCGGTCGATCTTCCCGCTCATGAACAGGCCGTCGCCGAGCTCGATGCCACGCTGCAGCTCGGGTGCAGAGCGGTCGGTTCCGAAGCCGACTTCGAACCTGCGCGGGAGGAGCACGAGCTCCGACACCGCCTCTTCCCGCACGAACTGCTCGAGATCACGTTTGAGACCGACCCGCAGCTCGGCGTCCTGGACGTCGGCGGGGTCGAGCCTGACGCCTCCGCGCAGAGCTTCCGCCAGACAGCGCTCGAGAAAGCGAAGCGCCGGCTCGAGATTCTGCTCGGTCACGCGGTCCGAGCCGAGCTCCTTCGGCAAGCCGCTGTAGAACGCGAAGAGCGCCTGATGGGCGACCTTGCCGCGAAGCATCGGGTCGACCTCGGCGTCGATCGTCTTCGGGTCGACGATCCGCTCGAACAGCCAGGCGGACGAGCAGTCGGAGAAACGTTCCAGCTCGGTCGCGGCGAACGTCGTTCGGGCGCCGAAGACGCCGAGCAGGGCCGGGTTGCGCAGCCTCGTCTCGCGCTCGAACGCCGAACGGGCACGTGCGAGCTGCCGGCCCCAGTCGTTGGCCTCGGCAATCGACTCGGCGTCGGCCGAGACGCCTTCATCGGCGTCCCCGGCCAGCCGCGCGAGCGCACGCAGCCTCTCCCGCTCGGTCGGCGCGGCTTCGAGCGGCCACGTCAGCTCCGAGAGCGACCGCCGGCGTGTGGCCGCGTCGACGTCGCCGCGTTCGAAGATCGATGTCGCCTCGTGCCAGAACGGGCTCGCCTCGCGCGGCGAGCCGTCCTCGTCGGTGGCCTCACGGACGAGGTAGAGACGCTCGCTCGCGCGAGTGCAGGCCGTGTAGAACAAGTAGCGGTCGCGGCTGACCGAGTCGGGACGATCGAGGCGGCGGCCGAGCTCGCGGCGGCGGTCGTCGTCCAGGAAGGCCGACACGCGCTCGCGCCTCGGGAACGCTCCCTCCTCGAGCCCGAGCACGAACACGGCTCGGAAACGGCGCGTCCGGGCCCGGAGGAAGTCGAGCAGCGGCACGCGCCCGGGCTCTCCGGCCGAGCCAAGACGAACCTCCGATGCCTCGAGCGAGGCGATCACATCGTCGGCCGAGAGCGGCTCCCCGCGCCGCTCCCAGTCGTCGAGCTCGTCGAGTACCGCCTCGGCTGCCGCCGCGGCGCGCAAGTCGAGCCTGGCGACGTCGTTCGCAGGCGGTTCTGCGACTCCATGCGCAGAGCGCAGCATCGAGCCGAGCAGCCCGCGGGCGGCGGCCGGGAGCGACTCTGTCGCGCGCAGCTCCCGCAGCGCAACGAGCGGCGCCTCGCGGAGCCGTTCTGTCTCCTCTACGACGCGATTCGCTTCGCGGACGGCCCTCCCTCGAAGGCGACCCTCGACGAAGTCCACGCTCGAACGCCCGATTCCCGAATAGGGGGACCGCAGGAACGCGTAGAGCTCGCGCCTGCCGGCATCTGCCCACGCAAACCGAAGCAGCGAGAGGAATGCGTGACCGAGCGGCACCGAGCCCAGGCGGGCGCCCCCCTCGACGAGATACGGGACGCCGAGGGTCGAGAAGACCGTCTCGACGGGCGCGCGCCACCGGTCGAGCGAAGGGACGACGAGCCCGATCTCCTCTGCCGGCACGCCTGCGCGGAGCAGCCGCAGAACCTCCTCCCCCACGAGCTCGAGCGTGGTACGCGTCCCAGCGCCTTCGAAGAAGTGGACGGCGCCGTCGACCGGGCACGGCGGATGCGGGCCGGGCTCGAAGAGCGTGCGTTCCAGATGGGCCAACGCCGGGGCGGCGTACTCCCCGTAGCGCGGAGGGAGCTCCTCGGTTCCAGCATCCGAAAGTGCCGCGAGATCCTCCGCTGTGCGCCGGAGTGACGCAAACGCGACCCGCCCCGGCTCGTACGGCAGCGAGACGTGGACCTCGGTCCGGCCTGCGAGCACCTCCAGGAGCGCCCACTCGGCCGCGGTCAGGTCCTCGAACCCGTACGCGAGCACCGGCTCGCCGTGCCAGGCGTCGAGATCGCGCTGCAGCCGCTCGGCGGCCCGGCGTCCCAGGGTGTCGCGATCCGAGAGCTCGAGCCTGGAGAGCTCCGCGCGGTACGCGGTGTACAGCTCCGCGAGCCCGCCATCCAGCTCTTCAGGGTCGATCAGCCCCGACTCGAGCTCGCCGAGTGTCGTGAGCAACGAGTCCGCAAAGCCGGCGAACCCGGACGATGGCCCGAGGCCGTCGAGTCGCGGACGTGCCGATTCGATCGCGCTCCGGGCGACGAGCGCGCGCTCGGCCGGCCCCGCCACCGGCAATCGTCCTCCGGAATCATCACCCGCTGCGATTCGCTCGAAGAGATCGTCGAATGTCCCTATCGCTCCCCCGAGGAGGCAACCGCGAAGTCGCAGCAGTTCTCGTTCGACCCGATCGACGTCCGACCGGGTCGGCACCACCAGGAACGGCTCTTCGTCGAGACGGTCCAGGTAGCGCTCGAGGAGCAGTGCAATCTTTCCCGAACTTGCTGGGCCGACGACGAGGCTGAGGCTCACCGAGCCATGGTAGTCCCGTACTACGCCGATTCCAGCGCGCCAAGCCCTGCAACCTGCACGCTACGAGCGCCTTTTCCGCACGGGCGTACACGGGACTCTCGGGATGGCGTCGCGTGCCTCACTCGCTCAGCGCGGCTCGACGACGCACGCAGGAGCCCGTCGATCAGGCTGTGGACTTCGGGCGCCGTCCACGGCGGGCAGCCGCACGGCCCGGCAGTTTCGCCACGCACGAGTCACAGAGATCTGCGATTTTCGACCCGCGGCGTGCGTCCGTAAACGTTACGCGCATCGTCGCTCCCTGGTTGTCATCAACCACGGCACCGCAGTCATCGCAAACCAAAACTGTTTTTCGAGCCAAGGAATAGCCTCCTTCGAATGGTTAGACAACTCGTTAAGCGCAGACAATAGTAGACCTCGTCGCGCCGTTGCAAATTACTGCAATTTGAGGTGTCAACTTTTTTGGTGCTTTTTTGACCTTCAGATCCGGCCGACGACCCGCCGCCGCCACATCTTGAATCCCACGAATGCGATAACGACGACCGTGACAACCGCCACCGCCCCATAGAGGCCGTACCGCGCGATCGCTTCAGCCGCAGCGCTGCCGAGCTGGTAGGCGACGACGGCGACGAGTGTCGCCCACACGATGCCGCCTGCAGCGTTCCAGATCAGGAACCGCCACCACTGCATGTGGCTGATACCTGCGAGCCAAGCAGCCGTGATGCGAAGGACCGCGACGAAGCGGCCGATGAACACGGTCTTCGCCCCGTGGCGGTGGAAGAACCGTTCGGCCGGCGGCAGCGCGCGCTCGAAGTAATCGCGAACAAACGGTGTCCTGCTCAGGAGCCCGCGGCCGCCCTTCCGTCCGAGCCAATAGCCGACGTTGTCGCCGACGATCGCCCCAGCCGCAGCCACCACGATCACGGTCACGAGCGAGTAATGGCCTCGCTGGGCAAGCACTGCCGCCGCGATGAGAGCCGCCTCGCCGGGCAATGGGACGCCCGCCGACTCCAGCGCGACAAGCGCGAACAGGATGATGAGCCCCTGCTCGAGTAGCAGCTTGGTCACGCTCCGAGTCTATGACGCGCGCGCCGCGACCACGCCCGCGGTGACGCGAAATGGCGTTCAACCGGTTCCGCAGACCGGCGTTTTCGATACCGTCGCCCGCGTGCGGGTCGGCGTTCCCAGAGAGACAGCGCAGGGCGAAAACCGGGTCGCGCTCGTGCCGGAGGCGCTCGCGCGTCTCGACGGGACCACCGTCGCGATCGAGCGGGGCGCCGGCACGCCTGCCGGCTTCACGGACGAGGCGTACGCAGAGGCGGGCGCCGAGCTCGTCGACGACGCCTGGCGCGACACCGACGGCGTCGTCAAGGTCGCGAAACCGTCCGAGGGCGAGGAGACGAAACTTCGGGAAGGTCAGCTCCTGATCGCATTTCTGGCGCCGCTCACCGACCGGCCGGCGATCGAACGGCTCGCAGCGCGCGGGGTTGTCGCGTTCGCGATGGAGTCGATTCCCAGAATCACCCGCGCACAGCCGATGGATGCGCTCTCGTCGCAGGCGACCGTCTCCGGTTACAAGGGCGCGCTTCTTGCCGCGGAGCACCTTCCGAGGTTCTTCCCGATGCTGACGACCGCAGCCGGCACGATCCCGCCCGCGAAGGTGCTGGTGCTCGGCGCAGGCGTCGCAGGCCTGCAGGCGATCGCGACCGCCCGCCGGCTCGGCGCAGTCGTGTCGGGGTTCGACGTGCGTCCGGTGGTGCGGGAGCAGGTGCAGTCCCTCGGAGCGTCGTTCCTCGACCTCGGCGTGGTCGGCGAGGAAACCGAAGGGGGCTACGCCCGCGAGCTGACCCCGGAGGAGCAGGAGCGCCAGCTCGAGGCGCTCGGCGATCGCATCCCGGACTTCGACGTGGTGATCACGACCGCTGCGATCCCCGGCCGCCCGGCGCCGCGGCTCATCCCGGCTTCCGCGGTCGAGAACATGCGTCGCGGCTCGGTGATCGTGGATCTCGCCGCCGAGACGGGCGGCAACTGCGAGCTGACGCGCCCGGGCGAGATCGTCATGGTCAACGGGGTCGAGGTGATCGGCCTGCTCAACCTGCCGAGCTCGATGGCTTCTCACGCAAGCCAGCTCTACGCGAGGAACGTCGCCGCTCTCCTCACGCACCTCGCCCCCGGCGGGGCGCTCGCCCTCGACTGGGACGACGAGATCACCGCAGGGGCGTGCGTCACCCGGAAGCAGGAGGCGACCACGTGAGTCACTCTGCGCAGCTGATCGTCGAGCTCACGATCCTCGCGCTCGCCATCTTCCTCGGCATCGAGGTGATCTCGAAGGTCCCGACGTTGCTCCACACGCCGCTGATGTCGGGCACGAACGCGATCCACGGGATCGTCATCGTCGGCGCGATCCTCGTCGCCGGAATCACCGACCCCGACCTGCTGACCGGATGGATCGGCTTCGTCGCGATGATCCTGGCGACTGCCAACGTGGTCGGCGGCTTCGTCGTCACCGACCGGATGCTCGAGATGTTCAAGAAGCGCCCGTCACGCAAGCCCGAGGACGAGGACAAGCCGTGAGCCCGCCGACCTGCAAGCCCCGCGGGTTCCTCGGGCGCGGCTCGCGGTGCGGGACCGGAGGGCACAGTGCGATTAGCACGAGCCCGGAGACCACCGTGCCGCGAGCGGCGTCAGGCGGCGGCAGAGCCGGGCTCTGCCCGGCGGAAGCCGACGCCGGCGAGGGACCCGCGTGAGCCAGAACCTTTCCAGCCTGCTGTACCTCGTCACGATCATCTGCTTCATCCTGGCGCTGCGGTTCCTCTCGTCGCCGACGACGGCGCGGCGCGGGAACTGGGTCGGCGCGGCCGGAATGGCGGTGGCCATCGGCGTCACCCTCGCGCAGCCACAGGTCCACATCAGCTGGCAGATCGTCGCCGGTGCGGCGATCGGCGCGGCATTCGGAGCGGTGGGAGCACGCAGGGTGAAGATGACTGCGATGCCGCAGATGGTGGCGCTCTTCAACGGCGTCGGCGGCGGCGCAGCCGCGCTCGTGGCACTCGCGGAGTTCCACAACCAGGCCCCGGACCCCGGGACCCTCCACCGCGACGTTCTGCTCGCGATCGTGCTCGGAGGGCTGATCGGCTCGGTCTCCTTCGCAGGCTCGATCGTCGCGTTCACCAAGCTCCAGGGGCTGCTTCCAGGACAGCCGATCACGTATCCCGGACAGCAGATCGTGAACCTGGTGTTGCTCGGCGCGCTCGTCGTGGACGGAGCGGCGATCGTCGCAGGCAGCGAGAGCCAGTGGCTCTTCGCGCTTCTGCTCGCCGGCTCGCTGATCTTCGGCGTGCTCTTCGTGCTCCCGATCGGCGGCGCCGACATGCCGGTCGTGATCTCGCTCCTGAACGCGTTCACGGGGCTCGCGGCAGCGGCCACCGGCTTCGCGACTCAGCTCGAACGTGCTGATCGTCAGCGGCGCGCTCGTCGGCGCGTCGGGAACGCTGCTCACGATGATGATGGGCCGGGCGATGAACCGGTCGATCGGGAACGTCCTGTTCGGGGCCTTCGGCAAGGTCCAGGCGGGCTCGGGAGCCGGGAGTGCGGTCGAGGGCACCGTGCGCTCGGCAACGGCCCAGGACGTCGCGATCATGCTCGCCTACGCTCAGAAGGTCGTCATCTGCCCGGGCTACGGGATGGCCGTCGCGCAGGCCCAGCACGCCGTACGCGAGCTCGCCGACGTTCTCGAGAGCAAAGGGATTTCGGTCGACTACGCGATCCATCCGGTCGCCGGGCGCATGCCGGGGCACATGAACGTGCTCCTCGCGGAGGCGAACGTGCCCTACACGGCGTTGAAGGAGATGGACGAGATCAACCCGCAGTTCGCACAGACCGACGTCGCGCTCGTGATCGGCGCGAACGACGTGGTCAACCCTGCTGCGAAGAACGAGCCCGGGAGCCCCATCTACGGCATGCCCATCCTCAATGTCAGCCAGGCAAAACAGGTTGTCGTCATGAAACGGTCGATGGCGACCGGTTTCGCAGGGGTCGACAATCCGCTCTTCGTCGAGCCACACACGGTGCTCCTGTTCGGGGATGCGAAGGAATCCGTGCTCAAGCTCGTCTCCGGCGTCAAAGCGCTTTGACGACGAGCGGCGTTCCGGTCTTCACCGCCAAGCACGTCGAGCAAGCGGTCTCCCCCGCGCACGCGGTCGACGTCGTGCGCGACGCATTCGTCGCCTATGCCGAGGGCGAATGGACGATGCCGGCGAAGGTGTACGTCGAGAATTACCCTGCGGGCGACTTTCGCGCCATGCCGGCGCTCGGAGGCGGGCATGCGCTCCTGAAGTGGGTGACGTCGTTCCCGGGCAACCCGCGGCTCGGGCTCCCGACGGTCAGCGGCGTCGTGCTCGTGTCGAATGCCGACGACGGGCGGCTCGAAGCGGTGCTGGACGCGGGCTCGGTGACCGCACTCCGTACAGGTGCGGCGGCGGTGCTCGCTGCAGAGACACTCGCGTCGCGCAGGCGCGGCGAGCGCCGCCGTGATCGGAGCGGGAGTGAACGGTCGCGCCGTTGCGAGAACGTTTCTCGCCCGGGGGCAGCGCGTGTCGATCTGGGACGTCGACCCGCACCGCGCGCGCCGCGTGGCGGGAGAACTCGAAACCGAGGTGGCCTCGTCACTCGAAGACGCACTGTCGGCCGACATCGTCGTCACCGTGACGCCGGGTCATCAGATCGTCCTCCACGCTGGGACACTGCGTCCTGGCCAGCACGTCAGCCTGATGGGCGCCGACGGCCCAGGCAAGGCGGAGGCGGCCTCGGCCGAGCTCGTGCGCGCGCACGTCTTCTGCGACGACTGGGAGCAGGCGAGCCACGGTGGCGAGCTCGCACATGCGGTCGAGGAAGAGGTGCTCGTTCACCGCGACGTGACCGAGCTCGGCTCCGTGCTGACCGGTCGCGCCGCGGGACGCCGAGGCGACGACGAGATCACGGTCTTCGACTCGACAGGGCTTGCGATCCAGGACCTCGCGATCGCGATCGCCGCACTCGCGAAGGTCGACGAGCTGGATCTTGCGAGCATCGCGCTCTGACGCGGCGGCCGCGATGTGACAAACGGTGCGTGCGACCGGCACAATCCCAAGCATGACCGAGGCGCTCAGCTCATGACGACGACCGACGCGCCCGGGAGCAATGGACACGCTCGTACGGACATCGTCCGGCACATGGCTCCGGCCGAGTCGACGATTCCGTCGGCGATCCTCGACACCGCTGCGCCTCTTTTCGAGGCTGTGTCGTCGCTCTACGAGCACGCGATCGACCGCATCCTGTCGACCTCGGACCGAGTCACGTCGGCCGCCGAAGGCAAGGCGCTCCTCACGGCCGACGACGGCACCGAGGCAGTCGCCGACCAGGTCCAGCGCGTCGTCGTTCTGGCGGTGCCGATCATGCGCACGCTCGCACGAGGGGCGCGCTTCACCCGGGTGCCGTGGGTGCTCGCCACCACGACGGCGTTCGCCATCGGCTCGACCGTACGCAGCGGCGCCCGAGAGATTCAGGTGATCGGCTCGCTCGTCTCGCACCGGCTCACCCTGGCGACCGGCCGGCCTGCGGACCCGGCGCTCGTGAAGAAGCTGACGCTCGAGCTGTACCTGGCGCCGCGGAGCACGCCGGACGTTTCCGATCTGTCGCTTCCACTCGGCCAGCTGATGCGGCGCTGGCTCATCAGGGGCGCGTTCGGCCGCGATACGAGGAAGGCGGCCTCCAAGGCACTCGACGCAGCCGAGCGGCTCGACTTACACCCATACATCGAGCGCTCGCCAAGCAGCATCGGGTAGCGTCTCTGTATGCGCCGAGCACTCCCACCCGTCGTTCTCGTGCTGATCGTCGCGCTGGTCGCGGCCGGCTGCGGCTCGAAAAAGAGCTCCTCGCCGACATCCACGGCGGACTGGACGAACAGCGTGTGCTCCGCAATCAACACCTGGAAGACCTCGCTCACCGCAACCGCCAACTCGCTCCAGGGCGGGAACCTGTCGAAGAGCTCGCTACAGAGCGCAGCCGCCGATGCAAAGTCGGCGACCGACACGCTGGCGTCGGATCTGAAGAGTCTCGGCAAGCCGAACACCCAGGCAGGGCAGCAGGCGAAGGACCTCGTCGACCAGCTTGCGACCGAGCTGACGGCAGATGTCGATTCGATCAAGCAGACGGCCGACGGCGCGACTGGCATCCTCGGTGCGGTCAGCGCGGCGGGCGTCGCCGCGAACACCCTCTCGACGATGCGGACCCAGCTCTCCTCGACCGTCAAGAGCCTTCAGCAGCTCGACGCAAAGGGCGAACTGCAGACCGCATTCCAGCAGTCGAGCGCCTGCAAGCAGCTCACCGGCTCCGGCTAGTTCCTCGCTTCGAGAACATGCCGGCTGAGCGTCGAAGGGACGACGCATCAGGACCGTTTGCGTTCTCTGCGGCACAGGTTCAGACTCCTGCGCGTCAGCGCCTCGTCCTCGACCAAGGAGTAGTCATGACCCTGAGACGGATCGCTCCACTGAGCGGAATCGTCTTCGTCGTCCTCACGGCAGTCGCCTTCGTGCCGCTCGCAGGCAACACGCCCGGAATCTCGGATTCGAGCACCAAGATCGCGGACTTCTATACGAAACACCATTCGAAGGAGGAAACCGCAGCGCACATACTGGTGATCGCTGTGGCCTTCCTCGCGCTGTTCGCTGCCTCGTGCTGGCCGTTGTTTCGGGACGCGGGCCATCTCTGGACTGCGCTGTTCTTCGGGGGCGGCATCATCGCCGTCGCGGGCTTCCTCTTTGCCGCGTCCACCCACCTTGCGCTCGCCGACGGGGCGCACCATGGCCTCGACGCGGCTTCACTTCAGGCGCTGAATGCTCTCGACACGGACAACTATCCCGCGTTCAGTGCCGGGCTGGGGATCATGATGCTCGGCGCCGCGGGAGCGACGATTCCCCTCGGAGGAGCGCTCCGAGTGCTTGGGTGGATCGGTCTCGTGCTCGGAATCTCCGTCTTCACGCCGCTTGGGTTCGTCGGCTTCCTCGGCGGCGGGATCTGGGTCATCGTGTTCAGCGTGCTGATGTTCATGCGGGCAGGCGACGACGCTCAGCGCGCAACCGCGGCGGGCTGAAACCCGCGCGACCGGCCCCGCCGGCACGACGGTGCCGGCGGGGCTCGGGAGCGCCCTCCTCAAAACCGGCCGGGATCGAACAGGTCGAGCTCCCGCGGATCGTCTCCCAGCATGGCCCGGGCGACGAGGTCACCACAGGCGAGCCCGAGTACGTTGCCGTGCCCTGAGTAGCCGCCTGCGACCCAGAGTCCGTCGTGCCCAGGGACCCTCCCGGCCAGTGGCAGCCGATCGGGCGTCTCGCCCCAGATCCCTGCCCACCGGTGCGTGATGGGCGGCACGCGACCGATCAGGTCGGAGACGAGGCCCTCGAGGCTGCACTGCACGCGCAGCGTCGTTTCCTCGGCATCTGTGTGCTCGGTCTCGAAGCTCACGTCGCGCCGGCCACCGACCACGAGCCGGCCGTCCGGGAGCTGCTGCCAGTAGTCGTACCCGCGCCGTGCGTAGTGAGGTCGCTCGAAGAGGCGGTCGGGCAGCGGCTCGGTGGCGAGCATCTGGCCGCGAACCGGGCGGACGAGATGCTCGAGCCCGGGCGCAGCCGCTCCAGTCGAGCCGTCGACGGCGATCACGACCTGCGGGGCGTCAACCACGAGCGGATCGACGCGGCTGTGCTCGACGATCTCGGCTCCGGCATCGACGGCCCGTTGAGCCAGCCGCCGCACCCATCGAACGGGGTCGATCGCACCGTCTGTCGGATTGAAGACCGCAGCCGTGTAGAGACGATCGAGCGGCGCGGGAAGAGCATCTAGAACCACGGCGCCGAAGCCGTCCTCGTGCAGCGCCTCATGCTCGCGCACGAGTGCGCTCGACTCCATCGCGCCGACTGCGATCCGCAGACTTCCGACCTGCCGAAATGCGTCGCCGGCCGTGGCTGCCAGCCGCGCAAGCGTGTCTTCGCTGAGCTGCCAAAGCTGTCGTGCTCGCTCCGCGCCCAGGCTCGCCTTTGCCTGGTCGTATGCCATTGCGGCGCCGCGGAGCGCGAACCCGCCGTTACGGCCACTGGCACCACCGGCGACCTCGAGCGCATCGTGGACCCGGACGCGCATCCCTCGCCTGGCGAGGGTCAGAGCGCACGAACACCCTGTCACGCCGGCGCCGACGACCACGGCGTCCACCGGGCCAGACGCCCGTGCTCCACCGGCCGTCCGTAACGGTTGGCGCGGCTCCGCAAGCCACAATGACGTTGTCTTCACTTCCGTCGATGCTAGACCCTCGGCATCACCTCCTATAGATCCCCGCAGTCGCCGAGACGAGCCCAGCGAGCTCGAGCTCGGTCAGCGCGGCCGCAGCCGCGGCCGGATCGATGCCGGCGGCTCGTGAGATCTCGTCGGCGGTGACGGCGCCACCGTCGACAGCGGCCAAGACGGCCGCCACCACCCCAGTCGGCCGCCGCGTGCGCTCATGGTCCGGCACGGCGACTCCGATCGCCTCGAGCACGTCCGCCGAACAGGTCACCGGAATCGCTCCGAGGCGCAGCAGCGCGTTCGTTCCCTTCGAGAGCGACGAGGTGATCTCTCCCGGAACAGCGAGTACCTCGCGGCCCTCTTCGAGTGCGAGGTCTGCAGTGATCAGCGCCCCACTTCGCTCGCGTGCCTCGATCACAACGGTGGCTGAAGTGAGGCCCGCAACGATGCGGTTGCGAGCGGGAAACCGCCACGGTGCCGGCGCCACACCGGGTGGGTATTCGGAAACGACGAGCCCGGTGTCGGCTAGTTGGGCGGCAAGCGATGAGTGCGCTCGCGGGTAGTCGCGGTCGATCCCACACCCGAGTACCGCTACAGACGGCCCGCCGCCTTCCAGGCCGCCCCGGTGCGCCCAGCCATCGACGCCTCTCGCCAGGCCCGACACCACGACGATCCCCGCCGCTGCAAGATCGCGCCCGAGGGTCCGCGCGATGTGAGCGCCGTAGTCACTGCAGCTCCTCGCGCCGACGATCGCCACGGCCGGACGAGAGAGAACCTCGGCGGGCGCCTCTCCCCGCAGGAACAACCCCGGCGGCGGATCGTGGACCGACGCGAGCCGCGCTGGGAACAACGCGTCCGTTCGCGCCACCCAGCGCAACCCGCGCCGTTCGAGATCCGCGCGATAGGCATCCTCATCGAAAGAGGCGGCAAAGGCAGCGAACCGGCTCGTGCGGGCGTCACGGTCCACCGCGTGGGCGTCGCGAGAAGCAGCAAACACGACGAGTGCCAGTTCGTTCACGTGATGGCCGAATCGAGCGGCGAGCGGTATGAAAGCGCCTCGGCGATGTGCTCGGGCCCGACCTCCTGAGCACCGGCGAGGACAGCAACCGTGCGGGCAACGCGGGCAACACGCGCCCTACCGCGGCCTGAGAGCGGCAGGCGCTCGACGGCTCGTGTCAGAAGCTCTCCTGCCGCGGGGTCCAGGTCGACCGCTCTGCTGGACTCTTCAAGCGTTCGCGCGGCCGTCACGCGCTCTCTCACGACCGCAGCGAGCTCGCCTGGCGGGGCCGCAAGCTCGGCGCCACGCGGCCGCGGCAGCGCAACGACGATGTCGAAGCGATCAAGCAGCGCGCGCGAGAGCCGCTCGCGGTACCGGTCGATCCGCTGCGGCGAGCACGTGCACTCGACGGCTGGGTCGCCGCGGGCGCCGCACGGGCAGAGATTCATCGTCGCGATGAGCTGGAAGCGCGCGGGGAAGACGACACGCCCGCCGACACGGGCGACTGCAACCGTGCCATCTTCCAGCGGCTGGCGCAGCGCTTCGAGCACGGGTCTCGGGAACTCCGGCAGCTCGTCGAGCAAGAGCACTCCGTGATGGGCCAGCGTCGCCTCGCCCGGGCGGGGCGTCGAGCCGCCACCGACCACCGCCGCTGCAGACGCCGTGTGATGGGGAGCTCGAAAAGGCGGCGTCCGCACCAGCCCAGCTCCGGGCGGAAGAAGTCCCGCGACCGAGTGGATCCTCGTGACCTCGAGCGCCGAGGCGTCGTCGAGCACAGGAAGGATCCCAGGCAGCCTGCGGGCGAGCATCGACTTTCCGATTCCGGGGGGCCCGGCAAGCAGCAGGTTGTGTGAGCCTGCCGCGGCGATCTCCAGAGCCCGGCGCGCCCGCTCCTGGCCCCGAACATCGGAGAGGTCCGGGCATGACTCGGACGATTCGAGAACCGACTCGACGGGCAACGGCGGCGGATCACGCTCGCCTCGGAAGTACGCCACAGCCTCGGCAAGGTGGCGCACTGGAACCGGCTCGACGCCGGCGAGCGCTACCTGCGTTCCCGACTCAGCGGCGCAGACGAGGCGACGGGCGCCGCTCCGGCGCGCGCCCTCCGCCGCGGCGAGCGCTCCCGGCACTGGGCGTAGCCGGCCGTCGAGCGCGAGCTCGCCGACCGCAGCGTGATCGACGAGACAGCCCGGGGGAAGCTGGCGCGAAGCAGCAAGCACCGCGAGTGCGATCGGGAGGTCGAAGCCCGAGCCCTCTTTGCGCAGGTCGGCCGGCGCGAGGTTGACCGTGATCCTGCGAAGCGGCCATTCGAGCTCGGCGGAGGCAATACCACTCCGGACGCGCTCCTTCGCCTCCTGGCACGCGCGATCGGCGAGACCGACGATCGCGAACGCCGGCACGCCGCGCTGGAGATGCGCCTCGACCTCGACTCGCCGCGGATCGAGCCCAACGAGTGCATGCGTGAGGGTGCGTGCGAGCACGTTGCCAGCTTAGGCGACGGTCTGTTACAGCATGGTGCCGAAATTGTGACGAGCGCGAAAAGACTCGTCCACACGCAGCGCGGGCCTATGTAGGGCGACGCTCGAGGAACTGCGGCAGGCCGTCAACAGGGACCGGCTCCCAGGGGGCCGCATACGCAACGAACTGGCGGTAGCTCGGCCTCACCCCCGGATCGTCGTCGAACGCACCGAATCGCACCGACAGCCTCGCGGGCTCATCCGGGCTTCGGCTCCAGAGACTCGACCCGCATTCACCACAGAACACCTTCGGCCAGCCTCCGTTCGGGCGGTACTCACGCAGCAGCGCTTCGCCTTTGACGACTCTCAGCGAGCCGGGAACGGTGAGAGCCTGCACGGATGCGGCGGTACCTGTTCGGCGCTGGCAGCGGGTGCAATGACACCAGCCTGCCGAGACGGGCGGCGCGTCGATCTCGAACCGGACTCCTCCGCACATACAGCCGCCGGTGAGAGGAAGCGCGGCCATCAAGCTCGCCGCGCGACGAGCACATCCTCGAAGTACTCGCCGGCTCGGCGACCGGTTCGGCGGTTCACATGGCGGCGGTAACGGCCGTCGAGGCGGAGACCTGCGCGATCGAGAATGTCCGGGTAGAGCTCACGCCGGTCGTTCACGACGATCACGAGCGGACCGTTGAGGCGCAAGAGCGCCGCCGAACCGGCGAGAACTTCGGCGACACCCTCCGCGTACCTCGCCAGAGACGCACGGCTCGTCCCGCCGGCCGCCGCACCGAGCTCGAGCAGGCGCTGGTCGTCGAGGCCGAGCAGCTCGTACGCGTAGCGATGCTGCTCGTGGTAATCGATCAGCCCCGGATACGGAGGCGAGGTGACCACGGCATCGAATCGCCCGCGCAGCTCGAGCTCGCGGGCGTCACCGTGGATGACCTCGGCGGTCTGGCGCCCGCGCACCCGGGAGAAGTCCTTGATCCGCTGGAGCGTGTCGAGCGTGTAGCGCTGCAGGAAGTGGGCAGCGTGAGCCACGGGCCTGCATTCGCGCTTGTGTTTGTGGCACCAGTACGGCTCTCGCTGCGGTACACGCGGAAAATCGAGATCGAAGTGGGTTGTGAGACGTGCCGAGCGCGCCGCCCGCGCCAGGACGATCCGAAGAACGTCGGCGTGCTCGTAATCCTCGGCTAGAGAACCGAAGCGCAGGAGATCGGCAACCGAATCGGGGGCGAACCACTCGCGCACGTACGCGGAGGAGGCATGTTCGGTCGAGCCCGTTTCACCGCGCCCGAACCGGGCGAGTGCGTCGCGCGCCTCGCTTTCGAGCACGAACAGGTTGTGCCGGGCCGTCTTTACCTTCATCAACAGGCAGTTGAATGCCGCGATGTCGACACCGGTCGCCTCGAGGCCACTCTCGAGCGCCTGGACAAGCGTGGTGCCCGACCCCGCAAACGGGTCGAGGACGCGGCCTCCGACGGGGACGTGCCGCCGGAAGAGCTCTTCCACGAGTTGCGGGATGAACTTGCCGAGGTACGGGTGGAGGCGATGGACGTGTTTTGTCCGCTCCCGTTCCGGGAGCTCACGCTCGGACCACGAAAGGTCGAGGTCGAGCTCGGCGTAGAGCACGTCCTGTGTTGCCGCCACCTCGTGTCGTTCGGGGGCGACCGCGGCTTTCCTATCGGGCTAGAAGGCAGCGCGAACGTGCTCGAGCCGGCCTGCGCGTTCTGCCACGACGTCGAACCGAACGGCAAGGTCCGCGTATTGATGATGCGCGGCGAGCCAGGCTTCGGCAGCGCGCCGGATGCGACGGATCTTCTCCTCACCCACCATCTCGAGTGGGTCGCCGAACTCGATGCCTCCCTTGGACTTCACCTCGCAGAAGACGATGGTCCCGCCCCGCCGGAGCACGAGGTCGAGCTCGTAGCCGCCAACCCAGACGTTGGCGCCAAGCGAGCGGTAGCCCCTGAGGCGATACCAGCGCGCTGCACGCCTTTCGGCGTCGTTCCTAGGCCGCGCGCTCTGCCTGATAGCAGCGGGCCTGAAAGGAGCGGCGGTGGATCTCGCAAGGGCCGACTCTCCGGACGACCGCGCTGTGCGCCGGAGTGATGTAGCCCACGTGCGACGAGAAGCCGTAGACGGGATAGAGGGCGTCGGCAGCCTGCATGTAGCGGTCTCGCGTCACCTTCGCCACGATCGACGCGGCGGCGATCGCGGCGCTCTTGGCATCGCCGTCGACGATCGCGCGGTGGGCCGGGGCATCCGGTCCGAGCTTGAAACCGTCGACTAGGCAAACGTCGGCCGGGTCCACACCCGCGTAGTGCCGCGCGGAGACCACGCAGGTTCGTACGGTGCAGCCCGTCGCGATCGATCACGCTGGGCGGAAACACGTTCACCGACACGGCCTCGGCGCAGGAGAGTACGGCTTCGTAGAGCTCCTCTCGGGTGGCGGGGTCGAGCTGCTTCGAGTCGTTCAGGCGACCGAGCGGGCGAGCCCTGTGATCGCGGAGAAACTCGAGGTCGAGCAACACTCCGGCTACGACCAACGGTCCCGCGAGGGGCCCACGCCCGGCCTCGTCGGCTCCGGCGACGTAACGGGCCCCGAGCCGGCGGTCGAACTCGAGGAGCCTCCGGCCGGTCAGCTTCGCCACGCAGCGAGGATAGCGCGGGGCTCGGCGGAGTACGTCCTCCGGCGAAGATTCGTGACGAAGTTCTTAGGCGTCGCTCGAGGCGTGGCCGAGGAGCACACCGTGGTCCGGGCGCTGGTGTGTCTAGCTCTGGCGCAGCTCGCGGATGCGGGCCTTCTTGCCCACTCTGCCGCGGAGGTAGTACAGCTTGGCCCGGTTCACGTCACCGATCGCCGTCACCTCGATCTTGTCGATCTTCGGCGAGTGGAGCGGAAACGTCCGCTCGACTCCAACACCGAACGAGTTCTTGCGAACCGTGAACGTCTCGCGCACGCCGGCACCCTGGCGCCGGAGCACGACTCCCTCGAACACCTGGATCCGCTGGCGGTTGCCCTCGATGACGCGAAAGTGGACGCGCACCGAATCGCCCGCCTTGAACCGCGGCACGTCGCGCAGCTGGCGGCGCTCGATTTCCTGGATCGTGGTGCTCATGGCAAGAGGGCGCCCGCAGGCGGCTGCATGGTAGCCGAACTTCCAGGACCAGCCCGGGACCCAACCACCCTCTGACCCCCCACCCTCCCAAGGGGGCAAAGGAACGGTAGCCCTCGAACGGTGTCGCGCCAGTGCCGACTCGGTGACAATTGTGCTCGACGATCGGCCGAACGTCGCAGGCTTACCGGATCGAAATCCGCGCGGGTGGCCAGTATGTGGCGACCACCTTGCCGATCAGGTTTCCGCGCGGGACCGCTCCCCACCGTCGCGAGTCGCAGGACTGGCCGCGGTTGTCGCCCATGAAGAAGTATCCGCCCTTCGGAACCTCCCAACGTTTTCCGATCGAGTCGGCGTTACGAACGTCTTCTTGCCGCCGGGCCGCTTCGATGTACGGCTCGGAGAGCCTCTTGCCGTTGATCCAGATAAACCCGTGGTTGTCCTCATAGACGGTTTCGCCGGGCAGCCCGACGAGGCGCTTGACGAAGGTTCCGCCCGCGCCGCATGAGATCGCCGCCTGCGGCGGTGTCTTGAAGACGATCACGTCACCACGCTTCGGGCTCCAGATGTCGAAGCAGAACCGGCATGCCAGCACGCGGTCTGAGAATGAGGCCTCACAACCGAGCCCGGGCCGCGCGCAGTGCAGGGTCGGCTCCATCGAGCTCGAGGGAATCCGGTACGGGTTGACCACCCACTGCTTGATCGCAAGCACGATCAGGATGGCGCCGAGGATCGTGACCAGCCAATCGATCGCGATGCGCCACGGCTTCGGCAGGCCGTGGGTGAGACGTTCGATGTAGTGGCGGTAGCCGAACCTCACCGGACGTGCTCCCGCCGCCATGCGTCGACCTTGCCGTGATCGCCCGAGAGGAGCACCTCAGGGACGCCCCAGCCCCGGAACTCCGCGGGGCGCGTGTAGTGCGGATGCTCGCGTCCGCCGCCGAGGGCCGGAGAGAACGACTCGAGCTCGCCCGACCCGTCGGCCAGGGCCCCGGGGAGACGGCGTGCGATCGAGTCGACGAGCACCATCGCCGGCAGGTCGCCGTTCGACAACACGTACGGCCCGATCGAGATCGAGTCGTTGCACAAGTGCTCGACGATCCGCTCGTCAAACCCTTCGAACCGTGACGAGAGCAGCGTGACGTGCTCCTCCTGCGCGAGCTCCTCGACGACCTCCTGCGTGAGCTGGCGCCCCTGAGGGGTCAGCGCGACGACTCGGTGGCCCGGGACGCCCCCGTACACCGCATCGAGCGCTGCAGCCACGACATCGACCCTCAGCACCATTCCAGCTCCACCTCCGTATGGCTCGTCGTCGACCTGGCCGGAACGGAGCGGCGTGTAGTCACGATAGGAGTACAGGCGCAGGTCGAGCTCCGAGCCGAGCACGGTCGCGACCGGACGTTGTTCGGTGAGCCAGGCGTAGGCATGCGGAACGAGGGTGAAGACGTCGAGCTGCAAAGAAGTCTCAGCCGGGGTCAGAGAAGCCGGGCGCCACTAGGATACGTCGAGCCTCGAGGTCGATGTCGCGGACACACGCGCCGACCAGAGGAAGCATGAGCCCGCCATCGAGCTCGATCGCGTCATTTGCGACACCGGGCTCGACCCGGACGACCGAGCCGAGGACACGCCCGCCGTCTTCGACGACTTCGAGCCCGACGAGCTCGAACACGTAGTACTCGTCCTCGTTCGTCGGCGGAAGGGCCTCGCGTGGGATCTCGAGCAGTGCTCCCCTGGCGAGCTCGCGGTCGAGCCTGATCACCGGCCGGCCCCCCGCGCCGCGGCGGGCGGCAACGACCTCGACCTCGACCTCGCCGGCGAACAGGCGCGAGCCGACCGTGAACCAGCGGCCGTCGTCGCTCGGGCTCTCGACGAAGAACGACCCGTCGAGCCCGTGCGGCCGCCCGACCCGCCCGACGAGCACCCGGCTCACCCCTACTCGGCGATCTCGACGAGCACCCGTCGTCCGTCGCGCACCGCAGTCGCCCGGAGAATCGTCCGGAGCGCCCGGACGATCCGGCCGCCGCGGCCGATCACCTTGCCGAGGTCGTCCGGCGCCACGTGGAGCACGAGCACGAGAGCGCCGTCGCGCTCTTCCGTCTCGACGCGTACTGCTTCGGGATCGTCCACAAGCTCGCGTGCGAGAAACGCGAGCAGCTCCGCCATCAGCGCACCCTACTTGGAGATGCCCTTGACCTTGAGCAGACGCGAGACGGCCTCGGAGGGCAGAGCGCCCTTGCCGAGCCATTCCTTCACCTTCGCCTCGTCGAATTCGATCGTGGACGGATCGGTCTGCGGGTTGTACCGTCCGACGATCTCGAGGAACCTACCGTCGCGGGGTGAACGTGAATCCGCGGCCACGACGCGGTAGATCGGGTTCTTCTTGGAGCCCACCCGTGTGAGCCTGAGCTTGACTGCCATAGTTACAGGTTAGCGGCGTCCGGCCTTGCGCTTGTGCTTCTTCCGTTTCGAGCCGGTGCTGCGTGTTGCCGACGGGCTGCTGCCCTGTCCGCCTCCCTGGGCTCCACCCTGGATGCTGGGGAGCCCTGGCATTTTGCCCTGGCCCATTTGTTTCATCATCCGCTCCATCATCTTGCGGGCCTCGAGGAGCTGGTTGACGTGCTGGACCGTCGTTCCGGAGCCGCGGGCGATCCGCTGGCGGCGCTTGCCGTCGATCACATGCGGCATCGACCGCTCCCGTGGCGTCATCGAGCGCACGATCGCCTCGACCCGGCCCATCTGCGCCTCGTCCACGTCGACGTTCCCGAGTTGCGCGCCGAGCCCGGGGATCATCTTCATCAGCCCTTGGAGCGGGCCCATCCTCCGAAGCATCGCCGAGACTCGCAGGAAGTCGTCGAAGGTGAACTGTCCCTTGCGCAGACGCGCTTCCATTTCCGCCTGCTCGTCGGCCGACGTGGCCTGCTCGGCGCGTTCGATCAGCGTCAGAACGTCGCCCATTCCGAGGATCCGCGAGGCCATCCGGTCGGGATGGAACTGCTCGAGGTCGGCGAGCTTTTCCCCGGTCGAGACAAACAGGATCGGCTTTCCGGTGACAGCCCTCACAGACAGAGCGGCACCGCCGCGGGCGTCGCCGTCGAGTTTCGTGAGAATGACGCCATCGAATGCAACCCGCTCCTCGAACGTGCGAGCGACGTTGACAGCCTCCTGGCCGGTCATCGAGTCGAGGACGAGCAACACGTTCGTGGGCCGCGCGGTGTCGCGGACACGCACGAGCTCGTCCATCAGCTCCTCGTCGATCTGAAGACGGCCTGCGGTGTCCACGAGCACGGTGTCGAGCCCGTCGGCCCGCGCGCGGGCAAGACCTTCGCGCACGGCCTCGACCGGATCCGCCGTCTCGGTGCGGTAGACAGGGACACCGATCTGGGCGCCGAGTTGCTCCAGCTGGTCGATCGCCGCCGGTCGCTGGAGGTCCGCTGCCACGAGGCCCGGCTTGCGGCCCTGCGACTGCAGCTGTAGCGCGAGCTTGGCGGCAGTCGTCGTCTTTCCCGATCCCTGGAGGCCGGTGAGCAGGATGATCGCCGGCTTGCCGGGCGCCAGCCCTTCCGACTCTGCGCCCATGAGGTCGGTCAGCTCTTCGTGGACGACCTTCACGACCTGCTGGCCCGGCGTGAGGCTCTTCAGCACCTCCTCGCCGAGCGCGCGCTCGCGGACACGGGCGACGAAGTCACGGACGACGTCGAGGTTGACATCGGCCTCGAGCAGCGCGAGGCGAATCTCGCGCATCGCAGCCGAGATCGACGCCTCGTCGAGCCGGCCTCGCTTGCGCAGGTCGCCGAGGACGCTTCCAAGACGGTCTGAGAGGGCTTCGAACATGCGCTGGAAGTCTAGGTCTCGGCAACGAGCGCCCGCGCGAAGTCGCGTGGGTCGAATGGCCGCAGGTCGTCGAGGCCCTCGCCGACCCCGATCAGCTTCACGGGCAGGCCGAGCTCGTAGGCGATCGCGACGGCGACGCCGCCCTTGGCGGAGCCGTCGAGCTTCGTCAGCGCCACCCCGGTTACGTCAACGGCCTCCTTGAAGAGCCGCGCCTGCTGAATCGCGTTCTGGCCGGTCGTTGCGTCGACAACCAGGAGCGTCTCGTGTGGAGCCCCGTGCAGGCGGCCGGCGATCACGCGCCGAACCTTTGCGAGCTCGTCCATCAGGTTCGTCTGGGTGTGTAGGCGGCCCGCGGTGTCGATGATCACGACGTCGCCCCCCGCCGCCACGGCGTCGTAGGCCACCGCCGCCGGATCGGCACCCCGTTCTCCGCCGACGAAGCGTGCGCCGGACCGCCGCGCCCAAACTTCGAGTTGCTCCTCGGCTGCGGCACGGAACGTGTCGGCCGCGCCAACGGTCACCTCTCTTCCGTGCTCGCGGAGTTTCTCCGCGAGTTTTCCGATGGTCGTCGTCTTCCCCGTCCCGTTC
The DNA here is from genome assembly GCA_963815945.1 of uncultured Actinomycetes bacterium. Taxonomy (GTDB): domain Bacteria; phylum Actinomycetota; class Thermoleophilia; order Gaiellales; family Gaiellaceae; genus PALSA-600. The sequence continues at coordinate 130,173 of CAWFIN010000002.1, forward strand.
ACACCGACAACGAGGATCACGGACGGATGAGCATCGATGTCGAGCTGCGGCGCCGGGCCGAAGAGGGTCGAGATCTCGTCGGCCAGCGCCTCAGTCAGGTCGCCGAGCTCCGGCCGTCTGCTCGAGGCGCCGGACGAGCTCGGCGGTGGCGGCGACACCGACGTCGCCGTAGAGGAGTGCCTCTTCGAGCCGTTCCCACGACGAGCTGTCGGCCGGGTCGAACGCTGCGACCGCGAGCTGTTCGGTGAGCGCCCGGCGCGACCGTGAGAGCGACTCGCGCAGCCGCCCGACGAACCCGCGCTGAGCCTCAACGGTCACGTACGGACCCTCGGCATCGCCGAGGAACTCGGCCCAGCTCCGCGCCATCAGGCTTGGCAGACGGTGCTGGTGCTCTTCGTGAAGACGACCGCACCGGCGTTCGTGAGCGTGAGGTTCACAGCGATGCCGCACGTTCCCGATGTGCTGTTCGTCGCGGCGGTGTCGGACGCCGCGAACTGGAAGCCGATCGTGTCTTGCCAGGCGCCCACTGCCGCGATCCCCTGCTCCTGGCCCACGGCGTTCAGCTTGCAGGTGATCGTGTCGCCCGCGGCCGAGCATGCCTCGCCCGCGAAGTTCACGGTCACGCCGGCGAACGAGTGGCCGGGCATCTGGATCTTCAAGCCGGAGGCCTCGAAGTTGCAGCCGATGCTCACCATCCCGCGAGCTTTGTCACCGAGGGGAGCGCCGCCCTGAACTCCGGTCACCCCGACGATCGGGCATGCCTTCGGCTTGGCCGTCGTCGTCGCGGTAACCGTCGCCGGCTTCGCTTTGCGGCACGGGTGGGCTTTGGTGCTCTTTTGGCCCTTCTTGCAGACCGGCGGCGGCTTCGTCGCGGCGGATGCCGCACCCGCCGTGAAGACGACCACAGGCGATTACGAGCCCCGAAACGGCGAGAAGACGCACGAGCATCGCGCCAGTATGGCTTAGAACCGGGTCGCTCAGGCGCTCAGGCGCTGCTCCGCCTCGCCGTGCGCGAGACGGCGGGAAACGATCTGCGAGACCCCGTCGGGCCCCATCGTGACCCCGTACAAGACGTCTGCAGCCTCCATGGTGCGCTTCTGATGCGTGATGACGACGAACTGCGCGCGGTCCGCATACTGCCGCAGCAGGCCCGTGAAGCGCCCGATGTTCGTGTCGTCGAGCGCAGCCTCGACCTCGTCGAGGAGGTAGAAGGGGCTCGGGCGCGCCAGGAAGAGCGCGAAGAGGAACGCCACCGCGCCGAGCGCCTTCTCACCGCCGGAAAGCAGCGACAGGCGCGTGACGCGCTTGCCGGCCGGACGGAGCTCGACCTCGATTCCGGGCTCTTCGCCTGCATCCTCCGAATCGGTCAGCCGCAAGCGGCCTTCGCCGCCCGGGAAGAGCGTCGCCGCGACCTCGTGGAAGTGGCGCTCGACCGACTCGAACGTCTCTTCGAACCGGCGCTCCACCGTCTCGGTCAACTCGCGCCGGAGCTGCTCGAGCTCGTCGAGGCTCCGCTCGAGGTCGGCGCGCTGGACGGAGAGGTCGTTGAGCCGCTCCTTCTCCGCTTCGTACTCCTCTTTCGCCAGACGGGTTGACCTGCCCAAGTTGAAGGCGCCGCCGCTCCAGGCGTTCGAGACGCTCGGACAGCTCGTCGCGATCATCGCCCACGACGGGATCGGCGGCTGCCATCTCGAGCCGCCGCCGTGCCTCGTCGAGCTCGCCGTCGGTGCGAGCGATCTCCACATCCACGAGCGACACGGCCTCGACCGCGTCGGACACCGCGCGCCGAAGCTCCACCTCCGCCACTCCGAGGCGGCGCAACGCGGCGCCGAGCTCGGAGGCGCGCGGGACGTCGGTCTCGGCCTTGAGCGGCGCCTCGAAGCGCGCGGTGTCTGCCGCCAGCGCGGCGACCAGCCGCTCGGTGGCGGCGAGCAGCCGCGACGAGTCGGGCAGCCGACGCGTTCTGTCTTCTCGCGCGGCGCGGCGCTCGAGCTCGTCGACCTCGGCGGCGAGCCGGCGCCGCCGTGCGTCGAGCTCGAGCAGCAGGGCTTCCGCGGTCTCGCCCGAGAACCAGAGCTCGCCGCGCTGGGGGTCCCAGCCGATCCCGTCCTCGGTCACCGCCGGAACAGGCGACGCGAGCAGCCGGTCCCGCTGCACTACGGGCAGCATGAAGTCCTCGCGGGCTGCGCCCGACGAGGACGACGAGCGAGCCGAGGCCGGTCGTTCTCGCCCGTTCGACGAGCTCGAACGCGCGCTCTGCGTCGTCGGCGACGATCGCCGCCGCGCGATGGCCGAGCGCGGCGGCGACCGCACGCTCCTTCCCAGGTTCGACCTCGAGCAGGGTCAGCGCGAGCCGTTCGCCCTCCTCGGCGAGCGCCCGAGCAGCCGGCGGCAGGCCCTCCCGCTCGGCCAGCGCCTGCTCGAGAACCGCCAGGCGCTCACGCGCGAGCTGGGCACGATCGGCGAGATCGTCCCGGGACGCCGCCCGCAGCGGTGTCGCGGCCCAGGCAAGCAACTGTGCGTGCAGATCCTCAGCGGCCTCGCGCCGCACCGCAAGCCGCTCGCTCGCCGTGCGAAGCCTGTAGAGCGCCGCAGTCGCCCCTTCGCGGGTCCCCGCCGCGTCGGTGAGCTCCTCCTCGGCTTTCGTCCGCTCGGCGAGCAGCGCCTCGAGCTTCGTCTCGACCGCGGCGCGACGCGCGACCGCCGCCTGCCGGCGCGTCTCGGCATCGGCGTGCCGTTCGGACAGGTGCCGAACGTCGATCGTCGCCACCGCCGCCTGCAGCCCGGCGATCTCGCCGAAGAGCTTCTCGGCGCGCTCGGCCGCTGTCGCCTGGAGCGCGAGTGGGCGGAGGCGCTTGCGCACCTCCTCTTCGAGATCGCGTGCCCGCTCCACCTGGGTCGCCACCCGCGCGAGCTTCAGCTCTGCGCGGTGACGGCGAAGCTTGAAGCGCCCGAGCCCTGCGGCCGCCTCGACGAGTTCGCGCCGCTCCGACGGCTTCGCGCCGAGCACCGACTCGACGCTCCCCTGCGAGATCACCGAGCGCAAGCCGCCGCCGAGCCCGACGTCCGAGATCAGCTCGACCAGGTCGAGCCGGCGCACCGCCGCACGGTTGACGAGGTACTGGCCCTCACCGCCTCGGTGCAGGCGGCGGGCGATCGACACCTCCGAGAACGGCAACTCCGGCCAGGCGCCGTCCTCGTTGTCGAAGACGAGCTCGACCTCGCAGAAGTCGACGGCCTTGCGCTGCGCCGACCCGGCGAAGAGGACGTCGTCCGGCTTCTCGGCGCGAAGCTCGTGCGGGCTCAGCGACCCGGTGGCCCAGAGGATGGCGTCCGAGACGTTCGACTTGCCGGAGCCGTTCGGCCCGATCACCACGGCAACGCCCGGCTCGAGCCGGACCTCGACAGGGTCCACGAAGGACTTGAACCCGCGCAGCTTGACGGCCTTCAGATGCACGCGGGGCAAGTCTGCCGGGCGCGGCGGACGTGCCCGCCGCGCATCGGCGTGTCCGCGAAGCGGACCAGTGGAGGGGGTCTGGGGGAACCGGGAGGTTCTCCCAGCTACCCTCGACCGCTTCTAAACCCGGGTTCTCCGCTACTCGGTGGCGTTCAGCCGGAGGAGCGCTACCTGAGCCGCGATCTGCTCGGCTTCCTTCTTCGACGAGCCGCTTCCGACGCCGGCCTCCTCGCCGTCGATCAGCACCGCCGCCGTGAACGTCGTGTCGTGCGCCGGGCCGACGGCCTCGAGGAGCGTGTAGGCAAGCGAACGGCCCGTGCGGGCGAGCAGCTCCTGCAACTCCGTCTTCGCATCCACCTGGTTCGTAAGCGTGAACTCGATCACGCTTTCGAACGCCTCGACGATCGCCGGCTCGACCTGCTCGAAGCCAAGCTCGAGGTAGATGGCAGCGAGCGCCGCCTCGAGGAGCGCAGCGAGCACATTGCGGTTGTGCGCCAGCCGGTCGAGCTCGTCCCCGGGGACCGCGTTCGGGCTCTCACGCAGACGCTCACCCAGCCCGAGCCGCTCTGCGACGACCGCGCAGCTCGCCCGCGACACGACGTGCGACCGGACCTTCGCCATCTGCCCTTCGCTGAATTCCGGGAAGCGGTCGTAGAGCGTCCGGGCGATCGCGAGCTCGAGCACCGAGTCGCCGAGGAACTCGAGCCGTTCGTACGACTCGATGCGATCCACGGCGAAGCTCGAATGGGTGAAGACTGCGGCGGAGCGGCCCGGCGGCAGCTCTGCGATCAGCTCGGCGAGCGACCTACTGGTGCGACGAGACGTAGTCGACTGCTTGCCCAACCGTCGTGATCTTCTGGGCGTCTTCGTCCGAGATCTTGATCCCGAACTGATCCTCGAGCTCCATGATCAGCTCGACGAGATCCAGCGAGTCCGCGTCGAGATCCTCCGCGAACGACGCCTCCTCGTTGATCTCGCTTTCTTCGACACCGAGCTGCTCGGTCAGGACTTCCTTGACCCGCTCGTAGACCTCTTCACGCGACGCTGCCATGGCACCTCATTGTCTCGGGTTCTAGAGCGCGCCGATCATACACAGGCGAAACGGCTGACTCCGGGGCGTCGGTTCACGCACCTCGCAGCGCCTGTGGCTCGGAGGCGGCCTTCGGCCGGTCCCGTGCGGGCAACCGCTCCGCGAGGCGCTCGACGACGCGGTGCTCCACCCCGCGCGCGGCGAGCCGAATTGCGTTCGCGATCGCACGCCTGCCCGAGTTCCCGTGAGCGACGACGGCGAGGCCTTTCAGCCCGAGCAGGTACGCCCCTCCGTACGCCTCCGGGTCGAGACGCGAACGGGTGCGTCGCGCGGCGGGACGGATCAGGAACCCGCCGAGCTTGCCTCGCCTCGTGGCCGCGATCTCCTCCCTGAGAGCCGCGAACGCCTCGCTCACGCTCCCCTCGAGCAGTTTGAGAGCCATGTTCCCGGTGAAACCGTCCGTGACGACGACGTCGGCGGCGCCGCGGAGCAGGTCGCGGGTCTCGGCGTTGCCCGCAAAGCCGATCCCGGGCGCGTCGCGCAGGAGCGCGTGCGCATCGCGCGTCACGGCGTTGCCCTTCTCTGGCTCCTCACCGATCGAGAGCAGCCGCACCTCCGGGCTCGGAATCTCGAGGATCTCCTCGGCGAACACCGCGCCCATGATCCCGAACTGGAGGAGATGCTCGGCCCTGTTGTCGGCACTCGCGCCGGCATCGAGCAGAACGGATGGGCCACGCCGCGTCGGAATGGGGACCGCGATCGCCGGCCGCAGCACGCCAGGAAGGCGCCCGAGATGGAAGAGCCCTGCGGCGAGCACGGCACCGGTGTTGCCGGCCGACACGACCGCGTCCGCCCGCCCTTCCGCGACCGCCCGGACAGCCGCGACGAGTGACGACCCGGTCTTGACCCGCACCGCCTCCGACGGCTTCTCGGCCATGTCGATCGAATCGGGCGCGTCGACGAGAGCGAGGCCACCCGTCTCGATGCCTGCCGGGCCGTAGAGCGTCACGTCGATGCCTTCCGCGGCCGCGAGCAGCGCGCCCGAAACGACCTCGGCGGGGGCGCTGTCGCCTCCCATCGCGTCGACCGCGACGCGGGACACTAGACGCGGGACACTAGGGGGCGTTGAGGCGGAGCGGCACGACCTCGCGGCCCTTGTACGAGCCACAGACCGCGCAAACGTGGTGCGGGCGCTTCGGCGAGCCGCACTGCGGGCAGGTGTTCACGCGCGGCGTCTCGAGCGCGTGCGTCGCGCGGCGCTTGTCGCGCCTCGACTTCGACGTCTTTCGCTTCGGGACAGCCATTGCGGCCGACACTGTAGCCGAGGGGCGGCTACATGTCCTCGCGAAGAGCCTCGAGCGCGCTCCAGCGCGGGTCCGAGGACTGCTCGTCGTGCTCGTGCGGCTCCTCGTTCAGATTCTTGCCGCAGACGGCGCAGAGCCCTGCGCAGTCGGGCTTGCAGAGGATCTTGTCCGGGAGCGCGAGTGCAACCGCGTCGCGCGCCCAGGCGGATACCTCGAGCAGGTCGCCTGCGAGGTACGGCGTCGTGAGCTCCTCGTCGTCCGGCGAGGATGCCTGGTACTCGAGGGCGCGAATCGGGACGAGCAGCACCGCGTCGCCGAGACACCGGTAGCAGGGCCCGTGCAGCCGTGTCTCGAACGCGATCGAGAAGACGGTGCCGGTCGTCGCGCGGGTGATGACGAACTGAGCCGGGACGATCTCCGGTACCGGCAGGTACCGCTGGCCCCCGAACTCGAACGGCGGCAGCTCGACGTCGAGCTCCTCGCGGTGCTCCTCGCCCGGGCGGAGCTTCACCTGGCGCAGGTTGAAGCTCGTCATGCGCGCAGGGTAACCGCGGCGCTTGCGGGGCTCTAGTAGGAGGTGAGCTCGTCCTCGACGTCGATCGGGCCGATTCCGGCCACGACCGTCTCCTGGGAGCGCTCGTGCAGCCGGTCTCGGCCGCGGCGAACCGCCGTCAGGAACTTGTCGAGGTTGTTCTCGAGCGTCGCAAGCATGCCGTCTGCCCAATCCTCCATCTCGAGACGCATCTCGCGGGCCTGCCGCCGGGCCTCGTCGATGATCTCCTGCGCCTGGCGCTCGGCGAGCTTGACGATCTCGGTTTGCGACGCTTCGCGGACGGCCTGCTCGCGCGCCTCCTGGAGGAGCCTGTCCTGCTCGCGCTTCGCTTCGGCGAGCATCTCCTGGCGCTCCTTGACGATCCAGCGCGCCTGCTTGATCTCTTCCGGGATCGTCGCGCGCATCTGGTCGAGGATGTCGTAGATCTCCTCGCGATCGATCCGGACCTGGTCGGTGAGAGGGACGGCTTTCGCGTTGTGGGCGAGGTCGTCGAGCTTGTCGATGAGAACGAGGACGTCCATGCGTGACTGATCTTACTCCTGGCCGCTCAGGGGCGTCCCGCCACGGCCGTTCGGGAACATTTGTCTCAACCGGCGGGCTACCGCCTCCGGCACGAGCTGCTCGACATTTCCCCCGAAGGACGCAATCTCCTTCACACCGCTCGACGAAACGAAGCTCACCGCCGGGCTCGCCATCACGTAGAGCGTCTCGATGTCGGGCGCGAGCGTCCGGTTCAGCTGATTCATCTGGAACTCCCACTCGAAGTCCGAGATCACGCGGAGGCCCTTGACGATCACCTTCGCGTCCCACCGGCGGGCGAAGTCGACGACGAGCTCCTTGAAGACGTCGACCTCGACGTTTTCGATCCCGTCGACCGCTTCGCGCACGAACTCGACCCGCTCGTCGAGCGAGAACATCGGCGTCTTGTGCTGGGGTGTCCCGATCACACCCGCGACCACCCGGTCGAAGATCGAGGCGGCGCGGGCGATCACCTCGATGTGGCCGTTCGTGACCGGGTCGTAGCTTCCGGGGCAGATTGCGGTGATCACCGTTCGAACAGCGTAAGCCGTGCGGACCCGTACTTGCGCGACGTACGGACGTGGAGCCCTTCGATCGCGGGCTCCACGCGGGCGGCCGACTCGTAGACGAGCAGCCCGTTCGGGGCGAGAACGCGGGCCAGATGGGGCGCGAGATCGCCGCTCCAGTCCTCCTCGTAGGGCGGGTCGCACAGCACGAGGTCGTACGTTCCCCGATCGGCCGCGAGCGCACGGCGCGCGTCCTGGCAGAGCACGGTCGCGCGCAGGCCGGAGCTTGTCGAGATTCGCGTTGATCTGACGGCACGCGCTGCGGTCCGACTCGACGAAGACCGCGCTCGTCGCTCCACGCGACAGCGCTTCGAGCCCCATCGCGCCGGACCCCGCGAAGAGGTCGATCACGGTTGCCCCTTCGACCGGGCCGATCAGGTTGAACGCGCTCTCTCGAACACGGTCGGACGTCGGCCTCGTCGCGAGCCCTTTCGGCGCGTCGATCCGGTGCCCCCGGCGGCTACCCGCGATGATCCGCACGGCGACAGGCTAGGCGAGGCCTGCCGACTCGGCCCCGGCAAGCAGAGCGTCCGCCTCGTCCTGCCACGGGCCATCCTCGTCGAGCAGGTCTCGCGCCAGCTCCCGGGCGCGCTCGAGCAAGTCCCTGTCGGCCCGCAGGCGCGTGAAGCGCAGGTCGCTGAGCCCGGACTGCCGCGTGCCGAGCAGCTGACCTTCACCGCGAAGCTCCAGGTCGCGCTCCGCGAGCTCGAACCCGTCCGTCGTCTCGACCAGCGCCTCGAGGCGCGCCTGGGCGGTGTCGGTCAGCTCCTCCTTGGGCCGCGAGACGAGCAGGCAGTAGGACTGGTCGGCCCCGCGTCCGACGCGGCCTCGCAGCTGGTGGAGCTGAGCGAGACCGAAACGATCGGCTTCCTGGACGATCATGATCGTCGCGTTCGGGACGTCGACGCCGACCTCGATCACCGTCGTGGCCACGAGGACGTCGATCTCACCCGCCTTGAACGCCTGCATCACCTCGCGGCGCTCTGCGGGACGCAACCTGCCGTGCAGAAGCCCGATGCGATAGCCGGCGAGCTCGGCACGGCGGAGCCGCTCGGCCTCCGCCTCGGCGGCGCGAGCGAGCCGTGTCTCCGAGACCTCGATCAGCGGGCAGACGACGTATGCCTGCCGCCCGGCATCGAGGTGCACCCGCAGGCGCTCGTACGCCTCGCCCGAGCGCTCGGCGCCGACCCACGCGGTCACGATCGGCTTGCGGTTCGCCGGGGGCTTCGCGATTTCGGAAACCGCGAGATCCCCGTAGACGGTCAGAGCGAGCGTTCGAGGGATCGGCGTCGCCGTCATGTGGAGGACGTGGGGTGACCGCTGCTCGCCCAGCGCTCGCCGCTGCTCGACCCCGAAGCGGTGCTGCTCGTCGACGACGGCAACCGCGAGATCGGCGAACTCGACGTCGCGCTGGATCAATGCGTGCGTGCCGACGACGATCCGCGCCTCGCCACTCGCGATCGCAGCGCGAGCCGACTTCGCACCGGCCGCGCCCGTCAGCAGGACGACGTGAACGCCGAGATCGGCGCAGATGCCCTCGATCGTCAGGAAATGCTGCTCGGCGAGGGTTTCCGTGGGCGCCATCAGCGCGCCCTGATGACCGGCCTCGACCGCCCGCAGCAGCGCATAGAGGGCGACAACGGTCTTTCCCGACCCGACGTCGCCCTGGAGCAGGCGCTGCATCGGCACGCCGCGCGCGAGGTCGGCATCGATCTCGCGGATCGCGCCCTCCTGGTACTCGGTGAGCGCGAAGGGAAGCACCTGCCGGTAGCGCGCGACGAGCTCGCCCGGCATCCCGAGGGGCGTCGACACCGCGTCGTCGTCGCGCGTGCGGAGGACGGCGAGCTGCAGGGCGAGCAACTCCTCCAGCGCGAGGCGGCTCCTCGCCCGTTCCGCTTCGGCGAGGTCGGACGGGAAGTGGACGGCCGCGAGCGCGTCGCGCCTGCTCGGCACGTCGAGCTCGGCGGGCAACGGGTCGAGGACGTCGACCGCGTGCAGGGCGAGCGCCGTCCGTGCGAGCTCGCGCAGCCGCGACGACGGAACCTGCTCGCTCGCCGGGTAGACCGGCGCGAAGTCGGCCGTCGCTCGGGCCTCTCCCACGTCGTACGACTTCACGTCGAAGCCGAAGCGGCCAGGGCGTCCCCGGAGTCGCACGTGTGTGCCGGGCGCGAGCTTGTCGGCGAGCCACGGCTGGTTGAACCAGGTCGCCGAAATCGACCCCCCGTCGTCGGCAACCGTCGCCGTCAAGACCGTCCGTCTGCCCCGGCGGCGCACGCGCACGTCCTTGACGACGCCCGCGATCACGACCTCCCCGTCACCGAAGAGCTGCGAGATCGGGACCTCGTCGGCTGCCCGCTCGTAGCGGCGCGGACGATGAAGCAGGACGTGCCCGACCGTCTCGAGACCGAGGGCACGCAGCCTTTTCGCGAGCGCCGGCCCCACTCCCGGCAGGGTTTCGACTCCGAGCTGCGAGCAGCTCGGGATGCGCGAAGCCGCGAGGCCGTCGCCAGTCTCCGTGCCGGTCCACGCCGGAGAAACCCGTGTGCATGCGGGTCATCATCGCCACCGGGGCCGAGTATAGGACCCGGACCGGCGGACATCACCCGTACGCGAGCGTTCTCTATTCCGGGTCGTCGAACCAGAAGAACCCGACCGTCCCCGGGCCGGCGTGCGTCCCGACGACGGCACCGAGGGTCGTCCTGATGTCGACGCTGGCCTGCGGACGAGTCTCGGCGACGAGCTGTTCGAGGGTGCGAAGCCGCTCGGGCGCAGCCGCGTGCGCGATTCCGACGTGCAGCGACGTCCCGTCGCGCGAGCCGGCTTCGAGAAGCGAGCGAAACTCGTCGAACGCCTTCTGCGTCCCTCGCACGCGCTTGAGCGGGACGACCTCACCGTCGTGGATCGTGAGGATCGGTTTCACGTTCAACAGCGACCCGGCGAGCGCCGCCGCCCGGCCGATCCGCCCGCCCCGCGCCAGGTACTCGAGCGTCTCGACCGTGAAGAGCAGCGAGTGCTCCTGCTTGAAGCGCTCCACGAGCGCGTCGAGTGCGTCGTCGGTCGTGCCGCGGTCGAGCCGGCGCTGCACCGCCAGCGCGAGCATCGCCACGGCGGCCGAGACGGTCCGCGTGTCGATCACCCGGACTTGCTCGCCGCCGAGCATCGCGGCTGCCGCCTCCGCGCTCGAGTACGTGCCCGACAACGTCGACGACAGATGGAGGGACAGGATCCGGTCGAACTTCGGCGCGAGCTCTTCGTAGATGGCGAGGAAGTCACCTGGCGTCGGCTGAGACGTCGTCGGCGGCTCGCTTGCCGTGCGCAGCCGGGCGTAGAACGCGTCTGGGTCGAGATCGACTCCGTCGCGAAAGCTCTCGGCCCCGAAGCGCACGTAGAGCGGCACCGTGCGCCAGTTCGGGAAGCGAGCGCTCGCATCCGGAAAGTCGGCGGTCGAGTCGAGCACGATCGCCGTGTTGCGCGGTCGTGAGGTTCATTCGGCCGAGAGAAGCAGCGAGTAGTGGGGCTGACCGCCCTCGTGAACTTCGAGCTCGAGCCCGGGATGGCTCGACTCGAGCTCGGCGATCAGTCCTTCGAGTGCAGGCGGCTCCTCCCCGGTGAGCAGCGTGAGGACGCCGCGGGGCTCGGCGAGCAGCCTCGACGAGGACCGCTCGGGCGACATCGTCGAAGGAATCGCCGGCCGTCACGGGCTCCCCCTCGACGAGACCGAGCCATGCGCCGACTCGCACGGAAACCCCGTTCGTGTCGGTGTCGCGGGAAGCGATCGTCACTGCGCCCGTCGCGACCGACTCGATGGCCCCGCCCAGCTCGTCGGCGTTCTCGGACGCCGAACGGAGCGGGTCGAAGGCGACCATTGCTGCGAGACCCGCCTGCACGGAAACGCTGGGCACGACGAACACCGGCTTCGACGCATGGGCCGCAGCCTGCTCGGCGCCCATCAGGACGTTCTTGTCGTTCGGGAGGACGATCACCTCGGCAGCCGGCGACGCCTCGATCGCGGCGAGGATGTCCGCCGTGGACGGGTTCATCGTCCGGCCTCCGTCGACGACCCGCGCGCCGAGGCTCTCGAACAGGCGGCGATTGCCGACCCCACTCGCGACCACGACCGCCTCGCACGCTGCGACGGTCTGCGGCAGCGCCCGGAGCAGGCGCCTGTCGCGCTCGTGCGTCTGCGCGTGCATGTTCGCGATCTCGATGCCCGAGAGAACACCTCGAGCGACCCCGACTGACAGAGCGCGGCCCGGGTCGTCGGTGTGAACGTGCGCCTTGACAGCGGAGGGGTCGCCGACGACGAGCAGCGAGTCGCCGAGCGGCTCGAGCTCGCGTTCGATCGCGTCGAGGTCGAGACCGTCGCCCTCGACGACGAAGACGGTGCAGTAGCGGAAGCGCGAGAGCTCCTGGTGGATGAGGTCGCTGACCGGCGCTGTCGCCGCCTCCACGGGAGGGGCGAACATCGGTTCTCCGGCGAGCACACCGGCGATGCCGCGAACGATCTCGACGAGGCCGGCGGCCCCCGCGTCGACGACACCGGCCTCCTTGAGCACCGGCAGCATCTCGGTCGTGCGGGCCACACAGTCGTCGCCACGCGCGACGACCGCGGCGAGGTCGCCGCCGCGCTCGGCCTCGTCGGCCAGCTCGCGGAGCGCTGTGAGCATCGTCCCCTCGACCGGCTGCCGGACAGCGCGGTAGGCGGCTTCGCTCGCTCCCCGCAGCGCGGCCGCGATGTCCTCCCCGCGGCCGAGCGCATCAGCCGCCCCGCGAATCGCCTGCGAGAGAATGACGCCCGAGTTGCCGCGCGCGCCCATCAGCGCGGAGCGCGTGACCTCGGCCGCGAGCGCAACCCGCTCCTCGGCGCCGGGGCCTGCGAGATCGTCGACGACCGCCTGCACCGTGAGCACGAGATTGGTGCCCGTGTCGCCGTCGGGGACCGGGAAGACGTTGAGGTCGTCGATCCGCCGGCGATTTGCCTCCAGTGCAGCGAGCGCACCGCGCGCCAGTTCGAGCACACGCGCCCTCACGCGGTCTGCCTCACGTCTCGGATCACGACCTCGACGACCGCCACCGGAATCCCCGTCAGGCGCTCGACCTCGTACGCGACCTGGGAACGCACGGTCGCTGCGACTTCCGCCAGGTTGAGCCCGTATTCGACGACCACGTGCAGCTCGATCCGGATCCCCTCGGCGTCGCCGCCGACACTGACGCCCTCGCGCCGAAGGATGCGGCCGACGCGCGAGGCCGACGAGAGCCCGACGACGCCGTAACACCGCGCCGCGGTCTCGACGACGATCTCCGCGACGACGTCGCGAGAGATGGTGATCGTGCCGCGAGGCGAGACGATGGAGAGATCTTGCACCGCGCGAGCTTAGACGCGCGTGCGGCCCGGTCGGTTGCGCGTCTAGCTCAGACGGCTACGTCAGACGGCCTTCTGCACCTTGCCGGCTTTCAGGCAACGAGTGCAGACATACGCGCGGGTGGCGACGCCGTTCACCATCATGCGGACGCGCTGGAGGTTCGGGTTGAACCGGCGCTTCGTCGCGACCATCGAGTGCGAGCGGTGATGGCCGAAGGACGGCTTCTTCCCGCAGACTGTGCAGACCTTGGACATCGGTGCGCCAGTGTAGCTAGCCGGTGCGCGCGCTTGCCCGGAGCTGTGCGAACACGTCGGCCATCTCGAGCGCGCTCCGGACGGCGTCGGCGGCACGTTCGATCCTCGCCTCGCCCTGAGCGACGGACTCGACGGTCAAGACACCGAACGAGACCGGGATCCCGGTCTCGATCGCGGCGAGCTGGAGACCCGAGGCGGTCTCGTTCGCGACGTACTCGAAGTGGGGCGTCTCGCCGCGGACGATCGCGCCGAGCGCGACCACGCAGGCGTAGCGGCGGGTCTTCGCCATGGCCATCGCCGCGAGCGGAAGCTCGAACGCGCCCGGGACGGCCATGACCGTCACCGCCTCCTGGTCGACGCCTGCCTCCTCGAGTGCGTCCAGTGCGCGCGCGAGCATCCGGTTCGTCAAGCCGCCGTTGAATCGCGAAACGACGACGGCGACCGTGCGACGCGCGCCGAGCGGCGTCCCCTCGAACACCGAATAGCCGTCGGGAACGTCGAGCTCTCCGCTCACGTGCTCGACGCTCACGCCCTCGTCGGGCACGTCCTCGATCACCGTCGACGACTGCGCCTCGGGCCAGCCCTCGAACGGATCCTCCTCGGCCTCCGGCACCTCGATCTCGGCGGCTTCTGGCTCTGCGGCCTCGATCTCGGCAGGGCTGGTCGAGCGCCTCGGGCGTTTCGGTTGCCTCGCGACGGCTCGGGCTCGTTGAGCTCCTCGGGCTCCGCCGAGCACGTCGGGCGCTTCGGCATCCGCGGGAACAGCCTCCTCGACCGACTCCGGCTCGGCGAACTCGTCGTCGGCGTAGTGCCCGCCTCGTCGCGCTCGCTCGGCTCGTCGTTCCGCGGGACCGCAAATTGCCCGTGCTCGTAGCTCGCTCACTCGGCCTCCGTTGGGTAGTCGAGGTTCCTCAGGTCCTGGTGGTGCAGGCGATGTCCGAGCTTATCCCGCTTCGCCTCCAGGTAGCGGCGGTTCTCGTCGTTCGGCGCGACCTCGATCGGCATCTGCTCGACCACGGTGAGCCCGAAACCGTCGATTCCGGTCAGCTTCTTCGGGTTGTTCGTGAGGATGCGGATCGACGTCAGGCCGAGGTCGGACGAGGATCTGGTTGCCGATCCCGTAGTCGCGCGCGTCGGCCGGGAAGCCGAGCTCGAGGTTCGCCTGCGACGGTGTCGAGGCCCTGCGCCTGGAGCTCGTAGGCGCGCAGTTTGTTGATCAGGCCGATGCCCCGTCCTTCTTGCGCCATGTAGAGGACGACACCGCGGCCCTCGCGCTGGATCTGGGCGAGCGCCTGCTCGAGTTGCTCGCCGCAGTCGCAGAGCAGCGAGTGGAAGACATCGCCGGTCAGGCACTCGGAGTGCACACGCACGAGGACGTTCTCGGCCCCGTCGACGTCGCCGCAAACGAGAGCGACGTGCGTCTTGTCCGTCAGCGTCTCGCGAAACGCCACGGCGGTGAACTCGCCGAAATCCGTGGGAAGGCGCACCGACGCGCGGCGCTCGACCAGCTTCTCGTGCCGTCGCCGGTACTCGACGAGGTCGGCGACGGTGATCATCTTGAGGCCGTGGCGCTCGCAGTACGGGACGAGGTCCGGCACGCGGGCCATCGTCCCGTCCTCGTTCATGATCTCGCAGACGACGCCCGACGGATTGAGACCCGCGAGGCGCGCGAGGTCGACAGCGGCTTCGGTCTGGCCGATCCGCTCGAGCACGCCCCCGGGTCGCGCGCGGAGCGGGAAGACGTGGCCCGGCTGGACGAGGTCCTCGGGCTTCGCGTTCGGCGCGATCGCGACCTGGATCGTGTGGGCGCGGTCGGCGGCCGAGATCCCGGTCGTGACTCCCTCGCGCGCCTCGATCGACACGGTGAACGCGGTGCCGAGCGGCGCCTCGTTGCGCTCCGTCATCTGGCGCAGCCCAAGCTGCTCGGTGGCCTCGCCGGTGAGCGCGAGACAGATCAGCCCGCGTGCGTGCGTCGCCATGAAGTTGATGGTGTCGGGGGTTGCGAACTGGGCTGCGATCACGAGGTCGCCTTCGTTCTCGCGGTCGGGGTCGTCGACGACGACGACGAAGCGGCCCTCGCGAATGTCCTCGAGCGCTTCCTCGATCGTCGCAAACGGCGTGGTCACGGCCATAGGGACAGGCTAGCTGGGGAGCAGCCGCTCGACGTACTTCGCGAGGATGTCGACCTCGAGGTTGACCGGGTCGCCCGGCGCCAGGTCCCCGAGCGTCGTCTCCGCGAGCGTGTGCGGGATCAGCGCGACGGCAAACCCCGCTTCATCGAGCGTCGGCGACGGTCAGGCTCGTGCCCTCGACGGCGATGGATCCCTTCTCGACGACGTAGCGAAGGATCTCGGGCGGCGCATCGACCCAGAGCCGCTGTCCGTCCCCCTCGGGGTCGAGGCGGCGCACGGCGCCACGGCCGTCCACGTGCCCTTGCACGTAATGGCCCCCGAGCGGCTCGCCCACCCGGAGCGCCGGCTCGATGTTGGCCCGCGACCCGGGCGCGAGGCGGTCGAGCGAGGTGCGCGCCAGCGTCTCCGGCACGACGTCGAACGCGATCCGGTCGCCTGTGACACCGACGACGGTGAGGCAGCAGCCGTTGACCGAGACCGAGTCTCCGACCGAGACGCCGGCCGCGGTAGTCGCCGCCTCGATCTCGAGGCGCACCCCGCCGGCGCCGCCTTCGACGGCGACGACCTCCCCGACCTCGCGAACGATCCCGGTGAACACGGTACGAAGGCTAGCCCGCCGCGGTCCGCACCCCGCCCTCCCAGGGGGAAACCACCCAGGTCAACGGTAGCCACCGAGCAGCCGAGCCGTGTGCCAATTCAGTGACTTCTCGTCCCCGGGCGAGCGCAACCGCCACGTCGCGTCGCCCGGCCACGCGCTACTCGCCGTACGCGAGCGACTCGAGCGACTCCCGCACGACCTTCTCCAGCTCGCCGCGCTCGCCCGGCAAGAGCGTTCCGCAGCTCGACGAGCAGCTCTTCGACAGCGACCCGCTGGCCCGGCGCGAGCGAATCGGTGCCGATCTCCTCGACCCGCTTGCGCAGCTCGTCGTTCCCGAGCGCACCCATCAGCCACTGCGAGAGCAGCGCGACGATGAGGTCGTCGGTGCGACCGAGATCAGGGCTCGTGGACATAGGCTTCCAAGAGAACGTCGTCACCCACGACCCGCGCGGCGAGGTGTGACAACGGTCGCGGGGATGCTAGCCGGGCGGCGAGCCCAGCGGCGCCTCCGCCCGCCAGCTTGGGCGCCACGAAGACGAGGAGCTTGTCGACGAGGTCGGCCTCGAGGAAGGCGGCGGCGAGCGTCGGCCCACCCTCGAGCAGGACCGACTGGACGCCCTCGTCGGCGAGCGCCCGCAGCTCCTCGACGAGCGGCCCGGAGCGCAGCTCGAGCTCGGATCCCTCGGGCAGCGGCCCGTTCCCGAATGCGAGGCGGCGCGGCTGACCGCGCGGAGTCGGCACGTCGCGGGCGTCGAGCCGCGGGTACGTCGGCGCGCACGGTTCCCATTCCCGACGGCGACGGCGTCCGAAGAGGCGCGCAACTCGTGCACGAGACGTCGGCTCTCCTCGCCCGACACCCACCTCTCGCCCGGGACGCTCACGCTCCCGTCGATCGTCACGGCGACCTTGTACGTGACGAATGGGCGCCCTGTCGACACCCACGTCCGCCATGCCTCGTTCTGCGCGCGCGCCTCGAACGAGTCCTCGAGCCGGGCCTCCACCCCGGCCTCACGAAGCCACTCGAGGCCGCCTGCGGCCTCCGGGTTCGGGTCGAGCGATCCCGCCACGACCTCCGTGACGCCCGCCTCGATCACGCGCTCCGTGCACGGCGGGTTCGACCCCCAGTGCGCGCAGGGCTCCATCGTCACGTAGAGCGACGCGTCCCGGGCGGCGTCACCGGCGGCGTCGAGCGCGACGACCTCGCCGTGACGCCCGCCCTGCTCGGTGACCCCCTCGCCGACGATGTAGACCGCCCCTCACCACGACCGCGCCCACGGTCGGCTTCGGGTACGCGCTCCCTGGAGCGGCGCGCACGAGCGCGAGCGCGCGGTCGAGGAACGTGCCGCCCCGATCGTCGCTCACGCGAGCGCTCGTGCCGGCCGGCAGTAGGTGCGCGGGAGATCCATGGGAGCGCGCCGATCCTACGGGTTTCGCAAACGGGCGACGAAGAAGCCCGAGGTGCCGTGCCGGTGAGGCGTCGTGAGCAGGAACTCCGGCCGCCTCGGATGGACGAACTGCGGCCACTCACCGGCGAGCGACTCGACCTCGAGCCCGGATGCGTCGACGATCGCCTCGTTCTCGTCGGCATTCAGCGTGCAGACCGAGTAGACGATCGTTCCGCCCGGCTTGGTGCGCGCCGACACGGCGCGAAGCAGCTCGAGCTGGAGCTCCGGCAGCGGGCGAGCACGCCAGCGGAGGTCGGGCCGTCGGCCGAGCACGCCGAGCCCGGAACACGGGGCGTCGACGAGCCCACGATCGAATCCCGCTCTCGGAGCTCGCGCACGTCGGCGTTCACGACGTGGACGTTCGTCGCACCGAGCCGCCTCGCGTTCTCCTCGAGCTCGCGGGCGCGGCCCGGATGGACCTCGACGGCCGTCACGTCTCCGCGCAGCATCGTCGCCTTGCCGCCCGGCGCGGCGCACGCGTCGAGGATCCGCTCGCCGTCGCGCGAGTCCAGTGCGAGCGCCGCGACCTGCGAGCCGCGGCTCTGCGGCCAGACCCGCCCTTCCTCGAGCGCCACAGGGTCGACCCGGTCGACGCGGTAGGCGCCCGGCACGTCGGTCGGCTCTCCAACCGGCTCGGTGGAGCGCACGACGAGCTCGCCCGGCTCGTTCTGGGCGCGGGCGATGGCAACCGCCTCGTCGAAGCCGAAGTCGCGCTCCCAGACGTCGAAGATCCAGTCGGGATACGACTCCTTGAGCGGCCCCTCCGGAAGCGACTCGACAAGCTCGCGAAACCCCTCGGCGAGCCGCCGGACGACCGCGTTCGTGAACGCCGTGGCCCGTTCGAGCTTCGCCAGGCGGACGAGCTCGACCGCGTCGTCGGCAATCGCATGGTCCGGCGCTTCGCTCCAGCCGATCTGGTACCCGGCGATCCGCAACGAGGCGAGCACGGCGGGGTCGAGCTTCCGGGTGGGCCGCTTCCCGAGCGTGTCGATCCCGTGATCGATCGTGCGCACCCGCTGAACCGTCCCGTAGGCGATCCGCTGGGCGAGCGCCCGGTCGCGCTGGTCCAGCGCCGATGCGGCCTTCTTGAACGCGCGATCGGTGTACGCCTCGTCCTCGAACACGCGCCGCACGACCTCGAACGCGGCCAGCCGAGCCGGCGCGATGCTCACCCGATCACCGCGCGCCGCGCGCGAACTCGTCGTAGGACATGCGGCGCTTGCCTTCGGGTTGCACCTCTTCCGGGACGAACGCGCCGTCCTCGAGCCGGGCTCGCCACACGGTGACACGGCGTCCGTGCATGGTCGTCCACGCCCCGATGTGTGGCGAGAGCGCGCGGACACGGCGCCACGAGTCGAGCGGATCGGCCAGGTCGAGCTGTCGATCCTCGGGCGCGATCTTCTCGGCGTAGATCACGCCCTCGTCGGGCTGCGGCGTGAACGACGGGGACGGCAGGACGCTGTCGAGCAACCGCGCAGCGACCTCCGCCGAGCGCGTGAAGACCGACCCGGCGTCGTCCTCGGGGAGGATCGAGAACGCCTCCTGCGCCGCGATCGGGCCGGCGTCGAGCGCCTCGACCGTCAGGTGGATCGTCACGCCGGTCTCCTCGTCACCGGCGAGGATCGCCCGCTCGACGGGAGCGGCGCCGCGCCAGCGCGGGAGCAGCGAGGGATGGACGTTCAACCAGAGCGCACGCTCGAGCAGTTCTGCCGGGATGAGCAGGCCGTAGGCGCACACGACGATCGCGTCGACCGGGATCTCCGGAAGCTCCGGCTGCTCCGGTTGGAACACCGGGACGCCGAGCCGCGCGGCGACCTCCTTCGCGGGCGGCGCACCAACCTGGCGACCGCGCCCACGTGGAGCGTCCGGCCGTGTGAGCACCCACGCGACCTCGTGGTTCGCCGCCAGCCGCTCGAGGACGTCGGCGCCGAACGCGGCTGTCGCGGCGACGGCGATCCTCATCGGGCTACTAGCGAAGGACAGGCTGGGGACGCAGGATCCCCAGCGCCTCTCTGCGATGCTCGTCGTCCGTCCGGTCGATGATCAGCATCCCGTCGAGGTGGTCGTACTCGTGCTGGACGACGCGGGCGCCCATCCCCTCCAGCTCGAAGCGCACGTCGTTTCCGTCGGGGTCCTGACCTTCGAGGACGAGCGAGAGCGCTCGCTCGACCGGGACACGGACGCCCTGGAGCGAGAGGCACCCCTCGTCGGCCACGTCCGTCGCGCTCGATGGCTCGAGGATCTTCGGGTTGGCGACGGCGTGCACGGCGTCGTCCTCCGTCTGGAAGACGAACAGGCGTCGCAGCACCCCGACCTGCGTCGCGGCCAGTCCGACGCCCTCGGCGTCGTGCATCAGGCGCTCCATCCGTTCGACGAGCCGGCGCAGGTCATCGTCGAAGTCGACGACCTCGTGAGCCGTCAAGCCTCAACGCGACGTCAGGGTATTGCCGGATCTGAGCGAGCGCGTGGTTGCGCCGCGCAGCGGACTCCGCCTCGCGCAATTCCTCCGCGTGATCGTGCTCGTCGTGACCATGGTCGTGCTCGTGGTCGTGGTCGTGTCGTGGTGGTGGTCGTCGTGAGCCATGGGCCGGCGGAAGTCTACGCGGGGAAGCGATCGAGAACCCAGGCTGTGTCCAGCGGAGCCCGCCAGTAGGGCCGGCCGGCGATCTTGACGAAGTCGCGCGACTTCGGGTCCATCGCGAGTCGCGCCTCGGTCGGGTACCAGCGGTTGTGCTTGTCGATCAGCTCGTTCACCTCGCTGAAATCCCACGTCTCGGCAATACGGCGCCAGCGCGGCCGGGTCGCCGCCGATGCTCCTCGTACGCCTCCGCGAGCCGTGCGAGGTGGGCTGCCGTCTCCTCGTCGATCGTGCGCAGGCGGCGCATGTACGGCAGCGGGCCGCCGAGCGATGCGAGGTACAGGTCGGGCTCGGACTTGAAGTTCCGGATTCGGCGGCGCAGCGGCTTGCCGGTGAGCGGGTTGATGTCGCGATCGCCCTCGATGAGCGCACGCTCGGCCTGCGACGGCGGCGTGACGTCGCGAACCCCCCACTCCCCGAGGATCTCCTCCGCCCGCGGCCGTCTCATGCCCACATTCTGCCGCGTCTAGAGCGATTGCGGATCGACGTCGACGACCACCGCGAGACCGGCTCGGCGCATCGCGGGGGCTGCGGCGGCGAGCAGCCGGGCGGCCTGGACGGCGACGGCGCGCGGCCGGTCTGTCTTGGCTACGAGCTGCGCCCGGTAGCGGCCCCGCAGGCGAAGAAGCGGGGCGGGCCCGAGGAGGTCGGCGTCGCGGATGCCGTCGCGCAACTCCTCGAGCGCGCGCAGGGCCGGCGCGAGCTGCGGGCCGGAGACGACGATCGAGACGAGGTGGCTGTACGGCGGGTACCCGAGCGCACGACGCCGGGCGAGCTCCTCGTCGAGGAAGCGCGAGACGTCGTGCCGGGCGGCGAAGGTGATCGGGCGCGCGTCCGGCTGGAACGTCTGGACGATGACGCGCCCGGGTGCGTCGCGGCCGCTGCGGCCCGCGAGCTGCGTGATCAACGCGAATGTCCGTTCCTCGGCGCGAAAGTCCGGCAACCCGAGCGAGGTGTCGGCGTCGATCACGGCGGCGAGCTCGACTCCGGAGAAGTGATGCCCCTTCGCGACCATCTGCGTCCCGATGAGGACGGCGCGGTCGGCCGCGGCAAACCGCTGCAGGGCGGCGAGCAGCTCGTCGGGCTTTCGCGGTGGTGTCGGCGTCGAGCCGAACGATCTCCAGTGCGGGAAACTCGCGCTCGAGCTCGCGCTCGAGCTTCTGCGTCCCGGCGCCGAGCCGGGCCAGCTCGGACGATCCGCAAGTCGGGCAGACGCCCGGTGAGGGCTCGGCGTGGCCGCAGTGATGGCACCGGAGACCCGCGTCGCCGTGCAGCACGAGCGCGACGTCGCAATTCGGGCAGCGGATCGTCACACCGCATGCACGGCAGTGAAGTGCCGGCGCCACTCCTCGGCGGTTCAGAAGGAGAATCGCCTTCCCACCGCGATCGGCGATGCCGCGAAGGTCGAGCAGGAGCGGCGCCGAGAGCGGGTACCCGGCTTCGCGGCGCAGGTCGACCACACGAACCGGCGGCAGCCCGCCCGCTGACGCGCCCGCCGAGCTCGAGCCGCTCGAGCACCGCCCAGCTCTCCGGCCGAGGGGTGGCGGAGCCGAAGACGGCGACAGCACCCTCCAGCGCAGCGCGCTTGGCTGCGATGGTGCGCGCGTCGTAGCGCGGGTCGGACTCCTGCTTGTACGACGAGTCGTGCTCCTCGTCGACCACGATCAGCCCGAGGCCGTGCACCGGCGCGAAGACCGCCGAGCGTGCGCCGACCACGATCCGGGCCTCGCCGGAGGCGATGCGCTCCCGCTCGTCACGTCGCTCCGCGTCGGTCAGCGCGGAGTGGAGGATCGCGACGCGGTCACCGAAACGGGCGCGCACGCGGCCGACCGTCTGCGGAGCGAGCGCGATCTCCGGCACGAGCACGATCGCCCCGAGCCCCCGCTCGAGCACCGCCGCGCATGCCTGGAGGTAGACCTCGGTCTTCCCGGAGCCGGTCGCGCCCCACAGCAGGAACGGGCCTCCCGCGCCGCCGTCGACCGCCGAGACGATCCGTGCGACGGCGACCTTCTGCTCGTCGGAGAGCGACAGCGGCTCCGCCTCTCCGGGGAGCGACTGGCGCTCGCCCGGCGGCGCCTGGATCTTGCGCCGCTTCGGCTGCTCCGGAGCCACGAGGGCGAGCGCCCGGGCCGGCGTCGAGCCGTAGTAGTCGGCGAGCCAGAGCGCGAGGTCGACGAGCGCCGGCGGCAGCTGGCCGACGACGCCGTTCACCGGCACGGCGTCGATCCCGTCGGGCGGCGGAGTCGTCGAGACTGACGACGATTCCGCGCACGCTGCCGGCGCCCGAACGGCATCGAGACGATCGCGCCCTTCCCCACTCCGTCCTCGACCTCGTACGTGAACAGCCGCGCGAGCGTTCGCGCCGTCACGAGTGGGTAGACCGAGGCGTAGGGCACGCGAGCAGGGTAGAGGCGGCGTCACTCGGGGCCGGACGGGGCGGCCTGGCCGCTCGCGTCATGCCGGAGCTTCCTCCACGAGAGCGTGCGGGCCATCAACGCGATCGCCACCATCCCGAGCAGGACGGCGAAGGCGGCGAGCGCGATGTTCATCCCGACGCTGAACGCGAGCAGGCGCGAGTCGGAAATCGCCTGTCCGTGGAACACGAAGACGATCAGCCCCTGCTTCGTGCCGGCCCCGCCCGGTGTTGCCGGGAAGAGCGTTGCGAGCGATTCGACGACCTGGACGAGCAGCGCGTTGTGCAGCGTCGCCTGGATGTCGAAGGCACGCAGGAAGTAGTAGATCGAGGCGATCCGGACAACCCACGCGAGCGCCTGCGGCAGGAGCACTCCGCGCGCCAGCCGCCGCGGGCTGGGCGAAGATGGCAAAGCCGAGCCGGACGCGGGCGCGAAACTCGCCGCCGTGCTCGGCGAAGAGCGAGAACCCGATCACGGCCGCCGCGGCAAGGACAGCGAGGGTGATCCCGGTCGCATGCTGGTAGCGGAAGAGGAACTTCCAGTCGACCGTCGGGATCCTGCGAATAGACCTGGTGCGTCGGGAGAGCGCCGATCCAGAGCGCCCACGCCATCAGCGCCGCCGGCCACGACGACGTCGAGCGCGGTCTCCGCGGCGAGCGTCGGCGCGAGCGTCGAGTAGTGGGAGCCCTTGACGCGATGGTGGACGAGGTAGAGCTTGACGAGATCTCCGGCGCGCGCCGGGACGATCGCGTTCACGCCTGCCCCCGCGACGTACGCCCCGAAGACGCTGCGAAGCCGCGGCCGGGCGTCCGGATACGACGCCTGGAGGATCGTCCGCCAGGCAACCGCCCGGAGGAGGAGTCTCAGCGAGTTGGAGACCGAGCGCGATCGCGAGGAGCTGCCAGTGCACGGCAGCGAGGTGGTCTCCGAAGACCCGTACCGCGTGGAAGAAGTCGCCCACACCTGAAGCGTACGGCGGCCCACGGCCACCTTCGGACGGGCGTCAGGCGCCGACGGCGACGAGCAGGAAGTCCGTGGCGAACCCGAGCGCGATTCCGAGCAGGATCATCCAGGTGACGAGCACCGGCATCGCATAGCGGCGGCACACCGCGACGAGCTCGATCACGACATAGAGGATCGATCCTGCGGCGAGCGCGAAGAAGAGCACCTGGAGCGCCAGGCTGACCCAGGAGTAACCGATGACCGTGCCGACGAAGGTCGGGCCACCGCCGATCACCCCGAGCAGCACCAGAAAACGCCAGCTCGGCAGCTCGGGCTCGCCGCGAGAGCGGCCCGACGATCCCGAATCCTTCCGTGGCGTTGTGGAGCGCGAACCCGATGATGAGCACGAGCGCGAGCGAAACCTCGTCCGCTGCGGCCGACTGGCCGATCGCCAACCCCTCGGCGAAGTTGTGGATCCCGATCCCGGTTGCGATCAGCAGCGCGAGGCGCTTGGCGGGCGAGAGCGAATGGAGGTGTCCGCCGCCCTGGAATTCGTCGATCGCAGCCGCGCCCGGGCCGACGAGCGGCGTGGCGCGCCGGCTCTTCAGCCACCAGTCGTAGTACACGAGACCCATCAGGCCGATCGTGAACCCGACGGCGAGGAGCGCGGCACGCAGCGCGAACGTGCTCCAGTCGCCAGCCTTGAGCGGCACCTCGACAGGCTCGACGCCGTTCGTCAGCACATCCCAGAAGAGAAAGATGAGGATGCCGGTCGCGACCGCGGCGAGCGCGGCCCGCGGCCCGGCGCGCGTGTGTCGAACCCGGCCGATCGGAAGGCCGATGAAGATCGTCGCGCCCGCGATCGCGCCGAGCACGAATGTCTGCGTCGAGGTCATGAGCGTGTAAGGGTAGCCTTACACGGCCCCAGGGTACGATGGCCGCGGCGATGGCGGGCCATTCGATCGACGAATACCTGGAAACGATCTACTTCCTGGCGTTCCCGATCGGCGAGTACCGGCCCAAGGAGACAGGAACGCCGACTCTTTCATCGCGAGTCGCAGAGATGCTCGGCGTCTCTCGCGCGTCGGCCGGCGAGATGCTGAAGCGGCTCGAGAAGGAGGGCCTCGTCGAGCGGGGCGAGCACAAGGAAGCGCTCCTCACGACGACCGGCCGGGCCCGTGCCGAGAAGGCCGTCCGCAAGCACCGGATCATCGAGCGGCTTCTGACCGACTTCATGGGCTACACGGCCAGCCGAGTCGCACGTGCACGCCGACGAGCTCGGCGACACCTTCAGCGACGAGATGATCGAGCGGATCGAGCGAGCGGCTCGGCTACCCCGACCGCTGCCCGCACGGCTGGCCGGTCGACACCGCGACCGAGCAGGCCGAGAACCTCGAGCTGACCCCCCTCGCTCTGCTGGCGCCGGGCGCCCGCGCGACGATCGTCCGGCTCGCGGAGCACGACGGCGCCCTGCTCCACTGGTTCTACGACGAAGGCCTCGTCCCCGGAGTGCAGTTCGAGCTCGCGGCGGTCGAGCCGGCAGCGGGCCAGTTCCGCATGCGAATCGGGGCCGGCGAGAAGGCAATCGGCGAAAAGGCCGCAGCCGGGCTCTTCGTCCGCGAGACGGCCTGATCGTTTCGAGCGGCGCCTAGACCGCGGCGGGAGCGCCGAGGCCGGCGGCCTCGCGCAGCGCGTCGGCCTTGTCGACCCGCTCCCACGTGAAGTCGTGGTCATCGCGGCCGAAGTGGCCGTACGCTGCCGTCTTCGCGTAGATCGGGCGTCGCAGGTCGAGGTCACGCAAGATCGCGGCCGGGCGGAGGTCGAAATGCTCCCGGACGAGCGACTCGATCGTGGAAACCGGGACGTGCTCGGTGTCGAAGCACTCGACGAGGATCGAGAACGGATGCGCGACGCCGATCGCGTACGCCACCTGGATCTGGCAGCGATCGGCGAGCCCGGCCGCGACGAGGTTCTTCGCGACGTACCGCGCGGCGTAGGCTGCCGACCGGTCGACCTTCGTCGGGTCTTTGCCCGAGAAAGCGCCGCCGCCGTGTGGCGCTGCGCCGCCGTACGTGTCGACGATGATCTTCCGTCCGGTGAGGCCCGCGTCGCCCATCGGGCCTCCGATCACGAACTTCCCGGTGGGGTTCACGTAGACGAAGTCCTTCTCCGCCGAACCGGCGCTCGTCGTAGAGCTCCTTCGGAAGGATCGGCTCGATCACGTGCTCGATCAGATCGGGCTTGATCATCACTTCCGGATCGCACCCGTCGCGGTGCTGCGTCGAGACGAGGATGCGCTCGATCTCGACCGGCGTCCGCCGGCCGGCGTCGTCGACCTCGTAGCGGACGGTCACCTGCGTCTTCCCGTCGGGGCGCAGGTACGGGAGGACGTCGGACTTTCGAACCTCGGCAAGCCGGTGCGCGAGCTTGTGCGCGAGCATGATCGGCAGCGGCATCAACTCCGGCGTCTCGGTCGTCGCGTACCCGAACATCAGCCCTTGGTCGCCGGCCCCGATCCGGTCGAGCGGGTCATCGTCTCCGGGGTCGTGCTGCACCTCGAATGCCGTGTCGACGCCCTGGGCGATGTCCGGCGACTGCTCGTCGAGGGCCACGATGACGCCACAGGTCTCCGCGTCGAAGCCGAACTTGGCGCGCGTGTAGCCGATCTTCGCGATCCGCTCGCGCACGAGCCTCGGGATGTCGACGTAGGTCGAGGTCGTGATCTCGCCGGCGACGACGACGAGGCCCGTGGTGACGAGCGTCTCGCACGCGACCCGTCCGGTCGGATCCTCGGCGAGAACGGCGTCGAGAACCGAGTCCGAGATCTGGTCGGCGACCTTGTCCGGATGCCCCTCGGTCACGGACTCCGAGGTGAACGAGAAGCTTCGCGCAGCCACCTCGGAACCCTAGCGCGAGTAGCAGGCGTTCGCGGTGCTACTCGTCCGTCGGGCGCCGGCCCATCAGGTTGGCCGCGAGCTCGTGCAGCGGGCGGCCGGAGAGCACGGCGCAGACACCCTCGGTGATCGGCATCTCGATCCCGAGACGGCGAGAGAGCTCGAGCAGCACCGGCGCGGTCGAGATGCCCTCGACGACCTGGCCGATCTCGGCCATCGCCTGCTCGGGCGACTCGCCGCGACCGATCAGCTCGCCCGCGCGGCGGTTCCGGCCGGTCGGGTGCCAGCACGTGACGACGAGGTCTCCCATCCCCGCCAGGCCGAAGAAGGTCTCGGGCTCGGCGCCGAGCGCCTCGCCGAGCCGGGCCATCTCGACGAGCCCTCGGGTGATCAGCGCGGCCTTCGCGTTGTCGCCGAGCTCGAGCCCGTCCACGGCCCCCGCCGCCAGCCCGATCACGTTCTTGGCGGCAGCGCACAACTCGACACCGGTGAGGTCGGTGTTGACGTAGACCCTGAGAACGACCGAGTTGATCCGTTCCTGGAGGTTCCTGGCGAGCTCCTCGTCCTCGCTCGCGATCACCGTTGCCGCGGGTAAGCCGGCGGCGATCTCCTCGGCCATGTTCGGGCCCGAAAGCACGGCAACCGGGTGGCCGCGCACGAGCGTCGAAAGCCTCTCGCCTGTCTCGGGGTCGAGACCCTTCGTCAGGCTGAGCACCGGTGCGTTGCCCGGCAGGCTCTCGACGACGGAGCGGAAGGCGCGGCTCGGGACGGCGACCACGACGAGGTCGGCCCCCTCGACCGGGGCCTCCGCGATGGTCGTCGCGGCGATCCCGGAGAGATCGACCGAGGTTCCGAAACGCGGATTCCGCCCGGTGTCGGCGATCGCCCGCGCGTCTTCGGCATGGTGGGTCGCGATCGTGACCTCGTAGCCGCGGTCGGCCAGCAGGCGCGAAAAGCCCGTCCCCCACGTCCCGCCTCCCGAGGACGACAGCTCTCACGACCGGGGCCTGAAGTCGATGGTCACCGGCACCCCCTCGAGCCCGTAGCGTTCGCGCAACTCGTTCTCGACCCAGTAGCCGTACTCACGCGTGACGAGGCGAGTGTCGTTGACCGTGAAGCGGAAGCGCGGCGGGCGCGTGCCGACCTGCGCGCCGTAGAGCAGATTCAGCTTCTTGGTGCCGCGAGACGGCGGCTGCCGCGCCTCTCGCAGTTCGCCGAGGAACCTGTTCAGCTCCGGGGTCGGAATGCGGCTCACGTGCTTGTCGTAGAGCTCGCCGACCTTGTCGAGCACGCGGGCGATGCCACGGCCGGTCTTCGAGGAGATCGTGATGAACGGCGGGCGCTGGCGCATCCGGCGCTGCAACTCGGGCCGCACGTCCTCGATCGTCACCTGCGAGACGTCCCACTTCGAGAGGACGATCAGCGTCGAGCACTGGGCTTTGCGCGCGACGTCCGCGGCGGCCAGATCGCCCTCGACGATGCCCTCGCCGGCGTCGATCAGGACGAGTGCGACGTCGGCGCGGTCGGCGGCCTCGAGCGCGCGCAACTCCGAGTAGTAGTCGATCCCCTGGCGCTGCCTTCGCTTTCGGCGCAGGCCCGCGGTGTCGATCAGCAGAAACCGCCGGTCGCCGCGCTCGACCAGCGTGTCGATCGAGTCGCGCGTCGTGCCCGGCACCTCCGACACGATCGTCCGCTCGGCCCCGATCAGGGCGTTGTAGAGCGACGACTTGCCGACGTTCGGACGGCCGAGAATCGCGACGCGGATCGCCTCCTCGCCGACGGCCTCCCGCGGAGTGCCCACCTCGCCCTCGAGCAGCGAGACGACCTCGTCGAGGAGGTCGCCGGTTCCGGTGCCGTGGAGCCCGGAGAGCGGGATCGGGTCGCCGAGACCGAGGCGGTGGAACTCGTGCGCGAGCGCCTCCTGCGCCGGATCGTCGACTTTGTTCGCCAGGACGAGCACCCGCGTGTGCGCCTCGCGCAAGATCTCGGCCAGCTCTTCGTCTCCGGGCGTCACCCCCGCACGTGCGTCGACGAGAAACAGGACGAGGTCGGCCTCCGCGATCGCCTCGCGCGCCTGCTCGGCTATCGACCGCGTCATCGTGTCCTTGCCGGCAATGTCGACGCCGCCCGTGTCGATGAGCAGAAACTGCTTGCCGTTCCATTCGCAGACGAGCTCCTTGCGGTCGCGCGTCGTGCCGCTCGTCTCGTGAACGACCGCGGCCCTCGAGGACGTCAGCCGGTTCACGAGCGTCGACTTGCCGACGTTCGGAAAACCGACGATCGCCACCGTCCCGATCAGCTGGTCGGGAGCAGTCATAGAGGCGGCACCTCGCCGTGCGGCCGGCCACGCGCGTGCACGTCTGCAAGCCAGTCGTAGAGCACACGGATGCGCCGCTCGATCTCGGCGGTCGCCTCCTTGTACCCGCGACCGTTCTTCGGGAGGTCGTCGAAGCGCACCGGCTCGCCGATCGCGATCGAGCACGGCGCGAAGTTCCAGAACCTCCAGAACTGCGTTCCGTAGATCCCGACCGGAACGACCGGAACCCCCTCCTGGAGAGCGACCATCGCCGCGCCGGGCTGTGCGACGCCCGGCTCGCCGGAGCTCTGCCGCGTTCCCTCGACGAACACCGCGACTGCCCGGCCGTCGCGCGCGGCCTGCCGCATCATCCGAACGGCGTCGCGGTCCGACTCACCCCGCCGCACCGAGATGATCCCGTGCCAGTCGAGAAACCTGCCGAGGGCGGGAATACGGCCGAGCTCGACCTTCGCGACGTAGTTGAGGTTGCGGGGCGAGAGCGCGCCGACGAGGGGGATGTCGATCCAGTCGAGATGGGTGATCGCGACCACGCACCCGCCGCTTTCGGGAGCCGGTCGAGACCAAAGCCGCGCGCCCGGGTGGCGACCCTCGTGATCGGTGCCAGCCAGAGCCGCGAGGCCTTCCACGCGCGGTCCCCGTAGTCCACGGCTCCTGGCTCCTCGGGCAAGTCGGTCCCGCTATCTGCCCGAGTCACCACTATGCGCCGGCCGGGGCGCGCGTGCGGACGAGCGCCTCGATGCGCGACACGACCTCGTCCACGCCGAGTTCGGTGGTGTCGATCTGGTCGGCGTCGCCGGCGGGCTGCATCCGGATGCGATCGGATTCGTCGCGGAGCTTGAGATCGGTGGCGAGAGCGTCGGCGCCGACGTCCGTCCGTTCGGAGTGCCGCCTCTTGGCACGCACGTCCGGATCGGCGAAGAGGTACACCTTGACCTCGGCGTCGGGGGCGACGACCGTGCCGATGTCGCGCCCCTCGATCACGGCGTCCCCCTGCACGGCGAGCTCGCGCTGCCGCTCGCGCATCACTTCGCGCACCTCGGGGTGTCGTGCGACGACGGGCACCGTCTGGTCGACCCTGGCGACGCGGATCGCCGCGGTCACGTCGACTCCGTCGATGACGACGCGGCCACCCTCGGCGAACGTGACGGGGTTCTCGCGGGCGAGCGCACCGAGCGGCGCCCCGTCGCCGAGCGGGATCCCCTGCTGAAGCGCGAGCCACGTGAGCGCGCGGTACATCGCGCCGGTGTCGAGGTATCGGAAGCCAAGCCGCTCGGCGAGGGCTTTTGCGACCGTGCTCTTGCCGGCCCCCGCGGGGCCGTCGATGGCGACGATCAACGTTGAATCACGGAGTCGAGAAGGTCGTAGAAACCTGGGAAGCTTATAGCCGCGCTCTCCGCTCCCTCGATCTCGACCCCTCCGCGCGACACGACGCCTGCGATGGCACCGAGCATCGCGATGCGGTGGTCACCCGCCGCGTCGACCGTCCCGCCGCGAGGACGGGAGGGGACCCCGCGGATCGAGAAGCCGTCGGGGAAGACCCTGATCCGCGAGCCGCCGACACCGATGGCGCGCAGCGCGGTCGGCAACCGTTTCGATCCGGTCGCTCTCCTTTGCCCGCAACTCCTGCGCGCCGCTCACCTTCGTCGTCCCGTGCGCGAACACGCCGAGGAGGGCGATCAAGGGCAGCTCGTCGATCAGGCTCGGCACCTCCGCTGCGGTGATCCTCGTCGCGACGAGCGGTTGCGCGACGATCTCGACGTCGCCGACGAGCTCCCCCGCGACCCGCCGCTTGTTGTGCACGCCGATTCGGGCGCCCATCCGCTCGAGCACGGCCAGCAGGCCGGCACGGAGCGGGTTGAGACCCAGGTCGTGCACCGTCAGCGTCGACCCGGGCACGAGCGCCGCGGCCACGAGGAACGGGGCGGCCGAGGAAATGTCGCCGGGGACGAGCACCTCCGGGAGGCTCAGACGCTCGGGAGCCACGAGACTGACCGAGGCGGCCGTTCTCGTCACCTTTGCGCCCGCGGCCGCAAGCATCAGCTCCGTGTGGTCGCGTGAGGGCACCGGCTCGACCACCGTTGTCTTGCCGCTCGCCCCGAGCCCCGCGAGCAGGATCGCCGACTTCACCTGCGCGCTCGGGACCGTGGGCTGGAACTCGATCCCGTGCAGCTCTCGCCCTTCGATCTTCAGCGGCAGATGTCCGTCCAGAGCCTCGATCGACGCCCCCATGCGCGCGAGCGGCCTGGCAACACGGTCCATCGGCCGCCGCGAGAGCGACTCGTCGCCGACGAGCTCGAAGCTGCCGTGCTGGAACGCGAGGATCCCCGTGACCAGGCGGGCAAGGGTGCCCGCGTTCCCACAATCGAGCGGCGCGGCCGGCTGGTTCAGCCCGCGCAGCCCGACTCCGTGCACGACCAGCGTGTCGATGTCGTGCTCGTCGACCTCGACGCCGAGGGCCCGGACGACACCGAGAGTCGACTCGGTGTCCCCCGACCGGCCGAACCGGCGCACGAGCGTGTCGCCTTCGGTCAGCGCCCCGATCAGGAGCGCCCGGTGCGAGATCGACTTGTCGCCGGGCACGCCGACGTGTCCGTCGACCCGTGCCGCAGGCTCAACTCTCATCGAGGACCGCCGAGACGACGACGCCGTAGCCCTGACCGTCGAGGAGCGCCGCAGCGCGACGGGCCTCGCTCTCGCCCGCGACGAGCAAGGTCAGCGTCCCGCCGAGCTCGGGCGAGATGTGCTGCATTTCGAAGTCCTCGATGTTGATCCGCTCCGCGCCGAGCGCCTGCGTCACCTCGCTGAAGGCGCCGGGACGGTCCGGGATGTGGACGTGCACCTGGTGGAGGTCGCCGGCACCCGGGTAGACCTGGTCGAGCATCCGGCGGCGGTTCTCCGCGGCCTCACCGATCCAAGCAGCGAGGAACTCGGCGTCACCGCGGGCGAGCGCCGCCTCGACCTCCTCGATCCGGCGTCGATGCTCGGCAAGCGCATCGCGCACCGGACCGGCGTTGTCGCGCAGAATCTCGCTCCAGAGACGCGGGTTCGCGCCCGCGATCCGCGTCATGTCGCGGAGCGATCCTCCCGCGCTCGCGAGCGGCTCGTGGCCCTCGATGCGAGTCGCACCACCCTGGTTCACGATCACGTTTGCGATCACGTGCGGCACGTGGCTCGTCAGCGCGACGAGCCTGTCGTGCGCCGACGGATCGATCGCAAAAGGCACCGCCCCGAGCTCGGAGACGAAGCCGTGCACGAGCCTGTGCCGCGCGGGGTCGGTCTGCGCGGTTGGCGTCAGGAACCAGGTCGCTCCCTCGAAGATCGAGGCGGAGGCGTTCTCGGCGCCTCGTGCTTCAGAGCCGGCGATCGGATGCCCTCCGACGAAACGGCTCGAGTCCGCGGCTGCGACGACACCGGCCTTGGTCGAGCCGACGTCGGTGACAGTCGTCTCCTCGGCCGCTACCGCAAGCACGGCGGCGACCTGCGCGGGCAGTTCGCCGATCGGCGCCGCAACGAGCACGAGTTCGGCTTCCGCAAGCGCCTCGTCGAGCGAGGCTGCGGCTACGTCGATCGCCGCCCGGTCGCCCGCGGCGACGAGCGCTACCGGATCCGGGTCCCAGCCGGTGACATGCGCACCGGCGCGTTTCGCCGCCAGCCCGACGGAGGCGCCGATCAGCCCGGTGCCGACAACGGTGAGACGCGAGACCAACGCGGGTTACCGGCGCATCAGCTCGGCCAGGCGGAATGCCAGGTCGAGAGACTGCCGCGCATTCAAGCGCGGGTCGCAAAGCGTCTCGTAGCGATGGTCGAGATGTTCCTCGGAGACCGGTTCGGAGCCACCGAGGCATTCGGTCACGTTCTCGCCCGTGTATTCGAGGTGGACACCGCCCGGCCACACGTGCTCGGCCCGGCAGGCGGCGAAGAACCCCTCGAGCTCGGTCATGATCGCGTCGAAATGCCGCGTCTTGCGGCCACCGGCGATGAACCCGTTCGCATGCATCGGGTCGCTCGCCCAGACCACGGGCTGGCCGGAGTCGCGAACCACGCGCAGGAGCGGCGGAAGCAGGTCGGAGACCCGTTCGGCCCCCAGGCGCGCGATGACCGTGAGCCGTCCGGGGACGCGATCCGGGTTGAGTCTCTCGCACAGCTCGAGCAGCTCGTCCGGGGTCGTGCTGGGCCCGACCTTGAGCCCGAGCGGATTGTGGACGCCTGAGAAGAACTCGATGTGCGCGCCGTCGGGGTCGCGTGTCCGGTCGCCGACCCACAGCATGTGCGCGGAGCAGTCGTACCAGTCGCCCGTGAGCGAGTCCCGGCGGGTGAGTGCCTCCTCGTAGTCGAGCAAGAGCCCCTCGTGACTCGTCCAGACGTCGACCTGGTGGAGCTGCGGAGTCGCCGACAGGTCGATCCCGCATGCCGCCATGAAGGAGAGCGCGCGCTCGATGTCGGATGCGAGCTGCTCGTAGCGCTGCCCTTGGGGCGAGCTTGCGACGAAGTCCTGGTTCCAGGCGTGCACCTGGGTGAGGTCGGCGAAGCCGCCCTTCGTGAACGCGCGCACGAGATTCAGCGTCGAGGTGGCGAGGTTGTAACCCTGCAACATCCGGTCGGGATCGGCGATTCGCGCCTCGGCGGTCGCCTCGTCGTCGTGGATCATGTGCCCGCGGAAGACGGGGATCTCGCCGTGCGGCGTGACCTCGAACGGCGACGATCGCGGTTTGACGAACTGTCCGGCGATCCGCCCGATCTTCAGGACGGGCAGAGCGGCGCCATACGTGAGGACGGCGGCCATCTGGAGCAGGATCTTGAGCCGTTCGCGGATCGCCACGGCGGAGTAGGCCGCGCCGGTCTCTGTAAGACGGCTGTAGTCGTGGAACGACTCCGCGCAATCCCCCGCCTGAAGCAGGAACGCGCGCCCCGCGGCGACTTCGCCGAGCGACGTACGCACCTGCCGTGCCTCACCGGCGAACACGAGCGGCGGCAGCGCCTGCAGCTTGCGCTTGACCGCTTCGAGGCGCGCCGTGTCGGGCCACTCCGGCTGCTGGAGCGCATCGTGCTCCCGCCACGAGGACGGGGACCAGGTCGAGTCGACGACGGCCACTGTCTTCAGTGTAGGCGCGCAGGCAGAAGGCTACGCTCTTGCAAGTCATGCGGATCTTCTCGGGCATCCAGCCGACGGGCGCGAAGCACTTCGGCAACTATTCGGGCGGGTTCCGCCAGTACGCCGCCACCCAGGAGCTCGGCGACGCGTTCTTCTGCATCGTCGACCTGCATTCGATCACCGTCGACTATGACCCGGCCGACTTGCGGGACCGCACGCTCGACCTCGCGGCGCTGCTCTTTGCGACCGGCCTCGACCCCGCGCGTTCGACGGTATTCGCACAGAGCCACGTGACGGCCCATGCGGAAGCGGCCTGGCTCCTCGCCGCGGTGGCGAGCTACGGCCAGCTCGGGACGGATGACGCAATTCAAGGAGAAGGGCGAACGGCAGGAGTTCGTTTCGGCCGGGCTCTTCACCTACCCGATCCTCATGGCCGGCGACATCCTGCTCTACCAAACCGATCGCGTGCCGATCGGCGACGACCAGCGCCAGCATCTCGAGTTGGCCCGAGACATCGCCGAGCGCTTCAACGCGCGCTTCGGCGAAACGTTCCGGGTACCCGACGGGATCTACCCGGAGGTCGGAGCCCGGATCATGGACCTGCAGGAGCCGACGAAGAAGATGTCGACGACCGGAGGGTCATCTCAGGGCACGCTGCTCCTGCTCGACCCGCCCGACGTCATTCGCAAGAAGGTGAAGAGCGCGGTCACCGATTCCGGAAGCGAGGTGCGTCGGGGCGACGACAAGCCCGGCGTGACGAACCTGATCGACATCCTCAGCGTCGCGACCGGCGAGACCGCCGGCGCGATCGAGGTCCGGTACGAGAGCGGCGGCTACGGGCAGTTCAAAAACGACGTTGCAGAAGCGGTGGTCGAGGTGCTCGCCCCGATTCAAGGGAGCTATGACGAGCTGCGCGGCGACCCGGGTGAGCTCGGGCGGCTCCTGGCGGTCGGAGCCGAGAAGGCGCGCGAGGCTTCCACGCCGACCCTCGCCGCGATGTACGACCGCATGGGGTTCGTCCTGCCGGGGTCTTGAGGGCGGCGGCCGGGCGGCATACGATCGCCGACATGAGAGCCAGGTCGGAGCAGCGTGCGCCGCGGTTGCGGCCGCGGCTGGCGTCCTCGCCGCCGGGGCGGTTCCGGCAAATCACGACAAGATGCTCTACGGCTGTGCCTACGTCACGAACCTCGGAAACTCGTCCGACGTGAACATCCTCATCTGGGACAAGCAGGCACCGGGCGCACACGGCTGGGTCATGTTCAAGGGCTCCGGGATCAACAAGACGACGAAGTTCCAGCTCGACTCGTTCGGCTGGCACACGTCGAAGTTCCACGTCACGAGCTTCGATACGGAGCACATCGCGGTCGGCCTCGACAAGCCCAAGCCGAGCTACTCGTTCGACTTCAAGCTCGACACGGCGAGCGACGTCACGAAGAAGAGCTGCAAGCCTCACTAGCTCGTCTTTCGTCCCCGCAGCTGGTCGATCTCGTCGCGCCGAAGCTCGCGCCACTCTCCGGGAGCGAGCCCGTCGACGGTCAGCGGCCCGTACCTCGTCCGTCGCAACTGTCGAACCGGATGGCCGACTCGCTCCAGCATGCGCTTGATCTGGCGGTTTCGCCCTTCGTGGATCGTCAACTCGACACGGCCGTGACCGAGCCTGCGGACTCCGGCCGGCGCGGTGTGCCCGTCCTCGAGCTCGATGCCCGCAGCGAGCTGAGCCAGCGTGGCGTCGGTCGGATCGCCCTCGACCTCGGCGACATACACCTTGTCCACCTCGTAGCGCGGGTGGGCCAGCCGGTGTGCGAGCTCGCCGTCGTTCGTCAGGAGGAGCACTCCCGTCGTGTCGAGGTCGAGGCGCCCGACCGGAACCACGCGTCCGGGATGAGTGACAAGGTCGACGACCGTCGGCCTGCCGCCAGGGTCGCGGGCTGTCGTCACCACCCCGGCCGGTTTGTTGAGCAGGACGTAGGCGAGCTGTTGCTTCGCGAGCGCGAGGCCGTCGAGCTCGACCACATCCGCCTCCGCGACGACTGTGTTCAGCTGCCCCGGCGCGCCGTTCACCGTCACGCGCCCGGCCTTGATCAGCTCGTCGGCTCCCCGCCGGGAAGCCACGCCCGCACGCGCGAGCCAGGCGTTCAGGCGCATGCGAGAAGTTCCGCTTTCGTTGCGAAGCCGCCGGCCACGCGTCACAGCTTGCTCGATATCGTGACTCGCAGGGGGGCTTCCGCCCCCTGGGGGTGCGTGGGGAAGTTCTGGGGCAGCGTGGGGCAGCGGCGGTCGGCTGGCGCTTCCACACAGTTGACACCCCTCCGCTTTGACCGTGGCAGTAGTTTCGTAGCGATGACCGATTCACTCGCCGAGGCTCTCGCTCTCGCCGGTACCGGCGCCACTGCGCTCGCGAACGGCGACGTGGCGGCCGCGCGGCGAGCCCTCGCGGATGTCCGGGGCCGCTGGAATTCACTGGACGCCGGAGACCAAGCGACGCTGTTGCCAATCGCCCGAGAGCTGGCGAAGCAGCTCGCGGCTCTCGACGACATCGAGCAGCCACCCGGCACGAGCCGTGTCCATCCGGATGACCCCGACGCCCTCCTCGAACGGTTCGGCTACAGCCACTGGCGACCGGGACAACGCGACGTGGTGGCGGCAGCTCTCGCCGGGCGCGACACGCTCGTCGTCATGCCCACGGGCGGCGGCAAGACACTCTGCTACCAGCTTCCTGCACTCGCCTTGCCCGAGCTCACGATCGTCGTCTCACCGCTTGTGGCCTTGATCACCGACCAGTGGCACCGCCTCCGCGAAGGCGGGCACCCGGCGGTCATGCTCGCAGCCGATCACGACAATCGCTCGTCGCTCGACGAGATCCGCTCCGGCGAGGCGCGCGTCGTCTTCGTCGCCCCGGAACGATTCGCGTCTCGCGCGTTCACGAACGCGATCGAGACGCGCCGGGTGGGTCTGTTCGTCGTCGACGAGGCCCACTGCATCGCCGAATGGGGGCATGACTTCCGTCCCGATTACCTGCGTCTGCGCCAGGCAATCGAGAACGTCGGCCGGCCGCCGGTGATGGCCTGCACCGCGACGGCGACACCGCCCGTTGCCGACGAGATCGCCGCCCGGCTCGGGCTCGTCGACCCGCTGATCGTCCGTTCGGGATTCGACCGCCCGAACCTGACGTTCGACGTGATCCATCTCGAAGGCAAAGGCTCGATGGAGCGCAAGCGCGGACTTCTCCACCAGGGTCTCGCGCGTGAGGACACGCGGCCCGCGATCGTCTATTGCGGCACGCGGAGCGACGTGGAGCGTGTGACCGGCGACCTCCGGGCTGTCGGCATCGCCGCGGTCGGCTACCACGCAGGCCTGCCATCCGTGGCCCGCACGCGTGCCCAGCGCGAGTTCATGGACGGCACGGCCGACGTCGTCGTCGCGACGAACGCGTTCGGCATGGGCATCGACAAGGCCGACGTGCGTTCGGTGTGGCATTGGGCGCTTCCGACGAGCCTCGAGGGCTACTACCAAGAGGCCGGACGGGCGGGTCGCGACGGTAGACCCGCCCGGGCCGTGCTGCTCGCCCTGCGCGCGGATCTCGGCAAGCTCCTCTGGGTCAACCGCCAGCATGGGATGACGCTCGCGCAGATCGAGCAAACGCTCGCCCAGCTCCAGGCGCGGGCCGCGGGCGCGGCAAGCGTTTCCCTTCAGCCACCGCTCGAGGACGACCTTCGCCTGTCCCTCTCGGTCGCCGAGCAGGCCGGGGCCGTCGTACTGGCGCCGGGTACGGGCGGCACAGTCGACGTTCTGCTTCGAGGCCCGCTCGACCGCGGCGCCGCCGCGCGGGCATGCCAGGCAGCAACCGATCGACGTTGGCAGGCCTACCGTGCTGTGGAGCGATTCTCGGTCGACGACGGGCACTGCCGCCGCCGCGCGATCCTCAAACACTTCGGTGACCTTTCGGAGCCCGAACCGACCGTGCGCTGCTGCAGCGCGTGTGCCCCAGTCGACTGGCTCGATCTCACGTCCCCAGGGCCGAAGAAACGCGCTGCCGAGTGGGCGTTCCGCGACAGGCAGTGATGCACCCTCGACGACCGGCGATCTCACCGGGCCGCTCGCCGAAACGCTCAAGGCCTGGCGGCGCGAACGGGCCGGAACCAATCCCGCGTACACGGTGTGCTCGAACGCGACACTCGCCGCGATCCTCGAGCACCGGCCGGAAACCGCAGCTCAACTGGCGACGATCCACGGCGTCGGGCCGCGGTTCCTCGAGAACCATGCGCCTTCCCTCTTGGATCTGCTCGCGACCGCGTCCGGCTGACCGATCCGGGTCAGGCGGGGCGCTTCTCCGCGACCGCTTCGAGCCGATCACGGATCTCCGTGACGTCGGCACCGAGGTCGTCGAGACGCGGCAACTCCGCGAGCGACTCGAGCCCGAACACCCGCTCGAAAAGCGGCGTCGTGCGATACCGAATGGCTCCGAACTCGTCGTGCCGTCCCGCCTCGGAAACGAGCCCTCGTTCGACGAGCCCCGCGACGACTCCGTCGACGTTGACGCCCCGGATCCGGGCGATCTCCGGCCTGGAGCAAGGCCCCAGGTAGGCGATCGTTGCGAGCGTCTCGAGAGCGGCTTGCGAGAGCCCACGCTCGATCGGACGCTCGAAGAGGCGGGCACAGGCGCCGGCCGCTTCACGCGAGGCGCGGAAGGCCCACCCGCCCGCGACGTGCTCGAGCACGATGCCACTGCGCCCCTCGCGATAGCGGTCGCAGAGCAGTTCGAGCGCCGCGTCGACCTGCTCGCGATCCTCCTGCGCCGCGTCGGCGAGATCGTTCGCATCGAGCGGTTGCGAGGCGACGACGAGAACGGCTTCGATCGTCCGAGCGAGCTCGTCGACCGGATGGGACGCGATCAGGCGGAGCGGACGTTCCATGCAAGGCTCCTTTCTGCTTCTGGCCGGGAAATCCTTATGGGCGCGAACGGCGCCGCCTGCGCGATCACGAGCTCGTTCTGCTTGCGCAGCTCGAGGAGCGCGAGGAAGGCAACAGCGATCTCTGCCCGAGAGAGGCCCACAACCTCCTGGTCGAAGTCCGCGCGGGCGCGTCGGCGAAGCAGCGCCCGCCAGCGCTCGAGGAACTCCGACACCGGCGGGAACGCGAGCGCCATGTGCGATGTCGACGGAGCGGGCGGCTCGACGGCGAGCAGCCGGAGCGCGCCGGCGAGCGACTCGGGGCTCTGGGACGCGGTAGCCGGCTCCGGCCGCGCCGGCGCGAGCGGCGCCGGCCCGATGCGGAAGAAGCGGTCGCGGTTCTCGGCGATCCGCTGCGGCCAGCCAGACGGCGGCCTCCTTCGCACGGCGGTACTCGGCCAGCCGCCGTGCGAGCTCGTCCGCTGCCTCCTCCGGCTCGAGCTCGCCGAGCTCGACCTCCTCGTCGGGGAAGAGCCCACGCGCCTTCAGTTCGAGCAGAGCCGAGATGAGGACGAGGAACTCGCCGCACGAGTCGAGGTCGAGATCCTCGCGCTCCGCCAGTCGGGCGACGAACGCGACGACCACCTCGGCGAGATCGACGTCCGAGAGCTGCACCTCGTCGCGAAGAACGAGGGTCAGGAGGAGGTCGAACGGCCCTTCGAACGCGTCGAGGTCCAGCTCCAGCTCGGCCACACCCAGCGCCACCTCGACGAGGCTAGCGGGGCTACCGGACGCGGCGGCGCGGGATGTCCATCTTCGGCCCCTTCGGGATCTCCCGCGGCTTCACCTTGCGGAT
This sequence comes from uncultured Actinomycetes bacterium, assembly GCA_963815945.1. Classification (GTDB taxonomy): domain Bacteria; phylum Actinomycetota; class Thermoleophilia; order Gaiellales; family Gaiellaceae; genus PALSA-600. The sequence goes on from CAWFIN010000002.1 coordinate 169,436, forward strand.
CGGCCCTGGAGGCGGGTCCCAGCCTCGGCCCATCACCTGCCAGTACCAGAAGAATGCCGTCGCGCCGACGAAGAGGATCAGGGACACCCAGGCGTTGAGCCGCAGACCGAAGATGTGGTGTGACGGATCGATGCGCAAGAGCTCCTCGAAGAAGCGCCCGAAGCAGTAGTAGGCGACGTAGAGCGCGAAGAGCGCCGGCGGCCTGATCAGCCAGCGCCGGCCGACCCACAGCAGGAGCAGCACCCCGGCGAAGTTCCAGATCAGCTCGTACAGGAACGTCGGGTGGAAGGTCGTTCCGCTGAAGACGCCCTTCGGGTACCCACCGTTCGCCAGACGCGGAAGGTGGGCGTCGTCGATCTGGAGACCCCACGGCAGCTTCGTCGGCTTGCCGAAGAGCTCTTGGTTCCACCAGTTGCCGATGCGCCCGATTCCCTGCGCGAGCAGGAGGCCCGGTGCGACGACGTCCATGAAGAGCCGGACCGACTCTCCCGAGTTGCGAACGACGATCACCCCGGCGATCGTCCCGCACAGGATCCCGCCCCAGACACCGAGCCCGCCCTGCCAGACCTCGAAGATCCCTTTCCACTTGGGGTCCGGCACCTCGCTCCACGATGTGATGTCGTGGTAGGCGCGCGCCCCGATCACACCGAACGCGACCCCCCAGACCGTGACGCGGACGACGAGGTCGAACTCGCCGCCGAGGCGCTTCCAGCGGATCCCCGTCAGCGCCACCGCCGCAAAGATCGCGAGCAGAAGCATGAGGCCGTACATGTGGATCGTGAGCGGCCCGACGTGGACCGCGTTGCTGTGCGGTGATGGGATCGAGCCGAGCATCGCCGTTCATTCTGCCGCGAACGCGCCGGCCGCGTCCGCGAACCCGACTGCCTGAGGCTCTAGAGAAGGATGCGGAGCGCCACGTCGGGCGCGCACCCGTGCTCGACGAGCTCGATCGCCAGATGCAGATCGACGTCGAGCCGTGCCGCGAGAAGTGCGGCCGAGTCGGCGTCGTAGCCGACCCGCTCGAGCGCCTCGGTCCGCCAGCGTTCGACCCTGTCGATCTCGGTCTCTTCTATGTGGACTTCAGCCGCAGCCATGGTCGCCATCCTCATCGTATTTTGGTCGTTCTGTGCGTGCTATTCGTCAAAACGACCGCTCTGGTTTAGTCAATACCGGCGGATTGTGAGGATTTGCTCAGCGTTAACACCCAGAAGTGTTAACGATCGTGCCCGACTCTTCCGGCCCTCGCCGCCCCGGCCGGAAGGCAGAAGCGGCGAGGGACCGGGTCGGGGCCGGATCTCTAGAGCAGAATTCGCAGAGCGAGCTCGGGCGAACAACCGTGCTCGACAAGATAGGTCGCCTCGTGGAGGTCGACATCGGTCCGGATCGCGAGCACCGCGGCCGATACCGCGTCGTACCCCGCGTGCTCGAGAGCCTCGGCCCGCCAACGTTCGATCTTGTCGCTCTCGGTCTCGCTGATGTGGACGTCGGTACCGCCCATCGTTCCATCCTCCTCGGTGTTCATATGTATCGAATAGAACGTGCCGGCACGTGCGTCCGATACCCCATGAACAAAAGGATTTACCGACTTCTAAGCCGCCTCTAAGAATGGCGGCGCGGCCGAGTTCACGCGAGCGCCGACTCGCCGAGCAGCGCCTTCACCTCGGCGTAGAAGTCCGCCTCCGGCTGGACGCGGAACTTCGGCCCGAGGGCGTACACGCGCGGCCCCTGGGACGTGAGGCAGTCGACGTAGACAGGGCTTTCGCCGGGGAAGTCGCGGATCAGCGACGCGAGCTCGCGAATCACGCCCGGCGGCAGCCTGGGTCGCGTCGATTCGCAGACGCACTTCGCGCTTCATCGCGACTGCCTCGAACGCCGAGACCTCGGAGGCGACGAGCTTCGTCTCCCCCTCCTTGTGATCGACGCGACCCTTGACGATCAGGATCCGGTCGGCGACGCACAGCTCTGACGCCGCGGCGTAGGTGTTGCTGAAGACGACGCACTCGATCCCGCCGGTGACGTCGTCGAGGCGCACGAAGGCCATCGGCTCGCCTCGCTTGGTCGTGAGGTGCCTGACCTCGCTGACGATCCCGCCGACGATCACGCTCTCGCCGTCGCGCCGGCGCTCGAGCTCTGCGATCGTCGCGTCGGTCTTCAGGCGCATCTCGCCGCGCAGCGCCGAGAGCGGGTGCTCGGAGACGTACAGGCCGAGCGTCTCCTTCTCCATCCGCAGCAGCTCGGCGGGCTCGTACTCGAGGTCGGGCACGGGTGGGTGGTGGCGCGGCCCCGACTCCTGCGCTGCATCTCCGAGGTCGAAGATCGAGCCCTGGCCGGCGAGCCGGTCGGCCTGCTGCTTCTGCCCGTAGCCGAGCGCCTGCTCGAGCACGTCGATCATCCCGCGCCTCGGGCCCGGAAGCGCGCCGCACCGCACGAGCGACTCGAGCGCGCGCTTGTTCACGACCGACGGGTCGACCCGCTCGGTGAAATCCCAGATCGACTCGAACGGCCCGCCCTCCTCGCGCGCGCGGATGATCGTGCGGCAGGCGAGCTCGCCGACGCCCTTCACTGCGTTCAGGCCAAATCGGATCTTGCCGTCGACGACCGCGAAGTCGTTCTGCGACTCGTTGACGTCGGGTGGCAGCACCTCGATTCCGAGCTCGTGGCAGGCGTTGACGTAGAACGGGACGCGGTCCTTGGTGCTCATCACCGAGCTGATGAGGGCGGCCATGTACTGGCAAGGCCGGTTCGCACGCAGCCAGGCGGTGCGATAGGCGATCAACGCGTAACAGGCCGCGTGAGACTTGTTGAACGAGTAGTCCTGCGCCTTCTCCATGTCGTCCCAGAGGCCGGTCGCGACGCCAGGGGTGACCTGATTCGCGGCGCAGCCCTCGAGGAACTTGTCCTTCAGCGACGCCATCAGCGCGTGGTCCTTCTTGCCGATCGCCTTGCGCAGGTCGTCGGCCTCGGCGGGCGAGAAGCCGCCGAGTCCCTTGGCGATCTCCATGTACTGCTCCTGGTAGATGCAGATCGCGTACGTGCCACCGGTGATCGACTGGAGCCGTGGGTCGGCATAGGTGACCGGCTCCCGTTTTGCCTTGCGCGCGGCGTAGACGGGGATGTAGGCCATCGGGCCCGGACGGTAGAGAGCCACGAGCGCGATCAGGTCCTCGAACTCGGTCGGCTTCACCTGGCGGAGCGCCTCGCGCATCCCGGAGGACTCGAACTGGAAGACCCCGGTCGCCTCGCCGCGCGCGAGCATCTCGTAGGTCTTGCGGTCGTCGAGCGGGATCTGCGTGATGTCGAGGTTGCCCCCGATCAGCTCGACGGCCTTCTCGATCACGTCGAGGTTCCGCAGGCCGAGGAAGTCCATCTTCAGCAGGCCGAGCGCCTCGACGTCGCCCATCGCGAACTGGGTGACGACCTCCTGGTCTTTGCCCTTCTGCTGAAGCGGCACGAGCTCGATCAGCGGCTGGGCGCCGATCACGACACCGGCGGCGTGAATCGAATCTGCCCGCGTGAGCCCCTCGAGCGGAACCGCGAGGTCGACGATCTCCTTCGCGACCGGGTCGGCGTCGACCGCCTTTCGCAGCTCGGCTCCCGGCTTCATGCACTCGTCGAGCGACTGGCCGGGCCCTTCCGGGATCAGCTTGGCGATCTTGTCGACGACGCCGTAGGGAATCTCGAGCACGCGTCCGGCATCGCGGACGGCGGCGCGAGCGGCCATCGTCGAAAACGTGATGATCTGCGCGACGCGGTCACGGCCGTACTTCTCGGCGACGTAGTTGATGACGCGCTCGCGACCCTCGACGGCGAAGTCGATGTCGATGTCGGGCATCGATTTCCGGCCCGGGTTGAGGAAGCGTTCGAACAGGAGGTCGTAGCGGATCGGGTCGATGTCGGTGATCTCGAGGCAGTAGGCGACGAGCGACCCGGCGGCCGAGCCGCGGCCGGGGCCGACCCCGATCCCGTCGCGCTTCGCGAACGCGATGAAGTCCCAGACGATCAGGAAGTAGTCGGCGAACCCCATCTCCTTGATCGTCTTGAGCTCGAACTGGAGACGGCCGGTCAGCTCCGGCGTCACCGTCCCGTACCGCTTTTCCAGGCCTTTCTCGCACAGCTCGACGAGGTAGTCGAAGGCGTCGCGCCCGTCGGGGGTCGCGAAGTGCGGCAGCAGGATGTTCCCGAGCGACAGTTCGACGTTGCAGCGCCCGGCGATCTCGATCGTGCGCCGAAGAGCATCCTGATGGCCTGGGAAGTCGCCGGCCATCTCCTCCGGCGTCTTGAAGTAGAAGTGGTCCGTGTCGAACTTCCAGTGGTTCGGGTTCTTCAGCGAGTCGCCCGACTGGATGCAGAGAAGCGCCTCGTGTGCGCGGGCGTCCTCGTGACGGAGGTAGTGGACGTCGCCGGTCGCGACGGTCGGCAGCCCGGTCGCAGCAGCGAGCGCGGCGAGCTCGGGAACGAGCCGCTGCTGGATCTCCAGATGGGCGTTTTGGAGCTCGACGTAGACGGAGTCGCGGCCGAAGACCTGAGCGAGCCGGTCGAGCTCGCCCTGCGCGTCGGCGACGCGGTTCTCCTCGAGTGCCTTGCAGACTCGTCCGGACAGGCAGCCGGACAGCGCGATCACGCCGGCCGAGTGGCGTTCGAGCAGCTCCCAGTCGACGCGCGGCTTGTAGTAGTAGCCCTCGAGGTACCCGAGGCTCGAGAGCTTGATCAGGTTCGCGTAGCCGGTGTTGTCGGCGGCGAGCAGCGTGAGGTGCGCGTTGCCCTTGGCCTGCGCGTGGCGGTCGTCGGCGACGTAGACCTCACAGCCGACGATCGGCTTGACGCCCGTCCCCTTCGCCGCCTTGAAGAGCTGCACCGCACCCGCCATGGAGCCGTGGTCTGTGAGCGAGACGGCCGGCATCTCGAGCTCCGCGGCCCGCGCGACGAGGTCGGGAATCCGACAGGCGCCGTCGAGGATCGAGTACTCGGAGTGGACGTGGAGGTGGACGAAAGGCGCTTCTGGCACGGGGGAGCCAGTCTACGATCGGGTCCAGACGATCTTCCAATCCACTCCTCGCTCTTTGCGAGGAGTGCGGCTACCCGATGCTTCGGGCGAGCGCGGCGGCGGTCTTCGGCCCCCACACACCGTCCGATTTCAAGCCCACGGCCTTCTGGAATGCCTTGACGGCGGCGACCGTGACGGGACCGTAGTAGCCCGTGATCGCATGGTGGAAGTAGCCGAGGCGGGCCAATCCCCTCTGGAGCTTCTTGACCTCCGCCGTCGAGAGACCTGCGACGCCCGAAGCGCTTGCGTTCGCGCTCGCGCCCGCACTTGAGCTCGATCCGCCCGCGACCGAGGACACCCACGTGGCGAGCGTCGAGATGTTCGCCGCGCCGAGGCTCGAGCCGAACGACGGCATCCCGCCTCCCCCGTAGGTCACCTGGCTCGCCACTGCACTCGCCGACGGCCTGAGCTGGTCGAGGTTCGGCCCGGCGCTCCCAGCCGCACCCGCGGCGGCAAGCGTGTGGCAGCCCGAGCAGCCCGCCGATGAGAAGAGCTGGCTCCCGGTCGCTGCGCCCGCGGTTCCCGGGAGCACAAGGCAGGCGATCGTCAGGGTGATGGCGCGTGCACGGCGGGTGTTCATTCGGCGTCCTCCTGGTCGGTTTCGGGCCAGGCTAGGAAAGCCTCGATGAAAGAACGGTGAAGCCGAGCCCGGGAAGGTCTACGACACGCCCGGCGTCAAGACCGGTGGGGCTGCCTCGCTGCCACCCTGGTCGAGCCGGAACGGCGGGTACTCGGGCGTCATCAACAACCCGTAGACGGTGACGCGGTACACCCAGCGGTTGAACCCCATCACCAGGTCGAAGATGCCGCGCGGGTAGGTGCCGCGGAAGAGCAGGACCACCATCGCGACGAACACGAGCACGCCGATCAGCCCGACCGAGCCGTAGCGCTCGTACCAGGCGACCGCACCGCCGGTGAAGATGCCGCTGATCACGTACTGCGGGATCCCGAGCAACCACCAGCCGATCAGCGGCAGCCCGCGCCGCTGGTGCTCCGGGTAGTCGACGTCGAGCCGCGCCGGATAGTCCGGGACATCGGCGAGCGTGAACGGCGGGTAGCGATCGGTGCCGAGCGCCGAGTAGCAGTAGAAGCTGACCCGCCACGTCCAGCGCATCACCCCGACGTTGTAGTTGAAGATCCCGCGCGGATAGCGGCCGGTGAAGAGGAGCACGAAGAACGCTCCGATCGTCGCGAAGACGGCCCCGATCCAGAGGAACACGAGGACGATGAAGTGCGGGATCGCAAGAAACCACTTGACGAGCCAGAGCCAGCGGGAAAGGTTCGGCTCGAGCTCGCCTTCGAGGTGGAGGGGGTAACTCTGGACGGTGCTCATGCTGGCTCCTTACTTTGCGACCTTCGCCCGAAGAATCTCCGGCACGGCGCCCTTTGGCATCCGTGGCGGCACGGAACTCGGGGCGTGGCGAACTACGGATTGGCGTAGCATTCGTCGAGCTCGTACAACGACATCATGTCGCATGGAGACCTGTCCTCAAGAGCGGATTGCGGACGACGCCAACGCGAGCGACGATATGACCGTGATGAGCTGGGACGAACCTGGTGTGGCGCCTGGGCAACTACACCATCCACGTGCCCTCCCACGTCGAGCGAATCCCGGTGACCACCGACCCCGAGCTCATCGCGGCCCTCGAGCGCCTCGAGCGCCATTTCCGCGGGGCGCCGGCCGCCCGCATCATCCACGAGCTCGCCCTCAAGGGGGCCGAAGCGACGGAGCGGGAGCGGCGCGAGCGCCACGCAGTGGTCGATGCCCGCGTGGAGCGTGTCGACAGACCCGGCCGGGCCCGATTTCGGGCCCTGAAAACTCTTATCTCGTTCTTAGCTTCACATCACAGATCGCTCACCTCTGCCTGAGAGGCTGGCGCCCATCAAGACCTGACCGGGTTCGGCGCCACGGGGACGCCGACGCCGGCGGACAACCAAGGAGCCAACACGAACATGGCAATCACCCTCTCCCACGCCGCCCGCTTCGAACGCCGCCGGGCGCGGAACTCGCAAGATCAGGAGCTCATGCACATCCGGAATCTCGTCCGCCTCCGCGACATCCTCGCGCGACACGGCGCGACGGCTACAGAACTCCGGAGCTACGACGCCGAGATCGACCGCCAGCAGCGGGATCTCGACGGGCCGCACCTCGCTGCGGCCTAGTTCCCGGTGAACGGCCCGCCACGAGCTCGGGCTCGTGGCGGGCACTCGCCAACCCGAGCCCTCACGGGCCGCACGGCTTAGACTCGAAACCGCGATGCCGTCCGGCCGCCACAGCTCGCCGCTCGCCTTGGAGATCCAAGCCGACGCGCTCGAGCGCTTCCTTCGTTACGTCCGCATCGACACGCAGTCGGCGCGCGAGTCGGAGTCCTACCCGTCGACGCAGAACCAGCTCGAGCTTTCCCGCCTGCTCGAGAAGGAGCTTCGCGCGCTCGGTCTCGACGATGTGGAGCTGACCGAGCACGGGTACGTCTTCGCGACGCTGCCCGGGCGACGAGGGCCCGCCGGTCGGCTTGCTCGCGCACGTCGACACCTCGCCCGACGCGCCCGGCTCGGGCGTGAGCCCGATCGTCCACGAACGCTACTCGGGCGGCGAGCTGGTTCCCGGCCTCTCACCCGAGACGAGCCACCTTCTCGGCGAGCGCATCGGGGACGACATCGTCACCTCCGACGGCACGACCCTCCTGGGTGCCGACGACAAGGCGGGCGTCGCCGAGATCATGGCCGCGGCCGCGTACCTCGTCGCGCACCCTGAGATCTCGCACGCGCCCGCGCGGATCGGGTTCACCGTCGACGAGGAGGTCGGCCACGGCACCGATCACTTCGACCTCGAGCGGTTCGGCGCGCCGTTTGCCTACACCCTCGACGGCTCGGAGGTCGGCGAGATCGAGGACGAGACCTTCTCCGCCGTGGAGCTGAAGGTCACGTTCCCCGGCGTCGGCGTCCATCCGGGCACCGCAAAGGGAAAGCTCGTCAACCCTGTGAAGCTCGCGGCCCGGTTCGTCGAGAGCCTGCCGGCCACCACCCTCTCGCCCGAGACGACCGAGGGGCGCGAGGGGTTCGTCCACCCCCACCAGATCGAGGGCGGCCCCGAGTCGGCGACCGTCTCCCTCATCCTCCGCGACCACGACAACGACAAGCTCGCCCAGCACGAGACCCTCGTGCGGCAGCTCGCGCTGGAGGTCTCGCCGGACGCGACGCTTCGCGCGGTGGGAGCAGTACCGGAACATGGGCGAGACGCTCGCCGAGGTGCCGCACGTCGTCGAGGCAGCGCTCGAGGCGACGCGGCGGGTCGGGCTCGAGCCGAAACTGGCGGCGATCCGGGGCGGCACCGACGGGTCGCGGCTCACGGAGATGGGCCTGCCGACACCCAACGTCTTCACGGGCGGCAACGAGTATCACTCGGTGCACGAGTGGATCAGCGTGCAGGACATGGCGATCTCGGCCGCAACGGTCGTCGAGTTGCTGAAGCTGTGGGCGGAGCCCGAATGGCGAGCGCGTATCTAGAGCGGCTCGTCCGCGCGAAGGATCGGCTCGATCGCCTCGACTTCTATCCGCGGCCGGTGCGGATCGACCACACGCGGATCTTCGTCGTGCCCCTCCTCTACCGGCTCCCGTGGTTTCGCCGCTTCGACGGGTACGCGGCCTGGAACACGATCCTCCTGCGCACCCGGCCGGTGGACGCGAGCGACGACGACCTGATCACGCACGAGCTCTGCCATGTCTGGCAGATGCAGCACCACCCGCTCGCGATGCCGCTCTCCTATCTCCGGGGCTACGCGGCGAACCGCTACGAGTCCGAGGCGCGCGAGGCAGTCGAGCGCACCCGGGTGCGGTAGCGTCGCGCGGGTGAAGACGCGCGCGGAGGTCGTCGTGATCGGCGGCGGGGTCGGCGGCTGCTCGATTCTCTACTGGCTCACGAAGCTCGGGCACCGCGACGTCGTGCTCGTCGAGCGGGCCGAGCTGACGAGCGGGTCGACGTTCCACTCGGCCGGGCTCGTCGGTCAGCTCCGCTCGTCGCTGAGCCTGACGAAGATGATGATGAGCTCGGTCGAGCTCTACCGCACGCTCGGCGAGGAGGTCGGGCTCGAGACTGGCTGGCGCGAGGTCGGTTCTCTGCGTCTCGCCTCGGCGCCGGAGCGGATGGAGGAGCTCGCGCGCCAGTCGGGGTGGGCGAAGACGTTCGGCCTGCCGCTCGAGCTGATCTCGGCCGCGGAGGCGCAGGAGCTCTTCCCTCCGATGACCACGGAGGGCGTGCTCGGCGCGGCCTACCTGCCGACCGACGGCTACATCGACCCCTCGCAGCTGACGTTCGCGCTCGCCAAGGGGGCGCGGGACGGCGGCGCCGAGATCTACCAGGGGACGCGAGTAACGGCGATCCCGGTGAAGAACGGGCGCGTCACCGGCGTCGTCACCGACCAGGGCGAGATCGAAGCCGACGTGGTCGTCAACGCGGGCGGGATGTTCGCGAAGGAGATCGCCGCGCTCGCCGGGGTCAACGTCCCGCTCGTTCCGATGGCGCACGAATACCTGGTCACGAAGCCGGCGGGCCTCCCCACCGACATGCCGACCATGCGTGACCCGTCGCTCCTCGTCTACTTCCGCCCCGAGTCCGGGGGCCTGATCATGGGCGGCTACGAGCGCGACCCCGCGCCCTGGTCGCTCGACGGCATTCCGGCCGACTTCAACGGGAAGCTCCTCGCGGAAGACTGGCCTCGTTTCGAGCCGCTGATGGAGAACGCCGTGGTCCGCGTCCCCTCGCTCGCCGAGATGGAGGTGGTCAAGCTGATCAACGGGCCCGAGGCGTTCACCCCGGACGGCGAGTTCATCCTCGGGCCGACCGAGGTGCGCGGCTTCTGGACGGCGGCCGGCTTCTGCGCCCATGGGCTCGCGGGCGCGGGCGGCCTCGGGCAGCTCGTCGCCGAGTGGATCGTCGAGGGGACGCCGTCGCTCGACACGTGGCACATGGACTCGCGCCGCTTCGGGCGCGCGTATCGCTCGCAGGCGTACACCCTCGCCCGCACGCGCGAGGTGTACGAGACCTACTACGACGTCAAGTACCCGGGCCACGAGCGACAGGCCGGGAGGCCGCTGCGGCTGTCGCCCGCGTACCCGCGGCTGGTCGAGCTCGGCGCGGCATTCGGCGAGAAGTCCGGCTGGGAGAGAGCGAACTGGTTCGAGCCGAACGCGGCCCGGGGTGACGAGGCGCTCAGGCCCCGGGGCTGGGCGGGACGGCTCTGGTCGCCGGCGATCGGAGCCGAGCATCTGGCCTGCCGCGAGAGCGCCGCGCTCTTCGACGAGTCGTCGTTCGCGAAGATCGAGGTCTCGGGTGAGGGCGCCGCCGGCTTTCTCGAGTCGCTCTGCGGCAACAAGGTCGCGCGCGAGGTGGGCGCGATCACCTATACGCAGATGCTGAGCCCGCGCGGCGGGATCGAGTGCGACTTCACGGTGACACGTCTCGCCGAGGAACGGTTTCGCATCGTCACCGGCACCGCTTTCGGGCAGCACGACCTCTCGTGGATCCGCGAGCACGCGCCCGACGGCATCGCGGTCGACGACGTCACGTCTGCGTACGCCTGCCTGGGCCTCTGGGGCCCGGCGAGCCGCGAGATCCTCCAGCCGTTGACGACGACCGCGCTCGACTTCCCGTACATGCGGGCCCGCGAGCTGGCGGTCGGTTCGGTCCCGTGCCTCGCGCTGCGCGTGACCTACGTGGGTGAGCTCGGCTGGGAGCTCTACTGCCCGACCGAGTTCGGGCTCGCGCTGTGGGATGCGATCTGGGCCTCCGGCCGCGAACACGGGATGGTCGCGGGCGGCTACAAGGCGATCGACTCGATGCGACTCGAGAAGGGCTATCGCGTCTGGGGCGCCGACATCACTCCCGACGACACGCCGTACGAGGCCGGGCTCGGCTTCGCGGTCAAGCTCGACAAGGGCGAGTTCGTCGGCCGCGAGGCACTCACTCGCGCGGCAGGAGCCGGAGCGGCGCCTGTGCTGCCTCACCCTCGCCGACCCGCGGGCGGTCGCGCTCGGCTCCGAGCCCGTGCGTGTCGAGGGCGTGCCCGTCGGGCGCGTCACGAGCGGCGGTTACGGCTACTCGGTGGAGCGGTCGATCGCGTACGCCTACCTGCCCACGGAGCGAGCCGTGCCGGGGCAACCGGTCGAGGTGGAGATCTTCGGCGAGTGGATCGCCGGCGAGGTCGCCGCCGAGCCGCTCTTCGACCCGGCCGGCGACCGCATCCGGGCGTGATCGACGAGGCCGTCCAGCGGGTCTGGCCCGGCGGCGTCGACTCGGTCGAGGCGCTCGGCGGCGGGATCACGAACCACAACTTCAAGGTCTCCGTTGGTGGCGAGCTCTTCGTCCTGCGGATCGGCGGACGCGACACGGCCCTCCTCGGTATCGACCGAAGCGTCGAGCATGCGGCATCGCTTGCGGCCGCAGCGCTCGGCGTCGGCCCCGAGGTGGTCGCTTTCGTCGAGCCGGAGGGGTATCTGGTGACGCGCTTCGTCGACGGTGAGGTGGGGCAGGTCACTCCCGACGAGGCGGCTCCACTGCTGCGGCGCTTCCACGACGGGCCGCCGATCGCAGGTCGGTTCGACCCGTTCCGCGTCGCCGAGAGCTACGCCGAGACCGCCCGCTCCGCCGGCGTCGCGCTCCCGGCCGCGTACGCCGACGCGAAAGAGACCGCCGACCGGATCGAACGCCGTCTCGGCGACCGCCCGCTCGCGCCGTGCCACAACGACCTGCTCGCCGCGAACTTCATCCACGGCGGGGAACGGCTCTGGATCGTCGACTGGGAATACGCCGGGATGGGTGACCCCGCCTTCGACCTCGCGAACTTCGCTGTCTCGAACGGCCTCGACGACGACGGCGACCGGCTGCTGCTCGGCGCCTACGGCGGGGGCGACCCCGACGTCCACCGGCTCATGCGCTTCGTCTCCGACTACCGCGAGGCGATGTGGGGCGTCGTTCAGCAAGCCGTGTCCGATCTCGACTTCGACTTCGCCGGCTACGCGGACGAGCACTTCGAGCGCCTGGCCCGCACCACCGCACGAGCCACGTTTCCGCGCACTTCTGCTGAATCGTGGAGGGGCGCCTTGCGGCGCCCCTCACGACGATCCATGCGAACGAACGGGGAGGCTACGCCCCCTTGAACTCCGTGTCGGCCGGAAGCAGGAACTCCTTCTCCTCCTTCGCCTCGAGCTGCTCGAGCTCTTCCTCGGTGCCCATCCGCACCGGCCCGACGAACCACTTGTTGGCGGACAGCACCCACCAGCCTCCGAACAGGAGGAACGCGCCGAAGACGGTGATCGGTGCGTAGTTGACGAGGTTCCAGTCGAACCCGGTCCGCCACGGCATGCCGCCGGGGGCGGTCGGGAGCATGAAGACGATCGAGATCAGCACGACCCAGGCGACCGCGATCGGGTTGATCCACTTGCGGTGCTTGCCGAGCGACCACGCGCCGGGCTGGAAGCTGTCGCCCTGCTTCATGCGCAGGATCACCGGCAGGATGAACGCGATGTACAGGCACGTCGTGCCGACCGACGTGCCGACGTAGTAGCCGGCGACGTTGTTCCAGTACGTCGGCACGAGGAGCAGGAAGCCCATGAAGCCGATCGCGAAACAGGAGAACACCGGGACGCGATGGCGTGACACCTTCCGCCACATCCGATGGCCTGGAACGGCCCGGTCGCGCGAGAACGCGAAGAGCATCCGCGAGCCGGACGTGAGGCAGGCGGTGAGGCAGTAGAACTGCGCCACCACGATGATGAACAGCAGGAACTCGGCCCAGTGGGTGCTCATCGAGGTCTGCCAGATGTAGGTGACGATGTCGCCGTAGTGCGACTGCACGTCCGTCTGACTCGGGATCGCGAACGTGACCGCGGTGAGCAGGATGAAGCCTGCGATCACCGAGACGACAACCGCCCAGATCATCCCGGTCGCGGCCGAGCGCGAGGCCTTATGGGTCTCCTCGGCCATGTGGGCCGAGGCGTCGTATCCGGTCAGGGTGTACTGGGCCATGCCGATCGAGCCGATCGCGAAGACCATCCAGAACACGCCGCTGCTCCAGCCGCCTCCGTGGAACCCGGAGTTGTTGATCGTCTGCCCGAACACGTAGCCGGCCGACTGGTGGTGGTCCGGCACGACGATCAACGCGATGACGATGATCAGGACGCCGGCGACATGCCACCAGGCCGAGATCTCGTTCAGCAGCGACGTGATCCGCACGTCGAACACGTTGACGAGCGTGCAGATCAGGAGGAACGCCGCGAAGAGATAGAAGATGTGCTGGCGGTCGTTCGGGTAGTCCCAGAGCAGGTTGAAGAGCGCCGTCGCGTAGATCGCGAGGCCGTAGGCCACGGCGCCGACGATCCCGATCAGCCCGAGCAGGTTGAACCAGCCGGTGAACCACCCCCACCCGGCACTGCCGAGCTTCGACGACCAGTAGTAGAGGCCGCCGGCCGTCGGGTAGGCCGACGCGATCTCAGCCATCGAGAGCGCCACGAAGATGGTGAACGTGCCGACGACGATCCAGCCCCAGGTGACCGACACCGGACCGCCCCACTGGAACGCGATGTAGTACGACGTCAGGCAGCCCGCCAGGATCGAGATGATCGTGAAGCTGATCGCGAAGTTCCGGAACGCACTCATCGCGCGGAAGAGCTCCTGCGCGTAGCCGAGCCGGTGCAGGGTCCTTTCGTCGTCCGTCAGATGAGTCGTGGGAGCCAATGGTGTGCTGCTCATGCCTACCCTTCCTCGTCGATTGCCCGAAGCGCGGAGGCCGCACGAAAACCGTGGCCGGCGCGATGGTTTGCGCATGTATACACCCCCGAAAACCGGAAAAACAGGGGCGGAGCGGAAGTCGTTCGGGGTCGGGGCGTGGGGCCCGGCGACGCCGGGCCCCCAGCTGCGATCTACATCTCGACGGCCTCGTAGACCTCGACGCTGCCCCCGGCAGCGAAGATCGGGCAGCCGTCAGCCTTCGACACCGCCTCGTCGAGCGAGCCGGCCGACACGACCGAGTAGCCGGTGAGGCCCGACGTCGAGCCGGCGCCGACGGCTTGCGACGCCCCGAGCGGGTTGCCGACGTCGACAACCGAGTCTCCGAGACCGCCGAGCCAGCTCATCCAGGCCTCCATGACGGCCTTGCCCTCTTCTTCGGTCTCCGGCATGCCGCCACCCTTGTAGGCGTAGAGGTACTTCCCCATCGTTTTTCTCCTTCGTCTCGGTGTTGACTTACGAAATCAGGAAGCCCACGGATCCGGGCCGGCGTCGCCGCCGGTCGCGACGATGGCCAGCCGCCCGAGATAGTGGTCCCAGCCCTGCGCGTGCGACTCGCACGACTCGGCGTTCGGGAGGTCGCGATGGGTGAACTTGAGAAGCGTTCCCGCGCCGTCCGGAATCAGCACGTACTCGAGGGTCGACGAGCCCGGCGGAACGGCGCTCGGGGCCTCCGCGCTCGGTTCCCAGCCCCACGTGATGACGAGCCGGCGCGGAGGGTCGATCTCGACGACCTCGCCTGCCGCGACATGACTCGGGATCACCTCGATCCGGTACGGCGCTCCCGGACGCGCGTCGAACGACACGTCGACGCCTTTCCAGCGGCGGATCTTCTCCGGGTCGACGAGGAACTTCCACACGGTCTCGGGGCTCGCCGCAATCCGCAGCTCGCGCTCGACCGAGGTCTGCTCAATCGTCTGTTCCATGGTGTTCCTTCTCCTCTCGTTCTGCTTCGCGTTTGAGCGCTGCCAGCTTGTCGTCCCAGAACTCCTCGAGGAACGCCTTGAGATCGGCGAGCCCCTCGGGGCGAGCGCGGTACAGCCTCCTTGTGCCGTTGCGTCGTTCGTCCACGAGCCCGGCCTCCTTGAGCACGGTGAGATGCTGCGAGACCGCGGGCCGCGTGACGTCGAAGTGCGACGCGATCTCTCCCGCGGAGAGCTCGTCGTCGAGGACGAGCCGGAGGATCGCCCTGCGACGAGGTTCGGCAATCGCCTTCAATGCGGTCTCCACGAGACTATATGTAAGCATAAGCTTACGTTAGCTGCAACTTACCCCATCTCCCGTTAGGCTCTCCTTCGTGCCGCGGACGAACCTTCTGTCGCGCCTCGCCGTCCTGGCACAGGCGCAGCGCCACGCACGCGCGGTCGGAATCGACGTCCCCGAGCTTCTCGGTCGCCGCGAGGAGGTGCTCGCGAGCGACGAAGGCTTGAGCCGCCGCGACGTGCTGAAACGAGCCGCGATCGCCGGAGCCGGGCTGACCATCGCGGGGCGCGCCGTTCTCGATCCGCAGAGCGCGTTCGGACGCGGCTTCGACCACGGCCACCACGCGCAGCCGCGGATCGCGATCGTCGGCGCCGGCATCTCGGGGATGACCGCCGCGATGACGCTCAAGGACGCCGGCTTCTCGAACGTCACGGTCTACGAAGCGTCGGACCATGTCGGCGGACGCACCTACACCCGCAAGGACGATGGCTTCTGGGAGCCCGGCCAGTGGACGGAATGGGGCGGCGAGCTCGTCGATTCCGCACACGACCTGATGTTCTCGCTCTGCGACCGCTTCGGCTTCGACACGCTCGACCTCGAGACAGTCACGAGCCCGGGCTCGAACGACGTCCTCTACTTCGGCGGCCGCTACTACCGCTGGGACGACATGGTGAGCGACTGGAACCACGGCCACATGGACGACGTCGTCGCGGCCGACATGGCGAACCTGCCCGACTTCCCATGGGCCTACAACGACCCGAACTGGACGCCGGCCGGAATCGCGCTCGACAACATGTCGGTCTACGACTGGATCGAGACCCGCGTCCCCGGCGGGCATCACTCGCGGCTCGGCCAGTTCATCGACGTCGCCTACAACATCGAGTACGGCGAGGAGACGCGCCGCCAGGGCGCGACCGACCTGCTCGGCCTGCTCGGCTTCCCGACAGGCGACCCGTTCTGGATCTACGCCGCCTCGGACGAGCGCTACAAGATCGTCGGCGGCAACCAGCAGATCTCGCTCGCGCAGGCCGACTACCTCGGCGACGACAACATCCGCTTCGGCTGGAGCCTCACCTCGCTGAAGACAAACCGCGACGGCACGGTCAGCGCCACGTTCGGCGTCGGCTCGGGCCATCCGCAGACGGTCACCGCCGACCACATCATCCTGGCGATTCCGCTCGGCGTGATGAAGAAGCTGAAGGCCGCCGGCGCGTTCAACCAGGCGTTCGGCGACGACGCGCTGAAGATGGGCCTGATCGACGCGCTCGGCTTCGGCGCCGACAACAAGCTCCAGCTCCAGATCTCCGACCGCTTCTGGACGCAACGCGGCCCCTGGGGGAACTCGGACGGCGAGACATACGCCGACACGGGCTTCCAGGAGGCCTGGCACGTGACGGCGGGCCAGCCCGGCCGCACCGGGATCATCAACAACTACACCGGCGGCGACACCTCGCGGCTGCTCAACCCGTCCAAGCCGTTCAGCGACACGAGCGACTCGAACCCCGCAGTGCGCGGCTTCGTGCAGAACGCAGCGCGCACCTTCCTCTCTCAGATCGAGCCGGTCTTCCCGGGCATGACGCGCAAGTGGACCGGGAAGGCGCAGCTCTCGGTCTGGCACGTGAGCCCGTTCCACTACGGCGCCTATGCCTACTGGACGCCCGGCTACATGCACCGCTACTCGACGTACGAAGCGGTGCCCGTCGGGCCGGTCCATTTCGCCGGCGAGCACACGTCGTCGAACTTCCAGGGGTACATGGAAGGCGCGGCCGAAGAGGGCCAGCGCGCGGCGAACGAGATCGTCGACGCGTACCACTAGTACCGCCCTGGCGACGACCACGACAGCCCTGCGGCGTTGTGACGGCCGGCGCCGCGCTGCTGCTCTGCGGCCCGGCGCTCCCCGCCCGGCACGTCATGCCGATAGGCGTGCCTCAGGGCATGAAGCCGGCGCCTGCGCCTGGCCCGATGGGGCCCGAGCAGGTGCCGATTCCGGTCGCACCGGTGCTGGCCCCGACCGGGTCACCCGGCCTCGGCAAGTCCGTCGACGGGATCAAGTGCCAGCGCAACGAGCAGGTGCTGTTCCACGTCCACGCGCACCTCACGATCTTCGTGAACGGCAAGGCCCGAGCGATCCCCTACGGCATCGGGATCGCCCCGCCGCTCTCCGGCCAGAACACGCCGACCGGGTCGTTCGTCACCTCCGGCGCGTGCTTCTCGTGGCTCCACACCCACGTGGCCGACGGGATCATCCACATCGAGTCGCCGGTGAAGCGCGTCTACACGCTCGGCGACTTCTTCGACGTCTGGGGCCAGCCGCTCACGTCGTCACGCGTCGGGCCGGCGCACGGGAAGGTCACCGCCTTCGTCAACGGGTTCGTCTCCTCGGGCGACCCGCGCCGGATCCAGCTGCTTCCGCACGCCCAGATCCAACTCGACGTCGGCGAGCCGCTCGTCGCGCCCGAGTCGATCACCTTCTCGAACGGGCTCTGAGGCTTACGGGTCGGAGCGGCCGGCCGTCGCCGGCTGTCGACCGACATCGAGCGGCTCCCGCCGGGCTGGTCACCCCGCCGGGCTGGTCGCCACCGGCGGCTGCGTGAGAACAGCACACGCGCCGATCGCGGCTGCGACGAGGAGCGCGAATACCTTGCGCTTCACGCGCCTCTTCTTCGGGGCCGCAGCGCGAGCCGCGGCTCGCGCCTTCCGCCTGATCGCGCGCTTGACGATCAGGAGGGCTGTCCAGCCGAGCGCTGTGTTCCGGCGGTTGACGGCAGGCATGCCGGCGACTCTACCCGGCTTCTCGGCGTCGGAGCCTCGCAGACGCACGGCCGGGACGGTCGAGGCGCCGCGTATAGTGAAATCCGAACTCGTTCCCGAGGGGGAAACCGTCTGTATGGCGCGAGTGCACGCTCGAGACTCCCAGGTCACGGCATCCGGTCGCCGCGCTCGCCGGCGCTCGCGTGCGCATGCCTCGTGCCGGCTCTCGCAGGGACGGCTCGCGCCGACACGGTCGAGACGAAGGACCCGAGCTCGATCGCGTGCCCGGCCGCCCCGGACGGCTGGATGATCCCCCCGGCCACGGGCAAGGCAGTGCTGTCACCGATGGCGCCCTCGGTCGACGGCGAGCGGTACGGCGGAAACGCCGCGGTGATCATCTGCGACTACTTCGCGGCGAACGGCTCCGGCAAGCACATCCTCGCGAGCGTCGTCTACGCGCTCCCCACCGACATCAACCCGGTCGCGGACTTCTACTTCGGATGCTCGAGCGGCGGCACCAAGTGGACCGACAGCGACCGGGTGTTCCGGGTGATGAGCCCCGACCGCTGGGCGATCGCAGCCTTCACCGACTTCCTCGGCGCCCTCGACGACACGACGGTTCCCGCCTTCGAGAACGTCACGCGACAACTCCTCGCGAGCACGGCCGGCTATGCACACACCTGCGACCTCAAGGTGCAGGAGACGCCGGTGAATTCGAACTTTTCCTACACCTTCGGATCGAGCTTCGGCCACGGCCTCGGCACGTTCCAGACCGCCGGCTCGGTGCTCAAGACCGGGTGGGTGCCGATCGTGTCGACGAGCGATGCGACGCTTCCGCTGACGATCGGCAACCGGCTCTTGACGCTGGAGGTGAAGCACGGCTGGCGGTTCTACCCGGGCAGGCCGTCGCAGCAGCCACGGCTCTCGCTGGCAGTGCGCGTCACCGACTCCGATCTCCGCTCGTGCGGAATCGGCAACACGGGAACGCTCATCCTGACGCAGAGCACGCTCCAGCTGAGGATCTGTAACCAGCGCCTCGCTCCGCGGCAGGCCAGCGCCCGCTTCAGCTACGCGGGCTCGAGCTAGGGGTTCAGCCCTTCGGCTTGCGGTTCGGCACGTGGATCGCACGGCCGAGCGCGACGAGGCCCGCTTCTTTGATCGCCTCGGCGAGCGTCGGGTGCGGCGCCATCCCGTCGGCGACCGTCTCGACGGTGCTCTCGGCGTCGATCGCGACGACGCCGACCTCGATCATGTCGGTGACGTGCGGGCCGACCATGACGAGCCCGAGCAGTTCGCCGTACTGCGTCTCGTGGATCGACTTGACCCAGCCGGTCGTCTCGTTCTGCATCACCGCCCGCGCGTTCGCGACCCAGCGGGAAGCGGCCGACCGCGACGGCGTCGCCGTACTGCTCGCGCGCCTCCGCCTCGGTGAGCCCGACGCCGGCGATCTCCGGTCGGGTGTAGATCGGCCGCGGGACGGCGCGGTTGTCGACGACGGAGTCGTGGCCGCACGCGTTCTCGGCGGCGACCTCGCCCTTCGCGGAAGGCGGTGTGCGCGAGCTGCCAGTAGCCGGCGCAGTCGCCGACCGCGTAGATGTGCGGCGACGCTCGTCCGGCGGTGGTCGTCGGCGCGCGATGCCCTTCCGGGTGTCGAACTTCACGCCGGCCTTGTCCAGCCCGAGGCCCTCGACGTTCGGAGCGCGGCCGACGGAGACGAGCATCAGGTCGGCCTCGACGCGTCTCGCCCTCGCCGAAGTGGACGGTGAGCCCGTTCCCGTGCTGCTCGACCTTCGTGCACTGCTTGCCGAGCTGGAGCGCGATTCCCTGCTTCCCGAATGCCTTCGCGAGCTCCTTGGCGGCGTCCTCGTCTTCCTGCGGGATCAGCCGCGGCAGCATCTCGACGATCGTCACTTCGCTGCCGAAGGTGCTGAAGATCGACGCGAACTCGCAGCCGATGATCCCGCCGCCGAGGATCACGAGCCGGCTGCGGCACCTCGGTTCGCGCGAGCAGGCCGGTCGAGTCGACGCAGAGGTCGGACTCGAGGCCCGGGATCGGCGGTCGGATCGGGAACGACCCGGTCGCGACGATCGCGGACGCGAACTTCACGTCCTCGCCGCCGTCGACCGCGAAGGTGTTCGCGTCCTTGAACGAGCCGGTTCCCTTCACCCACTCGACGCCGTTCGCCTTGAAGAGCGACGCGACACCCTGCGTCATCTGCTTGACGACGCCCGCCTTCCACTCGTTCGCGGCCGCGAAGTCGAGCATCGGCGCGGTGACGGAGACGCCGAGCTTCCCGAACGAGTCGCGCGCCTGGTGCAGGAAGTGCGCGGTCTGCACCCACGCCTTCGTCGGGATGCAGCCGACCCGCAGGCACGTGCCGCCGAGCTCGGGCTCCTTCTCGATGCAGACGACCTTGGCGCCGAGCTGCGCAGCGCGGATCGCCGCGCTGTAGCCACCGGGGCCGCCACCGAGGACGGCGACGTCACATTTCATGGCTGCGATGCTATCGGCGTGAGGCTCGGCCGAGACCGCGCTGGGCCTCAGAGCGCGAGGGCGGGCTCTTCGAGGAACGTCTTCACCGTCTGCAGGAACTCGGCGGCCGGCGCGCCGTCGACCGCTCGGTGGTCGACGGTGAGCGAGACGGTCATCATCGGCCTGATCACGACCTTGTTCTTCCGCACGACCGCGCGGTCCTCGGTCGAGCCGACGGCGAGGATCGCCGCCTGCGGCGGGTTCAGGATCGCGACGAACTGCTCGACGCCGTACATGCCGAGGTTCGAGATCGTGAACGTCCCGCCCTCGAGATCTTCCTGGCGAAGCTTGCGCGTCGCGCGCGCGCGCCGATCACCTCGATGCGGCGACGCGCCGTCTCGACGAGCGAGAGCCGCTCGGCCGAGTGGATGACCGGCACGACGAGTCCCTGCGGCGCCGCGACCGCGATGCCGATGTTCGCCGACGGGAAGCGGAGGATCGCGTCGTCGGTGAACTGCACGTTCACGTCGGAGTGGCGCATGAGCGCCTGCGCGCACACCTTCGCCAGCAGGTCGGTGACGGTGACGCGAACGTCGGGGTTCCGCTTCCGCGAACGCTCGATCAGGGCGTTCGCCGGGCCCATGTCGACCGAGACCGTCAGGACGAAGACCGGCACCTCCCAGGCCGCGGTGAGGCGACGCGCGATCGTCTTGCGGATCGTGTGTGCGGGACCGACTCGACGTCGCCGGCTGGAATGACCAGCGCGCTCGGATGCCGGAGCTCGGGCGCGGCGGGTGACGCCAGCTGCCGCCCGCTCGACGTCCTCGGCGACGATGCGGCCGTCCGGCCCGGTGCCGGTCAGCGACGCAGAGCTCGATCCCGCGCTCGCGGGCCATCCGGCGCGCGAGCGGCGAGGCCTTGATCCGGTCGCCATTCGCGGGTGACGGAGCGGCGCGACCGGCTGCAGACGTGGGACAGCCGACTCTCCGCGGCGGCAGGCTCGGCCGCAGTCGCGCTGCAGGGTTCGGCGGGCTGCCGCCGGGCGGCCGCGACGACCTCGCCGGCTTCGCCGATCACCGCGATCGTCTGTCCGACGGGAACCTCGCCCTCCTGCACCGCGATCTGGAGCAGGACGCCGGCGACCTCGGACTCGACCTCCTGCGTGACCTTGTCGGTGTCGAGCTCGTAGAGCGGCTCGCCCCGCTCGACGCGGTCGCCGACCGCCTTCAGCCACTTGACGATCGTCCCGGCCTCCATGCCCTGCCCGAGCCGCGGCAGCTTGACCTCGGTAGCCATCGCGTCGACCGTCCTCCTGATCGCCGCGAGCACGTCCGCCGGTCTGCGGGACGACGTACTGCTCCATCGCGGGCGCGAATGCGAGCGGCGCGAACTTCGAGCCGACGCGCTCGACCGGCGCGTCGAGCCAGTCGAAGGCCTGCTCCTGGAGCACCGCTGCGACCTCGGCGCCGAAGCCCATGCGCCGCACGGCCTCGTGCGCGACGACCGCGCGGTTCGTCTTCTTGACCGAGGCGATCAGCGTCTCCTCGTCGAGCGGCTGGAGCGTGCGCGGGTCGACGACCTCGACCGAGATGCCCTCGGCCTCCGCCTCCTCCGCCGCCTTGAGCGAGTGGTGGACGAGCGGCCCGGTCGCGATCACGGTCACGTCGGTTCCCTCGCGCACGATGCGCGCCTTGCCGAGCGGGATCGGCTCGAGCGTCTCGGGCACATCGCCCTTCACCGGGTAGAGCAGGCGGTGCTCGAAGAAGACGACCGGGTTGTCGTCGTAGATCGACGACCAGAGCAGGCCGCGCGCGTCCTCGGGCGTCGAGGGGAAGACGACCTTGAGCCCCGGCACGTGGCAGAGCCAGCCCTCGAACTGCTGCGCGTGCTGCGCGCCCGGCGACCAGCCGGCGCCGCCCTGGGTGCGGATCGTCAGCGGCACCTTCAGCTGCCCGCCCGACATGTAGCGGTGCTTGGCCGCCTGGTTGACGATCTGCTCCATCGAGAGCGTCAGGAAGTCCTCGTACATGATCTCGACGACGGGCCGCATGCCCTGCATCGCGGCGCCGATGCCGGCGCCGACGATCGCGATCTCGGAGATCGGCGTGTTGCGCACGCGCTCGGGGCCGAACTCGTCGAGCAGCCCGTGGGTGACGCCCATCGAGCCGCCCATCTCGGCGATGTCCTCGCCCATGACGAAGACGTCGTCGTCGGCGCGCAGCGCCGCGCCGAGCGCGTCGCGCACGGCTTCGCGATAGGTGATCTCAGGCATAGACGTTTTTCATCGCGTCTTCGGGCTGGGGGTCGGTGCCGTTCTTCGCGAACTCGACCGACGCCTCGACGATCTCGGCCACCTCGGCCTCGAGCCGCGCCCAGTCCTCGTCGGAGACCTCGAGCCGCGCCCGGAGCTCGACGAGCGGGTCGCGCTCGGCCGCGACGTCGCGGTCCTCCTTGGTGCGGTAGACCTGCGCGTCGCCGATGTAGTGGCCGTGCATGCGGAAGGTCTCGACGTCGAGGAAGACCGGGCCCGCGCCGGAGCGGACGATACTCGAGCGCCTCGCGGGCCGGTCTCGTAGACCTCCTCCACGTCCTGGCCGTCGACCTTGATACGCGCGCATGTCGTAGGCCGCGGCGCGCTTCGACATGTCGTCGTGCACCGGCGAGTGCTGCCAGCCGGGAGTCGACTCGGCCCACTCGTTGTTCTCGCAGACGAAGACCGTCCGCGTCTTCCAGAGCTGCGCGAGGTTGAGCGCCTCGTGGAAGGTGCCGGTGTTGGTCGCGCCGTCGCCGAAGAACGCGACCGCGACGCGCGGCTCGTCCCGCAGCTTGAACGCGAGGCCCGCGCCGACCATCGCCGGGATCCCGCCCGCGACGACCGCGTTCGCGCCGAGGTTCCCGCGCTCGACGTCGTAGAGGTGCATCGAGCCGCCGTACCCGTGCGAGCAGCCCTCCATCTTCCCGTAGAGCTCGGCCATCGAGCGCATTCGGGTGCGTGCCGCGCGCGAGCGTGTGCCCGTGCGCGCGATGCGTGGACGCGAAGACGTCGCCGTCCTCCATCGCCGCGCACACGCCGACCTCGGCCGCTTCCTGGCCGATGGCGACATGGAGGAAGCCCGGCAGCTCGCCCGCGCGAAATCGCTCCTCGACCTTCTCCTCGAAGCGTCGGATGAGCAGCATCTCGCGCAGGAAGTCACGCAGCCGCTCGTCGGACACCGTCCGGCGTTTCTCGACCTTTGCCACTCCGTTTGAGTGTACGTTTTGCCGCGTGAGCCTGACCGGGGAATGGAACACCGCACAGGCTGGACTACCCGAAGGGTGGGGAAGCGCCCGCCTCGAGCTGACCGTCTCCGAGGGCGATTACGACCGCGCTGCCGCGCTGCTCGGCCCTGCGCAGCCGTACATGACGGCGCCGGGCACGCTCCACTTCGGCGTGGCGCAGGACGGCAGCGGCCCGGGCGCCGAGGCGGTCGGGCGGCTGCTCGCACGGCTCGACGAGGCCGGGATCGGCGGCCGTCACCGTGCTCTCGTCCGAAGCCGCGGCCGTCGCGGCGCGGTCGACGAGGCTCACACTCGCCGAGTCGTGGGACACCGCGCTCGCGACGCTGCCGTCCGACTGGAGCGACCTCGTCGGCGAGATCGACCTGATCTCCTCCGACTACCTCGACCAGGCGGCACTCGCGCTCGCGCCGATCAACCCGCGCCTGACGCCGCCGGGCATCGTGCTCCGCTTCCGCTCCGCCGCGACGCGCCGGGTACGGCGCGTCGCCGGGGATGGTCAGGCGCTGCCTCGAGCGCTGCGACGGCAAGGGAATTCGCGGCTCGGTGAGCGTCACCCGCGCGCTGTCGGACTCGAAGGGCGGCTGCACGCAGGGCCCGATCTGGCAGATCGACGGCCGGACCGTCTAGCTTGCGCGAGAGGCGGTTCTCTGTCTGCTCGGTCGCTGCGCCGCGCGCATGGCATGCGTCGCAGGAGCAGCCGCGAACGGTTCCCGTGCCGGCTCGCGTTACCGCTCGCGAGATCCGTTCGCTCGCGGCGCTGACCTACCCCGACGTGCTGTTGCCGACCCGGTTCCCGCCGAAGGTGGCGATGGCCGACCTCGGCGGCAACTGCTCGAGCCTCGGCGTCGGCGGGCCACCCTGCTTCGCTGTTCTCGAGTACGTGACCGCGAGCGGGAAGAGCGCATTCCAGCTCGCCGTGCACAACGGCCACGTGACGGACAAGATCGTTGCAGCGCTCCTCCGTCACGACGGGAAGTTCGGCTCGACGAGCGCCTTCAAGGCAGGCCGGTTCGGCGGCACGCGCGAGCGCCAGTGGGACAAGAGCTACAAGGCAGGCGGCAACGACGAATACGTGTGGCAGTCCGGTGCGCATACCTATGCGCTCATCGTCCACTTCCTGGACAGCGGCGCGCAGTCGTTTCCCGGCACCGTGCCGACGGCGATCGTCGCGTCGTTCGCGCGGGTCGCCGGCGCGTAACTGGCTACGCGCGTAGCTCGGCGCCGAAACGCTCGGCGAGCGCCGTCGACGATCGCGTCGCGCAGGCGCGTTGCGTCCTCCTCGGAGAGCGTGCGCTCGGGCGACTGGTAGGCGACCGAGAAGGCGACCGACTTGCGGCCCTCGCCGACCTGCTCGCCGCGGTAGACGTCGAAGACGCGGATCTCCCGCAGCTCGGGCCCGGCGGCCTCGCGCGCGACGGCGACGAGATCGCCGGCCGGGACGTCCTCGGGCACCGAGACGGCGATGTCCTGCCGGACGGCCGGGTAGGTGATCACGTCCTCGTAGGTGACCGGCTCGCGCGAGCTCGGCGAAGAGGTCGGCGAGGTCGAGCTCGAACGCGCCCCACTCGCCGTCGAGCAGGCGCGGGTGCAGCTCGCCGACGACGCCCGCCTGCGTGCGCGGGCCGCCTTGCCGGGATGGAGCAGCGGGTGCTGCGTCCGCTCGAACGACGGCTCGGCCTTGAGCGCCGCGTAGAGCGCCTCGACCACGCCCTTCACGTGCAGGAAGCCGCCCTCGGTGATCCCGGCGACGCGCACGCGCTCGTCGGGCAGGTCGCCGTCCGGGAGGTAGACACGCGCGATCTCGAAGAGCGCGATGCTGCGCGCGCCCGCGTCGACGTTCCGGCGCGCCGCCTCGACGAGGCTCGGGAGGAGCGTCGTCCGCAGCGCGGTCAGCTCGACCGAGATCGGCTCGGGGAGCTTCCAGCGTCGTCTCGTCGTCGGGCACGAGGCTCGGCGTGTAGGTCTCGGCGAAGCCGAGGCCGACGAGCGCGTCCTCGACGCGCCGCCGGAGCGCTGCTCGCGCGTCAGCGTGCCGATCATCTCGCGGCGGGCGGGCAGCGTGAACGGCACGTCCTCGAGCCGGAAGCGCGCGATCTCCTCGACCACGTCGATCTCGCGCGTCACGTCGCGCGCGCGCCAGGTCGGGACGCGAACCGCGTCCTCGTCCCGCTCGAAGCCGAGCCGCTCGAGCAGCGCGTCCTGGTCGGCCGGCGGCGTCTCGACGCCGATCACCTCGTCGGCGCGCTCGGCGCGGAAGCGGACGACCGGCCGCTCGGGCAGGTCGCCGTGGACGTCGGCGTCGCCGACCCAGGTCGCGCCGGTGAGCTCGAGGAGGAGCGTCGTCGCGAGGTCGGCGGCCGGCCCGGCGAGGTGCGGGTCGACGCCCTTCTCCCAGCGGTTCGAGCCCTCGGTGCGGAGGCGCAGCCGCTCCGAGGAGAGGTAGATGCCGTACGGCTCGAAGTTCGCCGCCTCGAGGAGGACGGTCGTCGTGCCGTCGCCGATCTCGGTCTCCTCGCCGCCCATGATCCCGGCGAGGGCGATCGCGCGGCCGGCGTCGGCGATCATCAGGTCGTCGGTCGTGAGCTCGCGGTCGACGCCGTCGAGCGTGCGCAGCTTCTCGCCGGGCGCCGCGCGCCGGACGACGATCCGCCCGCCCTCGAGCTTGTCGAAGTCGAAGGCGTGGAGCGGGTTGCCGAGCGCGAGCATGACGTAGTTCGTCACGTCGACGACGTTCGAGATCGGCCGCATCCCGGCCGCGTAGACGCGGCCCGCAGCCAGACCGGCGACGGGCCGATCGCGACGTTCTCGAACAGGCGCCCGATGTAGCGCGGGCAGCCGATGGGCGTCGTCGATCTGGATCGCGACCGGCTGTCTCGGCGCCGGCCCGGGCGAAGCCGGACACGGCCGCGAGCGGCAGGTCGTAGATCGCCGCGATCTCGCGCGCGATCCCGTAGATCGACTGGAGGTCGGGCCGGTTGCCGGTCGACTCGACGATCAGCACGTCGTCGACGATCGGCAGCACGTCGGCGAGGTCGGCGCCCGGCTCGCGGTGTCCGGGCAGCAGCATGATCCCCGCGTGGTCGGCGCCGAGGCCGACCTCGTCCTCGGCGAGGATCATCCCGTCCGAGATCTCGCCGCGCACCTCGCGCCGGTCGAGCGTGAGCCCGTTCGGAAGCACGGCGCCGGGAAGCGCCACGGCCACCGTCGCCCCGACGCCGAAGTTCCACGCGCCGCAGACGATCGAGCGCGGCTCGGCCTCGCCGACGTCGACCTTCGTGAGCTGGAGCCGGTCGGCGTTCGGGTGCTTCTCGCCTCGAGCACGCGCCCGACCTTGAAGCGGCCGAGGTTCCCGTCCTCGTCGGCGACGCCACGGCGCTCGATCCCCTCGATCTCGGCGGACGCGACCGAGAGCCGCTCCGCCAGCTCGTCGAGCGGCATCTCGATCGGGACGTAGTCCCGCAGCCAGGAGACGGGGACTCTCAAAACTGGCGCAGGACCCGCAGGTCCCCCTCCCAGAGCGCGCGGATGTCGGGGATGTCGTGCCGCAGCTGCGCCGTCCGCTCGAGCCCGCAGCCGAACGCGAACCCGCTCCACTCCTCGGGGTCGAGGCCGACGTTGACGAACACCTCGGGGTCGACCATGCCGGCGCCGCCCATCTCGATCCAGCCGGAGTGCTTGCAGGTGCGGCAGCCCGCGCCACCGCAGATCCCGCACGAGACGTCGGGCTCGATCGACGGCTCGGTGAACGGGAAGTAGTGCGTCCGGAAGCGCACGCGCCGGTCGGGCCCGTAGAGCGCGCGCATCACGTGCAGCAGCGTCCCCTGCAGGTCGGCGAGCGTCAGGCCCTTGTCGACGGCGAGCCCCTCGAACTGGTGGAAGATCGGGTAGCGCGTCGCGGTGATCGCGTCGCGGCGGTAGACGCGGCCGATCGAGACCATGTAGACCGGCGGCGGCTTCTCCTCGAGGATGTGGATCTGCGACGGGCTCGTCTCGGTGCGCAGGACGTGCGTCGCGTCGAAGAAGAACGTGTCGCGCGGCGAGCGCGCCGAGTGTGTCGGCCCGAACGCGAGCTTGTCGAAGTTGTATTCGACGGTCTCGACCTCGCGGTCGTCGCGCACCTCGTAGCCGAGGCCCGAGGAACGCGTCCTCGACGGTGCGGCGGATCTGCGTGATCGGGTGCAGATGGCCGAGCGGCAGCTCCTCGCCCGGAAGCGTCACGTCGATCACCTCGTCGCGCAGGCGCCGTTCGAGCTCCTCGCTCGGCGAGCGTGCGCTCGCGCTCGTCGATCGCGGCCTCGAGCCGCTGGCGAACGCCGTTCAGGAGCGTGCCGGTCTCGCGGTCGCGAACCTCGCGCAGGCTCAGCGCGAGCGCGCTCTTGCGGCCGAGGTAGGCCACGCGCACGTCCTCGAGCTCGGCGCTCGCGACGCCGACTCGGCGTCCCGCATCGCGTTCTGCTCGTAGGTTCCCGCTCGTCGGCTCCATCGAAGAGGCAACATACCCGCGTGTCCGCCTACGACGAGATCGCACGCATCTACGACCCGTGGTCGAGGACGGTGGTCGAGGACGTCGACTTCTACGTCGAGGAGGCGAAGCGCTCGGGCGGGCCGGTCGTCGAGCTCGGCGTCGGCACCGGCCGGATCGCCGTCCCGATCGCGCTCGCCGGCATCGCGGTGATCGGGGTCGACTCGTCGAGGGGATGATGGCGGTCGCACGCGAGCGGGCGGCGGCCGCGGGCGTCGAGCTCGACCTGCGCTTCGGCGACCTGCGCGAACCGCCGGTCGAGGGCGAGTTCCCGCTCGTGATCTCGCCGTTCCGCTCGCTGCTCCACATGGAGTCCGACGAGGACCGGCGCGCGGCGCTCCGCGCCGTCCCCGGCCTGCTCGAGCCGGGCGGCCGCTTCGTCTTCGACGTCTTCGCGCCGCTCCCGGACGACATCGCCGAGACGCACGGCCGCTGGCTCGAGCGCGAGCCCGGAATCTTCGAGCGCGTCGAGTGGGACGAGGAGCGGCGGACGGTCCTCATGCGGGTGCGAGGCGCTCGGCGCCGAGGCGGAGCTCAGCCTCGCCTGGCTCACCGCTCCCGAGTGGAGCGCGCTCCTCCACGAGGAGGGCTTCACCGTCGAGGGCCTCTACGGCTGGTTCGACCGCACCCCCTGGCGCGGCCACGAGGACTCGATCTGGGTCTGTCGAAACGCGGAGACGACCGATAATTCAATCGCCCGGAGCCATGCCAGCCTCCGGACACCCGCGTGGGACGCGTCGGGGTTAGACTTGCAACCTCGAGAGCCTCCTATTGCGGCAAACCTATTCGTTGCGGCAGAACCGGGCGCGGGGATGAAGAAATAGACCCCGTGCTGTTCATCCTCGCGGTCGTGGCGACGTTCGTCACCCTCGGCCTGCTGATCGTCTTCGCGCGCGACCAGATACGCTTCGCGTGAAAAGCCGCGAGCAACGACGGCGGGAGCACGGAAGTTGGGCTCACCTTCCACGCGACCCGCGCGAGGCGATCGCGCTGGTCGGAAACGCACTCGCCACAACGCACGACACGAGCGGGCTCCTGTCCGTGATTCTCGACATCATGGTCGAGGCGACAGAGGCAGCTGGTGGACGTGTGCTCGACGACGATCGCGAGGTCGCCCGAGTCGGGGAATCGGCGGGGGGCAGCCGTACGAGCTCGACCTCGGCGAGTCGACCGGAGGCGGTGAGATCCGGCTCAGTCCTCGATCCGCCCCGTGGGCGGGTTTACGCCCGACGCGACCGAGCTCGCGAGTGGCTCGCCGCGCAGGCGGCAATCGCGCTGGAGAACGCCCGTCTGCACCACGTCGTCCGCAGGCAGGCGCTCACCGACGAGCTCACGGGCCTCGTCAACCGTCGTCGCTTCATCGAGGCGCTCGACGCGGAGATCGCACGCACGCAGCCGTCTCGGCGACACGCTGTCCGTCCTCGTCGCCGACCTCGACGACTTCAAGCGGATCAACGACCGCTTCGGCCATCCGGCAGGCGACGAGGCGTTGCGGACGTTCGCCGACCTTCTTCGCGCCCAGTTGCGCGCGATCGACACTGCTGCGCGCCTCGGAGGAGAGGAGTTCGGGATCCTCCTTCCGGGAACCGATCTCGAGGGTGCTCTCATGGTGGGTGAGCGGATTCGCGCGCACCTCGCGGAGCGCACGATCTTGCAGGAGAGCGTCAGTGGGCCCGGTCTCGGCCTCACGACGAGCATCGGGGTCGTCCAGTACCGGTCGGGCTCGCACGACGAGCTGCTTCGACGGGCCGACGCCGCCCTGTACCGCGCAAAAGAACAGGGAAAGAACCGAGTAGTCGTCGAGGAGCCGCTCTAAGGCGACGCGACGTCCTCCCTGTCAGTGACACTGTAGGGGCGTGCCACCTTCAGGCCCACTCGTTCGCGTGCTCACCCTCGTTGCCTCCACTGCGGCAGCGGCTTACCTCTGGAACAACGCGGTGGCGGGAAACACCGTCGAGGAGCTTCTCTTCGGCAGCGGCGGGAATGGCCGTTCTGCGCAACCACGGCGTTCAACCCGTAACGACGCAAGCAGCGCCGAGCCAGCCTGCGCCCGGAGGCACGACAACGGTGCCGGGGGGCACGTCGACGGTGCCGCCTGAACTCACAGCTCCGTTGACTCGCACACTTCGTCCTGCGAGCGCCGCCGGAGGCCTGGTCCTCACGATCACGCCCTCTCTGATCGCTCAGACCCCGACGTCGTCCTCGACGACCGATCTCCTCCACCTCGAGCCTCCGCCTCGGGATTCCTTCGGCGGCCGGCGTCGGACTCGTCGTCACCTCCCCTAACCCGAAACCGAAGTCGCTGCCGGCAACTCCAGCGCAGGAAACCCCAGCACCGGCAGCCTAGCGCCGGCTGCTACGGCGAGCAAGCCGCCGACACATCCAACCGCTCCGACCACCGCCCCGACAACCACCAAGCCCGCGACTCCGTCTTCCGTCGTTCCGTCAGCGCCCAGCTGCGTCGACATCGACCCACGACGTCGCCTCCGACTACCGGCAAACCCGGCCGGTCCAGCCACACCGGAGTCTGCGCCACCATCGACCGGCGACGAATCTTCGCCTGCAACCCCGAGCTCGCCGAGCTCACTCCCGGACAGCCTTCGGGCCTTTCGTGCCGTCGCCGCCGCCGGTGACGCCACTGCGTGACACCACCGCCGCCCGTGACACCACCGCCGCCCGTGCCGCCGCCGTCACCGGAACCGTCCACACCGTCACCGGAACCGTCAACGCCGTCACCGGAACCGTCCACACCGTCACCGGAGCCGTCCACGCCGCCACCTGCGACCCCCATCCCGGTCTGCGGCGCCAACGGGGGCCGCGACCAGAGCTACAGCCCCGACTACGCCGGTTTCTCCGGCTTCCCTGGCAACGCAGGCCACGACCAGAGTTACGGCCGGGGTGACGACAAGAACCTCGGGAAGGATGACAACGGCGGCCACGACCAGAGCGACGATCGCGGCGGCGACCAGTTCCACGATCGCGGCGGCAACGGCGGCCACGACCAGAGCAAAGAGAAGAGCCGCAGCTAGGGCTCGACCCGTCTCAGACGGTGGTCGAGATCACCGTTCTGACGGCGCCATTCGTACAGCGCGATCGCACCTGCAACCGCAACGTTGAGCGACTCCGCGCCGGCGATCGGGATCCAGGCGTCGACATCGCGCTCGAGCTCTGCCGGCAGACCCCTCGCGCTCGGCGCCGAGCAGGAAGACCACCTCGCCGCTCAGGTCGACCGCGTCGAGCGGCTCGCCGGGCTCGCGCGACGAGCGCCACCCGCTTGCCTGTGGTCTCGAATGGGACGAGCGGCACGCGCCAGATCGAGCCCGCGGAGGCCCGCAGCGCCTTCGGGCCTGTCGGGTCTGCACATCCGGGCGAGAGGGCGACGGCGGCGCCGAAGGCGTCAGCGGTGCGGATCAGGGTGCCGACGTTTCCCGGGTCGGACACGTGCCAGAGCGCGAGCGTGACCGGGCGCGGCTCCGGCTTGGGCAGGTCGTCGCGGCGGTAGACCGCGATCACGCGCGGCGGGTGTCCGGCGGTCGAGACCTCCGCCAGCAGCTTCGGCTCGACGTTCTCGCCCGCGACGAGCAGCTCGACCGGCGCTGCCGTCGCAGCGTCGACGAGATCCTCACCCTCGCAGACGAAGAGGCCGAGCTTGTCGCGCCAGCTGCGGTCGTGCAGCTTGCGGACGAGCTTCAGCTTCTCGTTGTCGCGAGAGGCGATCAGCGGCTTGTCAGGCCGCGAGCGCCGACTTGGCCTGCTCGGCGAGCTTCGAGAACGCCGCCGGATCGGTGATCGCGAGATCCGCGAGCACCTTCCGGTCGAGCTCGACATCCGCTGCCTTGAGGCCCGCGATGAACTGGTTGTACGAGAGCCCGTTCGCCCGCGCTCCGGCGTTGATGCGGATGATCCAGAGCCGCCGGAACGTGCGCTTCTTGTTCTTCCGGTCGCGGTAGGCGTAGGTGAGCGAATGCTCGACCTGCTCCTTCGCGTACCGGTAGTTGGTGCTCTTGAGACCCCAGTAGCCCTTGGCCTGCTCGAGGACCTTACGCCGCTTCTTCTGCGCGCCGACGGATCGCTTGACGCGAGCCATGGACTACCTCATCCCCTTCCGAGAAGCTTCTTGGCGGCCTTCAGATTCGCGGCCGCGACCGGCTGGTCCTTACTGAACGCCCGCTTCTGCTTCGCGGGCTTGTGCTCGAGATTGTGCGACTGGTTCGCCTTCCGGCGCAGGATCTTGCCCGTTCCCGTCACCTTGAATTTCTTCTTGGCTCCCGAGCTTGTCTTCTGTTTCGGCATCTTTCTTCAACCCCGCGTTTCTGGTCGGTCCCAGCACCATCGTCATGTTGCGACCCTCGAGGAGCGGCTGGGATTCGATCGTCCCCAGCTCCTTCACCTCGTCTGCGAGCCGCATGAGCAGGTCACGGCCGCGATCCGGGTGCTCGCGCTCGCGGCCCCGGAACATGATCGTGACCTTGACCTTCGCCCGCTGGTTCAAGAAACGGACGACGTGGCCTCTCTTGGTCTCGTAATCGTGCTGGCCAATCTTTGGTCTGAGCTTGATCTCCTTGACGTGGATCTGGGTCTGATTCTTCCGGGCCGCTTTCGCTTTCTGCTCCAACTCGTAGCGGTACTTCCCGTAATCCATCACCTTGGCGACGGGCGGATCTGCTTGCGCTGCGACCTCGACGAGATCGAGCCCCTTGCCGTACGCGTACTCACGGGCCTCGTCGGTCGCCTTGACCCCGAGCTGCTCACCATCCGCACCGATCAGTCGTACTTTCGGCACGCGAATCGCGTCGTTGATTCGCGTCTGCGGCTCTGGGCGGCGCGGCGGTTCCCATGACCCTCGCCGCGGCCTCAAGTCTGTGTCACCAAGCTCTCGTGGTCCTCCTTTGAAAATGACAAAGCCGCTGACAGGCAGCGGCCGGGACCGATCTCAACCAAGTTCGGTTGAACCTCCGAGACCGTGGGTCAGGAGGTGAGAGACGGTTCCGTCCCTGCTTGCCAGGGGACAAGCGTAGCAAGCAATTCGAGGAATTCCGCAAGCGTGCGCGTCGACTGGCCGCCGCCGCGCTCGCGTACGGCGAGCGAGTCGTCGCTCTCTTTGTCCCCATAGACAACGGTGAAGGGGATCTTGTCGACTTCGGTGTTGCGGATCCGCTTGCCCACGGTGTCATCGGATGCGTCCACTTCGACGCGGTACGGGGCGAGCCTTGCCGGCGAGCTCGTTGGCAGCCTCGCGGTGGCCCTCGCCGACCGGCAGCACCCGCACCTGCACCGGTGAGAGCCAGAACGGGAAGGCGCCGCCGTAGTGCTCGGTGAGGATGCCGATGAACCGCTCGAGCGAGCCGAAGAGCGCCCGGTGGACGACGTACGGCGTGTGCTCGACGTTGTCGGCGCCGACGTAGGTGAGGCCGAACCGCTGCGGCATCTGCGAGTCGAGCTGGATCGTCCCCATCTGCCAGGAGCGGCCGAGCGAGTCGGTCATGTGGAGGTCGATCTTCGGCCCGTAGAACGCGCCATCGCCTTCGTTCAGGTCGTAGTCGAGTCCGCGCCGCTCGAGAGCGGAGCGGAGCGCGCCCTCGGTGAAGTCCCATTCCTCGTCGCTTCCCAGCTTGTTCTCGGGCCGGGTCGAGAGCTCGAACCGGGCCTCGACGTCGAAGAGGTCGTAGAGGAACGCCGCGTAGTCGAGACAGCCGAAGACTTCCGTCTCGATCTGGTCGCGCGCGCAGAAGATGTGCGCGTCGTCCTGGGTCACGTGGCGCACGCGGGTCAGCCCGTGCAGGGCGCCGGCGAGCTCGTTGCGGTGCAGCGGCGCGGCTTCGGCGTACCGCAGCGGCAGCTCGCGGTAGCTGTGCATGCGCGAGCCGAAGAGGAGCATGTGGCCCGGGCAGTTCATGGGCTTGATCCCGTAGGTGCGATCCTCGCCCGGGATCACGAACATGTTCTCGCGGAACTTCTCCCAGTGGCCCGAGGTCTCCCAGACCGACTTGTCGTAGATGAGCGGCGTCTTCACCTCGACGTAGCCGCGGCGGACGTTCTCGCGCCGGCGCACGTCCTCGAGCGCGTTCCAGATCACCATCCCCTTCGGGTGCCAGAACGGCGAGCCGGGCGAGACCTCGTCGAGGTGGAAGAGGTCGAGTGCGACGCCGAGCCGGCGGTGGTCGCGCTTCTTCGCCTCCTCGATCCGCTCCAGGTGCGCCTCGAGGTCTTCCTTCGAGTAGAAGGCGGTGCCGTAGATCCGCGTCAGCTGGGTGTTGTGCTCGTCGCCACGCCAGTAGGCACCCGCGAGGCCGGTCAGCTTGAACGCCTTGATCGGCTTCGAGTTCTGCAGGTGCGGGCCGCGGCAGAGGTCGGTGAACTGCCCTTGGGTGTACAGGCTGATCGCGCCCTCGGCCGTGTCCACGAGCTCGACCTTGTACGGCTCGCCCTCGGCTTCGAACCGCGCGCGCGCATCGTCGGCCGAGATCTCCTCGCGCGTCCATTCGCGACCTTCGTCGAGCTCGCGCGCGACCTCGTCCTCGATCCGCTCGAGGTCGTCCTCGTTGATCGGCTCGGGGAACTCGAAGTCGTAGTAGAAGCCGTTGTCGATCGGCGGGCCGATCGCGACCTTCACGCCCGGGTAGAGCCGCCGCACGGCCTCGGCGAGGAGGTGCGCGCTCGAGTGGCGCAGGACGTAGAGCGCATCGGGGTCGTCCTTGTCGCGCACCGTCAGGAGCTGGATGTGCTCCCCGTCCGCGAGCGGCAGCCGCAGGTCGCGCACCGAGCCGTTCGAACGGACGAGCACCGCCTGCTCGGCGAGCTTCGGGCCGATCGCGCGCGCGGCGTCGAGCCCGGTGGAACCGTCGGGGAGCTCGAGCTCGGAGCTGTCGGGGAGAATGACCTTCACGGTTTCAAGGATACGTGGCCGCGGCTTGACAGTTAACGATATATCGGCTACATATCGTGATATGCATAAGAGAGATCAATTCTTCTTCCTGTCCGGTGGCCCTGGCGGGCCCGGCGGCCCTCCAGGCCCCGGCTTCGGCGGCCCCATGTTCAACATGCCCTTCCCGGGACCTCCGTTCGGCCCCGGCCGGATGGGGCGCGGCCGGCGGAGCCGCCGCGGCGACGTGCGTGCGGCGATCCTGCTCCTGCTCGAAGAGGAGCCGCGCAACGGCTACCAGGTGATGCAGGAGCTCGAAAGCCGCAGCGACGGCATGTGGCGTCCGAGCCCCGGCTCTGTCTACCCCGCGCTCCAGCTGCTCGCCGACGAAGGGCTCGTCCGCAGCGAAGCACGCGACGGCGGCAACGTCTTCGAGCTGACCGACACGGGCCGCAAGCACGTCGAGGAGCACCGCGAGAAGCTCGGGACACCATGGGAGCAGGCGGGCGCGGAGATGCCCGAAGGCATGCGCGAGCTCGGAGGACTGCTCGGCCAGGTCGCGATCGCGACGCGGCAGGTGATGCACGCGGGCACCGTGGCCCAGGCGAAGGAGGCCTCGGAGATCCTCGCGAACACACGGCGCGCGCTCTACCGCATCCTCGCCGAGGAGTAAGGGCCTCGCGGCGGCCCGCCGCCGCTGCAGCAAGACTGGGGGGATGGGCTGGGTGAACCGCCTCCCCCCTGCGCTTCGGCGCCGGGACTTCGCGTCCCTCTGGGGTGCAGTTCTCTTGCTCGGCGTCGGTGGCCAGATGGCCGCGGTCGCGATCGGCTGGCAGGTCTATTCGATCCGCCACGACCCGCTCGACCTCGGCCTGATCGGGCTGATGGAGTTCATTCCGCTGCCGTTGCTCGCCCTCCCCGCCGGGACGCTCGCAGACCATGTGTCGCGGCGGGGCATCCTCGCCGCCTCACTCGTGATCGACGTCGCGGTGATGTGCGTCCTCGTCGCGGTCAGCCTCTCCGGAGCGAAGCAGCTCTGGCCCTTCCTCGCGCTCGCGTTCGCGACAGGAGTCGCCGGCGCGATCGGTGCACCGCCTGCGCGGGCCCTGACGGCGACGCTCGTCCCTTCGGAGCTGATCGCGAGCGCAATGGCGCTGCGATCGCTCGCCTTCCAGACTGCGATCGTCGCCGGCCCTGCGCTCGGCGGCGTGCTGTTCGCGATCCGCCCCGAGCTCCCCTACGCCGCTGCCGCAGTCCTCTGCATCGCCGGGCTCGTGTGCGTCCTGGTTGTCCGCGAGCCTCCCGTCGAGCGCGACCCGACTGCGGAGCAGCTCGGCTGGCACACCGTTCTCGCCGGCATCCATTTCATCCGCCGCTCGCCGATGCTGCTCGGAGCGATCTCGCTCGACCTCTTCGCCGTGCTCTTCGGTGGAGCCGTGGCGCTGCTGCCGCTCTTTGCGCAGTCGATCCTCCACACCGGCCCGGTGGGGCTCGGATTCCTGCGGAGCGCGCCCGCGATCGGAGCGATCGCAGCCGGGCTCTGGCTGACCCGCCACCCGCTGAAGCGGCACGTCGGCCACACGCTGCTTGTCGTGGTCGGTGTGTTCGGCGCGAGCATGGTCGTCTTCGGGCTCTCGGACTCGTTCGCACTCTCGATGGTGGCACTCGCCGTGAGCGGCTTCGTCGACATGATCAGCATGAACATCCGCGGGGCTGCGGTCGCGCTCGGCACCCCCGACGCGCTTCGCGGAAGAGTGCTCGCCGTCGAGATGGTGTTCATCAGCGCCTCAAACGAGCTCGGAGCGTTCGAGTCGGGTGTCGCCGCCAAGCTCTTCGGCGCGGTCACTTCGGTCGTCGCGGGCGGAGTGATCACGATCGGCCTCGCGCTGAGCTGGGCCCGCATGTTCCCGGCACTCGCTCGGATCGACCGGCTCGAGGACGTGCGCCCGGCGCCTCTGGAAGCCGAAGCCGTCGCCTAGCTGTTACTTTCGGGAGCCGTGGCAACGATCCGTATCCCGCCGATCCTCCGGCCCGAAGCGGGCGGGAACCGCAACGTCGAGATGCCCGGGCAGACCGTGCGCGAGGTTCTCGATGCCCTCGTCGCCGAGTATCCGACTCTGCGCGACCGGATCTACGACGGGAGCGAGCTGCCGCAGTTCCTGAACGTCTTCGTCGACGGCTCGGACGTCCGTCTGTTCCAGGGGCTCGAGACGCCGGTCACCGACGGCACGACCGTGATCCTCCTGCCCGCGGTCGCGGGCGGCTGCGTGCTCGTCCCCCAGGCGTAGGGACGCTCGCACACACCTCACTCCTGGCGCCCGAGCAGGTCGAGGTTCCGCCCTGTCACCGGTCGCGGGATTACTGGGCGCGGGACTTCAGACCGGGTTGCCCAACGTACGAGCGAGCCGGGATTGTTCTTTGCGTTGTTGGGGGTTGAACAACCGCGCACACGACGATGCACATCACGCTGAGCCCGACGACGATCTGCCAGTGCGCGGGCGTGCCGAAGGGCACGAACCAGTAGGCGATGGGCACAAGCCAGAGAACGCCGAAGCGCGGCCGCGCGATGGCAAGCGGGACGAGCAAAAGCGCGAAGTAGTGGATCCAGACGACCGGTGAGAAGAGGATGCAAGCTGCGATCGCGAAAGTGAAGCTCGACCGGTCATCACTGAAGAATGCGGCCAGAAGGACGAGAGCTGCGACCGCAAGCCACGCCGCCCTTGCCGCGCCGTCCGCACCGAGCAAAACGTACAACGAGTACGCATGCCTTCCCATCACCTCCGCGTTGGCGTGGGCGATCCGGAAGTAGTCCAGGGGATTCCCGAAGGGGAGGATCAGGAGAATCGAGGCCATGCCGACGCCCGCCGCGACGAGCGCGGCCGCGAAACGACGGGTCGCAATGAGCCAGATCGCGAGCGGCCACATGAAGACCTTTGCCGCGACCGCGAGCCCGACGAGGAGACCGAGCAGGAGGCGCCGCGAACGATAACGCCATGCAAGCGCGGCGATCAGCGCGAGCAGGAGCGTCAGGTTTCCGGTCTGGATGCCGGAAAGAACGGGCGCCCAGAGGAACAGCACGCCGTAGACCCGCGGGTCCCGGACGCCTAGGACGTACGGCGTTGCCGCCGCCGCGGCGATTAGGAGAACCGTCATCACCACATCGGCCACACCCACCGGCAGCGCCGTCAGCGGCGCCGCGAGGAGTGTCGTTAGAACGGTAAAGACACGGTTCTGGCCCGTGATAAGTGTTCCCGGCGGGTCGAAGGGCACACCTGACCCGAGCAGACCCTTCGCCTGCCGGTAAAGGCCGTAGTGCAGGTCGGGCGCAATCTGGCTGCTACGCCACTCCCCAACGAGCCAGGTCACCAGGAGCAGAGTCGGGAGGACGCCCAGCAGCATGACTGGGGCGACACGCTCGAGTGCGCGTTTCATGTTCTCAAGTTAGGCGGCCGCGAGGGCCGCAGGTTAGTACCAACCGATGGTCCAGCTGGGCCGTTCGTGCAGGTGGTTCGAACCTGCTGCGCGCTTGCTCAGGGAACATTCCCGAACTCTCGGGCAGGCCGCCGTCATGCGACCTGGACGTCGTCTCTGTCGTATTTCGCGAATCTGGCCCCCGGGTCCAGGACAAACGAAAGGCCCGCTTCGCGGCGGGCCTTCGGGTATCTCAGGCTCCCTGTCCAGGCTCAATGGCAGCTCGGAGTGTCCAACGATCCCATCCACGGTCGAGCCACGAGAGATCGTTGCACCAGGGTCTAAATCCGGGCTGCGATCATGTGCGCAAGCGTCACGGCCTGGGCCGCGGTGACCGGCGTCGCCCCATTACTGACGCTGACGCTCAGATAAGTACCGCGTAGGTATATGAGAATCGTCACGCCGGCGTCGCCGTCCACCGGATTGTGAATAAGAGTGGCGAGAGGGCCGAGCCCGGGCAGGGCAACAAACCCGTGTGTGACCGCGCCAGCTTTCGCTCGGACCTCACAATCGCCGAGAACGCTGCAGGCGTCGGGTTCTGAAAACTGACGCCGACGGTCGGATGGACGGGTGCGCGGGTGTTGTTGACGTCCACGATCTTGATCGGGGAGTGGAGGAAATTGCAGTTGCGGACATCTTCCCCGCGTACTGCCTTGACCGAGTAGCCGAGCGTTGCTGCCGCTCCGGCGGTAATCGGGGATATCTTCGACAGGCAGTCCACGTCGGCAGCGGCGGAGTCAACGCCCACCACGCTGACGGTCGCAGCCAAAATTGCAGCCCCCACGAGGCACGTTCGGAAGCGTGGGGAAAGCATGAACGAGACTCTACGCTCATTCCTCTGAACTAGCATTCGCGCGTGGCTGGAGTCCGACGCTATTGGAGATGGCTCGGTCAGCGGCTTCGGCTCTCTCACCCCGGCCGAGTGTTCTTCACCGCCGCACTTCTAGTCAGCGGCGCCGGGATTGTGTTCGCACAGGCTCATGGCGCCCGGGAGGGCGGCGCACCCCTGGTCGTCTTGGCACTCGTGCTGGCCGCCGTGGTCGCCCTCGATGCCGTCGGCCGGGGAGTCGTCGCTGTCGTTCGCCGGTTCATCTTGGGCCTTGGGTACAAGCGTCATTCCTGAACTCAGGCGCAAGCCAGGTCACACACGCCCGGCAAGGGCGGCGGGCGTGTCGCTGAGTGAGACACTCTCGTTCACCCGCATGGAAATCGGCCTCGATCATGTGCAGCTCGCAGCTCCGGACGGATGTGAATCGGAAGCGCGTCGATTCTTCGGTGGGTTGTTGGGTCTCCCCGAGGTCGACAAGCCCGACCTGTTGCGCGCCCGCGGGGGTGTCTGGTTCGCGGTTGGCTCCCAGCAACTCCACGTCGGTGTGGAAAGCGCGTTCTTGCCGGCAAGGAAAGCTCATCCGGCGTTCCGTGTGAGCGAACCGGAACTCCATCGACTAGCCGAGATCCTCACTGCAGCTGGCGAAAGCGTGACTTGGGACGAGACCCTTCCCGGCGTGTACCGGTTCTATACAGAGGACCCCTGGGGTAACCGAATCGAGCTGCTCGCCACTGCGTAGCGGTCAGTGAGCGCGACACTGGCGCAGGCTCCGGACGGCGTTCAACGCCGTCGCAGCCAGCGCAGGAGGCCGCGCGCGACCTCCGGCTCCGTCTTGACCTCGAGCTGCGGAGCCTCTTCGAGCGGCAGGCTGCGCTCGGGCAGCAACCCGACCTGCACGGCGCCGGCAAGCGCGGGTTCGCTGCTGCGGCGCTGCTCGGCTCGTTCTCGGTCGCCGCGGAGCGTGGCACGCATCTCCTCGATCAGGCTTTCGTCGGCCATGCCGCGGTGTTTCGCAGCTGCAGCGCGAATCCTGCCGTTCTCGCGGCGGGCGGCTGCTGCTCCTAGACCTGCTGGAACGCTGCAACGACGGCGGCCGCGATCACCTCGATCGGTTGCCCGGACAGTTTGCTTGCGCTCAGGAGTCTCCCGAATGCGTCGCCGGCCGAGAGCCCTTCTTTGCGCATCAGCAGCTCTTTCGCCTCTTGAACGGAGCGCTGAGCGCCCGAGCTCGTCGGTCACCGAGTCGAACTCCTCGCGAAGCTCGAGGAGCTCCTCGTGACGGGCCTGGGCCGCCCGGATCGCAGGGAGCAGGTCCTGCTCGCGGAACGGCTTGACGACGTAGGCGAACGCTCCCGCCTCGACGGCACGCGAGACAGATCCTTCGTCGGCGTACGCCGTCAGCATCACGATCGGGAGCGATTGCTCGGCGAGGATCTTGCGTGCCGCCTCGATTCCGTCGAGCTTCGGCATGTTCACGTCGAGGATCGCGAGGTCGGGCTGGCGCTCGCGCGCGAGCGCAACCGCCTCCTCCCCGTCCCTCGCCTCGATCACTTCGCCGAAACCGGCGCGCTCGAGAAGCAACTGGCAAATGTCCAGCCTGATGATCGTGGCATCCTCGGCCACGAGCGCGAGGGGCGGCCTTTCGGCCGCCCCTCTGCCCTTCGCTCGCATCAGTCGAGCACCGTGGGAGGAGTGTGCTCGTGCGAGGACGTGGCCACCGCGTGGGTCGGGGCGGCACGCCCAAGGTGGCTGTGGGACTCCGTCCCGTAGCCACCGGGGACCGGGATGTAGAACTCGGGGTAGCCCCACATCCCGTGTTCGGAGACATC
The DNA here is from genome assembly GCA_963815945.1 of uncultured Actinomycetes bacterium. Classification (GTDB taxonomy): domain Bacteria; phylum Actinomycetota; class Thermoleophilia; order Gaiellales; family Gaiellaceae; genus PALSA-600. Next base: position 210,481 of record CAWFIN010000002.1, read on the forward strand.
GAGACCCATCGTCTCCGCTTCTTCGTGGACGCGAATCCCCCAGATCTTCTTCATCACCCAGAGGACTCCGAAGGAGGTCGAGAACGTCCAGACGCCGACAACGACGAGCCCGAGCGCCTGCACGCCGAGCTGGTCGAAGCTGCCCGAGTACACGAGGCCGCCCTGGCCTGTAGCGAGGTTCTTCGCGAGCAGCGGCACTGCGAACAGTCCGCACGCGAGCGTGCCCCAGATTCCGGACATGCCGTGCACGGCGACTGCACCGATCGGGTCGTCGATACCCCTTCCCTCGACCCAGATCACGCCAACGACGGCGATGATCCCGGAGACGAGACCGATCACGATTGCCGCCCACGGAGCGACAAAGCCCGATGCGGCGGTGATCGCAACAAGCGCTGCGATAACGCCGTTCAGCATCATCGAGAGGTCGGGCTTCTTCAGGACGAGCATCGCGGTGATGATCCCGCCCAGCGCACCCGAGGCCGCCGCGATGTTGGTCGTCGTTGCGACGTAGGCGAAGAAGCCGAAGCCGCCGAAGTCGACCGACAGCGTCGAACCGGGGTTGAACCCGAACCAGCCGAACCAGAGAATGAACGTCCCCAGGACTGCATAGGGGATGTTGTGGCCCGGAATCGGGTTTGCGCGGCCGTCCGTGCCGAACTTGCCGATCCGCGGCCCGAGCAGGATCGCCCCGGCCAGAGCCGCAAGTGCGCCCTGGTAGTGCACCACCGTCGAACCGGCGAAGTCCTGCATCCCGAGAGCGCCGAGCCCGACCTTGTCGGCCAGAGTGCCCTTGAACAGGAAGCCCTGCGGGCTCCAGATCCAGTGCGACGTGACCGAGTAGATGACGGTGAAGATGACGCCGAAGGCGAAGTACACCCACAGCTTCGCCCGCTCGGCCATCGAGCCCCAGACGATCGCGAGTGAGACGCCCGCGAAGACCACCTCGAACAGGTAGCCGCCGGCGCCCGGAACCTCGGCGAACCAGCTGAACGAACCGTTGTACGCGTCGCCCGCGAGAGCCGGGACGGCGAGCAAGTCGTTGACGCCGGGGAAGAACCCGGAGCCACCGATGAAGAGCCCACCACCGTCGCCGAAGGCGAGCCCGAATCCGACCGCCCAGTAGACGACCGAACACACGGCGAAGATCAGCACGTTCTTGCCGGCGATATGACCGGCGTTCTTCATCCGCGTCAGGCCGGTTTCGAGGAACGCGAAGCCCGCCTGCATGAACATGACGAGCACGGCCGTGATGACGATCCAGATCGTGCTCGCTGCGACGAGCAGCTCCGTGTTGGTCGCTGCAAAGAGAAGGCTAGGCATCGGTGTCGACCTCCTCCAGCTTCTTCCCGGTGCGGCTGTGCACGACATCGCGCACGTCCGAACACCACACGATCCCGTCACCAGATTCGTGGCCACTGCGAGCCGCATCCGAAACGGCGTGGGCCACAGCAGCCGCGATCTCGTCGCGAACCAGGAACGTCAGCAACGCCTTCGGCAGGAAGCGCGACTCGAACACCCGCCCGCGGTACTCGTGAGTGATCCCGCGCTGCCTTCCGTGACCAACCGCCTCGATGACCGTGACACCGACGTGCCCGGTCGCGTCTTCGACAGCGTCGATCACGGTTTCGATCCGTTCTCGGATCACAACCGCCTCCACCTTCACCATGCGTCCTCCCTTCGCTTGAACAAAAAAAAGAGGCCCCAGGAGCAAAAGCTCCTGAGGCCTCAATGCCTCGGCTGGACCCCTTCGGCGGGGCACAACCGGAAAGGAAGATACACAACCCCCCGGCCGAAAGCCATAGAGAAGTGTCTAATCGCTCTTAGAAGATGCGCTAGCGCGGAACGGCGATGCCCGTGGTCAAACCGGTTCCCACACCCGTCGTGACGATCGGGCCCGGCAGCGGCACGGGGGTGGGCGTCGGTGCCGGCGCCGGGAACGCCGCCCAGCCGAGGCTCGCAAACGACGAGAGTGCGTTCGCCGCCACGCCGGCGTCCGAGACCGTGAGCAGCGCGTTGCCCACGACCAGCGAGCGGTTGATCTGCGGGAGCGACGACTGGTTGGCCTGGGTCTGCACGATTCGGCCGACCTCGGTGATGCCGGTGGCGCGGGAGACGCGCATGCCGACGGCCTGCTGGCCGAACGGGACGACGACGAGGCTCGTCGCAGGCCAGTAGAGGAACGCGTGGTGGTCGGACTCGGCCGCCGACCAGCCCTGGCCGAGCGCCGCTCGATACAGCAGGCTCGGGTGCTTGAGATCGGAGACGTCGAAGAACGACACCTGGGTTCCGGTCGGCTCGTTCGTCTGCGGGTCGACGTTCTGGCCGATGCCGAGCAGCAGGTTGTCGCTGATCGGGTGCAGGTAGGCCGAGTAGCCCGGGATCGTCAGCTCGCCGAGCACGGCCGGATGCGCCGGGTCGGAGAGGTCGATCGTGTAGAGCGGGTCGACCTGCTTGAAGGTGACCACGTAGCCGTCGTTGCCGATCATGCGCACGGCGTAGACGCGCTCGCCCTGGCCGAGGCCGCCGACGCGGCCCACCTGGACGAGGCCGCTGCCACCGTCGGCTTGCTTGAGCGTCGTCAGGAACGACTGGTTCTGACCGCCGGACGGGCCCGACCACCAGGCCGGCGCGTCGGTGCTGACGACACGCAGCACGCCCTGGAACTCGGAGAGCGACCACTGGTTCAGCAGGTAGCCCTGCACGGTGCCGCTACCGAGGTAGACCGTCTTCGCCGGGTCGGAGATGTCGAACTTGTGGATCGTGGTCGTGACGGTGTTCGGCGCCTCGGTCGGCGTGCTCGGATCGGGACGGCTCGCCCAGCTCTCGGTCGAGACGTAGAGGCTCGTCGGCGACGCGTAGACGATCCTGCCGTCGGTCATCACGGCGGTGGAGTCGACCGGCGTCAGCCCCTTGGAGAGGTCGACCGTCAGCACCGTCAGCATCCCGAGGCCCGAGAAATCCGACCGGCCGGCGGACGTCGCGGCACTGGACGAGTCGCGTGCGCCTTCTGCTTCCCGAGCCGGTAGTAGGGGAGCCAGGAGGAGACGCGCGAGGAGTTGATGACCGCGGTGTTCTTCGCCTTGGCGTCGGCGAGCGCCGCGACCGTGCCGCTCATCGGTGTCGCGAACGGCATCTGGACCGGCATCTGCGACGACGAGACGATCCGGACCGTGCTGCCGACCATCCGCGCGTCGACGTACGACCCGTCGAGCGTGAGGGTCTTGACGACCGACATCGCCTTCGGGTTCGAGACGTCGACCTCGGTGAGCACCGAGTTCGAGGGGTTGATCGGCATCATGCGCGCCGCCATCGCCGGCAGCGGCTCGATCCAGTAGCCGCCGCGCGACAGGATCAGCAGCCGGTTGCCGTGGAGCAGCAGCTCGTGACTCCAGCCGCCGTCGAGCTTCAGCGTGTCGAGCAGCTGCGGCTGCGCGCCGGTGACGTCGACCGCCTGGAGCATCCCGTTCGCGATCGCGAACAGCGTCTTGCCGTCCGTCTTGACGATGTCGGGCTCGTCGACGCCGACCTCCTGGACGTTCGTGCCCGAGTAGTCGACGCCCTCCTGCGGCGTCGAGTCGGTCGCCGCCTGGGCGGCGGCAGCGCCGGTCGTGGCCGCTGCTGCGGACGGAACGAGTCCCTTGGTCGCCACGCCGGTCACGACGGGCGTCCCGAAGCCGTAGGGGCTGACGAAGCGCGTCGCGTGCGCCTTCGCGTAGCTGAGCAGATCGGGGCAGGAGCGGAACGCGACGAGCCGGCTGGCCTTCGCGTTCGTGGCCGCCCTGGCCGTTCCGCCCATCGCCGCGGCGGCGAGCAGGGCGAGCGTCACAGGCAGTACGACGCGCCAACGAGAGGCCATGGTCTGGTTATACGCCGAGGCAGCCCTCTTGGGCAGTCTGCTGCCCAAATCCTTACAAGTCGGGTGATACGAGCTTCGACTTGTATTCGCTGCGCTCCAGGCTTCCGAGCGGGACGAGCTCGACACGCGTCTGGACGACGAGCACGTTCCGCAGCCGCTCGCGGATCGCCTCGGCGAGCGCGTCGTCGCCCGCCTCGCCCGGCGCGAGCTCGACGCTGACGGGCAGCGGCGGCTCCTGCTTGACGCCCGGCGCGGCCGGCCTGACGAGGATGAAGCCGCTGACCCTGGGAGCGAACGCAGCCAACGACTTCGCGCACGGCCGACGGGAAGACGTTGACGCCGCGGACGATCAGCATGTCGTCGGTGCGCCCGATGCAGCGCACCCGCGGGCCGGTGCGGCCGCAGCGCACGGGCTCATCCGCACCTCGACGTGGTCGCGCGTGCGGAAGCGCAGCAGCGGCGCCGCGCGATGCTGGAGGTGCGTCAGCACGAGCTCGCCGGTGGCGCCGTCTTCGAGCTCGATCGCCGCCCCGGTTTCGGGGTCGATCAGCTCGGGGTGGACGAAGCCGCGCGCGCCGAGGTGCATGCCGTCCTGCTCCTCGCACTCGCCCCAGAGCGAGATGCCGATGTCGCCGATCCCCATCGCCTCGGTGACCCTGGCGCCCCAGCCCTCCTCGAGCTTCGCCCGGAAGGCCGGCTCGCCGCCGCCCGGCTCGCCCGCGACGAGCACGCGCTGGACGCTCGATCCGGCGAGGTCGAAGTCCCGCTCGGCGGCCCACTCGACGAGATAGGCGGCGTAGGACGGCGTGAGCACGGCGGCCTCGGGCTTGAGCAGCTCGATCGCCCGCATCAGCCGCTCGGTGTTCCCCGTCCCCACCGGGATGTGGCAGAGGCCGATGCCGGTCGAACGAGGCGAGCGCGGCGCCGGCGACGAAGGGCCCGGCGTTGTACGTCGAGACGATCCGCTGCCCGGCCGTGACGCCCGACGCCGCGTAGCTGCGCGCGGAGCCCGTCACCCAGTTGTCGAGGTCGCTCGCCGTCAGCGGGATGTAGCTCGGCGTGCCGGTGGTGCCGCTCGTCGAGTAGATCCGGACGATCTCGCCCGGCGTCGCGCAGAGGTGCGCGCCGACGGGATTCTCGGGCGTCGTCGTCGCCTTGAGCTCGGGCTTCTCGGTCAGCGGCAGCGGCGCGATCTGCGGCGAGCCCGCCCGCGGCGTGCGCGTCCTCGAACCCGGCCGCCGTCAGCTTCTCGCGGTAGAACGCCGAACGCTCGAAGAGGTAGCCGAGCTGGCCGCGGTAGCTGCGCGTCGTCGATCGCGAGCTGCTCGGCCCAGGGCCCGCGTCGGTCGACGTCAGGGGCGCTTGTAGGCAATCGCCTCTTCGGCCTTCGCGGCCATCAGGAAGCCGACCGGATGCTCCTGCTCCTCGCCGAGATGGGCGAGAAGACCGGCGGTGCGGCCGAGCAGCGGGATCGCCTTCACGAAGTTGGCCGAGAACCCGAGGTCGAGCATCACGGCCGCGATCGGCATCGAGATGTTCATCGGCAGCGGCTTGCCCCAGACCAGCGCGACAACGTCGCGGAAGGCACGCGCGAGCAGGACGTGCGGCGCCGCTCACCCCGCGGGCGTCCGCGAGCTCGAGGATGCGCTCGGCGCGCGGGTCGACCGGCTTGTGAACCGGATGGCCGAACCCCGGCATCTTCCCGCCGGAATCCCGGATCTCGAGTGCGATCTCGTGAACGGCCATCTCGGGGGTGGCCCCGGCGTCCACCTGTGCCTGGGCGTCCGCGAGAATCCGCGCGCACGCGTCCGACGTCCCGAGCATCACCGGGCCGCAGCCGAGGATTCCCGCCGCGACGGCCCCCTGCAGCGATGCGGGGTCTGCGGCGAGCGTCATCCGTGCCGCGACGTTCGCTCGGCATCATCCCGTGCTCGGCGATCGCCGACGAGGAGCACGTCGAGGAAGTAGCGCTGCTCCTCGGTCGGCTCCCGGCCGGTGAGGAGCAGGTGGAAGTACTCGGTGAAGCTCAGCCGGCCCATCAGGTCGCCGCAGAGGTCGCGCCCCCGCACCTCGACCCTGTCCGGGTACGCCTGGCAGATGTGGCTGACCGGCGGTCCCGGCTCGCGGCTCAGGCATTTTGCGACTTCACGTAGTCGATGTAGCCGCGGACGTCCGCGGCCGGCTCCGCGTAGGCGTCACCGAACGCCGCCTCCATCGCAGCCCGGTGCTCCTTCGCCCAGGCCGGAAGGTCGTAGTCGATCGACCGCAGGAACTCGAGCGTCGCGGCCAGCCGGATGTCGGCGATCGACGGTGACGAGCCGCCGATGAACGGCTTCCCGTCGAGGTAGAAGACGCGGTAGACGTCGAGCGGCTTGGCGAGCGCGTCCGCGGCGTCCTGCTGCGCCTTCGCCTTCATCGCGTCGTCGGCCTCGGACGTGGCGACCTCACCCGCGTACTGCCCGAAGCCGAGCGCCGGATAGGTCGCGCGCGCGAGCAGGGGATAGAGCGTCGCGAGCAGGTAGAACATCGCGCTGTCGACCATCGCGCGCCGGCCGGGATCGGTCGGATACAGGTCGTCGAGGCCGTGCTTGTTGCAGAGGTAGGTCATGATCGCGCAGCTCTCCCAGAGCGAGCCGCGCGGCAGCCCCGCCTCTTCGAGCAGCGGCGTGAGGCCGGCCGGATCCTTCTGCAGGAAGTCGGGATCGCCCTGGTGACCCCAGACGTCGACCTCTTCGAAGTCGAGCCCGGCGGCCCGGACGAACACCCGCACGGTCATGTTGTTGACACTCGGCTTCAGGATGTTGAGCGTGATGTCGGCCATGTGATCCTCCTGGCGCTAGTAGGGGTTCTTCGGCGATCGGTCGTCGGAGAGCGACCGCGCGACCGCTCGACGAGCAGCTTCGATCGCGTCCGCGAGATGGATCTCGGCGATGTTGTAGTCGCCGCGCTCCAGCGCGGATCGTGTGCGCCTCGAGCAGCACGTCGGAATGGGTGTACCCGAACGGCGGCTCGAAGCGGTAGGACGCGAGCTCGATCGTCAGGCCGAGCGGGTCCTCGAAGTAGATCGAGTCCATGAAGCCGCGGTCCTTGACGCCGCTGTGCTCGATCCCGCGCTCGTCGAGCCGCTCCACCGCCTGGTGGAAGACGGCCTGCGAGAGCGAGAACGCGATGTGGTGCACGCAGCCCGGGTCGGTCGGCGTGCGGCGCGGGTCGGGCGTGCGCTCCTCGTTCGTGAAGACGGTGATCAGGCGTCCGTCGCCCGGGTCGAAGTAGAGGTGGCTCTCGGACGCTCGTTGTCGAGGTTCGGCTGCTCGAACACGAACGGCATGCCGAGCACGCCTTCCCAGAAGTCGATCGACGTCTGCCGGTCGGCGCCGACGAGGGTGATGTGGTGGACGCCCTGGCTCTGAAGCTTTCGCACGGGACAGCCGCAATCTACCGCGGATGACCGGGGCGAGAGATCGGCTAGACGCTCGTGACGAACGCTTCGTCGGTGCCCTGGCTCAGGAGCTCGACGATCTCCGGGCCGGGCGCCGTGTCGAGCGCGAGCGCCATCAGCGCCTTGCCCGCGTCGCGGTTTCGCGACACCGCCATGTTCGCGATGTTCACGCCCGCCTCGCCGAGCAGCGTGCCGACCCGGCCGACGACGCCGGGGACGTCGTCGTAGATCAGGAAGACCATCCGCGGCGACAGCTCGATCTCGATCTCGAACCCGAGCGCAGAGGCGAGCCAGTGGCGGTGCTCGCGGCCGATCGTCGTCCCCGCGACGCGCGCCGAGTCGGCGGTGACCGCGATCAGGTTCGTGAAGTCGCGCGACGAGCGGCGCTTCTCCTCGACGACTTCGATCCCGCGCTCCGCGGCAACGAGCGGCGCGTTGACGTAGTTCACCGGCTGGTCGGTGCGGCCCTGGAAGGCGCCGTTCAGCGCGGCGACGGTGAGCAGGCGCGTGTCGTACTCGGCGAGCTCGCCGTAGTACTCGAGCGAGATCTTCCGCGTCTCGCCCCGGGCGAGGTCGAGCGCGAGCCGCCCGAGCTTCGCCGCGAGCGGGCACGAACGGCCCGAGCACCTCGAGATCCTCGGCGCCGACCGACGGGATGTTGACGGCGTTCGTGACGAGCCCGCCGTCGAGCGCGGCGGCGACCTGCTCGGCGACGATCACGCCGGCGCGGTCCTGCGCCTCGTCGGTCGACGCCGCGAGGTGCGGCGTGACGACGACGTTCGGCTCCTCGAGCAGCGGGCCCGAGTACGGCTCCTTGTGGAAGACGTCGATCGCGGCGGCAGCGACCTTGCCGGAGTGGAGCGCGTCGATCAGCGCGTCGTCGTCGATCAGCTCGCCGCGCGCGGCGTTCACGATCCGCACGCCGTCCTTCATCTTCGCGATCGACGCGGCGTCGATCACGCCGCGCGTCTCGGCGTTCGACGGCAGGTGCAGCGTCAGGAAATCGGCGCGCTCGAGCACCCCGTCGAGGGTGTCGCTCTCGACGCCGAGCTCCTTGAAGCGCTCGGCGGAGACGAACGGGTCGTAGGCGAGCACGCGCATCTGGAGGCCGACCGCGCGCCGCGCGACCTGCTGGCCGATCCGGCCGAAGCCGAGCACGCCGAGCGTCTTCTCGGCGAGCTCGACGCCGCCCCACTGCGAGCGCTCCCAGCGGCCCTGCTTGAGCGCGGCATGCGCCTGCGGAATGTTGCGTGCGAGGGCAACGAGCAGGCCGATCGTGTGCTCGGCCGCCGAGACGACGTTCGACTCGGGCGCGTTGGCGACGACGATTCCGCGACGCGTCGCCGCGTCGACGTCGACGTTGTCGACCCCCACTCCCGCGCGGCCGATCACCTTCAGGTTCGTGGCCTGCCCGATCAGCTCGGCGGTCAGCTTCGTCGCCGAGCGAATGACGATCGCGTCGTAGCGGTCGATGATCGACGCGAGGTCGCTCTCACCGTCGACGTCGACGTCGAACTTGGCGCGCAGCAGGTCGACACCGGCCGGCGCGATCTCTTCTCGAATCAAGACCTTCATCGGAACAACGGTACGCGACTACCGCCGTTGTTGATCGGGCATGCCGTCGAAGCCGATGCGAAAATCCCCCCAATACTGCAGAAAATGAAGCCTCAAGACTGCAGAAAAGGTAGTGGTACGAAGGGCGTAATCGCTCAAGACTTTACTTTTTGAACCGTCTTGGCTAGTGTGCCCGGCGCAATGGTTGCACGTTATGCACTACCTCCTCGTTGGAGCGCCGAACGCGGCGGGGCCTCCGGGCCCCGTCGCCGTTCGGCGTGCCGCGCGTGAGCACGGTCGAGAAGCCGCCGCCCGACTGGGAGCTCGTCCTCAAGCGCAATCCCGTCGAGCGCCTCAAGCAGGAGAAGGCGCCGCTCGGCATCCGCGACGAGCTGCCGGCGCTGATCGCGCAGGGCTACGAGAGCGTGGCCGAGGAGGACGTCGTGCGGCTCCAGTGGTGGGGCCTCTACCACGACAAGCCGAAGATCGGGACGTTCATGCTGCGCGTGAAGGTGCCGGCCGGGCAGCTCTCGCCCGCCGAGCTCCGCGCGATCGGCGAGACCTCGAACCTCTACGGCCGCGGCGACGGCGAGCTCTCGACCCGCCAGAACATCCAGCTCCACTGGCTCGAGCTCGCGAAGCTCCCCGACGTCTTCGCCCACCTCGAGGCCTCCGGCCAGACGACGGCCGGCGGCTGCGGCGACACCGTCCGCAACATCACCGGCTGCCCCGTGCAGGGCATCGCCGCCGACGAGCTCTTCGACGCGACGCCGGTCGTCGATGCGGCCGCCGACCTCTTCTACGGCAACCCCGACTGGGCGAACCTGCCGCGGAAGCACAAGTATTCGATCGCCGCGTGCGCCGACCGGTGCAACGCGCCCGAGATCAACTGCATCTCGCTGATCGGGACGGTCACCGACGACGGCCGCGAGGGCTTCGCCGTCCACGTCGGCGGCGGCCTCTCGTCGGTGCCGCGGATCGCGAAGGACATGGGCGTCTTCATCCCCAAGGAGGACGCGAACGAGATCCTCGGCGCGATCACCTCGGTGTGGTCGGAAGACCTGCGCTACCGCGTCTCGCGGGTGAAGGCGCGGCTCAAGTTCATGATCGACGCGATCGGCGCCGACGGCATGCGCGAGCGCGTCGAGGCGCGGCTCGGCAAGAAGCTCGAGGACTATTCCCTTCCGGCAATCACTGTTGAGCCGTCCCACCACCTCGGCATCCACGAACAGCGCCAGCCGGGGCTCAACTACATCGGCGTTCCCGTCCACCTCGGCCTCGATCTCGGGCGACCAGATGATCGCCGTCGCCGATCTGGCCGAGCGCTACGGCGGCGACATCCGCCTGACGCGCCAGCAGAACTTCATCGTCACCGGCGTCCCCACCGAGTCGCTCTCCGAGGCCGTCGCCGAGCTCGAGCGGATCGGCTTCCCGCTCGACATCAACCCGGTGCGCGGCAACTCGATGGCCTGCACCGGCGAGCCGCACTGCAACTTCTCGGTCGCCGAGACGAAGACGCGCCTCGGCCGGCTGATCGACCGGCTCGACGAGCGCTTCGGCCACGACATCGCCGACCTGCGCCTGCATCTCGACGGCTGCCCGCACGCCTGCGCCCAGCACTGGGTCGGCGACATCGGCTTCCAGGGCACGACCGCGCGCGACGAGGGCGGCGTGCGGCGGCAGGCCTACGACATCTTTCTCCGTGGATCGCTCGGCCCCGAGCCCGAGATCGGCAGGCCGCTGTTTCGCCGGGTGCCTACGGACGAGTTGGACGTGGCCGTCGAAGGGCTGATCCAGGGCTGGCTCGACGGCGCGGCGAGGGCGAGAACTTCGTCTCGTTCGCGCGCCGCTCGAGCGACGACGAACTTGGGGTGCTGGCGGGTCTCGAGCCGGCGAAGTCACGTGCGCAACGCGACGAGGAGGAGGCAGCTTGAGCACTTTTGAGTTGATCGACGAGCTCGAGGCAGGTGAGCTCGCGGTCGCGTTCGAAGGGGAGGAACCGCAGGCCCTGCTCGAGTGGGGAATCGAGCGGTTCTCGAACATCGCGATCTCGACGTCGTTCCAGGCCGACAGCGTCGCCCTGATCGACATGGCGTACGAGATCGATCCCGAGATCAAGGTCTTCAGCGTCGACACCGGGCAAGCTCCCGGCCGAGACGCACGACCTCGCCGACCGGCTGCGCCTGCGGTATCCGAAGCTCAACCTCGAGCTGATCCAGCCCTCCGCACGACGAGGTCGCCGCGATGACCGCCAAGCACGGCGAAGACCTGATGTACAACGCCGTCGACCTGCGCCTCCTCTGCTGCAACGTGCGCAAGGTGCGGCCGCTGACCAAGCACCTCCACGGCCTCGACGCGTGGATCACCGGCCTGCGCCGCGACCAGTGGGCGAGCCGCACGAACATCCGCAAGATCGAGATCGACCACGACCACGGCGCGATCGTGAAGCTGAACCCGCTCGCCGAGTGGACGGAGGACGAGGTCTGGGACTACATCCGCGAGCGCGAGGTTCCCTACCACGCCCTGTACGACCAGGGCTACACGTCGATCGGCTGCGCCCCGTGCACCCGGGCGATCAAGGTCGGCGAGGCGAGCCGCGCGGGCCGCTGGTGGTGGGAGTCGGGCGCGCCGAAGGAGTGCGGGATCCACTGCTCGGTCGAGAGCGGCGGGCTCGAGCACGAGCTGCACGCCCTGATCGGAGAGCACCCTGCCTGACCTCCCTGGCCGCGCGCAGCTTTCGCCCGGCGAAGCCGGGCTCCGCCGCGCGCTGTCCCGACCCAGGGAGCTCAGGGTGCCTGAGGCGGTCGCCGTCCGGGTCTCCGGCGACGCGGCCGAGGTCGCGCGCGCCGAGGCGCAGGCCGTCCTCTCGATGGTGCAGGACGAGGAGCGTCGCTTGCGGCTGGCCGACCTGGTCGCCGCGATCGACGAGGGCGAGATCGGCGAGGACGACGCAGGGCCGCTGGCCGAGCTGCTCGAGCTCGGCTTGCAGACCGGCCGGATCCGCGCGATCTACGGGCCCGAGGGCGAGCAGGCCGTGTTGGGCCTCTACCGCAAGCTGCCGGCGGGCCGCGAGCTGACGCAGTCGACGCGCGACCTGAACTCGGCGCTGCAGGCGCTGGAGGGCCGCGGGCTGGAGCGCGTGTCGGTGAACGCGGTCGGCCCGGGCGAGTACGGCGTCACGATCTCGACCGACGGCTACGAAGTCGTGCTGCGCCTGGGCAAGGCCGGCGCGCGGCTCGCGACGATCGGAGCCTGAGGTGAAGAACTACTACATGGCGTGCCTGGACCTGGAGGGCCGCCACGTGCCTCGTCGTCGGCGGCGGCTCGATCGGGCTCGAGAAGGCCGCCGGGTCTGATCGCGTGCGGCGCGCGGGTGACGGTCGTCTCGCCGGAGCTCGACGAGCGCTTCGCCGACTTCGACGTCGAGTGGATCAAGCGGCGCTACCAACGCTGGGACCTGCGCGGCATGTTCCTGGTCGTCGCGGCCACGTCGGATCGCAAGGTGAACGAGAAGGTGTCGCGCGACGCCGAGCTGCGCGGAATGCTCTGCAACGTCGCCGACGTCCCGGATCTCTGCAACTTCATCCTCCCCGCCGTGCACCGCGAGGGCCCGATCGCCGTGGCGGTGTCCACCGGCGGCGCGTCGCCGGCGCTGGCGAAGCGCCTGCGAACGCAAATCGCCGAGCTCGTCCGGCCGGAGCACGCCGATCTGGCCGAGGAACTGCGCTCGCTGCGCCCCGAGGTGAAGGAGAAGTTCGCGACGTACGAAGAGCGGCGCGACCACTTCGAGGATCTCGTCACGGAGCGCCTCGCGTGACTGTCTTTCTGGTCGGCGCAGGCCCGGGCGATCCGGGCCTGATCACGGCGAAGGGCCTCGACCTGGTCCGTTCGTGCGACGCACTCGTCTACGACGTCCTGGTGTCGCCGGAGCTGGTCGCCGAGGCGCCGGCAGGACGCGCTGCTGATCCCGCGCGAGAAGATCCGCCAGTCCGAGCTGAACGACCTGCTGGTCGAGCTGGGCCAGGCGGGTCTGGACGGTCGTGCGCCTGAAAGGCGGCGACCCGTTCGTCTTCGGCCGAGGCGGCGAGGAAGCGCTGGCGCTGGCGGCAGCGGACATCCCGTTCGAAGTCGTCCCGGGCGTGTCGGCGCTGTCGGCAGTCCCGGCGAGCGCGGGCATCCCGATCACCCATCGCGGCGTGTCGGCGCAGGTGACGCTCGTGTCGCGGCCACTCGGCGTCAGGCGAGGATCTGGACTACGACCACCTGGCGAAGACACCGGGAACGCTGGTCGTCTTCATGGGCGTCGCGCACCTGGACCGGATCGCGACGGGCCTGATTGCGGCGGGCAAGGACCCGGCGACGCCGGCGGCAGTCGTCGCGCGAGGCACGCATGCGGACAGCGAGTCGGTGACGGGCGAACTGCACGAGATCGCAGAACTGGCCGCCGACCTCGAATCGCCTGCGCTGCTGGTTGTCGGCGATGTGGTCGCGGTCGGCACTGAACTCGCGGCTTCGCTCCTGGCCGGCCGAGCCGTTCCGGTTCAGTAGCGCCCAGCCAGGAGCGCGCAGCTCAGTCGATATCGAGCGCGGTGCGGAGTGCCGTTCGCAGCCGGTCGAGCGACTCAGGGTCGAGATCACCCCGCAGCGTTCCGAGTGCGCGCTTCGGGATCGTGAAGAGGTTGTCGCAGTTGATGACGCACCGATCAAGGTGATGCTCGCGGACTCGTGAGACCTCTCCTCGTTCGCCGGCGGTCGTTCGCGAGCACCGGAAACGTCTCGCCGTAACGAGACGACGATGGCAGACGCCGGTCGGACAGCCGACGTCGCGGCGCGATCGTTGAGCGGCTCACCGAGACCTCGGTGCGGGTCGATCCGTCACCTTCAGCCGATCGACCAGCCAAGCGATCTCGTCGAGCGCAGCACAACCTCCGACAGATCCGACGCAGAGCCGTGGTTCAACCGAGCGGGACGCCGCTCGTGGCCGGCCCTGACGCGCTGTTTCGCGGCAAGTCGTGCGCGTTCGCAGCTGAGGTTGCGCAGGTGACGACTGCGGCGACCTGCGCTATAGAGCTTGGCACGTGATCGGCGTCTGTCAGCCGTCGGCGCTGATCGAACCACTGGATACCGCAGCCTGAACGAGTTCGTCGACAGACATCGCTCGGTCCGGAGACCCCACATCGATCGAGTCGGTGACGCACGGGCTTCCTCGGGGTTCGCGAAGACCTCCGAGATCCAACGCGCTGGTGCAGCGTCGCTGCGCAGACTTCGGCAGCCGATGCTGCCAAAGGCGTCGACGTATCCCGGCGAGCAAGACTCGTCAGCGTGACGCGGAGCCGCCTGCCGACCGAGCAAGTGGAGGGCGCTGAGTCGTACTGGTCCTGCTGAGCCGCAACGCGACAACCGGCGAACCGATGGAGGTGGCTGCCGTCGCCGTTCCGATCTGCGCCGCCGGGATGCAATCGCAGTCGCCGGAATCGCAAGGATCGGTCGTGTCCAGAGTTCAGCGTGACACTCGTCCATTGATCCCAGCGTATAGCGTTCGTCGAGTAGTCACGGTGACCGTCAACGGTGTCTGAGAACCGCACATCGCCGTGATTCATGTCGCTTCGTCGCTTAACGACGCGTCTTGGCACACCGAGCTGTCCACCTATGACGCGACGTCCTCCCACACGTGGCAGCTCCGAGGCAAAACCTGACGAAGCTTCATCGACACCACCGGTGATGTCCTGCTCTACGCGTCGCCCGCGGGCGACGCACATTTCGGTGGTGCGGTGCGACCGCGGCGATGGAAGAAATGCTGCACTCGTGAGACATTCGATGTTTGACACGCAGTGGTGTCTGACGCCGAGGGACGCCCTGGGCCCCGGTGACCCAGGAGGCCGACTCCGATTCGCGCTGCGGGATCTCTGCATGACCGGTCAGTAGTCCCGAGCGCCGAAGATCAGGGGAAGCACCGATCCGCCCCGAACGCCGCGCGACGAGGATGTGTAGCGATGGCGGTTCCAACCTCACCCCCCAAACCAGACACCGGTCCCGTCGATTCGTTGGGCTTGCCGGAACCCGGCCAAGAGCCGCCGCCGCGCACACCGAGGTTCCGTCTGCGGCCCGCCCGGGGATCCGGGTGGACGAGCTGGCTCAAGTGGGTCCTCATTGCCGGTGTGGCGTTCTTCGTCCTCTTGCAGGCCGTTCCATACGGGCGGTCTCACACGAATCCCCCGACGACGATGGAGCCGAAGTGGGACTCGCCGCAAACGCGCTCTCTCGCACAGAAGGCGTGCTTCGACTGTCACTCGAACCTGACGAAATGGCCGTGGTACACGAACGTCGCGCCGATGTCCTGGCTCGTGCAACGCGACGTCGACGGCGGCCGCGCTTCGCTGAACTTCAGCGAATGGAACAAGCCGCAGGACGGCGCCGGTGACGTCGCCGGCGTGATCCAGGGCGGTTCGATGCCGCCGTGGTTCTATACGATCCCGCACCCGAGCGCGAGCCTGTCGCAGGCAGACCAGACGGCCCTGATGAATGGCCTCGCAGCCACGTTCCGCAATTCACCGCCAATCGGCGGCGGCTGAGTTCAACCGTCTAGCGAACGTCGGGCGGCGCGAACGTGGCGAAGCCGTGGGCACGTGCAGCGTCGAGCAGAGCGCCGTCTGCGGAGATGAGCACTGTCTCGCGGTCTCTCGTGTTTTCGAGCGAGGCTAGGTGAACCGCGTCGTATGCGCGGAGTTGATGTTCGGCTGCAAGATCGCCGGCGCGGCGAGCCAGGCGCTCGGTGAGCGCTACCCGGTCGAACGCCGCCCACAGGGCCTCGAGTCGACGATGCACCGCCGGCAGCTGAGCCGACGCGAGGCGACCCATCCGCTGGGCACGGGCGACCGCGGCTCGGCTCTCTGGATACAGCAGCAACGATGACACTCTGCGCTCGGCGCCAAGCCACGCCCGAGCAACCTCGGTCGCACCGGACTCGGGAACGATCAGCTTCACGAACGCGGACGTGTCGAAGTAGGCGATCAGCCGCGGTCTTCGATCACGAGATCGCTCAGCGGACCCGCACCCTCGATCGGCTTCGGCAGCTTTCCGCGCCACGGATTCGGCGCCGGAATGACAAGACCCTCGCGGATCAGGCGGTCGAGCTTTCGCTCACCGTTCATCGGCACGAGGCGTGCCACCGGCTTGCCGTGATCGGTCACGACGATTTCCTCGCCGGCGTGCACCCGCTTGACGAGGCGGCTCAGATCCGCGCGGAGCTCACGAATGCCCACTTCCATAACTCGGATTGTAGCGCTATTCGCAAGGTGTCTTGTAGCGACATGGCTGAACGAGCCACTCCCTTGCGGTCGACTCGTCTCGGTCATCCGCAAAGCGGTTCGCAACTACCTCGAGACCGGCTGAGCCGCCCCGGCCACGGCCGCGCCTAAAGGTCGATGCCGAGCTTGTGCAGGTCGAGGATCGCCGTCTTTCGCCAACGGATGGTGTCGGGCGAGAACGGCAGCGTGAAGGGCATGCCGTTCGCCTTCCGGAGCGGTTTGCCGTCGCGGAGGACGTGGTAGTGGCCCGGTGTCGGCTCGACGGTGAGACCGACGGCCTCGAGCCTCCGGATGAACTCGCGTACGTCCTTTCTCATCAGCCTCTATTCCACCACCCGCTGGGCGCAATCGGCCCTGAGGAGGTGGAGTCGTGTCGTGCGTTTCACACAGGTGGCACCGAAGTTATACGGCGCCCCATCGCCCGACGGCTTCGTTTGGACCACCAGATGCGACTGCCGAACATGGCGCGAGGGCGTAGACAGCGACCGCCTCGCCGGGCGGCACGCGCCGGCGGCGCTACGCGGCCGGGATCTGAACGCGCGTCGTCCCCACAGCCGTCGGCTCAGGAATGGGATCCCCGGCTTTGCGGAGAGCGTCGAGGTGGAACGAGATGGACTCGCGGATGAGCCGCTCCACCTCGTCGCGTGTATCGCCCACGACGCCGACGCCCGGCAAGTCGGGGCAGTAGGCCCCCCAGGACTCGCCTTCCTGCTCGATCACGACCAGGTATTCGCTCATCTGCTCGGCCTCCTGAATCCGGCTTGGCGAATGATATTCGCTGCGGTGCCGTTCGGCACGTCCGCGTTTGGTTTTCCGGCCACAGTCACCTTGCCGGGCTTCGTCGGGTGCTCGTATTGACGATGGCTGCCGCGTTGGGCGACAAGCCGCCAACCATCGTCCTCGATCAACCGGAGGATCTCGCGGAACTTCACACTCTCATCGTGCAGCGCGGCAGACTGGTTCTTTGTGCCGAAAGTTCAACTCTTCGTCCACGGGAGCATCCCGACCCCGCAACCGGCCGGCTTAGGGATGCGCCCCCGGCCCGCGGGCCTCGACGAACCGCTCCACCGCGAAGTCGATGTCGGCGAGCGAGTGCGCGGCCGACATCTGCGTTCGGATGCGCGCCGCGCCGCGCGGCACGACCGGGAACGAGAAGCTCACCGCGTAGACGCCCAGCGCGACGAGCCGCTCGGAGAACCGCGCCGCCTCGACCTCGTCGCCGACCATCACCGGCACGATCGGGTGCTCCCCGGGGAGGATGTCGAATCCGAGCTCGGTCATCCGCGAGCGGAAGTGCGCCGTGTTCTCGCGGAGCCGGTCGCGCAGCTCGTGCGAGCTCTCGATCAGCTCGAGGGCGCGCAGGCTCGCAGCGGCGACCGGAGGCGCGACGCTGTTCGAGAAGAGATACGGCCGCGCGCGCTGGCGCAGCAGCTCGACGATCTCCCGCCGGCCCGAGACGTAGCCTCCGCTCGCGCCGCCGATCGCCTTGCCGAGCGTGCCGGTGAGAATGTCGACGCGCTCGATGACCCCGTGATGCTCCGGCGTTCCGCGCCCGCCCGGGCCGACGACGCCGACCGCGTGCGAGTCGTCGACCATGACGAGCGCGTCGTGGCGCTCGGCGAGGTCGCAGATCTGGTCGAGCCGGGCCAGGTAGCCGTCCATCGAGAAGACGCCGTCGGTCGCGATCAGCCGGTGACGCGCGCCGGCGGCCTCCTCGAGCCGCGCTTCCAGCTCGTCCATGTCACCGTTCGCATACCGCAGCCGCTGCGCCTTGCAGAGACGGATGCCGTCGATGATCGACGCGTGGTTCAGCTGGTCGGAGATGACGGCGTCCTCCTCGCCGAGCAGCGCTTCGAACAGGCCGCCGTTCGCGTCGAAGCACGAGCTGAAGAGGATCGTGTCGTCGGTGCGAAGGAAGGACGAGAGGCGCTCCTCGAGTTCGCGGTGCAGTGCCTGCGTACCGCAGATGAAGCGCACCGACGCCATCCCGTAGCCCCACCGGTCGAGCGCCTCGTGCGCCGCCTCGACGATCGCGGGGTGGCTGGCAAGGCCGAGGTAGTTGTTCGCGCAGAGATTCAGCAGCTCGCCGCGGCCGTCGACGTGGACGTGGGCTCCCTGCGGCGTCGTGATCACGAGCTCGGTCTTGTACGTCCCTGCCTCGCGAACTTCGGCCAGCCTTCCGATCAGCTCGTCTCGCAGCGTTCCGTACACGGCGGCCCTCCTCTAGTGGTCACTGGCCCAGTCGAGGACGATCTTGCCGGACTGCCCGGAGCGGGCGATGGCGAAGGCCTCCTCGTAGTCGCGGTACGAGAAGCGGTGCGTGATGACGG
This sequence comes from uncultured Actinomycetes bacterium, assembly GCA_963815945.1. GTDB lineage: Bacteria > Actinomycetota > Thermoleophilia > Gaiellales > Gaiellaceae > PALSA-600. The sequence continues at coordinate 228,967 of CAWFIN010000002.1, forward strand.
GGCTGATGTCGAGCCCCGACTGGAGCATCACGGTCATCTGGTACCAGGTCTCGTACATCTCGCGGCCGTAGATCCCCTTGACCGTGAGCATGTTGAAGATCAGCGGGTTGAGGTCGAGCGTGATCGGCTCGGACGGGATCCCGAGCAGCGCGATGCGACCGCCGTGGGCCATGTTCGCGATCATCGTCTTGAGCGCGTCCGGGTTGCCCGACATCTCGAGGGCGACGTCGAAGCCCTCGGTCATTCCAAGCTCGCGCTGCACGTCGGCCAGGTCGCGCTCGCGGGGGTCGATCGCGAGCGTCGCGCCCATCTGCCGCGCCAGCTCGAGGCGATAGGGGTTCGAGGTCGGTGACGACGACGTGGCGCGCGCCGGCATGGCGCACGACGGCGGTCGCCATGCACCCGATCGGGCCGGCTCCGGCGACGAGCACGTCCTCGCCGAGCACCGGGTAGGAGAGGGCCGTGTGCACCGCGTTGCCGAAGGGATCGAAGATCGAGGCGACCTCTTCGTCGATCCCCGGCGCGTGGTGCCAGATGTTCGTCATCGGCAGCGAGACGTACTCGGCGAAGGCACCGGGGCGGTTGACGCCGAGGCCGATCGAGTGGGCGCACAGATGGCGCCGGCCGGCCATGCAGTTGCGACAGCGCCCGCAGACGACGTGACCCTCGCCGCTGACGAGGTCGTCGACCTTGAAGTCGCTGACGTTGGAGCCGATCGCCGACCACGTGCGCCGACGAACTCGTGACCGATCACCATCGGCACCTTGATCGTCTTCTGCGCCCAGTCGTCCCAGCCGTAGATGTGCAGGTCTGTCCCGCAGATCCCGGTCTTGCGCACGCGGATCAGCACGTCGTTGATTCCGATCTCCGGCTCGGGCACGTCCTGGAGCCAGAGGCCCTCGGCAGCTTCCGCCTTCACGAGTGCGAGCATCAGCCGGACGCTACACCCCGCCCAGAGTTGGTAGCGGCATACTCACCGGCATGGTCTTCGCACCCCCGGTTCGCCACCTGCTGCGCGCCAAGGACCTGGCCGATGCCCGGTACTTCGAGCCGCTCGGCGTCGACGACCTCGCCCGCCGCGCCGGCCTTGATCCGGTCCGCGATCCGGTTTTGCGTGCTCTCCGCGCGCGCGCGGGCGTGCTCGACCAGCGCCGGGTTCGGCTCGAGCACTGCCAGCTTCGGGTGCTCAACGCTGCTGAGACATGAGCGTGCGTCAGTCCTTTTCGTTCCCTGCCCCTCAGACCTCCGCGCGGCATACTCACGCGCATGGTCGTACGCACCGCCGGTCCGCCACTCTGCTGCGCGCCAAGGACCTGGCCGATGCCCGGTACTTCGAGCCGCTCGGCGTCGACGACCTCGCCCGCCGCGCCGGACTCTCGCGCGCCCACTTCAGCCGCGAGTTCCGCCGCGCCTTCGGGGAATCGCCACACGCCTACCTGCTCACCCGGCGCCTCGAACGTGCCGCCGCGCTGCTGCGCATGACCGACCGGTCGGTCGCCGACATCTGCTTCGCCGTCGGCCTGCGAAGCGTCGGCTCCTTCACGACCAGCTTCACACGCACCTACGGCGCCTCGCCGACGGCCTACCGCGCCGCCTACCCGCCCGCGTCGGCCCACGCAGTCGTCCCGTCGTGCGTCCTTCGCGTCTACGGTCGCCCCAAACACAGCACGTTTCGAGAAGACAAGAGACGCACGCGCGCCTAGTGTCCGCGGGGACTCGGCTACCGACCTCAGGAGGACACATGATCACGCTTTCCAACACGCAGCTCTGGGTGAACGACCAGGAAGAGGCGCTCGCCTTCTACACCGAAAAGCTCGGCTTCGAGGTTCGCGCCGACGTGACGCTTCCCGAGATGGGGGACTTCCGCTGGCTCACCGTCGCGCCCGCCGCCCAGCCAGACTTCTCGATCGTGCTGATGGCCATCCCCGGCCCGCCGATGATCGACGCCGAAACAGGCGAGCAGATCCGGACGCTGATGGCGAAAGGCTTCGCGGGCACGGTCTTCCTCACGACCGACGACTGCCAGGCCTCCTACGAGGAGCTCAAGGCTCGCGGCGTCGAGTTCAGCGAGACAACCCGAGGAGCGCCCCTACGGAATCGACGCCGGGTTCCGCGATCCGTCGGGCAACCACTTCCGGCTCACCCAGGTTCGCGAATTCGCGACGGTCTAGCCGGCGTCACCGGCTAGACCGTGGCGCGGCGCTGCAGCGTCAGACCGTGGCCGCCTCGGGCACGTCCGCCGAAGCCCCGAACCCGCTGGTCGGGACCTTCATGATCGTCTCGAGGATCCGGCCGGCGATCTGGTACGGGTCGCCCAGCGAGTTCGGGCGGCGGTCTTCGAGGTAGCCCTTGTAGTCGTTGTTCACGAAGCTGTGCGGGATGCGGATCGAGGCGCCGCGGTTCGCGACTCCGTAGTTGAACTTGTCGATCGCCTGCGTCTCGTGGAGCCCGGTCAACCGCATGTGATTGTCGGGGCCGTAGACGGCGATGTGGTCGTGCTTGTGGTCGTCGAAGGCGTCCATGAGCGCCTCGAAGTACTCCTTGCCGCCGACCTCGCGCATGAACTTGGTCGAGAAGTTCGCGTGCATCCCGGAGCCGTTCCAGTCGTACTCCATGCCGAGCGGCTTGGGGTGGAAGTTCACGTCGACGCGATACTTCTCGCAGAGGCGCAGAAGGAGGTAGCGGGCCATCCAGACCTCGTCGGCGGCCTTCTTCGAGCCCTTGCCGAAGATCTGGAACTCCCACTGGCCCTTGGCCACTTCGGCGTTGACGCCTTCGTGGTTGATTCCAGCCGCGAGGCAGTAGTCGAGGTGGGTGTCGACGATCTCGCGCGCGATCTCGCCGACGTTCTTGTAGCCCACGCCGGTGTAGTACTCGCCCTGCGGCGCCGGGAAGCCCTCCCTCGGGAAGCCCAGCGGCACGCCGTCGCGATACAGGAAGTACTCCTGCTCGAACCCGAACCACGTGTCGGGATCGTCCGGGATCGTCGCGCGGCTGTTGCTCGGGTGGGGCGTCAGGTCGGGCAACAGCACCTCGCACATCACGAGCGCGGCGTTGGTCTTGGCCGGGTCGGGGAAGACGGCGACCGGCTGGAGGAGACAGTCCGAGTTGCCCCCTTCGGCCTGGCGCGTCGAGCTGCCGTCGAAGCCCCAGAGTGGAAGCTCCTCGAGGGTCGGGAAGCTCGCGAACTCCTTGACCTGCGTCTTGCCGCGGAGATTCGGAACGGGCTCGTACCCGTCGAGCCAGATGTATTCGAGCTTGTACTTGGTCAACTGACTCATGCTGGTCACTCCTCCTGTTGTCCGAAAAAACGCAAAAAAAAGGCCCGTGAACTCCTCAGAGTCCCAGGCCACGTTGCCTCGGGCCACCCCACGCGGGCAGCGTCCTGCTTCCATTATGGCGATCGTGGCGACCCGCCGTCAAATCGGACCCGTCGCCGCCGTTGTGAGAGAGTTCGTCATACGAGGATCACCGAGCCGAGGAGCGCCACACGTTGACCGAACCGCCGGAGGAAGCAGTACCGGAGAAGGAAGTGGCACCGGCCGAAGAAGCGGCACCGGCGAATGCGCCGCAGCACCTCTTCGGCGCAGCCGCGAGGATCGCGTTATCGGCGGCGTCGCCGGCGGGCTCGGACGCTACTTCGGCGTCGACCCGGTTCTGATCCGTGTCGCGTTCGTCCTCCTCGTGTTCGCCGGCGGTGCCGGTTTCCTCGCCTACTTCATCCTCTGGATCGCCGTCCCCGAGGAGAAGTCCGGCGAGCCGGTTGCGGCCCATCCCGAGGCGGCGAGCGAGAACAGGCTGCGTGACGTGCTCGGGCTCGGGCTCGTCGCGCTCGGCGCCTTCTTCCTCTTCAAGGCCTTGTTCGGCGACGTCCTCGACTGGAAGTACGTCTGGCCGGTGGTGCTGATCGCGATCGGCGTGATCGTGCTGCTGCGGGGAACACAGCGGGGAGCGCAGCCGTGACCGAGCAACCACCCGAAGAAACGCCCGAGCAGCCGGCCGAGGCCGAGCCAGAGTCGCCGCCGGAGCCGGCGCCCGCCGGAGCCGGAGCCCGCAGCCAGAGCCCGAGCCCACGCCAGAGCCCGAGGCGGAGGCGGAGCCGGAACCGGAGCCGGAGCGGCCCCAGCACAGCCCACGCCGAGGCGCCGCTCGAGAGGCCTCGTCCTCCTCGGCTTGCTGCTCGCCTCCACCGGCGTCGTCTGGCTGCTCTCCTCGACAGGCGTGCTCGACGTCTCGCCGCTCGTCTGGCTCGGCGCCCTGCTCGTGCTGGTGGGTGCCGCGCTCGTGATCGTTCCCCGCGGTGGCCACGTCGGGGTGCTCATCGCGCTCGGGATCATCCTCTCGCTCACCGGGGCAGCCGCCTCGACGATCGACACGCACCTTCTCTCCGGCGGCGCCGGAGACCGCACGGTGCGGCCGCAGAGCATCGGCGACCTCCAGCACTACAAGCTCGGTGCAGGCTCGCTGCAGATCGACCTGACCGCGTTCGCCGGCGATCTCGAGCCCGTTCCCGTGAAGGCGACCCTCGGGGTGGGAGAAATCGTCGTCACCGTCCCCGCGGACGCCGAGCTCGACGTCACCTCGCACGTGTCGGTCGGGGAGATCGTGATCAGAGGTGAGCGGCGCAGCGGCGTCGACGTGGACTTCAACGCGCGGTTCCAGGGCGCCTCGGACCGGTGCTCGTGCTCGATCTCAAGGGCGGGATGGGGTCGATCAGAGTGGAGGACGGCAATGGGCCATAGGCTCACCGGCGGGGCCGTCGCAGGCGTCACGTTCCTCGTGATCGGAGCGCTTCTGATCGTCGAGGCCGTGAGCACGATCGACATCCCGGCCGGGGCGCTGGCCGCCATCCTGCTGATCGGCCTCGGCCTGGCCGTGCTCGCCCGCGCCGAGCGCAAGTAGTTCCGCGCGGGAGCCGCGGGCTACTGCACGAAGGTTGCCCCTTCGAGGTTGTACGTCGGCGCCGAGAGGTTCGTCTGAAGGCGGGTCGCGCTGAAGCCGTTGCCTTTCGGGGCGACGAGCCACATCGTCCCCTTGACCTCGGTGCCGACGATCACCTCGCCCGCATGCCCCTTGAACTGGTCGGCGGTCGCGAGCTGCACTGTGCCCGGGAACGTGTCGACGACGTAGAAGCCGGCCGCCGGGACGCCCTTCGTCCGAATGCGCGGCGGGATCACGGCCAGCGGGTTTGCGCCGTCGGGAAACTGAGCGATCGTCGTGGCGGTTCCACCCGCGCTGACGGCGACCAGGCTCCCCGCCGTGTCGTCCTTGTCGACGGCCAGCAGCGCGCTGCCGGCCTGTGACCCGAAGGTCTTGGGCGCAATCACGACGTTCTCGGCGCCCCCCGGGCCCGGATAGGCTCCCACGAGGCGAACGACCCCACCGGAATCGATCGTGAACACCTTCCCGCCGTCGCCGCCTGAGCCTCCAGTTGCCGCAACGAGGCGGTGACCGAAACTCCCGACACTGTCGAACGTGAGTGCACCATCCGAGACCGCGGTCTCGGGAAGCGTGGCGAAGACGGTCGTCGTGCCGTCGGGCGCGATCCGATAGATGCGGTTGTCGGGCGAGTTGCAGAAAAGTCCGCTCTTCGGGTAGCCGTATTTGGTCGGTGACGGAATACACCGCGTTTCCTCGACGATGTTCGGCATGGTCGCGAAGAACCCGGTGATCACACCGTCTCCCCCGGCCGAGAACACGCGGTTCGTCGTGTTGTCGACGTAGAAGAAGCGCGTGCCGGTCCAGACGACGTCTGTGAGCTTCAGATCCGTCGTCGCGGCGACGGTGAAGTGAAGCGTTGGAGGAGCCGAGGGGGCGGATTGGGCACCCGCGGCGGCGAGGCACGCTGCTGCGGAAACGACGAGCGCGATGCAAGTGCGTCGCATCACAATTCGAACGATAGCCCTGGCGGTGGGGTCGGCGCGAGCATTCGAACCCGAAGCCGGCGCCGTACACTCCTCGTGGTGAAGACCGGGCGCTCTCGTCCAAGCCGCACCGGCGCTCGATGAGTCTCCGGACCGCCCTCGTCACCGGCGCCAACCGCGGGCTCGGCTTCGAGACTGCACGGCAGCTCGGGCGCCTCGGGTACCGCGTCGTGGCGAGCGGGCGCGATGCCGAGAAGGCGGAGCGCGCGGCCGAGACGCTCCGCGGAGAGGGCCTCGACGTGATCGCGTGGGAGCTCGACGTCACGAGCGACGCGAGCTGCGCACGGCTCGGCGAGCTCGGCCCGGTCGACGTGCTCGTGAACAACGCGGGGATCATCGCCGAGAGCCGCGAGCCCAGCCGAAGCGCCCTCACCGTCCCGGTCGACCGGCTGCGCGAGGGGTTCGAGACGAACACGCTCGGCGCCTACCGCGTCACCCAGGCGCTCGCCCCGGGCATGCGCGACCGCGGCTACGGCCGGATCGTCAACGTCTCCTCGGGGATGGGCCAGCTCTCCGACATGTGGGGTGGCAACCCCGCCTACCGGCTCTCGAAGGTGTCGCTGAACGCGCTGACCCGGATCTTCGCCCACGAGCTGGCGGGGACCGGCGTGCTCGTGAACTCGGTCTGCCCCGGCTGGGTGAGGACCGACATGGGCGGCCCCGGCGCGCGGCTCGAGCCCGAGGAGGGCGTCGAGACGATCGTCTGGGCGGCGACGCTCCCCGACGACGGCCCGACCGGCGGCTTCTTCCGCAACAAACAGCCGATCCCCTGGTGAGCCACAGCCGAGCTGACGCATGGGAACCGCAGAGCCCGTAGCCCCGACGAAGCTGGGCCTTGCGCTTTCAGGAGGCGGGCACCGCGCCGCGTTCTTCCACATCGGCGTCCTCGCAAAGCTGGCCGAGCTCGGCCTGCTGCGCCGGATCGAGGTGATCTCGACGGTCTCGGGAGGGTCGATCGCCGGCGCCCTCTACTACCTGCACGTCAAGAACCTGCTCGAGGACAAGACGGACGCCGAGATCACGGATGCGGACTACGTGCAGCTCGTGCAGGCCGTCGAGCGCGAATATCGCGAGGCCGCCGCGAGCAACGTCCGCGGCTCCGGCTGGGCGAGCCCGGTCTCGAACTTCAAGATGGCGAAGCCGAGCTACACGCGCACCGACCGGGTCGGCGAGCTGTACGAGCGGCGTTTCTACGAGCGCGCGTGGGGCGACCGGCCGCGACGCAATGGCCGGATCGCGATGCGCGACCTGCTCATCGCGCCGAAGGGTCACGTGGGCCCGTTCAGCCCCGACGAGCAGAACGCCGCCCGCCGCGCGCGCGTGCCGATCCTCCTCCTCGAGGCGACGACCCTCAACACCGGCCACAACTGGCGATTCGAGGCGCTGTACATGGGCGAGCCCCCGCGGCAGGGAACACCCGACGAGAGCCGCCGCCAGGACATCGACAAGAACACGATCCTCGCGCGGACGCGCTGGGATGCGCTGCCGGCGCCGGTCTGCGACTTTCCGCTCGGGGCGGCCGTCGCCTCGTCGGCGTGCTTTCCCGGCGGCTTCCCGCCGGTGCGCGTGCCAGGGCAGATCTACGAGGGGTACGCAGTCGAGCTCATCGACGGAGGCGTCCACGACAACCAGGGTGTCGAGGGCCTCACCGACCGCAGCTGCACGCACATGATCATCAGCGACGGGTCCGGGCAGATGCCCGACACGAAGCGGCCGTCGAGACGCCTGACGGCCGTCGTCGGACGCGTGGTCTCGATCTACGGCGACGCCGAGCGAGAGCAGCGTCTGCTGGCCGCGCTCGAACGCGGCGACTCGGTCGCGTTCATGCACCTGCAGACGGGACTGCCGGCGACCACCATCACGCCGGGCGGCCAGGCGGTGACCGAGAGCGTTCGCATGGCGACGACCGAGTTCGGCGTGCACCTCGACGTGCAGCGCGCGCTCGCGAACGTGCGCACCGATCTCGACGCCTTCTGCGACGTCGAGGCGTGGGCGCTGATGGCTGACGGCTACCAGCTCGCGGGGCGGATCGTCCCTTCTCGCACGGCGGTCGCCGCGCTCGGCGTGCCCGGCGCAACTGCCACCTGGGCGTTCGACGCAGTCGCAGAGGAGCTCGGGCGTGCGACCCCGGATCCGCGCTTCCTGAAGATCCTCCGCACCTCCAAAGAACGATTCTTGAAGCCCGCACGGATGACGCCGGGAGGGCTCGCGCTGGCGAACACCGTCATCGCTGTGGCCGCGGTCGCTGCGATCGTCGGCCTGTGGCGGCTGCTGACACCGCACGGAACCGCGCTGTTCATTCTCGGCGGGGTGACGTTCGGCCTACTCGGGATCTACGCCGCGTCGGAGAAGACGTATGCGAAACCGTTCGCAATCGCCGGCTTCGACGTGATCATCCCGCTCCTGCTGGCAATACCACTGCTCGGCGCGGCGGCGCTTCAACTCGCGGCGGGCAAGCTCTGGCGCTCGCTCGGATCCGCACAGCGGCTCGGGCCACGGTGACGAAGCCGGAGCGCCCGAGTCTCCAGTCGCTCAGCGCAACCCGACAGTGTTCCCAGCCGAGTCGATGTCGATTCGGAGGGCGGCGGGTTCTGCCGGAAGCCCCGGCATGGTCTGCATGTCGCCGCAGACCGCGACGATCCAGCCGGCGCCCGTGTACGGGCGGAGCTCGCGGACCGGCAGGGTGAAGCCGGTCGGCGCTCCGAGGAGGGCCGGATCGTTCGAGAGCGAGAGATGCGTCTTTGCCATGCAGACCGGAAGCGCCTCGAGACCGGCTCGCTCGAGCCGCTCGGCCTGCGCGCGGGCGGCCGGGGAAAGGACGACTCCCGCAGCGCCGTAGGCCCGTGTGGCGATTGCCTCGATCTTCTCTTCGATCGACTGGTCGAGCGAATAGAGGTACTCGGGCTTCGCGGGAGTCGCCGCGGCTTCGACGACAGCCTCCGCGAGCTCGATCGCGCCCTCCCCGCCTCGCTCGAAGCCGTCATTGACTGCCACGGCGGCGGCTTCGAGCTCGCCGGCAAGCTTCACCGCCGCGTCGATGTCCGTCTCGGAATCCCCCGGGAAGCGGTTGACCGCGATCACGCAGTCGAGCCCGACCTCCTGGACTATCCGGAGGTTGGCTCGTAGGTTGTCGACCCCGCGCTCGAGCGCCATCAGTCCCCCGTCGGGATCGCCGCCGTGGTGTTTGAGCGCCTGGACGGTCGCGACGAGAACGACGGCGCTCGGCGCGATTCCGCCGAGGCGGCAGACGATGTCGATGAACTTCTCGAATCCCATCTCGGCCCCGAAACCGTTCTCGGTGACGACGTAGTCGGCCAGCTTCAGCCCCAGCAGGTCGGCAACGAGCGAGCTGTTGCCGTGGGCGATGTTCGCGAACGGCCCGGCATGGACGAGCGCCGGGTTGCCCTCGGTGGTTTGAACCAGGTTCGGCTTCAGCGCGTCCTTCAGGAGCACTGCCATCGAGCCTGCGGCCCCGATCTGCTCGGCGGTCACCGGCTCTCCGTCGAACGTCTCACCGACCGTGATCGCGCCCACCCGCGCGCGCAGGTCGCCCAGGTCGCGGGAGACGGCGACGATCGCCATCACTTCGGACGCCGGTGTGATGTCGAACCCGGTCTCGTGCCGCTCGCCGCTCGTGCCCCCACCGATCGTGACCTCGCGCAGCGCCCGGTCGTTCATGTTGAAGCACCGCCGCCAGCCGATCGAATCCGGGTCGAGCCCCAGCTCGTTTCCGTGGAAGATGTGCGAATCGATCATCGCGGCGAGGAGGTTGTTCGCAGCGCCGACGGCGTGGATGTCGCCGGTGAAGTGAAGGTTGATCTGCTCCATCGGAACGAGCTGCGCGCGCCCACCGCCGGTGCCGCCGCCCTTGATCCCGAACATCGGGCCCAACGACGGTTCCCGGATGCAGAGCAGCGACCGCGCTTTGATCCTCGCGAGCCCCTCGACCAGCGAGATCGCGGTCGTCGTCTTGCCCTCGCCCGCCTTCGTCGGCGTCATCGCGGTCACCGAGATGAGCCTTCCGTCGGGCATGTCCGCGAGTCGGTCGAGCGCCGACAGCTCGAGCTTCGCAGCGTAGCCGCCGTACAGCGAGACTTCCTGTGGCTCGAGGCCCAGGGAAGCGGCCAGGTCGGCGATCGGAAACGTCGGTGTCTGCATCGGCTCGAGCCGCCACGATTCCGGCCGCAGAGAGCATACGCCGCCCGCGGGACGGCGCCGGAATCCACGCTCGGTCACCCGACGCTCTCACGCTACGCTCAGACATGCGAGGTAGAATCGAAGACGAGCAACACGAGGGGGTCGTACGCATGAGCATTTTCCGTCGCCTGTCGTCACGTGGTCTCGCCGTTCTGATCAGCGCGATCGCCGTATTTGGGGTTTCAGCTGCCGTCGCGCTCACCGCGTTCGGCGGTGCCGGCTCGACGCCTCCGCCCAAGCCTCTCTCACAGGCGGTTCAGGACGCGCTGTCGGCGTCTCCCGTCGACGGCATCACGGCGCGCATCCACTTCAGCAACAACCTCCTCGGCACGAGCTCCCTCGGGTCGCTCGCGCAAGCATTGGGCTCCCCGATTCTCTCCGGCGCGTCCGGCCGGCTCTGGTTGACGAACGACGGCCACGTGCGGCTCGAGCTGCAGTCCGATGCCGGGGACGCGCAGATCGTCTCGGACGGGAAGACGATCAGCGTCTACGACGCATCGTCGAACACCGCCTACCAACTCGCCCTCCCGGCGGACACGAGCGCGCCGGCGACCGGCCAGCACACCGTGCCCTCGGCCTCCGCAATCGACACGGCAATCGCGCAACTCGGCAGCGTGGCCGACATCACGGGCCCGGTTCCCGACTCGATCGCAGGGCAGCCGGCCTACAGCGTCAAGGTCTCACCGAAGGCCGACGGCGGCCTTGTCAGCTCAGGCGAGCTCGCCTGGGATGCGACAACCGGGGTGCCGCTCCACGTGGCGATCTACGCGAAAGGCGACTCCAACCCGGTGCTCGCGCTCACCGCGACCGACATCAGTTACGGCCCCGTCGCCGCCTCGGACGTGGACATCTCGCCGCCCCCGGGGGCGAAGATCGTTCCGGTCAGCCTTCCGTCCGGCGGCGGTTCCACCAAGGACGCGACGACGCCGGTGACCGGTGTGGATGCAGTGGCCGCCGCGTTGCCGTTCACGCTCGCGGCGCCTGACTCGCTCAACGGGCTCCCCCGGAACGAGGTGCGACTCATCGGCTCGAACCCCGACGCAGGAGCGCTGCTCACGTATGGCCAGGGCCTCGGCACCATCATCGTGATGGAACACGCTGCTACTTCCGGCACCGCGAAAGACGCGGCGAGCCCGCTCGCCATGCTGCCGGCCGTGTCGGTGAACGGCTCGACCGGGCATGAGCTCGTGACGAAGCTCGGAACGATCGTCCAGTTCACCAAGGGCGGCGTCTCGTACATCGTCGCCGGGTCGGTCACCCAGTCCGACGCCGAACAGGCAGCGCGGGCGCTCGCACCCTGAGGCCGTGACCTCCGCTCCGGTCGAGGCGCGAGGTCTCGTCAAGCGCTACGGCGAGATCGTCGCGGTTGCTGGGGTCGACCTGACCGTTGCGGCCGGTGACGTCTACGGGTTCCTGGGGCCCAACGGCGCCGGAAAGACGACGACGCTGCGAATGCTGCTCGGCCTGATCCGGCCGAGCTCAGGGACGGTCGAGCTGTTCGGGCGCGACCCGCTGCTCGACGGGGCCCGCGCGCTCGAGGGCGTGGCGGGCTTCGTCGAGGGCCCGCGGTTCTACCCCTATCTCACCGGCCGAAAAAACCTCGAGCTGCTCGCGGCGTACGACCGGCTCGGCGCCGGGCGAGCCGAGATCGACAACGTGCTCGACATCGTCGAGCTCCGAGACCGCGCCAAAGACCGCGTCGGCGGCTACTCGCACGGGATGCGCCAGCGGCTCGGGATCGCCGCATCCCTGCTCCGCAAGCCGAAACTGCTGCTTCTGGACGAGCCGGCGACCGGTCTCGACCCGGCCGGGATGCGCGACATGCGCGCGCTCGTCCGACGCCTCGCCGACGACGGCATGACGGTCGTTCTCTCGAGCCATCTGATGAGCGAGGTCGAGGAGCTCTGCAACCGCGTGGCGATCATCTCCAACGGGAAGATCATCCGGGAGAGCACGTTGCGCGACCTGCTCGCGAGCGCCTCGGGCCTCTACCGGCTGGACGTCACCGACACCGCCCGGGCGATGGTCGTCTGCGAGGCCCACGGTGTGACGGCCGCGTCCGAGAACGGCGGCCTGGTGTTCAGCGCAGGCCGGGACCAGGTGGCGGCGCTCTCGATTGCACTCGGCAAGGCCGACATCGGGATCTACAACCTCGTCGCGGAGGGAGTCTCGCTCGAGCGGCTGTTCCTCGAGCTCACCGAGGCGGACGATGGCGACCCCGCCCAGTCGCAGCCCGCCGTCGCCGAGGTCGCGTGATGGTCGGGACGCTCGTGGTCTACCGCTGGGAACTGCGCAAGCTGCTCTCGCAAAAGCGCACGTACCTCGGAATCGGAGCCGCGATGGTCGTCCCGCTCATCTTCGTCGTCGCGCTCAGCCTTCAGAAAGGCCAGCCGAACGACGTCGCGTTCGGCCGGTACGTGCGCGAGTCGGGTCTCGCGATCCCCCTCGTCTTGCTGCTGTTCGGCTCGATCTGGCTGTTCCCCCTGATCGCCGCCCTCGTCGCGGGCGACATCATCGCGTCGGAGCACCACAACGGAACGATGAAGACGATCTTCACGCGCTCGCTCGACCGCGGCCAGATCTTCGCCGGGAAGGCGATGGCGGCTTTCACCTACGCGATTGCGGCTCTCGCTCGCGATGGGCGTCATCGCACTCGTCGCCGGGACGATCAAGTCGGGATTCAACCCGCTGGTCGACCTGTCGGGAACACGCGTCGCTGCGCCGAAGGCGCTCGGCCTCGTCGCGGCGAGCTTCGGGGTCTACGTGATGCCGCTCCTCGCGATCGCGTGCTTCGGCCTGTTCCTGTCGGCGCTCACGCGCAACAGCGCGGCGGCCGTCGTGGGAACGCTGATGTTCGCCCTGCTGATGCAGCTGATCGGGATCCTGCCGGGCCTCGGCGGTGTGCAGCCGTACCTGCTGACGACACAGTTTCAGGCGTGGCAGGGCTTCTTGCGCGTCCCGGTCGACTGGGCGCCGGTGGTTCGTGCGACCTGGCTGACCGCCGCGTACGCGCTGCCTCCGCTCTTCGCGGCGTATCTCATCGTGCTCCGCGGCGACATCACCGGCGAATAGCTCGCTCAGCGAGTCGCGCCGAGTTGCGGGATCGCGACCAGGAGGTGCGCTCGGCGGCCGTAGGGGTCGATCGCGGCCAGCCGCAGGGCGTACTGGCCGGTCGCGGCGATCTGCCCGGCCGGGACCGTGAGCCGGATCGGGAAGGCGCCCGGCCGTAGCTGGAGAGTCTGGATCGTCCTCGTCGGCAGGCCTTGCAGCCACCAGCCGACACGGCTTCCCTGCTGAGGGAGCAGCGCCTGGCCGTGCGGCGTGCGCAGGCTCACGTAGAGGTGGCCCTGAGTGTCGAGCGTGACCCGGCCGCGAATGAGGGCCGAGCCGTCAGCGCGCCGCGTGACGGTGAAGTCGTTGACGAGCGCCAGGTTGGGCGCGTGAGACGAGACGAAGCGGGGATCGCCCCACTTCCCCGGCGCGAACAACGCGATGCGGCCCGGACTGCGCGTGAGGAAGTGAAGAGCGCCTGCGGTGTCGCGGTAAGCGCCCGTGTTCTGGCCTTCCGGAAGCGTCGGAGTCGCGAGCTCGGACACGGCTTGCCAGGTGCCGGCACCCGGAAGGAACCCGGGCACCGCGTCGGGAGCTGCGGCTGCGTACTGGACGTCGATCGGCCAGGGGATCGGCGAGGGCACGCTGACGCCGAGCGAAAGCGAGGTACCAGGGAGCGCCAGCCGGCTCGCAGAAGGCGCGAGCGTGACCGTCGCGCTCTGGGTGAACGCGCCGGGCTGCCAGCCTGCCGTGGCGCTGCCGTCGACGGCGGACACGGCTCCCGCCTGCGTCGGATCCGCGGTGGCAGAGCCGACGACGGGCACCGGGAGCGGCACGGCTGTGACGAGCGCGGTCGCTGACGAGATGGCCGATCGTGACCCGCCCTTGCCGGTCGCCGTCACCACCAGCGAGAGCAGCGCTCCGATGTCGCCCGGCGTGACGGTGTAGGTCGTGGTGCCCGCACCGGTGATCGCTGCGCACGTGACCCCTGCTGCGTCACAACGCCGCCATTGGTAGGCAAACGCGGTCGGCGAGCCCTTCCAGGTGCCGGGTTGGGCCGTGAGAACCTGGCCGACCTGCGGCGTTCCTGTGATCGTCGGAAGCTTGACTGCACTCGGGGCCGCGACGGTCGTCGGCGTCGGGGTCGGCGTCGGCGTCGCCGAGCTCGCGACTGTCAGCGTCGGCAGCGAGCTGGTCGACGCTGCCCCGCCAGGCGTCTGGGCAGTCACCGTGGCGAGCAGCGTGCGGCCGACGTCCGTGGCGGCCGGCGTGTAGGTCTCTCCGGTCGCACCGACGATCGGCAGGCAGCTCGCGCCGGCAGCGCCGCACCGCTGCCACTGGTAGATGAACGAGGCGGGCTTGCCGCCGCCCCAGCTCCCGGGCACGGCCGCGAGGAGCTTCCCGGCCTGCGGCGTCCCGACGACCGTCGGTCGCACGCTGGAGACCGGCGTCCCGGTCGGGTACGGGGAAATCACCGCGGCTGCAAGGTTCGTCCCGTTGAAGCGGTCGCCGTCGACGCAGTGCGAGATGCCGGCCACGTGCCGGCAGTCGCTCCATTGCCAGAACATCCAGCCGGCCCCTCCCCAGCCTCCTCCGGGCAGGATCGGCAGCGCCGCGGCCGTCCAGTGCGCGATCCAGAGCGGATTGCCCGCGGACGCGAACACCGGCGTGTCGCCGAGATACTTCTTCCAGAAGGCGGGCGAGGCGTAGACGATCGGCCTGACGCCGAGACGCGCGGCGACTTCGTCGAGCCACACCTGCGTCCACGCAGTCAGCCGCGTCACCGAGAGGCCCCCTGCCGACTCGAGATCGAGCGCCGGCAGCAGGTCACCCGCCGCGGGCTGGGCGTACGCGACGAAGGCGTCGGCCTGTGCGATCGCGCTCGCGGCGACCGGCGCATCCGAAGCCCCGGCCGGACGTGCGAAGTGGTAGGCGCCGATGCGCATTCCGACCGAGCCGGCTCCTTCGCGGTTCAGCGGATACGTCACGTCGGTGAACGTCGTTCCCTCGGTCGCTTTCATGAACGCGAAGTTCGTCCCGGCCGCTCCGACCCGGAGCCAGTCGATCTGGCCCTGCCAGTGGGAGACGTCGATACCCGTCGGCGCGGTCTGCGCGGGCGCCCCGGCCGCGAGCGAGCCGGCGAGAGCAAGCGCGAGCAGCGCGCCGGCAAGGCGCCCGCCCGGGATTGCCAGCTTCGCAGAGACACCTCGCACCGGCGGCCACGGTAGCGGCGGCGCGTTTGGAGCCTGTAAGCAGGCGTTTTAGGCGCGAAGACGCAGCTCGACGTCGAGGCCGCCGTCTGCGCCCGCGTGAAGCTCGACGGTGCCCCCATCGACTGCCACGAGACGCTTGGCGATCGGCAGGCCGAGGCCCGAGCCGCCTCCCTTCGACCAGAACCGGTCGAAGGCACGCTGCCGGTCCTCCTCGCTCATGCCGGGCCCGCTGTCGCGCACGTGCAGCGAGGACGGCGTCTCCGGTCACGGTCACCGCCGACCCGGACGGGGCAACGGCGATCGCGTTCGCGAGCAGGTTGTCGAGCACCTGGCTCAGCCGGTCCGGGCCGACGAGAACGGAGCCGCGCACGTCCGCCGTGAGCCGGACGCTCTGCTGGGACGCAACGGGCTGCCACGCGTCGAGCCTGTCGGCGACGGCCTCGGCGAGGTCCACGCGCTCTGCCGCGGACGCCTCGGCGCGGGAAAGCGCGAGCAGACCGTCGACGAGACGCGAGAGCCGCTCCGCTTCGGTCAGCGCACCTCCCTGGTCACCGTTCTCCAGACGAAGGCGCAGCGCCGTCAGCGGTGTGCGCAGCTGGTGCGAGGCGTCGGCGACGAACTCCTCTTGCGCGTGGAGGAGAAGCTCGAGCCGGCTCACCATGTCGTTGAAGGAGCGTGCGAGCGCGCGCACCTCTGGTGGCCCGGCGCTCTCCGGGGCTCTCGACGCGAGGTCACCGTGCCCGGCGCGATCGGCGGCCTCTTCGACGGCGCGCAACGGGTTCGCGACCGACCGCGCCAGTAACCAGCCGACCAGCGCGACCAACCCGATCACCCCCGCTGCGATCGCGAGCAGCCGCAGCAGGTAACTCCAGATCTTGGCGTTCACGGCCGAAACAGGCGCCGAAACCCGTACGGCCCCGTAGACCGTCCGGTTCACGACGACCGGTGCCGCGGCGTACAGCGACTTGCCCGACGTTCCACTCGACGCGTGGCCCGCCAGGGCCTTGGCGATCTCGGGTCGCGAGCCGAGTGCCGTCGGGAGATGCTCCGACGGATCGGCGAGCACGTTGCCCTTGCGGTCGACGATGACGATCTGGGTGTCGACCTCCTCCTCGTAGTTGTGCGCGTACGTCCGCAACCGCTCGGTCGAGCCGCCCTGGACGGCATCCCGTGCGAAGGACCCGACGTTCGCGGCGTCGTGCTCGAGCCTGGTCAGCGCGTCACCCCGCTGGCTGCGCGCGTAGGTGATCCCGAGCGGTACCTCGAGCAGCACGAGCGCGACGATCGCGAGGGACAGGTAGCTGACGAGGAGGCGGCGTCTCACGGCTCGTGAAGGCGGAAGCCGACGCCACGCACCGTGTCGATCCAGTGCGGGTCTCCGAGCTTGCGCCGAAGCGATGCCACGTGCACGTCGATCGTCTTGGTCTGGCCGTACCAGGTGACGCCCCAGATCCGCTCGAGCAGCTGGGCGCGGCTCACGACCGCACCGGGATCGGCGGCCAGCATCACGAGCACGTCGAACTCGCGCTCCGTCAGTTCGATGTCGCTGCCGGCCAGCCGTGCCTGGCGGCTGCGCTCGTCGACCTCGAGCGGCCCGACGACGAGCGGGCCGGTCGACGGCCGGGGAGCCGCCCGGCGGGTGACGGCGTGGATGCGGGCGATCAGCTCGCGAAGCCCGAATGGCTTGACGACGTAGTCGTCGGCGCCGAGCTCGAGACCGATCACCCGATCGACCTCCTCGCCCTTGGCGGTGACCATGATGATCGGCACGTAGGAGCGCTCGCGAAGCGAGCGGCAAACGGCGTATCCGTCGGTGTCGGGGAGCCGGAGGTCGAGCAGCACGCAGTCGGCCGGAGCGGCCTCGAGAGCCGCGGCGCCGGTCGCGACGCGTTCGACCTCGAATCCTTCACGCCGCAAGCCCTCCGTCAGCGGCTCGGCAATCGAATCCTCGTCCTCGACGAGCAAGATCTTCACGCCTGCATCGTCGCACGCGGGAAAGCCGGGGTACTACGTGGTTTCCCGACTCCTTACCAAAGCTTTCCGAAGCTTTGCCGACGCCTCGCGCGCCCTTTTCCGGCGTCTCCGTACCGTCGGAGACATGAACAAGACACACACATTCGTGATCGCGGTGGTGCTCGGGATCGCCGTCATGCTCGGCTTGTTTGCAGCGAGCAGGACGGCGCATCTCGGTGCCGCCGCTCGATCGGCGAACCAGGCACAGATCCTCGCGCAGCAGAAAAGGCTGACCGCGGCGGAACGATCGCTCAAGAAGGCGCTCGCGAAGTCGTCTGCCAGCCCAGCTACCCCGGTCCGGGCACAGCGCACCGTCTACGTCCGCCCGGCCCCGATCATCATCCACAAGCACCGCGCCGGCGGAGGCGAAGGCGAAGGAGGGGGCGGCTTCGATGACTAACCACGTCGGCCGCCTCTACGCGACCGCCGTCGCAATCTTCGCGTTCTTCCTCGTGTGGGCCGCAATCTCGGCGAGGCCGTGGGTCACGGCCTCGCCGAACCCGCAGCTCCAGATGATCGCGCTGCGCCAGCAGGCGCTGCGACGCGAAACGTCGCTCGTGAACCAGATCCTCGCCCAGCGTGCCGCTGCGAAGCGAACCCTCGTGTCGGCCGCGCCCTCACCTGCGGTTCGGGTCGTGACACTCCCGCCGCTGACGATCACGAGGACGTCATGATCCGCCGGCATTCGTTCCACGCAATGGGCACCGATGTCGAGCTCCTGCTCGACGGCGAGCCCGGCGAGCGCTTCGCGGCCGTCGAGGCCGAGTTCGAGAGGCTGGAAGCGCTGCTCTCGCGCTTCCGTCCCGAGTCCGAGCTCTCGCGGCTGAACAGTGCCGGCGAGCTCGTGGCGGGGCCAGATCTCGTCGCCGTCACCGAGCTCGCACTCGCGGCGCGCGAGCGGACAGGCGGGCTCTTCGACCCGACCTTGCACGACGCAGTCGTCGCCGCCGGTTACGACAGGTCGTTCGAGCTCGTCGAAGACGGCGGGCCTGCACCGGCGTCCGGCCCTCGCGGCGGCGGCGCGGTCACGATCGACGGCGACACGATCCGCCTCGAAGCGGGCGTCAGACTCGACCTCGGCGGCATCGCGAAGGGATACGCCGTCGACAGGGCCGTCGCCATACTCGCCCCGGCCGGCCCATGCCTCGTCAACGCGGGCGGCGACCTCGCCGTCTCGGGCGGGGCATGGCCGGTCGGAATCGACGGCGCCGACATGACCGTCGAGCTCACACGCGGCGCGCTCGCCACCTCGGGCCGCGACCGTCGCCGCTGGAATCGCGGCGGGGTCGAGCAGCATCATCTGATCGACCCCGCCACCGGCCTACCCGCGGACTCCGAAGTTCTCCGCGCAACGGTCGTCGCTCCCACGGCCGTCGAAGCCGAAGTCCTCGCCAAGGTCGCGTTCCTGAGCGGCTCGGTCGAAGCGCCGCACGTTCTGGTCACCGCAGACGGACGCACGGTCGTCGGAGGTGGGCTCTCATGAAGCACGACCCGACCTTCTGGCTGCTCGCCCGCTCGAGCGGAATCACCGCCTACGTGCTGCTCACCTTGTCGGTGCTCGCCGGGCTCGCGGTCAAATCGCGGCCGTTCGGCAAGCGCGTGCGACCGGCAGCGCAGACCGACACGCACAGGACGCTCGCGCTCCTGGGACTGGGCGCGCTCGCCGTTCACGGCGTGTCGCTCACGCTCGACCAGACGGTGCACACGCCGGTCTGGGCGCTCATCGTCCCGTTCGCGTCCACGTACCGGCCGCTCGCCGTCACGCTCGGGGTGCTTGCAGCCGAGCTGATGGTGATCGTCTACGCCTCGTTCGCGCTGCGCCATCGCATCGGCCAGCGCAACTGGCGCCGGCTGCACTGGGCCACCTACGCGATCTTCGCCGGCGCCACGGCACACGGCCTCATGGCCGGCACAGACGCCACGCGGCCCTGGACGTTCGCCCTCTACCTCGGCGCGACCGGCTCGGTCGCCGCCGCAACCGTCTGGCGGGGTCTCACAACCCGCCCCATCCCGAAAGGAGCAACACCATGAGCTACCGCATCACGATCGACAAGAGCCTCTGCAGCGGCTTTGGCACGTGCGTCCAACTCGCCCCTCGAGCGTTCGCGCTCGAGGGGGGGAAAGCCGTGATTCGAATCGATGGCTACGGCGATCCTGCCGCGCTCGAAGCTGCGAACGAGTGCCCCATGGGCGCAATCGAAGTCGAGCTCGAGGAGGCGGCATGACCGAGACCGTCCTCATCGCGGGCGCCGGGCTGGCCGGCGCCCGCTGCGCAGAGACGCTGCGCGAAGAGGGCTTCGGCGGCCGCATCCTGCTCGTTGGAGACGAACCGGTTGCGCCGTACGAGCGGCCGGCGCTCTCGAAGCAGCTCCTCGCCGGCACCCGCGACGACATCTCGCTCCGCCCGGAATCGCACTGGGACGATCTCGGCGTCGACCTCCGAGTGGGCACTCGCGTTCACAGCTTCGACCCGGCGCGGCGTACTGCGCTCGTCGGAACCGACGAGATCGCCTGGAACCACCTCGTGCTCGCAACCGGTGCACGGCTGCGCCGGCCCGGCGGCCTGCGCACGCTCGAGGACGCGCTCCTGCTCCGTGGGCGGCTCGGCCCGGGCGTGCGTCTCGCGGTGATGGGCGGCGGCTTCGTGGGCACCGAAGTCGCGTCGACCGCACTCTCGCTGGGAGCCGAGGTGACGCTCGTCGAGGCGGCTTCCATTCCCTTCGAGCGCCTGCTCGGACAGCGACGTCGGCGAACTGCTCGCCGACCGGTATCGCAGCCACGGCGTCGACGTACGACTCGGCTCGACCGAGATTCCGGAGCACGACGTCCTGCTCTGGGCCGTCGGCGTCGAGCCGGTGCGAGACCTCCTCCCCGAGCTCCGGGCCGACCAGTGCGGAAGGACCCAGCTCGCCGGGGTGTACGCCTGCGGCGACGTCACCGGCTCGGGCCACTGGACTGCCGCCTCCGGACAGGCGGCCGCCGCGGCATACGCGATCCTCGGCGAGGAGCGGCCCTATCTCGACCAGTCCTACGTCTGGTCGGACCAGTTCGGGCTGCGGCTCCAGCTCGTCGGCGATCCTTTCGGCGCGGAGCAGGTCGAGCTCGACGGCGGCGGCGACAGCTTCGCGGCCCGTTACCTCGACCGCGAAGGACGCCTCCGGGCGGCGCTGCTTGCCAACCGGACGAGCGAAATCGCATCGGTTCGCCGTGAGCTCGCGCTCGCCGCCTGAAGACGGGTGCCGGGCTATCCGGCGAACCACTCGTCGAGCGGAAGCCGTGCCCCGAGCGCGGAGAGATCTCCCGAATCGCGGATTGCGATTGCCGCATCCGCCATCGCCCTGACGGCGACCCAGGTCAGCCCACCACCGACGCTCACTCTCTGGGCGCCCGCCGCGACGATCTCTCCGAGCGTCAAACCGGGCAGCGCGAGCACGTTCACGGGCTTCGCGACGGCCTGGCACACAGCCCGTATCTCCTCGCTGCTTCGCAGCCCGGGGGCGTAGAGCACGTCCGCCCCGGCCTGCTCGAACGCCTGAAGCCGCGCGATCGTGTCGTTCAGATCGGGGTTGCCGCGAATGTGGTTTTCGGCCCGCGCCGTGAGCGTGAACGGAAAGCCAAGGCTGCGAGCGGCCTCGGCCGCGGCGGCGATCCGCTCGACCGCGTGAGGCAGGTCATAGAGGTGACCGTCGGGATCGAAGTCCTCGATCGAGCCACCGACTGCGCCGGCCTCGGCGACGCGCTCGATCGCGAGCGCACAGCTCGCGGGCGCGGCACCGTACCCGTTCTCGAGATCGACGGCCACCGGCAGGTTGGTCGCCGCATCGAGCGCCGCAACGTGGTCGACGACCTCGTCGAGCGTCACGCGGCCGTCGAGCCGTCCGAGCGTGAAGGCAAACCCGGAGCTCGTCGTTGCGAGCGCCTTGAACCCGAGCGCGGCGAACACGCGGGCGGAGCCCGCATCCCACGGATTCGGGATCACGAAAGGCTCGCCGGCATGCAGCGCCGCAAACGCGGCGGCCTTGGTCGCCTGGCTAGTCGGAGACACGCAGGACGACCTTGCCATGTTTGCCCCTCGCCATGCTCTTTTCGAACGCCGCGCGAGCGTCGGCGAGCGAGAACACGGAGTCGATCTCGGGCTGAAGCTCCCCTGCGTCGGCGAGGCGGGCGAGCTCGACGAGTTGCCCGCGATTCGGCTCGACCACGAAGTAGGTGCCGCTCCCGGCGGGCGGCTCTTCGGCGATCGAGACGATCCGGCATCCCGCGGCCGCTGCCGCCCCGAGAAGCTCGCCGCCGGCGGTGTCGAAGACGAGGTCGACCGGGCCAAGAGATTCGAAGCGAATGCTGGCCTGATCGAGGACATCCTGCGCGCCGAGGGCGCGAGCACGATCCGCGTTGGCGGACGACACCGCGGCCATCACGTGCGCACCCCGTTGCCGCGCAAGTTGCACGGCGAAGTGGCCGACGCCGCCCGTCGCTCCCGTGATCAGCACCCGCTGCCCCGCCTCCAGCCGTCCATGGTCGAACAATGCTTGCCAGGCGCTCAGCGCGGGGAGCGGCACCGCGGCGCTCCGCACGTGATCGAGAGTCTTCGGCTTCGGAGCGAGCAGCTCCGCCGGGACGGCGGCGAAGTCCGCCGCGACGCCGTCGCGGTCGAACGGCGTGAGCGCGTAGACCTCGTCGCCGGTCGCGACTCCGTCGACACCCGGAGCGACGGCGACCACGACGCCCGAGAGCTCGTAGGACGGGATCGCCGGCAGACGATCCGTCGGCCAGTCGAGCTCGTCGCGGGTGATCGCCGCCGCGTGAACTCGCACGAGTGCCTCTCCCTCCTGCAATTGCGGTGTCGCGACTTCGTCCAACTCGAGCCCTTCGATGCCTGCGGCGTGAAGCCGGATCGCCCTCATGTTCGACCTTCTCCTTCTGTTTCGCTTTCTAGCGTGTATCTTACTAGAAAGTTTCTCTCTAGCGCGCTATCATCGAAACATGTCCCGTCAGCCTTCCGACCACGTCGACCGGATCCTGGCCGAGTGGCGCCGGGAGCGTCCCGATCTGAACGTCGAGCCGCTCGGCGTGCTGGGCCGGCTCTTCCGCGCGGCCGCGCTCGCGGACGCCGCGCTGGCCGAGCAACTCGGCGCGCACAACCTCCACTCGGGTTGGTTCGACCTTCTCGCGGCGCTGCGCCGGGCCGGCGCTCCGTTCGAGCTCAACCCCACCGAGCTGATGCGGGCGACGCTGCTCTCGTCAGGCGGGATGACGAAGCGGCTCGACCGCCTCGTCGAAGCCGGCCTCGTCGAGCGGCGGCCCGATCCCTCCGACCGGCGAGGCACACTCGTCCGGCTCACCCGCCGCGGAAAGTCCACGGTCGACAAGGCCGTCGTCGCACACGTCGCGAATGAGGAACGCCTCCTGCGGGCACTCACACCCGCTGAACGGCACGCCCTCGACGGCGTCCTGCGAAAGTTCCTGGCCGGTCTCGACCCGGAAGGCGGCGATTACCCGAGCGCGCGCGTGTCGAAGCGCGGCGTGCGGGCGGCCTCATAGGCCGCGATCGCGGCTTCGCGCTTCATCGTCCGTGCGACGTCGTCGAGGCCGTGCAGCAGCGTCTCCTGCACGTACGGATCGAGAGCGAACGCGAGCCTGAGGCCGTCCGGGTGTGCGATCTCGAGCTTCTCCAGGTCGACGGTCAGCTCGTTGTTCCTGCCGACGGCCGCCCGTACGTGCGCGAGGTCGTCCTCCGGAATCTCGATCGGCGCGAGGCCGGTCTTCACCGCGTTCGAGCGGAAGATGTCCGAGTACGAGGGCGCGAGCACGACGCGGAAGCCGTAGTCCTCGAGCGCCCACGCCGCGTGCTCGCGCGACGACCCACAGGCGAAGTTGCGCCCTGCGATCAGGATCTGCGCACCCTCGTACTCGGGCCGGTGCAGCTCGAAGTCCGGATCCTTCATCCAGTCGAAGAACAGGAACTCGCCGTAGCCCGAGCGCTCGATCCGCTTGAGGAACTGCTTCGGGATGATCTGGTCGGTGTCGACGTCGGGGCGGTCGAGCACCGCTACGCGCCCGGTTACCGTGCGGAGCTCTCTCATCGCGAGATCCCTCACGTCGACGAAGTGCCCGGCGAGCGCGGCGGCGGCGGCCATCGCGGGCGACACGAGGTGCGTCCTCCCGCCCGCGCCCTGACGGCCCTCGAAGTTCCGGTTCGACGTCGAGGCGCAGCGCTCGCCCGGCGCGAGGATGTCCGGGTTCATGCCGAGGCACATCGAGCACCCGGCCTGCCGCCATTCGAAGCCCGCCTGCGTGAACACGCGGTCGAGCCCCTCCGCCTCGGCCTCGCGCTTCACCTTCGCCGAGCCGGGAACGACCATCGCGCGCACGCTGTCCGCGACGCGCTTGCCGTCGACGACCGCGGCCGCCGCGCGCAGGTCCTCGATCCGGGCGTTCGTGCACGAGCCGATGAAGACGCGGTCGATCGCGATCTCGCCGATCGGCGTCCCCGGCTCGAGCGCCATGTAGTGGAGGGCCCGCTCGATCGACTCGCGCTCGCGCGGGTCGCGGAACTCGCCCGGATCGGGGACGCGGCCGTCGATCGGGGCGACCATTCCCGGGTTCGTCCCCCACGTCACCTGCGGCGGCAGCGCGGTCACGTCGATCTCCTCGATCCTGTCGAACTCGGCGCCGGGATCCGAGCGCAGCGCCCGCCACTCCTCGGGCGTCTCCGCAGGCGCAGCCGGGCGGCCGCGCAGGTACGCGAACGTCGTGTCGTCCGGCGCGATCATCCCGGCGCGCGCGCCGGCCTCGATCGACATGTTGCAGATCGTCATCCGGCCTTCCATCGAGAGCGCGTCGATCGCGGCGCCCGCGTACTCGATCGCGTAGCCGGCGCCGCCCGCGACACCGATCCGGCCGATCGCACCGAGCACCATGTCCTTCGCGGTGACGCCGAACGGCAGGTCGCCGACGAACCGCACGAGCATCGTCATCGGCCGCGTCTGCGGGAGCGTCTGGGTCGCGAGCACGTGCTCGACCTCGGAGGTGCCGATCCCGAACGCCAGCGCGCCGAACGCGCCGTGCGTGGAGGTATGCGAGTCGCCGCAGACGATCGTCATCCCCGGCTGCGTCAGCCCGAGCTCCGGGCCCATCACGTGGACGATCCCCTCGCGTCCCGAGCCGGTCGCGTTCAGCGGCACGCCGAACTCTTCGCAGTTGGCCGCCAGGGCATCGAGCTGCGCCTTCGCGACCTCGTCACGGATCGGGCCGGGCTCGGTCGGGACGTTGTGATCCATCGTCGCGATCGTCAGGTCGGGCCGCCGCACGCCCCGGCCGGCGAGCCGAAGGCCCTCGAACGCCTGCGCGCTCGTCACCTCGTGGACGAGGTGGAGGTCGATGTAGAGCAGCGCCGGCTCACCGGGCTTCTCCTCGACGACATGCGCCTCCCAGATCTTCTCGAACAGCGTGCTCAAATCTCGCTCCCGGTCGCCTCGTAGCTCCCGAAGATGCGCACCTCGCGCGTCCACTCCTGCATCTCGGTGAGCGCCGTCCTGATCTCCGGGTCGAGCGGGTGGCCGTCGAGCACCATGTCGAAGCGGTAGCGGAACGTCGAGTGCGGGATCGGCCGCGAGACGAGCTGAACCAGGTTCAGCCCGTGCCGCGCGAACGGCCCGAGGGCGTGGTAGAGCGACCCCGGCCGGTGGTCGGTGACGAACGAGAGCGCGGTGCGCCAGCGCGGCCCGCGCTCGATGCGCGTGTACGGGGCGATCCCGACGAAGCGCGTGAACGACTCGTGGTCGCCGACGTCGCGCGCGATCACGTGCAGGCCGAAGCGCGCCGCGGCCTCCTCGCTGGCGATCGCCGCCTCCGTCGGGTCGTCGGACTCGGCCACCTCGCGCGCGGCGTCGGCGGTCGTCGCCGACGGCAGGCAGGCGGCGCCGAGAGTGTGGACGAGGTCGCGGCACTGGTCGAACGCAGCGTGGTAGGAGCGAAGCGTCCTGATCTCGTCCACCTGGATCGGAGTCCTGCGCGAGCAGGCAGTGGACGATCGGCAGCGTCACCTCGGAGACGATCGTCAGCGGCGCCTCGTAGAGCAGGTCGTGCGTTTCGGCCACCGCGCCGTGGAGCGAGTTCTCGATCGGCAGCACGCCGAGAGCGACCTCGGACGCGACCGTCGCCTCGACGACCGCGATGAAGCTCGCAAGCGGCTCGGTGGTCGATCCCGCCGGCGCCAGGAGGAGGCTCGCGGCAGCGCTGTGCGAGCCGGCCGGGCCCGGATAGCCGACGAGGGTCATCCGACCGCAACCTGGAGCGAGGCGAGGACGGCGTCTCCGAGCTCCGTGGTCGTTGCGCGTCCGCCGACGTCGGGGGTCGGGGACGAGACGAGCGCGGCATCGACGGCCTCCCTGAGCCGGTGACCCGCTTCGGGCGCGTCGAGCGAGTGTTCGAGCGCCATCGCGAGCGAGCGCAGCATCGCAGTCGGGTTCGCGGCGCCGGTGCCTGCGATGTCGGGCGCCGAGCCGTGCACCGGCTCGAAGATCCCCGGGCCACCGTCGCCGATGCTCGCAGAGGCCGCGAGTCCGAGCCCTCCGGTCGAGCCGGCGGCGACGTCGGAGAGGATGTCGCCGAAGGTGTTCTCCATCACGAGCGTGTCGAAGGTCTCGGGCTGCGTCACGAGCTGCATCGCGACCGAATCGACGAGCCCGTGGCGCAGCTCGACGTCGGGGTAGTCCGAGGAGAGGGCACTGACGACGCGGCGCCACATGCGCGAGGTCTCGAGCACGTTCGCCTTGTCGACCGAGAGCAGCCTGCGGCCGCGCGTGCGGGCGAGCTCGAAGGCGCGGCGCGCGACGCGCTCGACCTGGCTCGGGTGGTACTCGCAGGTGTCGAAGACGACGCCGTCGGGACGAATGCCGCGCGCGCCGTAGTAGAGGCCGCCGACGAGCTCGCGGACGATCAGCAGGTCGACGCCCTTGCCGACTGCGGGACGCAGGTTCGCGTAGACGCCGAGCTCCTTCCGCAGGTCGATCAAGCCCTGCTCCGGGCGCACGGTCCCGCCGTCCCACTTCGGGCCGCCGACCGCACCGAGCAGCACCGCGTCGGCCTCGCGGCAGGCGGCGAGCGTCTCGGGCGGAAGCGGGTCACCGGTCGCGTCGATCGCCGCGCCACCGAAGGAATGCTCGGAGTGGTCGAGCCCGAGTGCATCGAGCACCCGCACGGCCTGCGCCATCACCTCGGGCCCGATCCCGTCGCCGGGCAGGCAGGCGACCTTACCCCTAGCCGCCATGAATCTCGTCGCGCGTCAGCTCGAGCACGAAGTGGAAGAAGCGCGCGACAGCGTCGGCCGAGAGCGGACCGCCGTTCGCGCCCTGGAGCGCCGCGATCAGCGCCTCCTCGCGGCCGGGGTCTCGCAGCGGAATCCCTTCGCGCAGCTTGTAGTCGTGCAACCGGCGGACGATCTCGACTCGGCGGTTGAGCGCCGCGAGCAGCTCGCGGTCGGTCGCCGTGATCTGCGCCCTGGACTCCTCCAGCGGATCCATCATGCGGTCACTCCGAGCTCGTCGAGCAGCGCGTCGACGTCGGGGTCGATCTCGACGATCCGGCCCGAGCTCTTGCTCACCTGCGGCGTCTTCAGGCCGGTGCCGGTGACGAGCACGACGACGCGATCCTCGGGGCCGAGCTCCCCGCGCGCGACGGCCTCGCGGAGCGCACCGACCGCGACGCCCGTCGCGCCCTCACCGAAGATTCCGGCGGTCTCGGCGAGCAGCGAGATGTTCGCGCCGACCTCGTCCTCGGGAACGGTGAAGATCCCGCCGCCCGACTCGCCGGCGATCGCGCTCGCGAGGTCACCGTCGGCAGGGTTGCCGATCGCGATCGACGAGACGACGGACTCCGGGCGAACCGGCGTGACGCGCCGGTTCTCGGCGAACGCGCTCGCGACCGGATTGCAGCCGGCTGCCTGCCCGCCGAACATCTTCGGCAGCGACCCACCCACGAGCTCGAGCTGCCGGAACTGGTTGAAGCCCTTCCAGACCTTGGTGTACATCGCTCCCGACCCGATCGGCATCACGACGGCGTCGGGCGTCTCCCAGCCGAGCTGCTCGGAGATCTCGAACGCAAGCGTCTTCGATCCCTCCGAGTAGTAGGCGCGGAGATTGACGTTGACGATCCCCCACTCGACCTCGCCCGCGAGCTCGCTGACGAGCCTGCGAGCAGTCGTCGTAGCTGCCGCGGACGCCGTAGACGGTGGCGCCGTAGACCGTCGTCGCCTGGAACTTCTCCGGCTCGAGCCCTGCCGGGCAGAAGATCACTGCCTGGATTCCCGTCGCGGCTGCGCGCGCCGCGACCGCGTTCGCGAGGTTGCCGGTGGACGTCGCCGAGAGCGTCTCGAGACCGAACTCCCTCGCCTTCGCAGCCGCCACGGCGACGACGCGGTCCTTGAACGAGTGCGTCGGGTTCGAGAGGTCGAGCTTGAGGAACACCTCGCCGACACCCACGGCGCTCGCGAACCGGGGCGCCGGCACGAGCGGCGTCCAACCCGGACCGCTCGCGCTGTCCTCCGGCGGATCGGCGGGGAGCAGCATGCTGTAGCGCCAGAGCGACGCCGGGCCGGCCTCGATCCGCTCGCGGGTGGCGAGCTTGGCGACGGCGTCCCAGTCGTAGACGGGCTCGAGCGGCCCGAAGCAGTGGCTGCACACGCCATTTGCGACCGCCGGATGGTCGGTCCCGCAGATGCGGCAACGGAGAACCTCAACCGACATCGCGGCTCTCCCTACACTCATGGACGTGGAATTCCGGCGCATTCACGAGCTTCCCCCTTATGTCTTCGCGACGGTCGATGCGCTGAAGCGCGAGTTGCGGCAGGACGGACGCGACGTCATCGACCTCGGGTTCGGCAACCCCGACATCGCATCGCCCGCCATTGCGGTCGAGAAGCTCTGTGAGGCGGCGGCCCGGCCGATCAACCACCGCTACTCGGCGAGCCGCGGGCTGCCGAACCTGCGGGCAGCCGTCTGCGAGCGCTACGAGAGCCACTTCGGCGTCACGCTCGACCCCAACCAGCACGTGGTCAGCACGATCGGCGCCAAGGAAGGGCTGTCGCACCTGATGTGGGTGCTGCTCGACGCGGGCGACACCGCGGTCGTCCCGACGCCCAGCTACCCGATCCATCTCGTCGCGCCGCGGCTCGCCGGCGGCGCCGTCATCCACGCGCGCTTCGACGGCAGCGACGTCTACGGCGCGATCGAGGAGGCCGTTCACGCCGCCGAGCCGGCGCCGCGCGCGGTGATCGTCTCGTTCCCGCACAACCCGACGACCGTCGTCGCGACGCCCGAGCTCATGCAGCGGCTCGTCGATCTCGCCCGCGAGCGCGAGTTCGTGCTCGTGCACGACTTCGCCTACGCGGACATCGCCTTCGACGGCCACAAGCCGCCGTCCGTTCTCGCCGCGGAAGGCGCCCTCGACTGCGCCGTCGAGCTCTACAGCCTGACGAAGTCCTTCTCGATGGCCGGCTGGCGCGTCGGCTTCACGCTCGGCCGCCCCGATGTCGTCGCTGCGCTCGCGAAGCTCAAGTCCTACCTCGACTACGGCACGTTCCAGCCGATCCAGATCGCGTCGATCGTGGCTCTGCGCGAAGCCGCCGACTACCCCGACGAGGTCTGCGACATCTACGAGAGCAGGCGCGATGCGCTGATCAGCGGCCTCGCGCGCGCCGGCTGGGAAGTCGAGCCCCCGCAGGGGACGATGTTCGTCTGGGCCCCGATCCCCGAGCAGCTGGCCGGGCTCTCGTCCCTCGACTGCGCGCTCAAGCTGGCCCGCGAGGCCGAGGTGGCGGTCTCGCCCGGCATCGGGTTCGGCGAGGGTGGCGACGGCCACGTCCGTTTTGCCCTCGTCGAGAACGAGCAGCGAATCGGGCAGGCGACGCGCTCCATTCGCAAGCTGTTGCAGGGCCAGTAGGTTCACGACATCACCGCGCCTTCGGAGGCGGAGCTGACGTGGGCCGCGTACTTGGCGAAGACGCCTGAGGTGTAGCGCGGCTTCGGCGGCGTCCACGCGGCGAGGCGGCTTGCGATCTCCTCCGCCGGGATGTTCAGGTCGAGCGTGCGGCTCTCGACGTCGAGGACGATCTCGTCGCCGTCGCGGACGGCAGCGAGCGGGCCGCCCTTGAACGCCTCCGGCGCGATGTGGCCGACCATCAGCCCGTGCGTCGCGCCCGAGAAGCGACCGTCGGTGATCAGCGCGACCTCGTCGCCGAGCCCCTCACCGACGAGCGCCGCGGTCACGTGCAGCATCTCGCGCATGCCGGGGCCGCCGGCGGGACCCTCGTAGCGGATCACGACAACGTCGCCCGGCTCGATCGTGCGGGCCTTGACCGCCGCGAAGCACTCCTCCTCGGAGTCGAAGACGCGCGCGGGGCCGCGGTGCGTGAGCCGCTCGCGGCCGACGAGCTTCACGACCGAGCCCTCGGGGGCGAGCGAGCCGCGCAGGATCGCGAGGCCGCCGGTCGGCTTGACCGGGTGCTCGAACGGCAGGACGACCTCCTGGCCCGGCGTCTCGACGGCGGCAGCGGCCGACTCGGCGAGCGTCTGGCCGTCGACCGACGGCGCGTCGCCGTGGACGAGGCCGGCGCGGACGAGCTCGCGCGCGACGAGCCCCACGCCGCCCGCCGCTTGCAGGTCGGTGGCGACGTAGCGGCCGAACGGCTTCAGGTCGGCGACGATCGGCGTGCGGCTCGCGATCGTGTCGAAGTCGTCGAGCTCGAGCGGGATGCCTGCCTCGCGGGCGATCGCGAGCAGGTGGAGGACGCCGTTCGTCGAGCCGCCGGTCGCGGCGATCGCGGCGATCGCGTTCTCGAACGCGTCGCGGGTGAGGATGTCGGAGGGCCGCGTGTTCGACCGGACGAGGTCCATCACGATCCGGCCGGCCTCGACCGCGGCCTTCGGCTTGCTCTCGTGCGTCGCCGGCACGCCGCTCGCGGCGCGCGGGCTGATGCCGAGGAAGTCGATCACGATCGCCATCGTGTTCGCGGTGAACTGGCCGCCGCACGCGCCGGCGCCGGGGCACGCGACGCCCTCGAGCTCGTACACGTCCTCGTCGGTCATCTTCCCGGCGGCGCGCTTGCCGACGGCCTCGAACACGTCCTGGATCGTCACGTCCTTGCCGCGGAAGAGGCCCGGCGCGATCGAGCCGTTGTAGAAGACGAGGCCCGGGATGTCGAGCCGGACGAGCCCCATCACGGCGCCGGGGAGCGTCTTGTCGCAGCCGACGAGGCAGACGATGCCGTCGAAGAGATGGCCCTCGGCGACGAGCTCGATCGAGTCGGCGATCACCTCGCGCGAGATCAGCGAGGCGCGCATGCCGGAGGTGCCCATCGAGACGCCGTCGGAGACCGAGATCGTGTTGAACTCGATCGGCGTGCCGCCGGCCGCGCGGATCCCGTCCTTCACGTGCTTCGCGAGCACGCGCTGGTTCAGGTTGCACGGCATCGTCTCGATCCAGGTCGTGCCGACGCCGACGAGCGGCTTCGCGAGGTCCTCGTCGGTGAAGCCGACGCCCTTCAGCATCGCGCGCGCGGGCGCGCGGTCGACGCCGTCGGTGAGGAGCGCGCTGCGGCGCTTGCCCGGGTCGGTGGGTTGCGAGTAGATGCTCATGCGGCTTCAGCTCCGTGGTCGGCGATGGCGAGGGGCAGAACGCGCGCGTCGGGCAGGCGGGCGGTCAACTCGGCGGCCGCCTCGGCGACCTTCGTCCTTCTCGACCCAGACGACGACCGACGGGCCGGAGCCCGAGAGCGTCACGCCGGCGGTGCCGGTGACCGGGTTGCCGCGCAGCTCGCCGAGGAGCGGCGCGTCGGCGGCGCGGTAGGGCTCGTGGAGGGTGTCGTGGAACGCGCTCGCGAGCAGCGACGCGTCGCCTGCGGCGACCGCGGCTCCAAGCAGCGCCGCCTGCGCCGCGGCCGCGACGGCCTCTCCGTGGGTCAGGGTCTCCGGCAGCCGGCGAGCGCGACGCCGCGGTGTTCACTCGCTCGCTCGGGACGACGACGATCGCGGCGAGCGGCAGGTCGACGGCGATGCGCGCGGTGTGGGGCCCGGCGCCGTTTTGCCAGATCAGGCAGACGCCCCCGCGCAGCGCGGCGGCGAGGTTGTCGGGGTGTCCTTCGAGCGGCAGGCCGAGGTCGAGCAGCTCGTCCGGTGAGAGCGTGCGTCCGGCGGCGGCCGCTCCGGCCACGAGCCCGGCGGCGATCGTCGCGGCGCTCGAGCCGAGACCACGCTCGAGCGGGATGCGGTTGACGAACCGGAAGCGACGGCCCTCGACCGGCGCGACGAGTGCAAACGCGCGCAGCGCGAGGTGATCGGCGGTCTGCGGGATCTCCTCGGCTCCTTCGCCCTCGACGGTCACCTGCGGCTCGGCCCGTCCGCATCTGCAACGCGCAGCTCGTTCCAGAGGTCGAGCGCCGCAGCGGCGCAGTCGAACCCGGGGCCGAGATTGGCCGTGGTCGCGGGCGCACGAACGACGATCTCGCTCATCCGCCGACCTCGGCCAGGATCGCCTCGACGTTCGAATCGACGACCGTGGTCGCCGCGGTCAGGACTTCGACCGCGCCACGTGTCTTTCAGGCCGTGGCCGGTGAGGACACAGACGACGGTGCTGCCCGGAACGAGCTCGATGTGCGAGAGGCCGGCGAACCCGGCAGCCGACGACGGCTCGCAGAACACGCCTTCGAGGCTCGCGATCTCGAGCCACGCGTCGGTGATCTCCTGGTCGGAGACGGTGACGATCTCAGCGCGGCCTGCGTCGACGAGCTCGGTGACCTCGTCGTGGTGCGCCGGCTCGGCGATCCTGATCGCCGAGGCGAGCGTCACCGCGCGCTCGGCCGCCTGGCACGAGACGATGCGAAGCTTCGCGCCCTCCTCGGCGAAGCCCTTCGCGTACGCGCAGGTGTTGCCGCCGCCGCCGTAGGGCAGCGCCAGCACGTCCGGCGCGCGGCCGAGCTCCTCGACGATCTCGAACGCGGCGGTCTTCTGGCCCTCGATCCGGTGCGGATTGAGCGAGTTGACGAGCGCGAACGAGCTCTTGCCGGCGAGCTGCTGGCAACTCCGGAGCGCGTCGTCGAACGAGCCGCGAATCTCGAGCACCCGCGCGCCGACCACACGCGACTGTGCCTGTTTCGCGGCCGCGATCGCCCCTGTGGGATGCAGAACGACGGCCGTGATCCCTGCCCGGGCGGCGTAGGCCGCGGCCGACGCGGCGGTGTTCCCGGTCGAGGCGCACACGATCCCGACGGCGCCGGCCTCGACAGCCTTCGCCACGGCGACCGCCATCCCCCGGTCCTTGAAGCTCCCGGTCGGGTTCGCGCCCTCGCACTTGAAGTAGAGGTCGACGCCGTAGCGCTCGGAGAGCCGATTCGAGCGCACGAGCGGCGTCGAGCCCTCGCCGAGGGTCAGGTTCGGCGTGTCGGGGCCGACGGGCAGCCGGTCGCGGTAGCGGTCGATTACGCCCATCCGAGCTCCGCAACGCCACGATCGGAGACGACGGGGAACGGCAAAGGCTTTCGGTGCACCTCGGCGAGCGCGGTGATCGCGGCGAGCGCAGCGTCGAGCGACCCTTCGCGCGCCTCGTGGGTGACGACGTGCAGCGCAGCGCCGTCGCCGGTCTGGTGCTGGAGCAGGCGCGCGATCGAGATGTCGTGCTCGGCGAGCTGCGCGGCGACGTGCGAGAGCACGCCGGGACGGTCGTCGACCGAAAGGTGGAAGTACCAGGGCGAACGGCTGTCGCCGGGCGGAAGGCGCGGCAACTCGCGCCAGACCGCGTCGTTCTGGAGGAAGCCCGTCCCCATCGTCCCGATCACGCTCGCCATGTCGGCGATTACAGCCGATGCGGTCTCGACTCCGCCGGCGCCGGGCCCTTCGAGGGTGATCTCGCGGATCGCGTCGCCCTGGAGCATCACCGCGTTGAACGCCCCGCCGACGGCGGCGAGCGGATGGTGGCGGTCGACGAACGCCGGGCGCACGCGAACGTCGACGTGGCCGTCGACGAGCCGCGCCGAGCCGACGAGACGAATGACCATCTCGAGCTCGCGGGCGGCGACGATGTCGAGCGGGCTGATCGAGTCGATCCCGACCACGTCGACGTCGGAGAGCGGGAA
Organism: uncultured Actinomycetes bacterium; assembly: GCA_963815945.1. Classification (GTDB taxonomy): domain Bacteria; phylum Actinomycetota; class Thermoleophilia; order Gaiellales; family Gaiellaceae; genus PALSA-600. The sequence goes on from CAWFIN010000002.1 coordinate 262,491, forward strand.
GCGCGAGTTGAACGCGACGGTCGCGAGGATCGCCATCTTCGCGGCGGCGTCGGCACCGGAGACGTCGTCGGTCGGATCGGCCTCCGCGAACCCGCGCCGCTGAGCCTCGGCGAGCGCCTCGTCGTACGTGCTGCCCTCCTCCATCTCGGTGAGCATGAAGTTGGTCGTGCCGTTCACGATCCCGAGCACGCGATGGACGTTCGAGACGACGAATGACTCGCGCAGCACCTTGATCACGGGGATCGCCGCGCACACGCTCGCCTCGAAGCGCAGCTGGACACCCGCCGCCGAGGCGGCTGCGAAGAGCTCGGCGCCACGACGGGCGACGAGCTGCTTGTTCGCAGTGACGACGTGCTTGCCGCGCGAGAGCAGGTCGAGGACGTAGCCCCCGGCCGGCTCGACGCCACCCATCACCTCGGCCACGACGGTGATCGACGGGTCGTTCACGATCTCCGCGATGTCGGTGGTCAGCGCGACACCCGTCGGCGGGAACGAGCGCTGCTTGTCCGGGTCGCGGACGAGCGCCTTCACCACGCGAAACCGGTGGCCGGTCGCGCGCTCGATGTCGTCGGCGGACTCGTTCAGCAGGCGGTTGACCGCCGCGCCGACCGTCCCGTAGCCCAGCAGGGCGACGGATACGTCAACCGACGCCATGCGGTTCCTGGACCTCCCGGTTCTGGAGCGCGCGCAGGCGCTTGCCGACCTGCTCGATCTCCGTGTCGGCAAGCTCTGCGCGGTAGCTGGCGAGGCTCGGGCGACCGCGCTCCATCTCCGCGATCCACTCCCTGGCGAACGACCCGTCGCGGATCGCAGCCAGCGTGTTGCGCATGTTCTCGCGAACGTGCTCGTCGACGACCCGCGGGCCCACGGCGTGGGAGCCGTACTCGGCGGTGTCCGAGATCGAGTAGTGCATCCGCTCGAGCCCGCCTTCGTAGATCAGGTCGACGATCAGCTTCAGCTCGTGCAGGCACTCGTAGTAGGCGATCTCGGGCTGGTAGCCGGCCTCGACGAGCGTCTCGAAGCCGAACTTGATCAGCTGCGTGACACCGCCGCAGAGCACGGCCTGCTCGCCGAAGAGGTCGCTCTCGGTTTCCTCCGGGAACGTCGTCTCGAGGATCCCGGCGCGACCGGCGCCGATCGCCGCCGCGTACGCGAGCGCGAGCGTCGCGGGCCTGGCCGCTCGCGTCCTGCGCGACCGCGATCAGCGCGGGCGTGCCGTACCCTCCGTGTAGAGACGGCGGACGATGTGGCCGGGGCCCTTCGGGGCGCACATGATCACGTCGTGGCCCGCGGGCGGCTCGATCAGCCCGTAGTGGATCGCGAAGCCGTGCGCGAACAGGAGCGCGGCGCCGGGCGCGAGGTTCGGCGCGACCTCGTCACGGAAAAGCGCCGCCTGGGCGCCGTCGGGAACGAGGAACGCGACGAGCTGCGCGTCGCGAACGGCCTCGGGGACGGTGCGGACGGTCAGGCCTGCCTCCTCGGCGGCCGCCCACGAGGAGCTGTCCGGTCGCAGCCCGACCTCGACCGTGATCCCAGAGTCGTGCAGGTTGAGCGCATGGGCGTGGCCCTGGCTCCCGTATCCGAGAATGGCGACCTTGCCCGAGAGCAGGTCGACGTTGCCGGTCTTGATCACTTCGGCCATCAGGGCTCCTTTCGTTACCTAAGAGAGGGGGGCGGTTTGCTGCCGCGATCGACGCGGGTTCGGCCGGCGGAGGCCGATCCGCCCGGTGCGTGCGAGCTCGCGCACGCCGTGCGGTCGAACGAGCTCCTCGAACGCGTCCAGTTCCTCGGGACGCCCGACGACCTCGAAGGTGAGCGCGTCGACGCCGATGTCGGCGACGCGCGCCCCGAACACCTCGCCGAGCGCGATCAGCTCGGCACGCTTGTCGGGCGGCGCCGCGACGGTGATCAGCGCGAGCTCCCGCTCGACCGAATCCTCCGGCGCCAGTTCGACGATGCGGAGGACGTTGACCAGCTTGTGCATCTGCTTCTCGATCTGCTCGAACGAGTTCTCGGAGCAGTCGACGCGGAGCGTCAGCCGCGAGATGCCGCGACGCTCGGTCGGCCCGACGGCCAGGCTGAGGATGTTGTAGCCGCGCCGCGCGAACATCTGCGAGACGCGCGCGAGCGCACCGGGCTTGTCCTCGAGCTCGACGGAAACGGTGTGATGGCTCATCCCGTGATCTCCTCGACCGGCTGAAGGCCCTCTTCGTCCGGCATCTCGATCACGTCGACCGACGCGGCACCGGCCGGAACCATCGGGTAGCAGTTCTCGTTCGGGTCGACGCGCGCATCGACGACCGCGGTGCGGCCGGCGTCGAACGCCGCGCGCAGCGTGGACTCGAGATCGTCCTCGTTGTCGACCATGAAGCCCGCGCAGCCGAGCGCGTCGGCGAGCTCGGCGTAGTCCGGGACCTGCTTGGTGAGGTGGGTCTCGGCGTAGCGCTCCGCGTAGAAGAGCTCCTGCCACTGGCGCACCATCCCGAGCCAGCCGTTGTTGATGATCACGACGACGATCGGCAGCCGCTCGAGCGCCGAGGTCGCGAGCTCCTGGCACGTCATCTGGAAGCAGCCGTCGCCGTCGACGCAGACGACCGTCGCGTCCGGCCGGGCCGCCTTCGCACCGACCGCGGCGGGCAGGCCGTAGCCCATCGTGCCGAGGCCGCCCGAGGTGATGAACGAGCGCGGCTTGTCGCAGACGAGGTACTGCATCGCCCACATCTGGTGCTGGCCGACTCCGGTCGTCCAGATCACGTCCTCCGGCACGCTCGGCGGCGATGTCGCGAAGCGTCTCGAGCACCGTCTGCGGCTTGAGCACGCCCTCGGCGCGGCGGTACTTGTACGGATAGAGCCGCCGCCACTCCTGGAGCTGCGCATGCCACGGCGTCCGGTCGACCGGCTTCGCGTCCTGGAGCGACTTCAGCTCGCGCGTCAGGTGCGCGAGCGCGAGCTTGAGCGGGCCGACGACGGGGATCTCCGCGTGGCGGATCTTCCCGACCTCGGCGGCGTCGATGTCGAAGTGGATCACCTTCGCGCCCGGCGCGAACGCCGAGACCTTGCCGGTGACGCGGTCGTCGAAGCGAACGCCGAGCGCGATGATCAGGTCGCACTTGTTCAGCGCCCAGTTCGCGTACTTCGACCCGTGCATGCCGGGCGCGCCGTAGTTCAGCGGGTGCGAGTCGGGCAGGCAGCCCTTCCCCATCAGCGTCACGACCGCGGGCAGCCCGCCGGTCTCGACGAGCGCGAGCAGCTCGGCCGACGCGTTCGCGTTCAGGACGCCGCCGCCCGCGTAGATGATCGGCTGCTTGGCCTCCGCGATCGCCTTTGCCGCCTCGCGGATCTGGCGCTCGTTCACCTTCGTCGGCGGCTTCCAGCCGGCCAGGTCGACCTCGTCCGGGTAGGAGAAGTCGAACTCGGCCTCCTGGACGTCCTTCGCGATGTCGACGAGCACCGGGCCGGGACGGCCGCTGCGCGCGACGTGGAACGCGTTCTTCATCACCTGCGGCAGCTCGCGAACGTCCTGGACGAGCCAGGAGTGCTTGACGATCGGCATCGTGATGCCGGTCGCGTCGGTCTCCTGGAAGGCGTCGGTGCCGATCAGGTTCGAGCGCACCTGGCCCGTGACGCAGACGCAGCGGGGTCGAGTCCATCCAGGCGTCGGCGATCGGGGTGACGAGGTTCGTCGCGCCCGGGCCGGAGGTGGCAATCGCGACGCCGACCTTGCCGGACGCGCGCGCGTAGCCCTCGGCCATGTGGCCGGCGCCCTGCTCGTGGCGGGCGAGAACGTGGCGCACGGTGGTCCCGCGGGCAATTGCATCGTAGGTCGGCAGGATCGCCCCGCCGGGGATCCCGAACATCACCTCGACGCCCTCGGCCTCGAGACAGCGCAGGATCGCGTCGGAGCCCAGCATGCGCGTCATTGCGACACCTCCTGGAACAGCTCGTGATCGGTCCGCGCCTCCGGAAGCCGCTCGATCACGGCGTCCGTGAAGCTCCTCGTCTTTCTCGACTGAGTCCTGTTCATGGCGAGTACCGCGACGACGGCCCGTTCGAGCGTCCTCCCGGCCGAGCGTTGCCCCAGGCCTTCAGCGAGGAGCAGCGACGCCGCCAAGAGCGTACCGGCGGAATCCGCAACTCCGAGGCCTGCAACCTCCGACGAGTCCGTGACTTGGGGCGCGAACAGGCCGGGCCCTTCCTCGGGGAGCCAGGCGCTCGCGACCGTTCGCAGGCTCCCGGCGAGATGCGCGGCAGCGTCGACGATCGCGCTGGCGAGGTGGCTGGGCGCGACGATCAGGTCGACCGTCCCCGGGTGGTCGCGAAAGCGCGTCAGCACGCCGCCCAGGGTCACGTGCTCGACCTCGAGGCCGTCCCAGCCGTCTGCTTTGGCAGCGACCAATTCTGTCCATTCGGGCGTCGACCCGACGGAGGTGAGCCGCGCCCGCCGCGCCGCGGCGAGCTGGAAAGCGTGGACGACCGCGCACTCGTCCGTTCCGTACCCGACCGGCTCGACCACGACGAGATCGCCGCGCGGCTCGTTGTGGACGCGGGAGACTCGCCAGGCGAGGTCGAGGTCGGTCTTCACGCCGTCGAGCGCGGGCTCATCGGGACGAGCAAGACGAGAATCGGCGTCGGCATCGCGATACCGCGATGCGAGTCGAGAGCGGCAACGGGATGGCCGAAGCGCAGTGACCGCCTCGCCGCCGAACGGCAGGTGAACGTCGTCGAGACGCAGCGCGTGCAGGCGCGCGACCTCGGCGAGCACACGGCAGGCCTCGCCCATCAGCTCCGGGCCCACGCCGTCGCCGGCCAGGCAGGCCACCGTCCACGTCCTACTTCTCATGTCGTCTGCTCACTCGTGTCTCCAATTGTCACGGCGCGTCGGAGACGCACCTCTCCTGCTGGAGGTCGTTGTCTGCGGCGTCGCTGGCCGCGTGAGCAAATGCTCCCCCTAGAGGGGGAGAATCGTGATGACGACGACGAACATGCCCACGCCTGAAGGCGCGTGCGAGGAAATTCCGGGTGCTCGTCGAGCCAGTCATCGGTCGGTCTGAGTGTGCCGAGCCCGTGCGGCTTGTCAACTCCGGCTGCGCGGCCCGCGAGGCGCGCGGAGGCGTGTGCTCGTGGTCGTGGTCGTCGATCAGCCAGGCGTGGCCGAAGCTGCTCATCGCGTCGATGATCGGCAGCATCGCGGTGCCCTTGCGGTCAGCTCGTACTCGACGCGCGGCGGCGACTCCGGGTAGCTGCGGCGCGAGACGATCCCCTCCTGCTCGAGCATGTGCAGGCGCTCCGAGAGCGTGCGCGGGCTGATGCCGTGGCAGGCGTGCTCGAGCTGGGTGAACCGGCGCGGGCCCTCGGAGAGGTCGTGGACGAGCAAGCGCCGTCCACTTCGAGCCGATCAGGTCGGACGTGGCCGCGACGGCGCAGACGCTGCCGTCGTGGATCTCCATCATCCGGCGTTCGCTCATTCGCAGCGCCAGTGTACTTCAGTCGGGCGGCTCGGACTTGCGGTCTGGCGCCCGTTTTCCCTATTCTTTCCGGAGCCGTGCGCGCGCCGAACACCAATATCGCCATCGTGACGACGATCGCGCGCGCGATTGTCGCGAAGCCTGCGCGCTAGTCGGCGACTTCTTCCCCGCCCCGCCGGCTAGCAAAATGACCAAACGGCGGGCACCTTCGGCAGTGAAAGGCTTCGAGTGACGCAGCGCGCCACGACTCACAACCCACGCAGGCGCAGACCCACCGAACCGGTCGGGCTCTACGACCCTGCCTTCGAGCACGAGTCCTGCGGCGTCGCGATCGTCGCGCGGCTCTCCGGCGTCCCGACCCACGAGACGGTCGAGCGTGCGATCACGGCGCTCGAGAACCTCGAGCACCGCGGCGCGACCGGCGCCGACCCGCGCACCGGCGACGGCGCCGGGATCCTGATCCAGATGCCCGACGAGCTCTTCCGCGGGATCGTCGGCGACGAGCTACCGCCCGCCGGGGCAGTACGGCGTCGGCGTGTGCTTCCTGCCCAAGGACGACCCCGCGCGCGCAGCCGAGCTCGAGAAGCTCCTCGACGGACACCGTCGAGGCGGAGGGCCAGCGGGTCGTCTGCTGGCGCGACGTTCCGCTCGACCTGGCGCACGTCGGCGACACGGCGAGCTCGGTGGCGCCGGTCGTCAAGCAGCTCGTGGTCGCAGCGTCGCCGGAGCTGGCGAGCGACCAGGACGCCTTCGAGCGCAAGCTCTACGTGATCCGGCGGGTCGCCGAGCTCGCCGCCGGCCCCGATCTCGTCATCCCGAGCTTCTCGTCGCGGACGATCGTCTACAAGGGGATGCTGATGTCGCCGCAGCTCGCCGGCTGCTACGCGGACCTGCGCGACCCCCGCACGACGAGCGCGCTCGCGCTCGTCCATTCGCGCTTCTCGACCAACACGTTCCCGAGCTGGGAGCTCGCGCACCCCTACCGGATGATCGCCCACAACGGCGAGATCAACACGCTGCGCGGCAACGTCAACTGGATGCGGGCGCGCGAGTCGCAGCTCGCCTCCGAGCTCTTCGGCGACGACCTCGAGAAGGTGCTGCCGGTCGTCCGCCCGGGCGGCTCGGACACGGCGAACTTCGACAACGTCCTCGAGCTGCTCGTGCTCGCGGGCCGCTCGCTGCCGCACGCGATGCTGATGATGATCCCCGAGGCCTACGCCGGCCGCGACGACTTCCCCGACGACGTGCGCGGCTTCTACGACTTCCACAGCTGCCTGATGGAGCCGTGGGACGGGCCGGCGGCGATCTCGTTCACCGACGGCACCGTGATCGGCGCGACGCTCGACCGGAACGGCCTGCGCCCCGGGCGCTGGGTCGAGACGAAGGACGGCTGGGTCGTGCTCGCCTCCGAGATCGGCGTGCTCGACACGCCGCCCGAGAACGTCGTCCGCAAGGGCCGCCTCCAGCCCGGGAAGATCTTCCTGGTCGACCTCGAGCGAGCACCGGATCGTCGACGACGACGAGGTCAAGCGCGAGCTCGCCGCCCGTAAGCCCGTACGGCGAAGTGGTTCGAGCGAGGGCGTCGTCCACCTCGCCGACCTGCCCGAGCGGCCGCCGCGCGTCCCGCGCACCGAGCCGCTGCGCGCGCGCCAGCTTGCCTTCGGCTACACGCAGGAGGACCTGCGCGTCATCCTCGCGCCGCTCGCGCGCAACGCCGAGGAGCCGATCGGCTCGATGGGCAACGACCTCGCACTCGCGGTCCTCTCCGATCAGCGCCCGCTCCTCTACTCGTACTTCAAGCAGCTCTTCGCGCAGGTCACGAACCCGCCGATCGACTCGACGCGCGAGTACGTCGTGATGAGCGTCGCGACGAGCGTCGGCTCCGAGCGCAACCTGCTCGACGAGACGCCGGAGCACGCCCACCAGCTCGTGATCGGCCAGCCGATCCTGCGAAACGCCGAGCTCGAGAGCCTGCGGCAGGTCGACTCGTCGATCTTCAAGGCGCACACGATCGACACCACGTGGCCGGTCGAGGAAGGGCCGGCGGAATGGCCGCCGCGCTCGAGCGGATCTCGCGCGAGGCCGACGAGGCGCTCGCGGGCGGGACGAACATCCTGATCCTCTCCGACCGCAACCTCGGCGCCGAGCGCGTCCCGATCCCGGCGCTGCTCGCGGTCGCGTCCGTCCACCACCATCTCGTTCGCGAGGGAACGCGCCTGCAGACCGGGCTCGTGGTCGAGTCGGGCGAGCCACGCGAGGTGCACCACTTCGCGACGCTGATCGGCTACGGCGCCGCGGCGATCAACCCGTACGTGATGCTCGAGACGCTCGGAGAGCTCGTCGACACCGAGTGGCTGCCCGACGGGATGACGGCCGAGGAGGCCCAGGCGCGGTCGATCAAGGGAATCGCGAAAGCGCTCCTGAAGACGATCTCGAAGATGGGGATCTCGACGGTCTCGTCCTACTGCGGCGCGCAGATCTTCGAGGCTGTCGGGCTCGAGCCGGCGCTGATCGACCAGCATTTCACCGGCACGCCCTCGCGGATCGCGGGGATCGGCGTCGACGTGCTCGCAGCGCGAGGCACTCGACCGGCACGCGCGCGCCTACCCGGACAAGGCGAAGAGCATGCTGCCCCTCGGCGGCGTCTACGCCTGGCGGTCGGAAGGCGAGCACCACATGTGGAACCCCGAGACGATCGCGCTGCTCCAGCACGCGGTGCGCGCCGGGGGAGCGAAGACCTACGAGGAGTACTCGCGCCTGGTCAACGACGACGCGGCGCGGAAGGCGACGCTGCGCGGGCTGATGAAGTTCCGTCTTGCCGAAGACGGCGGCATCCCGGTCGACGAGGTCGAGCCGGCGAGCGAGATCGTCAAGCGCTTCTCGACCGGAGCGATGTCGCTCGGCTCGCTCGGCCGCGAGGTGCACGAGACGCTCGCGATCGCGATGAACCGGCTCGGCGGCAAGTCGAACACCGGCGAGGGCGGCGAGGACCCGGTGCGCTACATCCCGGACGCGAACGGCGACTCGCGCCGCTCGAAGATCAAGCAGGTCGCGTCGGGCCGGTTCGGCGTCAACATCCACTACCTCGTCAACGCCGACCAGCTCCAGATCAAGATGGCGCAGGGCGCCAAGCCCGGCGAGGGCGGCCAGCTTCCGGGCCACAAGGTCGACGCGTACATCGCGAAGATCCGCTTCACGACGCCAGGCGTGGGCCTGATCTCGCCCCCGCCGCACCACGACATCTATTCGATCGAGGACCTGAAGCAGCTGATCTACGACCTTCGCTGCGCAAATCCAGAGGCGCACGTCTCGGTCAAGCTCGTCTCCGAGATGGGCGTCGGCACCGTCGCGGCGGGCGTCGCGAAGTGCAACGCCGACCACGTGGTGATCGCCGGCCACGACGGAGGGACGGGCGCCTCGCCGCTCTCGTCGATCCAGTCGGCGGGCGTCCCGTGGGAGATCGGGCTCGCCGAGACGCAGCAGACGCTCGTGATGAACGACCTGCGCTCGCGGATCTGGGTGCAGACCGACGGCCAGCTGAAGACCGGCCGCGACGTCGTGATCGCCGGGCTCCTCGGGGCCGACGAGATGGGCTTCGCAACCGCACCGCTGATCGCGACCGGCTGCGTGATGATGCGCGCCTGCCACCTGAACACCTGCCCGGTCGGGAATCGCGACGCAGGACCCGGTGCTCCGCGCGCGGTTCGCGGGAACCCCGGAGCACGTCGTCAACTTCTTCTTCTTCGTCGCCGAGGAGGCGCGCCAGATCATGGCGCAGCTCGGCGTCCGGACGTTCGACGAGCTGATCGGCCGCGTCGACCTGCTCGAGGCCGACGCGGCGATCGACCACTGGAAGGGGCGCGGCGTCGACCTGTCGAAGCTCCTCCTCGCACCCGACGTTCCCGCCGACGCTCCGCTCCACCGCAACCGCGCGCAGGACTCACCGCTGCACGGCGCGCTCGACTGGGAGCTGATCGAGCGCTCGCGCGCTGCGATCGAGGCCGGGACGCCGGTCGAGGCGGAGGTCACCGTCCGCAACGTCAACCGCACCGTCGGCGGGCTTCTCTCGAGCGCGGTCACCAAGCGCCACGGGATGGGCGGGCTGCCCGAGGGAACGATCAAGTTCACGCTCCGCGGCTCGGCCGGCCAGTCGTTCGGCGCCTGGCTTGCGCCCGGGATCGAGCTGACGCTCTTCGGCGACGCGAACGACTACAGCGGGAAGGGCCTCTCCGGCGGCACGATCGCCGTTCGCCCGCCCGAGACCGCCACCTTCGCCGCGGAGGAGAACGTGATCGTCGGCAACACCGTCCTCTACGGCGCGACGAAGGGGAAGGCGTTCTTCCGCGGTCTCGCGGGCGAGCGCTTCGCCGTGCGGAACTCGGGCGCCGACGCCGTCGTCGAGGGCGTCGGCGACCACGGCTGCGAGTACATGACGGGCGGCCACGTCGTCGTCCTCGGCCGCACCGGACGCAACTTCGCAGCCGGGATGAGCGGCGGGATCGCCTACGTCCTCGACGAGGACGGCGGCTTCGGCGGGCGCTGCAACATGGAGCTCGTCGGCTTCGACCCGCTCGAAGAGGACGACGTCGCGATCCTCCGCGTCGCTCGTCGAGGAGCACCTCGAGCGCACCGGCTCGCCGGTCGCCGCGCGCGTTCTCGGCGAACTGGGAAGACAGCCTGGCGAAGTTCGTCAAGGTGATGCCGCACGACTACAAGCGCGCGCTCGCCGAGCTGGCCGCGGCAGGAGACGGCCACGTCGTCTACCACGACGAGCATCCGGTCTCGAGCGGCGGCGAGGGCTTCGTCACCACCGAGTCCGAGGACGAGCCCGCCGGAGCAGCGGTCTAGATGGGAGAGCTCGGCGCGTTCATCAAGCTCGACCGGGTCGAGAACCCGGAGCGCGACCCGGCGGAGCGCGTCCACGACTTCCGCGAGTTCGTCGGCACGCTGCCGGTCGTCGGACCTGCAGCGAGCAGGGCGCGCGCTGCATGGAGTGCGGCGTCCCGTTCTGCCACAACGGCTGCCCGGTCAACAACCTGATCCCGGACTGGAACGACCTCGTCTACCGCGACCGCTGGCAGCGAGGCGATCGAGCAGCTCCACCGCACGAACAACTTCCCCGACTTCACCGGCCGGTTGTGCCCCGCCCCGTGCGAGGCGGCTTGCGTGCTCGAGATCCGCGAGGGCAAGGCGGTCACGATCAAGCAGATCGAGCTCGCGATCGTGAACCGCGCCTGGGAGGAGGGCTGGATCGTGCCGCAGCCGGCGGCCGTTCGCACCGGGCGCACCGTCGCGGTTGTCGGCTCGGGGCCGTCCGGCCTCGCCTGCGCGCAGCAGCTCGCGCGCGCCGGTCACTCGGTGACGGTGTACGAGCGCGACGAGGCGGGCGGCGGGCTCGTGCGCTTCGGCGTCCCGGACTTCAAGATCGAGAAGACGGTGGTCGAGCGCCGCGTCGAGCAGCTCGCGGCCGAGGGCGTCGAGTTCCGCTTCGGCGTGAACGTCGGCGTCGACGTCGGCGCCGACGAGCTGCGCGCGACCCACGACGCGGTCGTGATCGCGACGGGCGCGCGTGTGCCGCGCGACCTCCCGGTTCCCGGACGCGAGCTCGACGGCGTCCACTTCGCGATGGAGTACCTCTACCAGCGCAACCGCTTCGTGGCGGGCGCGCCTGCGCCGGAGAAGGTCATCTCGGCGGCCGGCAAGCACGTGATCGTGATCGGCGGCGGCGACACGGGCGCCGACTGCGTGGCGAACTCGCTCCGGGAGGACGCCGCGTCGGTCACGCAGATCGAGCTCGTCGGCGAGCCGCCGGCTCACCGCCCCGACGAGATCACTCCGTGGCCGCGCTGGCCGATGAAGCTCCGCATCCCCTACGCGCTGAAGGAAGGCGGGCATCGCGACTTCGCGGTTTCGACGACGAAGTTCACCGGGAACGGGAAGGTCGAGGAGATCCACTGGGCCCAGAACAGCGGCGTGCCGCCGTTCGAGCTCGTCGCGGGGACCGAGGAGAGCCGGCCCGCCGATCTCGTGCTGCTCGCGATGGGCTTCCTCGGCCCGGAAGCGCTGCCCCTCGACCAGCTCGGCGTCGAGAAGGACGAGCGCTCGAACGCGAAGGCGCCCGCGTACGCCACGTCGGCGGACGGCGTCTTCGCCGCCGGCGACGCCCGCCGCGGCCAGTCGCTGATCGTGTGGGCGATCAACGAAGGCCGCCGCTGTGCGGCTGCGGTCGACCAGTACCTCGCCGCGAAGGCCCAGGCGGCCTGAGCTCGAACGAGCGAGGAATCGGGGTCGCATGTCTACTCCGCTTGCACTCGACAACTGGATCGCAACCGTGCTCGTGTTCGGGCCGCTCGTGGGCTCGGTGCTGGCGGAGAATCGCCGGTTTCGCGGAGATCTCCGGCGACGCATGGCCGACCGCACGTACTGGTCTTTGCAAGCGTGGCAGCTCGCAGGCCTGGTCCTCGGAGTGCTCTGCGCCAAGAAGGTTCCTGGAGCGGCGCTCCCCGGAAACGAGTGGTTCTGGGTCGTTCTCGGCTGCGGCGTCGGGCTCGCGGGTGTCGCCTTACGCGTGTCGGCGATCCGCGCTCTCGGCGCGCACTTCACCCGCAACCTCCAGATCGCCGACGATCACCGGCTCGTCGTCGACGGGCCGTATCGCTATCTCCGTCACCCGTCGTATACGGGCGCGATCCTGATGCTTGCGGGCATCGGCGTCGGCCTTGCAAACGCGCTCAGTCTCGCGGCGTGCGTCTTCTTCCCAACCCTCGGGTTCGCCCTGCGGATCCCACGGGAGGAGGCGCTTCTGCGACGAGAGCTCGGCGAGCCGTACGCGGACTACGCGAGGCACACCCACCGGCTCGTTCCCGGGCGTCTGGTGACCGCCGCGGCGGTTACTTGATCGCGTAGACGACGGTGACGTTGGCCTGGATCGCGACGGTTCCTGCGGAGACCGGGGTCGAGGCGACCTTCGCGTCTGCGACCGCACCGAGTGGCAACGGGCTCGAGGTGCTCTCCTCCGACACCGTCTGAATCTCGCCCGAGCCGGACGCCGCTGCCGTCGCGATCGCCTGCGCGCCGCCCCGAGCATCGACGACCGCCGCCTTGAGCGCGCGCCGCGAGAGGAGGAGCTGGTCGGTGACGGTCAGCGACGGCCCGCTGATCTCGTTCGCACCTGCGGACACGGCGGCATCGACGACCGGGCCGGCCTTGGCGATCGACCGGACGCGCGCCGCAACCGAGTTCGTCGCGGTGTAGTTCAGGATCTTGTCGCCCGCCTGGTTGCGGTTCGGCTGCAGCGAGATCTGCGCGGTCTGGATGTCTCCGGCAGCGATCCCTCGCCCCTTGAGCGCCGAGATCACCTTGTTCATCTTCGCGGCGTTGGCCGAAAGCGCCGCCGACGCAGTCACGCCATTCGCTGCGACGCCGAACGTGAAGTCGGCGACGGTCGGCGTCGTCTTGACGATGCCCGTTCCCTGAACCGTGATCGTCCGCGGGAGTGGCGGCGACCGCGGACGAGGCCGGCACGACGACCGCCACACGCGAGCGTGAGACAGAGCCTGCGAAACGTCCTCATCGACTTGCTTATACCTGCCGGAAACCGCCATGCGGGCTTCTTCGGAGCTTCTTACGCCACTCTCAGGCATTTCTAAGACTCGCGATGGAGGATGCCCTCACTGTGCCAAGCGAAAGCCAAAACCCAGCGAGGCCGACGCACCGGCACGACGGGCGCCGTGATTCGGCGCCACTCCCTCCCACGCCCGAACAGCAGGCGGGCGGCCCACAATCCGCCCGCCTGCTCCTCCCGTTCGGGTCGTCGCCTCGCTCCTGAGTCTCGGGCCCCAATGGGCAGCGAGAACAGTCACCATACGACCATGACGATCCTCGTAGTCGACGACGACCAAGCGGTACGCGAAGCGCTCCGGCGCGCGCTGGCGTTGCAGGGCTACACCGTCGAGCTCGCAGCCGACGGCGAGGAGGCTCTTGCGACTCTTGCGAAGAACGGATCGGCGATCGACCTCGCGATCGTCGACATCCTGATGCCCCGCGTCGACGGGATCGAAGTCACCCGGCGCCTGCGGGCCGACGGGAGCTCGCTGCCGATCCTGATGCTCACCGCCCGCGACCAGGTGTCCGACCGGGTCGCCGGCCTCGAAGCAGGGGCGGACGACTACCTCGTGAAGCCCTTCGCCCTCGAGGAGCTCATCGCGCGGGTGCGCGCACTGCTCCGACGGCTCGGGACCGACGAGCCGCCCGCCAAGCTGAGCTTCGCGGACGTCGAGCTCGACACCGGGACGCGCGAGGTGACGCGCGGAGACGAGTCGCTCACGCTCACGCGCACCGAGTTCGCGCTACTCGAGCTGTTTCTGCGGAACCCACGGCAGGTGCTGACCCGCTCGGTGATCTTCGACCGGGTCTGGGGCTACGACTTCGGCTACGGCTCGAACTCGCTCGACGTCTACATCAGCTACCTCCGCAAGAAGACCGAGGCCGGCGGAGCCCCGCGGCTCATCCACACGATCCGCGGCGTCGGCTACGCCCTGCGCGAGCCGTGAGCCTCCGCACACGACTTGCGCTCGCGGCAGCGGCGGCAGTTGCGGCAGCCGTCGTGCTCGCGTCGGTGATCGTCTACTTCGTCGTCCGGAACGAACTCAGCGGACAGGTCAACCGCAACCTCGGCGCCCAGGCCAGCAGGATCGCGCAGGTCGGGTTCTTCCGCTTCGCAGCTACATCGCAGCCAAAGGTCTTCGTGCTCGGAACAGGCCCTCAGTTCCGTTTCGGCGACAACTACTTCCAGCTCGTCGACGCGACCGGAAGCATCTACCGCCCGGACGACCCGCGGCTCGCCTCGATCACGCTTCCCGCGACGCAACACGCCGAGGAGGTCGCGGCGCGAACCAAGGCACAGTTCTATTCGGAGTCGAGCATCAGCGGCCAGCACGTTCGGATCTTCACGATGCCTCTCGCCCGCGGCCCTGCCATTCCGGGCCAGCCTGCGTCTCCTCAACTCGCCGTGCAGGTCGTGAGCTCGCTCGCGAGCCTCGACCACGAGCTCTCGAAGATCAAGCTCTGGCTCATTCTCGTCGCGATCGGCGGCACCGGGCTCGCCGCCGGCGCCGGGCTTCCTCGTCGCGCGGTCCGCCTTGCGGCCGGTCCGTCGTCTGCGCGACACCGCCGAACATGTACGCAACGACCCAGGACCTGACCCAGCGGATCGAAGTGACGGGAAACGACGAGCTGAGCCAGCTCGCGACGACCTTCAACGCGATGCTCGCGTCGCTCGACGACGCGGCACAGCGCCAGCGCCAGCTCGTCCAGGACGCGTCGCACGAGCTGCGCACGCCGCTCACGAGCCTCCGCACGAACATCGAGGTGCTCGCCTCGAACGACGCGATTCCGCGCCGAGGACAGGTCAGCAGCTGCTCGCCGACGTCGTCGCCCAGCTCTCCGAGATGACGGCACTGATCGCCGAGCTGACCGAGCTCGCCCGCGGCGAGGAGCAGCAGACGGCGCTCGAGGAGGTCCGGCTCGACCTCGTCGCCGAGGAGGCGATCCGGCGGACGGCGCGGAACCATCCCGACGTCCCGATCGACGCTGAGCTGGCGCCGACGACGGCCGTCGGGACGCCGGCGACGCTCGAGCGTGCGTTCGCGAACCTGCTCGACAACGCGGCCAAGTGGACGCCCGCCGGGCAGCCATATCGACGTCCGGCTCAACGACGGCGAGCTGAGCGTGCGCGATCGCGGTCCTGGGATCTCCGACGACCGACTTGCCGCACATCTTCGAGCGCTTCTACCGCGCGACCTCGGCACGCTCCATGCCCGGCTCCGGCCTCGGGCTCGCGATCGTCAAGCAGGTCGCCGAGGCTCACGGCGGAACCGTGGTCGCCGAGCGGGCGCCGGAGGGCGGCACGATCATGCGGTTCACGATCGGCAACGGAAACGGCGCCGGGGCACCGGGAAGTCTTAGGGCGCTCTTAGGCGCTCTTGGTTTCCTTATCGAAGAGTGTTCTACCTCTCCTATCTGCGCAGTGAGCTCATTCGGCGCAAGAGCCGGACGATCCTGACGGTGCTCGGCCTGTCTGTCGGCGTCGCGCTCGTGATCGCGATCTCGGCGCTCTCCAGGGGCCTCGACCACGCTCAGAAGACCGCGCTCAACCCCCTTTCGAGCATCGGCACCGACCTGACGATCACCCTCGCCCCCCAGCAGGACACCGGCGGCGGCGGCGGCTTCGGCGGCGGCTTCGGCGGCAATGCGGCAATCGCCAGGTCGTCCAGGCGAACTCCTCGGCGATCACCGACCTCTCCAAGCTCGGCAAGCCGGGAACGAAGTTCGTGCACGACTTCTTCCTGCCCGGCACGCAGCTCACCTTCCCGCAGAGCCAGACGAAAGAGATCTCGTCGATCAGCGGCGTCTCGGCGGTCTCGGCCGGGCTCGTGCTCAGCGCCGTCCACCAGTCCGGAACCGTTCCGAAGATCGTCGCGAAGATCAAGACCGGCGGTCAGAACCTCACGGTCACAGGGCGCGTCCGGATTCAGCAGACCCCGGCCGAACGGGCGAAGATCGCTGCGTGCTTCGCGAAGCCTCGCCGCTGCAAACTCGAGCTCGGGCAGCACGACGACGACCACCACTCCGACGACGACCACGCCGAGCGGCGGTGGGAGCCTCGGCGGTGGAAACGGCCCGGGGCGGCGGAGGCGGTGGAGGGCGCGGCTTCGGCGGTCCCGGCGGCGGGTTCGATCCGGCCGCCGCGGCCAAGTGCCTTCCCGCCGGCTTCCAGAACTTCCGGCGCAACATCGTCACGCCGGAACAGACGATCCAGCAGCTCGTCAACCCGCCGCAGACGAACATCAAGAGCGCGAGCTACTCGATCGCCGGCGTCGACCCGTCGAACCCCGACATCGGCCTCGTCACTCCGTCGCTTCTCTCGAGCGGCAAGTTCATTTCGTCCGCGACCGCGAACGAGGCTCTCGTCGCCGACTCCTACGCTGTCCAGAACAAGCTGAAGATCGGCTCCGCACTCAACCTGAACGGCACCAAGTTCGTCGTCGTCGGCCTCGTCAAGCCGCCGCTCGGCGGCCAGACCGCCGACGTCTACCTCCCGCTCGCCAAGCTCCAGAAGCTCGGCGGGCCAGGCGGGCCTGACGAACGTCGTGCTCGTGAGGGCAAGCGGAAGCAGCTCGGTGAGCGCCGTGCAGAAGGCGATCCAGACAAAGTTCCCGAACGCTCAGGTCGCGAGCGCGAAGAGCGTCGCCGACCAGATCAGCGGCTCCCTCGTCGATGCCTCGAACCTCTCGCACCGCCTCGGAATTGCGCTTGCCGCACTGGCCGCGATCGCCGCGTTCCTGATGGCCGCCCTTCTCACCTTCTCCTCGATCGGCAAGCGCGTCCGCGAGATCGGGACGCTGAAGGCGCTCGGCTGGAAGCAGGGCCTTGTGATCCGGCAGATCGTCGGCGAGTCGTTCGCCCAGGGCGTCGCCGGTGGGCTCCTCGGCGTCGGGCTCGGAATCGCGATCGCAGCGGGGATCGGGGCATTCGGGCCGACCCTCAGCGCGACGTCGTCGACCGGCGGAGGCGACAGCGCCAACAGCGCGTTCGGGCTCGGCGCCATCACCGCCCGCACCGTCACCGACAACATTTCCCTGACCGCACCGATCTCGGTCAACGTGCTTCTCATCGGCTTCGCGCTCGCACTCGCGGGTGGACTGCTCGCCGGCGCCGCCGGCGCGTTCCGCGCCGCCCGCCTCCGCCCCGCCGACGCTCTGAGGACGGTGGAGTAATGGACGCGCCGCTGTACGACGTCAAGGGCGCATCGAAGGTCTTCTCGAAGGGTGGGACGGAGGTGCGCGCCGTCGACGATGTCAGCCTGACGATCACGGCTGGAGAATTCGTCGCGCTCGAAGGGCCAAGCGGCTCCGGCAAGACCACGCTCCTCCAGCTCCTCGGCGCGCTCGACCGGCCGAGCAACGGCAACGTCTTCTTCGAGGGACGCGACCTCGCCGCGCCTGCGCGACAACGATCTCGCCGAGCTGCGGCTCCGGGCTTTCGGCTTCATCTTCCAGCACTTCAACCTGATCCCCACGCTGACGGCAGTTCAGAATGTCGAGGTGGCGCTTGCGCCGCTCGGCGTCTCGGGCACCGAGCTGCGCGACCGGTCGCTCGGGCTGCTCGACCGAAGTCGGGCTCGCCGAGCGCGCATCGCATCTTCCGTCGCAGATGTCCGGCGGCGAGCAGCAGCGGGTCGCAATCGCCCGGGCACTCGTCGTCGAGCCGCGCGTGATCCTCGCAGACGAGCCCACGGGCAACCTCGACACGAAGACCGGGTCCGATGTGATCGACCTCGTCGCGGGCCTCGCGGCTCAGCGCGGCACGACGATCATCGTCGCCACCCACGACACGGGCCTGGCGGCCCGCGCACCGCGGCGTCTCGCAGATGCGAGACGGGGCGATGGTCATTTCCGACAACGGCGCCGAGGCGCCCCAGGCCGAAGCCGCCGCCGTTGGCGGCGAGCAATGAAGAAAGCGAGCCACCGATGAAGAACCCGCTCCTGATCGCCGTCGCAGCCCTCGCCATCGCCGGAATCGGCGGTGGAGTCGGCGCCGCGATCTACTCCAAGACCGCTTCGAGCGGCACGACCACCACCGTCGTCGAGCGGGTGGGCGCGAGCACGACGAGCGCCCAGCCGATCGCCGCGTCCACCGGACTGACGGTGAACCAGATCTACAACCGCACCCGCGCGGGCGTCGTCGACCTCAAGGTCGCCCAGGGCTCGTCGTTCTCGAACGGGAACGGCAGCTCCGGCCACGCGGCCGCCGAGGGCTCGGGCTTCGTCTACGACACGGCAGGCCACATCCTCACGAACCAGCACGTCGTCGACGGCGCGACCGGGATCAGAGTCACGTTCTGGAACGGCGCCACGTACTCCGGCCACGTCGTCGGCACCGACAGCTCGACCGACCTGGCGATCGTGAAGGTGTCGGCGCCTGCGTCGGTCCTGCATCCGCTGGCGATCGCCGACTCCGGGACGGTCAAGGTCGGCGACGGCGTCGTCGCGATCGGTAGCCCGTTCGGCCTCGCCCAGACGGTGACGAGCGGAATCGTCAGTGCTCTCCACCGCTCGATGACCTCGCCGAACAACTTCACGATCAGCGACTCGATCCAGACCGACGCACCGATCAACCACGGCAACTCCGGCGGGCCGCTCCTGAACTCGTCGGGCCAGGTGATCGGCGTGAACGCCCAGATCCAGAGCGATTCGGGTGGCAGCGATGGAGTCGGGTTCGCGGTCCCGTCGAACACGATCCTCCGCGTCGCACCGACACTCGTCACCGGCGACACGGTCAAGCACGCCTACCTCGGCATCTTCGTCCAGGATGCAACGACGTCCGGGAACGCCACCGCCGGCGCCCTGGCGAGCGACGTGAAGCCGGGTACCCCGGCCGCGCGTGCCGGGCTCAAGTCAGGAGACATCATCGTGCGCATGGACAACACGCCGATCACGGCGGCCGAGGATCTCACCCGGATGGTCGACTCGAAGGCGCCCGGCTACAAGCTCACCGTCACGTACACCCGCGGCGGGAAGTCGCACACCACGACCGTCATCCTCGGGACGCGGCCGTCATGAGCCCGAAGCGCAGGAACATCGTCGTCGCCGCCGTCGCCGGGCTGGCCGTGGCCGGCGGGGTCACCGCGCTGGCCGCGACGCAGCTGCACAGCTCCCAAAGGAACCGTCATCGCGATCGCTCCGTCCGGCAAGCAGGGCTCGAACGGGGGCGGCTTCAACGGACAGCCCGGACTCGGCGGCAACGGCAGCGGCGGCTTCAACGGACAGCCCCGCCTCGGCGGCGGCGGTTTCGGGGACGGCGGTTCCAGAGGCGGCGGCTTCTTCGGCAGCTTCTCGGCCGCCGCGACCTACCTCGGCATCACCACGGCGAAGATCCAGACCGACATGGCAGCCGGCAAGACGCTGGCCCAGATCGCGAAGGACAACGGGAAATCGGTCGACGGTCTCGTGAGCGCCATGGTCTCCGCAGGCAAGAAACAGCTCGACGCAGCCGTCTCCTCCGGCCGGATCACGAAGCAGCAGGAGGACGCGATCGTGGCGGCCTTGACGCTGCGCTCCACGGCGATGGTCAACGGCACGCGGCCATCCGGCAGAGGGTTCGGTGGTGGGTTCGGACCGGACGATGGTGGCAACAGGCTCGGTCCCGATGACGGCGGCGGGTTCGGCCCCGGCGACGGCGGAGGCGGCCTCGGCGGCGGCAGCGGCTCGGGCGGCGGCAGCGGCTCGTTCGGCGGCAGCACCGCTCCGGCCTGACAGAGCTACGACCCGCGCGGTATCGTCCGCGTTCCTCCGCCTGCGATCGTCCAACGATCCCGGTCGGCCGCCAGCACTCCGGAGGCTCGATGGCCGCGAGCTCGAACCGAAAACAGATCGTCGTCACCGCCGTTGCCGGTCTCGCGCTCGCAGGCGTGATCGCCGCGATCGTCGTGACGCAGTTCGGCTCGTCGAACTCGAACGGCGCCACCACGACGACCGACCTTCCGCAGTCGAGCGCACCGGCCACCAACGTTGCCGGGTTGCAGGTCACCCGGTTGATCGCCGCCGCCCGCGCGCAGCAGGAGAACCGTCGCGAGCTGAGCACGACGTTCTTCCACAGCTTCTTCGCAAGCCTGTCGGCCGCGGCGGGTTACTTCGGCATCACCTGGCCGGCACTCCAGACCCGGCTCGAGCACGGCAAGTCGCTCGCCCAGCTCGCCGATGCCGCCGGGAAGTCAAAGGACGATCTGGTCAAGACGATGCTGGCGGCACACAAGCGCTACATCGACGCTGCCGTCGCCGGCCACACGATCACGAAGGCGCAGGAAGGGGTGCTGCTCGCGGACGTCGACGCATGGATGAAGGGCGTCGTCGACGGGACCGGGTCGGCAAAGGGATTCGGAGGCTTGATCTCGAGCCCGCTCCCGAATCCCGGCGAACGCCCGTCGAGCGCAAACGGGGTTCCCGCTCCCACCCCGATCCCGGCTCCTTAGCGGGAAGAGGGCATGCGTGGCCCACGTTTCCGGCCTCGTGTCTGCATAGATTGCAGCTTTTCTGCATAATACGCATCCCATGATCTCTGCCGCCATCCTCGGCTGCGCCGGCTACACCGGCCAGGAGACGCTCGACCGTCTGCTCGCCCACCCCGGGATCGAGCCGGTCGCACTTGGCTCCGACTCGCAGGCCGGCAAGGCGCCGAACGCGGTCGACTCACGCCTGCCGGCGAGGCTGCCGGCGTTCGTCACGAACGCCGAGGCAGCCACGAGCGGCGCAGAGCTGATCTTTCTCTGCCTCGACCATGCGCAGGCCGCAGCTTTCGAGCCGCCCGACGGCGCCGTCGTCGTCGACCTCTCGGGCGCGCACAGGCTGCGCGACGACACGGTCGCGAAGAAGTGGTACGGCGTCGCTCCCGGCGCCTGGAGCTACGGGCTGCCCGAAGTGTCCCCACCCCAGGGGCAGCTCGTCGCGAATCCCGGCTGTTACGCGACAGCGGCTCTGCTCGCTCTCGCCCCCCTCGCCGGCGCGATCGACGGTGCGGTGATCGATGCCAAGTCCGGAATGACCGGCGCCGGCCGGGCGCTCAAAGACGGCTCGCATGCCGGCTTCGTGCTCGAGAACTTTTCGGCCTATGCGGTCGGGTCGCACCGGCATGCGCCCGAGATCGGGCAGGCGCTCGGCTTCCCGGTCTGCTTCGTGCCGCACCTCTTGCCGATCCGCAGAGGGCTGCTCGCGACCTGCTACGTCGAATCCGATGCCGACCTGCGGACGCTCGTCGAGGCCGCATACGCCGACAGCGAGGTCGTCCGCGTCCTCCCGGAAGGGACGAACGCCGAGCTCCACCGCGTCCAGGGCACCGACGCTGCGGAGATCTCGCTCTTCCACGACGACGCGACCGGAAAGGCGATCGTGATCTGCACGATCGACAATCTCGGCAAGGGCGCGGCCGGCCAGGCCGTGCAGAACGCGAACCTCGTGCTCGGGCTTCCCGAGACCGACGGGCTGAGACTCGGCGGGGTGGTCGTATGAGCGTGACCGCAGCGAAAGGCTTCGTCGCCTCTGGCGTCGCTGCCGCGATCCGGCGCGAGGGCAAGGACATGGCGATCGTGCGATCGCTTCCTCCGGCGACCGGCGGCGCGGTCTTCACCCGGAACCGCGTGCAGGCCGCGTGCCTCCAGGTCGACCGCGAGCATCTCGGCCTCGCCGCCCCGCAGGCCGTCGTCATCAACTCGGGGGTCGCGAACGCGGCCACGGGTGAGGGCGGAAAGATCGACGCCCTCGCGACTGCGTCCGAGGCCGCCCGGCTCCTCGACCTCGCGCCTGAGGAGGTCCTCGTCCTCTCGACCGGCGTCATCGGCGAGCGCCTCCCGATGGACCGCGTGCTCGCCGGCATCGCAATCGCCGCAGGCGCGCTCTCGTCCGATGGCGGCGCCGACGCGGCCGAGGCGATCATGACGACCGACACCCATCCAAAGACCGCTGTCGTCGTGGGCGAGGCCTTCACGGTCGGCGGGATGGCGAAGGGCTCGGGGATGATCCACCCCGATCTCGCGACGATGCTCGCGGTGGTCACCACCGACTACCCACTCGTCCAGGGCGAGGCAACGGCGCTGCTGGGCCCTGCAGTCGAGCAGAGCTTCAATGCGATCTCCGTCGACGGCGAGCCGTCGACGAACGACGCGGTGATTCTGCTCGCGAACGGCGCGAGCGGAATCGAGCGCACGCCCGAGACGGACGCGGCATTCGCTGTCGCGCTGGCCTCCGTGTGTGCGGCGCTTGCGCGGCAGGTCGTGGCAGACGGCGAGGGCATCACGGTCCTCGCGGAGATCACCGTCACCGGCGCTGCCGACGACGGGCAGGCGAAGGCGATCGCACGCCGGATCGCGACCTCGCCGCTCGTCAAGACCGCGCTGTTCGGGCACGACGCGAACTGGGGCCGCGTGCTCGCCGCGGCCGGCTCGGCGCCCTGGAACGGCGGCTACGCGGAGATCGACGCCGATCGGGTCAACCTCCGCTACAACGGCACGCTCGTCCTGGAGAACGGCTCACCGCTCGGTGTCGAGCCCGACGTTTCAGGCCCGAGCTGCACGATCGAGCTCGATCTCGGCCTCGGGAGCGGCGCCGCCGGGTACCTGACGAGCGACCTCTCCTACGACTACGTCCGCATCAACGCGGACTACAGCTCGTGAGCCTCCTGGTGGTCAAGGTCGGCGGCGCGGTCGCGGGCTCCTCCGCCGCTGCAATCCTCGAGCTCGCAGCCGAGAACAACGTGTGCGTCGTCCACGGCGCAGGCCCGCAGATCAGCCTCGAGATGGAGCGCGCGGGCGTGCCGGTCGAATTCGTCGGTGGGCGGCGCGTGACGACGGCGGCCGGCATGGAGATCGTCCGCGCCTCGCTCATGGCGGTCAACAAGGCTCTGTGGGCCGAGCTCGGACAGCGCGCCGTTCCCTACTCCGGCGAGGACGTCGGGCTCCGGGCGAACCCGGTGCCCGAGCTCGGGCTCGTTGGCGATCCGATCCTCGCGGAGCTGCCGGTGCTCGTCCGCATCCTCGAGTCCGGCCGAATCCCGGTGATCGCGCCGATCGCGTCAGGGCCGCTCAACGTCAACGCCGACGACGCCGCTGCAGCGATTGCAGTCGGCGTCGGCGCCGACCGGTTGCTCTTCTTCACCGACGTCGAGGGGTTCATGGTCGGCGACGAAGTCGTCGACTCGCTCGACGTCGCAACCGCCGAAGGCCTCCTGACCGGAGGCACGCTCGACCCGCGCATCCTGCCCAAGCTCGGCGCCGCGGTCGTGGCCGCCCGCCACGGTGTCGCGGCCTTCATCGGCCGCACCGAGGTGAAGGTTCCGGTCGCCGAAAGGCTCGCGCAATGACCGTCCTGACCGGAGCTCCGCTGCTTCCGACCTACGCACGCTTTCCCGTCACGTTCGTCGACGGGGAGGGCTGCTGGCTCGTCGACGAGGACGGCAAGCGCTACCTCGACCTCGTCGCCGGAATCGCGGTCGTCGGGCTCGGCCACCGCCACCCGGCTCCACTCGAAGCAGCGCAGGAGCAGCTCGAGCGGCTCTGGCACGTCTCGAACCTGTACTCGACGCTCCCGATGGAGGAGCTCGCAACCAAGCTGTCCGAGCGGTTCGGCGGGGCGCACGCGTTCTTCTGCAACTCGGGGACCGAGGCCGTCGAAGCGGCAATCAAGTGGGCCCGCAAGGTGACCGGGAAGACCGGGCTCGTCGCGCTCGAAGGCTCGTTCCACGGCCGGACGATGGGCGCGCTCTCGATCACGGGCCAGCCGGCAAAGCGCGCGGCGTTCGAGCCGCTCGTGCCCGGAGTGCGGTTCGCGACGCCCGAAACGCTGGCCGAGGCGGTCGGGCCCGACACTGCCGCCATCGTGCTCGAGCCGATTCAGGGCGAGGGCGGCGTCAGGCCGCTGCCGGCGGGGACCCTCGAGCAGGCGCGTGCACTCGCCGACGAGCACGGGGCACTCCTCGTCCTCGACGAAGTTCAGACCGGGCTCGGGCGAACGGGTGAGTTCTTCGCCTGGCAGCGCTCCGGTGTTCGCCCCGACGCCATCACGCTGGCCAAGGGACTCGCGAACGGGCTACCGATCGGTGCGCTGCTCGTCGCCGACGAGGCGCCGAGCGGCTTCGTGCCGGGCGACCATGCCTCGACCTTCGGCGGCAATCCCGTCGCCTGCGCCGCCGCCTGCGCGGTCGTCGAGGCGATCGACGACGATCTGCTCGCCCACGTGCGCGAGACCGGCGCGCGCTTCGCTGCCGCGTTCGAGGAGGTGCGTGGCGAGGGACTCCTGCTCGCGATCGAGCTCGGCCGCCCGGCCGGCCCCGTCGCACTCGAAGCCCTCGAGCACGGCTTGCTCGTCGGCACCGCCGGCGATACGGCGCTGCGGATCACGCCGCCGCTCACGATCTCGGCCGATGAGACCGACCTCGCGATTTCGCTCCTCCACGAGGTGCTCGCATGACGACCAAACAAGAGCGCCAGGGCGCAATCCGCCGCCTGGTCCAGCACAACCATCTCTCGACCCAGGCCGATCTCGCCGAAGCACTGCATCGCGAAGGGATCGAGGCCGTCCAGGCAACGGTCTCCCGCGACATCGCGCAGCTCGGACTCGTCAAGGTCAGGAACGGGAACGGGAAGCTGATCTACGCGCTCCCGGGCGCGGCCGACCTGCGTCGTCGCGACCAGCTCGCCTCTGCTCTTCGCAGCTGGGGGCAGGACATGACCCCCTCCGGGCAGCTGCTGGTGATCCAGACTCCTCGCGGCTTCGCAGCGGCACTTGCCGATGCGATCGACGAGGCCGCTCTACCGGAAGTCGCCGGCACGGTCGCGGGCGACAACACCGTTTTCGTTGCGGTCCGCGACGGCAGCGCTGCTGCCGAGCTCGCCGACGAGTTCGGCCACATCGAAGGAGCGTCATGAGCGGCAACGAGCCGCGTCATCCTTGGCACCCTGCCTGTGGGCGAGCGCGTCGGGATCGCTTTTTCGGGAGGCCTCGACACGTGTTGCGCGCTCGCGTGGATGCGCGAGCACGGGGCGATCCCGTACGCCTTCACCGCCGACCTCGGCCAGCCCGACGAGCCCGATGTCGCCGCGATCCCCGGCAAGGCCAGGCAGTACGGCGCCGAGGACGCCGTGCTCGTCGACTGCAAGGACGCCCTCGCGCGCGAAGGGCTCGCTGCGCTCCAGTGCGGTGCGTTCCACATCTCGACGGCGGGTCACCGGTACTTCAACACGACACCGCTCGGACGGGCGGTCACGGGCACGCTCCTCGTCCACGCAATGCGCGAGCACGGGGTCGAGATCTGGGGCGACGGCTCAACCTACAAGGGCAACGACATCGAGCGCTTCTATCGCTACGGGCTACTCGCGAACGCCTCGCTCCGCATCTACAAACCCTGGCTCGACGAAGCGTTCGTCGCAGAGCTTGGTGGGAGGAAGGAGATGAGCGAGTGGCTCGCCGCCCGGGGCCTCCCCCATGGCGCCTCGACCGAGAAGGCGTACTCGACCGACGCGAACATGCTCGGCGCGACGCACGAGGCGAAGGATCTCGAGCTCCTCTCGACGAGCATGAAGATCGTCGAGCCGATCATGGGCGTCCGCTTCTGGGAGACCGAGATCGAGCCGGAGGTCGTGACGATCCGCTTCGAGAACGGGCTGCCCGTCGGCGATCCGGTCGCGGTGATCCGCGAGATGAACGAGATCGGCGGCCGCCACGGTCTCGGCATGTCCGACCAGATCGAGAATCGCATCATCGAGGCGAAGAGCCGCGGCATCTACGAAGCGCCAGGGATGGCGCTCCTGCACATCGCGTACGAACGGCTGCTGACCGCGATCCACAACGAGGCGACCCTCGAGCAGTACGCCGTCGACGGGCGCAAGCTCGGGAGGCTGCTCTACGAGGGCCGCTGGTTCGACACCCAGGCGCTGATGTTGCGCGACGCGCTGCAGCGGTGGGTCGCGTCGGTCGTCACCGGCGAGGTGACGATCGAGCTGAGGCGCGGTGACGACTACACGATCCTCGACACGCGGGGAGAGGCGGTCACCTACGACCCCGAGCGGCTCTCGATGGAGCGAAGCGCGACCGCGTTCAGTGCCGCCGACCGGATCGGCCAGCTCGCGATGCAGTCGAACGACATCGCCGACACGCAACGCATGCTCGAAGCTCAGCGGCGGCTGCACCTCGCGCCGTCAGAGCTGCTGGAGCTCGATCCGTGCGTGGGACACGTTCGCAGCCAGTCAAGTGGTACGGGCAAGCGCTGCGAGCGCTCCTGCCGCCAGCGTCAGTGTCGGCGGAGCCGGGCTCGCCCGGCGGAAGCCGACAACGGCGAGAGTGCGCGTGACGCTCTGGGCCGGACGGGTCGGCACGCCGCTCGCTCCCGAGGTGTGGGCGTTCCTGCGCGCGGACGACACCGACTTGCTCCCGTACGACCTGGCCGGAACGGCCATCCACGCGCGCCGGCTCGAGGCTGCCGGGCTGCTCGCCTCCGCCGAGCTGGCCGAGGTCGAGGAGCGCCTCGCAGCGATCACCGTCGACGACCTCGAAGCCACCGACGAGGACATCCACTCGGCGATCGAGCGGCTTCTGGGCGACGTCGGCCGGAAGATCCATGCGGGACGCTCGCGCAACGACCAGGTCGCCACCGCGTTCCGGCTCTACGTCGTCGACGCATGCGCCGAGGCCGACGAGGCGCTTTGCGGCTTCGCGGGCGCGGTGCTCGAGCGCGCGGCGCAGGAGGCCGAGACGCCGATGCCCGGCTACACCCATCTCCAGCGCGCGATTCCCGTCACGCTCGGCCACCATCTGCTGGCGTGGGTGGAGATGCTCGAGCGCGACCGGGCACGGTTCGCGTTTGCTGCCGCACAGGCCGGCCCCTCGCCGCTTGGGTCGGGCGCGCTGGCGGGATCGACTCTGCCGCTGCCGCCGCCTCCCGACCCGATGCGCAACTCGATCGATGCCGTAGCCGACCGCGACTTCGCACTCGACTACCTGTACGCGGCGGCCGCGCTGTTCGCGCATCTCTCGCGGATCGGCGAAGAGCTCGTGCTCTGGACGACGAGCGAGTTCGGGTTCGCCCGCCTGCCCGAGGACGCCGCGACCGGCTCCTCGATGATGCCGCAGAAGCTGAACGCCGACGTCGCCGAGCTCGCGCGCGGAAAGGCGGGTACGGCGATCGGCCGGCTGACGGGCTTGCTCGCGACGGTGAAGGGCCTGCCGCTCGCGTACGACCGCGATCTCCAGGAGGACAAACCGCCCGTATTCGCCGCGCGTGCGGACGTGAAAGGCGCGCTCGACGCACTCGCCGTGCTGGTTCGCGGCCTCGCCTTCGACCGCGAGCGGATGGCGGCTGCCTGCGCCGACCCGCTCCTGAGAGCGACCGACGCGGCCGAGGCTCTGGTTCGTGACGGAGTACCGTTTCGGGATGCACACGAGCAGATCGCCGCGCAGGTTCGAGCCGGAACGTTCGAGCCACGTGACAAATTGTCACTTGCCGAACGCGGCATCGATGTAGGGGCTGCGGTCGCGGCGGCGAAAGAGCGGTGGTCGTGAAGATGTCTCCACTCCCTGTTTCCCTCTCCGGCCGAGACTTTCTGCGGGTTTCCGACCTGGTCCCGGCCGAGGTCGAGGCCATTCTCGACCTCGCTGTCGAGCTGAAGAACGATCCCGAAGCCGCGTCTTCCCGGGAAGACGCTCGGTCTCTTCTTCGCCCAACCTTCGACACGCACGCGAATCTCGTTCTCGGTCGCGATCGCCCAGCTCGGGGGCACCGCGGTAACGCTCCTGCCGAGCGAGATGCAGATGTCGCGCGGCGAGTCGCTCGAAGACACGGGCGAGGTGCTTTCGCGCTACCTCGACGCTCTTGCGATCCGAACCCTTTCGCACGACGAGCTCGACGCCTGGGCGGACGCAGCGTCTGTCCCGGTGATCAACGCGCTGACCGCGGACGAGCACCCGTGTCAGGCGCTCGCCGACGCGCTCACGATCCGGGAGCGACTCGGCCGGCTCGACGGCGTCCGCATCGCCTGGGTCGGAGACGGGACGAACGTGCTCGTCTCCCTTGCCTCGCTCGCGAGCCTCGTCGGCATGCATGTCGTCGCCGCGTGCCCCGAGGGATACGAGCCTCCACACGGAACACACGTGGAGCTCGTGCGCGACCCGCGCGAGGCGGCGCGAGGGGCCGACGTTCTCGTCACGGACATCTGGGTCTCGCTCGGACAGGAGGCAACCCGGGTCGAACGGCTGCAGGCTCTCGAGCCGTACCGCCTCGACGAGGAGCTCGTGGCGCTCGCCGCGCCCGACGCGATCGTCCTCCACTGCCTCCCCGCGCATCCGGGCGAGGAGATCGCGCCGGAGGCGCTCTACGGCGAGCACTCGGCCGTGTGGGACGAAGCGGAGAACCGCCTGCACGTCCAGAAGGCGCTGCTCGCGATGCTCCTCTCCTAGCGGCGCCTGCGCCGCGCCAGCTCGTCGTCGACTGCCGCGATGTCGACACCGCGGGCGGCGAGCAGGACGTACAGGTGGTAGATCAGGTCGGCCGACTCGGAGACGAGCCGCTCGTCGCTCTCGGCAAGCGACGCCGTGACGACTTCGACGGCCTCCTCGCCGACTTTCCGGGCGATGGCCGCGGTGCCTTCGTCGAGCAGCTTCGTCGTGTACGAGCCCTCCGGACGTTCGAGCGCACGCTCCGAAATCGTGCGCCAGAGCGCCGGAGCGAAGCACGAGAACGATCCGGTGTGGCACGCGGGCCCCGCCGGGCGCACGCGCAGGAGCAGCGCGTCGCCGTCGCAGTCGTCCCGTAATCTCCTCAACGGCAAGCGTGTTGCCGGAGGTCTCGCCCTTGCGCCAGTACTCCTGTCGCGAACGGCTCCAGAACCAGGCCTCGCCCGACTCGCGCGTGCGGCGCTCGGCCTCCGCGTCCATCCAGGCCAGCATGAGAACGCGACCGCTCTCGGCGTCCTGGACGATCGCGGCGCGCAGGTCTCCCTCAGGCTGCGTCACGAATTCTCACCCCCAGCTCTCGAAGCTCCTCGCGCAAGGACGTGAGCCGCTCGGGATCTTCGTGCAGGATCGATGCGAGCAGCGCCGCCTGCGCGACTTCCAGCGCCTCGGCGACATGGCGCGCGTCGCCGGCGCCTCCCGAGGCAATCACCGGCACCGACACCGCATCGGCGACGGCCTTCGTGATCTCGAGGTCGTAACCGTCGCGGGTGCCGTCCGAGTCGATCGAGGTGAGCAGGATCTCCCCCGCGCCGCGTTCCTGCGCTTCGCGGGCCCATTCCACGGTCCCGCGCGACGTCTCGGTCGTCCCGGCGCGGGTCTTCACGCGTCCGTTCTCGGTGTCGATGGCCACGACGACCGCCTGCGAGCCGAGCTTCTCGGCAAGCTCGGTGATCAGCTTCGGCCGCGCGAGAGCCGCCGAGTTGACCGAAACCTTGTCGGCCCCCGCGCTCAGGAGCTGGTCCGCATCTCCAACCGTCCTGATGCCGCCGCCGACCGTGAACGGGATCGCAAGCTGCTCGGCGACGCGCCGTACGACACCGACGAGCGTCTCGCGCTCCTCGAGCGTCGCCTTCACGTCGAGGAAGACGAGCTCGTCGGCGCCGCGGTCCGAGTACGCCGAGCCGAGCTCGACGGGGTCGCCGACGTCGCGAAGCTCCTGGAAGCGCACGCCTTTGACGACGCGGCCGGCGGCCACGTCGAGGCACGGGATCAGGCGCGGGAGAGTGATTGCTCTCTCACCTCCGCGAGCACGCGGTCGAGGTAGCGCGCCCCCGCAGCGCCGCTCTTCTCGGGGTGAAACTGGACGCCCAGAAACGAGCCGGAGCGGGCCTCCGCGACGATCCCATCCGACCAGGCAGTCGCGGCGGCCGTCTCGACGGCATAGGAGTGCGCGAAGTAGTAAGCACTCTTGTCGACCTCCGCCCAGCCGATCCGCGGCACGCGGCCTTCCCGAAGCCGCAGCGCCTTGCCGGGGAGAAGATTCAAGCCGTCGACGCCGTCGTCCTCCTCCGACCATTCGACGGCGAGCTGGAGGCCGAGGCAGATCCCGAGCACCGGCCGGCCCTCGCGAACGCGAGCCCGGAGCACCTCGTCGAGGCCCTGGCGCTTCAGCTCGGTCATCGCGGAGCGGGCCGATCCGACACCGGGAAGCACCGCAAGATCGGCTCCCTGGACGTCGTCGACGAGCTCGGCCCCGAGCCGCCGCAGCGCGATCTCGACGGAGCGGATGTTCCCGGCGCGGTAGTCGCAGACAGCGACCTTCACAGCAGGCCCTTCGTGGACGGGATGCCGGTCGAGTCCTGGCGCACCGCTGTCTTGAGCGCACGGCCGACGGCCTTGTACGCGGCTTCGGCGGTGTGGTGCGGGTCTCGGCCGGTCGCCTCGACGTGGATCGCCATCCGGCCGGCCTGGGCGAGCGAGGTGAAGAAGTGCGCGGCCATTCCCGGCTCGGTCTCGAAGGAAAGCTCCGCGTACGGACGCCCGCCGAGGTCGACGGCGGCGCGCGCGAGTGCGTCGTCCATCGGCACGACAGCGTCGCCGTAGCGGGCGATCCCGCGCCGGTCGCCGAGGGCCTCGTCGAGCGCCTCGCCGAAGGCAAGCGCCGTGTCCTCGACGGTGTGGTGGTCACCGGTCTCGAGATCCCCTGCCGCCTCGACGACGAGGTCGAGCCCACCGTGGAAGGCGAGCTGCTCGAGAAAGTGGTCGTAGATCCCGGCGCCGGTCTGCACCGAGACGCGGCTCGCGCCGTCGAGCCCGAGCCGTACCGCGATGCGCGTCTCGGCCGTCGCGCGCAGGTGCCGCACGCGGCGGCCGGCGCTCTCCGCGACGGGCGAGGGCACGTCGAGCCGCAGCGCGAGTGCCTCGACGAGCAGGTCGTCATCCATCTGGTCGCGGATCGTGATCCGGATCCCGTCGTCGTAGGCACGGACGACGAGCCCCTGGCGAAGGAGAGCGTCGGCGACCACGCGCCCGTTCTCGAGCGGGACGAAGATGAAGTTGGCCTGCGAGGGCAATGGCTCGAGGCCGATGGCGTGCAGCGCCGAGGCGAGGCGCTCGCGCTCCTCGAGCAGCGGGGTGACGTCCGGCGGCGAAGCGAGCGCGGCAACTGCGAGCGCCGCCGAGACGGTGGACACGGGCGCGGGCGCCTGCCGGGCGTTCAGCTCGGCGGCGACATCGCGCGAGGCGAGCGCGTAGCCGATCCTGGCGCCGGCGAGGCCGAACGCCTTCGAGAACGTGCGCAGCACGATCAGGTCGTCGTCGATCAGCGGCACGACCGTCTCGCCGCAGTACTCGTAGTACGCCTCGTCGACGACGAGCGGCCGCGCGGCGGGCAGCTCGCGCAGCTCCCCGGTCGGGCTGTTCGGCCGGCAGGTGAAGGTCAGCACGGGGTTGTCGTCACCGACCTCGGCGCCCGCGAGCAGCGCCGCCGTGCGATAGAGCGGATACGTGCGTCCTTCGGGGACCGCGATCGTGTCGCCCGGCCCTGCGAAACAACGCGCACACAACAGAATCAGATCGTCGGCCCCGACACCCAGCACGATCTGGTCGGGCTCGACGCCGTTGTACTCGGCGATCGCCCGGCGGAGCGTCTTGTACCCGCCGGCCGGGTAGCCGCTGATCGACGCGAGGGCGCCCGCGATCGCGCCCGGCCTCGTGGACGGCAACGGCAGCGGCGGCGTGTTCTGGTCGTACCGCACGACTTGCGACTGGTCGATCCCCGCGAGCAGCGCGACCTCGTCGGTCGGCATCGCCCACGTGTACGCGGTGAACTCGGGCGAAAGCGCTCTCATCGCCGCACCGCCGCTGCGTGGGCCGGCATGCCTTCGGCCGCCGCGAGCGCCTCCACCGTCGGTCGAAGCAACTCGAGCCCCGCCGGTGTGATCCGCTGGATCGTGATCGCCTTGAGAAACGTCTCGAGCCCGAGCCCGCCGGTCGAGCGGGCCCAGCCGCCGGTCGGGAGGACGTGGTTCCCGCCGGTCGCATAGTCGCCCGCAGGCACCGGCGACGACGGCCCGACGAACACGGCGCCGGCATTCCGGACTTCCCCGGCGCGAGCCTCGGACGCGCCGAGCAGCACGAGGTGCTCGGGGGCGAGTGCTTCCGCCTCCTCGAGCGTCGAGACGACGCGGCAGACCGCGTCGGCGCCGTGCTCGCCCTGCGCTGCGAGCTCGAGCTCGACGAGCCGCGGGTCCGCGTCGGCATCCGCCACCACGACGACCTCGGACGGGCCTCCGGGCAGGTCGATCGCGACGTCGCGCGACACCTCGAGCTTCGCTTCGTTCACGTACGCGTTTCCGGGCCCGACGATCTTGTCCACCTTGCGAACGTAGGCGAGCCAGCCGATCGCCTGCGGCCCACCGAGGGCCCACACCTCGTCGATGCCAAGCGCCTCGGCGGCGGCCGCGACGAGCCCGGCGCCCGCAGGCGGGGTGCAGACGACGATCTTCCCGACGCCGGCTGCCTGCGCCGGGACGGCGCACATCACGAGCGTCGAGACGAGGTTGCGGGGCACGTACACGCCGACGGTCTCGAGCGGAACCCAGCGGCGCTGCAGCAGCACGCCGGGCTCGACCTCGAGCTCGATGTCGGCCGGCCGCTCGGCCTCGTGCCAGCGCCGCACGCGGTCGGCCAGCGCCAACAGAGCCTCGCGGGGGAGCAGATCCGGCTCGGGAACCGCGCGGGCTGGCTCGGCGCCGTCGAGCTCGAGCGCCCACTTGCGCACAGCCGCCTCGCCGTCGGCCTTGATCTCGGCGACGATGCTCATCGGAGCATCCGCTCGACCGGGACGACGAGAATCGAGAACGCGCCCACCTCTTCGAGCCTGGGCAGCAGCTGCCAGACGTCCTCCGCCGGCACGAGGGCGTGCACGGCGACCATGCCCTTCTCCGCGAGGGGCAGCACGCTCGGCGAGCGCGAGCCGATCACGGCGCAGATCTCCTCGAGCCGCGCCTCGGGCGCGTCGAGCATGAGGTAGCGGTGGGCGCGCGCCTCGACGACGGCGCGCATCATCGTCACGAGCTGGCCCGTGTCGGCGCCCTCGCGTCCGATCAGGACGGCCTCGGACGTGAAGAGGGTGCCGAGCGAGCGCAGGCCGTTCGTGCGCAGCGTGTTTCCGGACGAGACGAGGTCGACGATCGCGTCCGCAAGCCCGAGCCGCGGGGCGATCTCGACCGAGCTCGTGATGTCGACGAGCTCGACCTCGACGGGCATCAGCTCGCGCGTGAGGCGCGGGAACACGGTTGCGACCGACGCGCCCGCGAGATCCTCGATCCGCGCGAAGCTCGACTCCTCGGGAACGGCGACATCGAGCCGGCACGAGCCGAACCCGAGCGGAAGCAGCTCCTCCACGCGGGTGCCCCGCTCGCGGACGAGATCCTGTCCCGTGATCCCGCAGTCGACGACGCCATCCTGGACGTATTCGGGAATGTCGGCGGCGTGGACGAGCAGCACGTCGACGGGCGCGTTCCGGCATGGAAACGCAAGCGCGCGCTCGCCGGGCTGCTCGGGGCCGAGGCCGGCATCCTCGAGCAGCGAGACGGACGGTTCGCGTAGGCGTCCCTTGACCGGGACGGCGATGGTTACGCGGTCGATGTCGCCTCCTTGCGCCGGTCGAGCGCGAGCCGGTAGCCGCCCTCGCCGTGACGCAGCCAGTGCGCGACCCGCGTCACGGTCGTCGTCGAGGCGCCGGCTTTCTCCGCCACCTCCAGGTACGGCAGGCCCCTGGTCGACGAGCCGCGCCACCGTCCAGCGGTGTGACATCGCCTCGAGCTCCGCCAGGGTGCACAGATCCCGCAGGAACCGTTCGACCTCGTCCGGCGTCTCCAGCGACAGAATCGCCTCGAAGAGCTCTCGCATCTCGCGTGTTCGCCACGTGTGTCGTCCGGTGTCTGCCATGGTTGTCTTTCGCGCTGTCATGTTAGCACGGTAACATGGTGACGTGCTGACCGAATGGCTCAACGCAGGAATCGAGGTCATCCCGGCCGTGGACATTCTGGGCGAGGGCGCCGTCCGCTTGCACCAGGGCGACTACGACGACGTCGTGGAGCGGGCCGGCGACCCCGTCGAGCTCGCGCGGAGATGGGCGAATGCGGGCGCGACCCGGGTCCACATCGTCGACCTCGACGGCGCGCGCACCGGCACCGTCCGCCCCGGTCTCATCGGCGAGATCGCCGCCGCAGCCGCGCCCGCTCTCGTGCAGGCCTCCGGCGGAATCCGCTCGCTCGCCGACGCGCGAGCACTGCTCTCGGCGGGAGCGGACCGCGTGATCGTCGGCACGGCCGCTTTCCCCGACCCCGCGCCGTGGGCCGACGCGCTCGGCGAGCAGCTCGTCGTCGCGCTCGACGTGCGCGACGGCCGCATCCGAACCGCCGGCTGGGTGGCCGAGGCAGGCCTCGAGCTTGCGGAGGCGATCCGGCTCTGTCTCGCCGCGGGCGTCGTCCGCGTCCACTGCACCGCGATCGACCGCGACGGGACGCTCGCCGGCCCTGACCTCGCTCTCGTCGAAACCGTCGCCGCGTCGGGACTGCGCGTCCTGGCGGCCGGTGGTGTGCGATCGCCGGACGACGTGGTCGCGCTCGCCGCCGCGGGCGCCGAAGCGGCCGTCGTCGGACGCGCGCTGCTCCGCTAGCGAAGGAGGAACGTGGCGATGCCGCGCGCCAGGGCGTCTGCCTCGCGCTGCCGGTAGGCCGCGGACACGAGCCGGCTTGCGTCGGTCGCGTTCCGCATGTTCGCCGTCTCGACGAACACCTTCGGCACGTCCGAGAGGTTGAGGCCGCCGAGATCGGAGCGCACGTCCAGGCCATCCCGCCCGATGTAGGTCGCGTACGGCTCGCCGGTCCCGGCCGCGAACGCGGCCCGCACGTCGAGTGCGAGCCGCCGCGACGCCGCGGCGATGTCGTCGGTCAGGTGCGCGATCGACGGCGGGTAGATGACGTGGAAGCCGCGCCCGCTCGCCGGGCCTCCGTCGGCGTGGATCGAGATCGCCGCGTCGGCGTGAGCACGATTGCCGATCGCGGCACGCTCGGTGATGCACGGCCCCCAGCCGGTGTTGGTCGTGCGCGTGAGCACGACCCGCGCCCCCTGGGCCCGCAGGACGCGCGCGAGCCGCAGCGCAACGTCGAAGTTGTAGCGCCGCCTCGCTGTAGCCGCCGTCGGTCGCGGTACCGGTCGTGTCGCATGCCTTTCGAAGCGTTCCGGCGTCCACGAGCCGGTTGATCTCGGCGGTGTGGAGGTAGTTGCCGCCGTTGTGGCCGGGGTCGACCGCCACGGTCTTCCCGGCGAGCGGCCCCGCCGCGAGGCCTGGTGAAGCAAGGACGAGCGCAGCGACCGCTGCGGAGACGGCCGGCAGTGTCACGAAGAGACCGTAGCCGCAGCGGTTTCCGCCGGGGTAGACTTCTGGCGCCCGCGGCGCTGCGAGATTCCGAACCGGGTCAGATCCGGGAGGAAGCAGCCCTAAGGATCCCTCGCAGGTGCCGCGGACTTAAGGGCGCATAGCTCAGCGGGAGAGCGCTCGCTTCACACGCGAGAGGTCCGTGGTTCGATCCCACGTGCGCCCACTCAGGAAACCCGGTTGAGCGAAGGTTCACCGGGCCTTCTACAAGCTGCTTCCAGCGCCCGGAGCGCTACTGGTCGGCCATCTCTCCGGGGTCGGTGCTCGAGACCGTCCGCCACGCATCCCACGTGATCTTGAGGATGACGAGCGTGATGACGAGCCCGATGATCGGGTCGCCGATCTGCGCGCCGAGCGAGACGACGATCGCACTCGCGACGACGCCGAGCGAGACGAACCCGTCGATCCGGGCGTGCTTGCCGTCCGCGACCAGGGCCGGGCTGGAAAGCCGCCTTCCGCTCCGGAGGCGAACCTGCGCGGCAACCTCGTTCCCGACGAACCCGATGACTCCGGCGGCGGCGAGGACCCAAAGATGCGTGAGGTGTTGCGGGTGGATGAAACGCATCACCGTCTCGTAGAGAGCGACGCACGCTGAGACGAAGATCACGAGTACGACCGCCAGACCCGCAAGCTTCTCGCCCCGGAAGGAACGGAGGAAGAACGCAATTCCGAGCGGGATCGCGGTCAGCGCGTCGCCTGCGTTGTGGATCAGGTCGGCGAGGAGCGCGACCGAGCCCGAGACAGCGAAGATCGCGACCTGACCGACGGCAGCGAGTGCGAGCACAGCGAGGCTGATCGAGACCGCCTTGACGCCTTCGCGAGACCGGACGATCGAGCGATCTACAAGTCCATGCGAGTGGCCGTGCTCACCGTGGGAGTGGTCGTGCGGGTGGTCGTGGTCGTGCGGGTGATCATGGTCGTGCGGGTGATCATGGTCGTTCTCGGTCGCGACAGGCGACGATCGGTGGGGGCGCCAGAGATGGCGGTGCGGCCGCGTGTAGGGATGCTTGTGGACGAAGCCACCGTGCCGGTGCAGCGCGCCGGTGCTCGAGCCGCTCATCGATGAACCGTAGCCGCCGTCCGGTGCCGCTCGCCGCATCGATATCCCGGCTTCCCGACCGAATTCACCTGTGCGGTGGCAGGAACGTGTCGGTCTGGTAGCTGTGAAGCACCGCCGAAACATGAAGCCCAACGTGGGCAATAGGCGCACCGATCGGGTTCAGCGTCAGCAACGTCGGCAGCGCTCCAGATCGCGTCGCCCGTAATCGGCTTCGTCAGCTTGCTCGAGCGGAAGTCGCTGTAGCCAGCGTGATAGACGGCGGTGAGAGCCAGCGACGCGATGAGCGCGATCGCCCCAACGGCGATCTTCCCGCGCCGCCGCTTCATGAGCGTGCGTCCCGAGAATGCAGCGAAGACCGCAAGGATCGGGAACGCGGACAACAGCAACCCGTCCGTGACCCCGTAGAGGACACCGCGCCATGCCAGCGCGCCGACGAGCTTGATGCCGTCGGGCCTCGCCGTGGCAGCCTCCGTGCGTACGACCATCATCGCCAGGAGACCGCCACATACGGTGCCGAGTCCGATCGCAAGCAGCCAGCGGCGTCGAACAGCCGCGGCAAGGTCATAGCCTGTCGAGCGCACCCACCCGGTGAACAGACCGGCAACAGCGAGCGCGTACATGCCGTAGAACACGTCTCGGTTCAGGTCGAGGACGTCCGTCAGCAGGAACGGCGTCCCGAACGCGACCACAAATCCGATCGCCAGCCATGTCCAATGAGATGCAAGAAGGCTGATATGAGCGTGAGCGCCACCGAAGGCACGCCCACCGATCGTGTCTGTGCTCATGGGTTACCTCCTTCGTCATTGGCACTCTCCCGATTGGGCGCTGGGTGTCATCGGTGTACTCGCGTAACTCGCCTGCGGCTATCCCGCGTGTTCTCGTGCGAGCTCCACGTCGCGGCCGGTGGCGATCGGCTCGGGCAGGGCACTCGCCAACGTGCAAGTAGAGGGATAACCCGTACGGCCCTCTGAGTGTTTACCCCGTCGTCAGCTCGCAAAGATCGCAGTACGTTGGCTCGGGATGACTTCTTGCCCGCACCTTCCGTGAAGGGAGAGAGCGATGATCGTACGACGGCGCTTCATGCTCGGAATGCTCAGCGCGATCACATTCCTCGTGGTGGGCGCGGCCGGAGAGCGGGTTCAGGCAGCCGCCGGAGCTCCTCAGGCCTGCAGGCAGTGGAACATCACGGGCGCGTGGGCGACGAGTCAGGCCAACAATTTTCACGTCACCTTCCACTTCAAGCAGACCGGGACGACGCTGGCGGGAACCGCCACGCTGCCAGCGGCGGAAGCCGCCTCGCTGGGATACGCGACCGGCAAGCTCACCGGCACGGTGAAAGGCAGTCACCTGGCCCTCACGATGACCTGGAAGAACGGCCCGACGGCCGCGTACATCGCCACGGTGTCGAAAGGCGCCCTGAAGGGCTCGGGTCGCGCGATCGCGACTCCCTCGAATGCCTGGACATCGTGGTGGGGCAACGGGCCAACGAGGTGTGTCCAGGCCGGCTGATCGGGCGCGAAACGTAGACAGTTGGCGAATGGGCCGCTAGTGGCCGGCCATGTGGGGGATCCCGCAACGGTCCGCACTAGAGCAGGAGAACCAACGCGTTGACGAGAAGTGCCAGCCCGACGATCACGAGGACGGCGACCGTCGCGGGGCGACGGTGGCGGGCGAGCCATTCCAGAGCTGCGTCGCCCGCAGCCACGGCCCGGTTGCCGAGGAGCAGATAGCCCAGGACGGGCAGCCAGACGAGGACCGTCGCGAGGAGCCCGTACCACACGATCAATGCGGCCTCGTTCGAGCCGGTGAGCCCAGCCGTCGTGATCGACGCCGAGGCCAGGGCTGTGAGCACGAGCCGCTTCGGGCCGCCGATGCCGAGCAGCAGCCCGACGCCGGAGGCCGTGACCACGTGGACGCGCTGAAGCCGCTCGAGCGCCGCCTTCGACCGGCCGCTCGACTGCCGAGGCGCCGTTGGTGGCCGGCGCTGAACCACCCCGGCGTACGACAGGAGCGCGAGGCCGAGCCCTAGCTCGAGCAGCCCCTCGAGCGTCGGGTAGGCCTTCGAGCGATCGGGGGTCGAGACCGCTCCGACCGCGACGAGGGTCGAGCATGCGAGCAACTGGCCGACGACGACACCGACCGCGAAACCGAGCGCCTTGAGCCGGCCCGCGCTCATCACGGTCATCGTCGCTGCGAAGCCGAGCGGGCTCAGCGTCGCGAGCAACGCGTAGGGGAGCAGGTGAACGGCTTCGCTCAGCACGTGCGGACGGCGCTACCTCGGCACCTGCTCGGACAATTCACTCCATGAGTCTCCGCTCGCTGTCAAGCGTGCGCATCGGGGTCGATGCTGACGCCGCCGCGGGAGATCACCGAGCCCAATCCCCGTCTAGCCTGCGATGGCCGGATCGAGGAGCGCGCTGAGATCCGTGACGACGAGGTCGGCGCCGTGGGGAGGGAGCATGTCTGCTCGCCCTCGCCGGTCGACGCCGATCACGAATCCGAACCCTGCAGCGCGGGCGGCGGCAACGCCAACAGGGGTCGTCTCGTACGAAACCGCCCGCGCCGGCTCGACATCGAGCAGGCGGCAGGCCGCCAACAGCGTGTCGGGGGCGGGCTTGCTCTGCAGACGCTCGGATCGGATCGTGTTTCCGTCGACGCGCTCGTCGATCAGCGATGCAAGCCCGGCTCGCTGGAGGATCTTGCCGGTATTTGCGCTTGCGGAGACAACGGCACAGTGCAACCCGACTTCGCGCGCCTCCTCGAGGTACTGCTGCGAGCCGGCAAAAGCCGTCACACCCTCGCGATCGAGGTGCTCGAGGAGCAGTTCGTTCTTGCGGTTCGCGAGCCCGTAGACGGTCGCGGCGCCAGGTGGATCGTCGGGGTTGCCCTCGGGCAGCCTGATGCCGCGGCTCGCGAGGAAAGCGGCGACGCCTTCCAACCGCGGTTTTCCGTGGATGTGCTCCGCGTAGTCGGTATCTCGATTGAACGGCCGGAAGGGCGCGAACCGCTCGCCGGTGGTCTCGACCCGGCCTGCGAGAAGCTCGTCGAACGTTCCCGCCCATGCGGCCGCGTGGATGCTGTCGCTCGCAGTCAACACACCGTCGAGGTCGAACACACATGCGAGCACGCTCTCGGGAAGCCCGAGCATTCGCTTCGTCGCGCGCGGGGCCGACAACCGGTGGTGGAGCACGCTGTGCCCCTCACGAGCGACCTCGTCGAGAAGCCGGGCGACGGCCTCCCGCTCCTGTCCCAGCCGGTGGCTGCGCTCGTGCAACTCCGCTTCGGGAAAGCGGAGGCTCATCCCGCACCCGCGAACGGCCTGGAGCGCGTCCTGCGCCGCATCGAACACGACCCGCCAGTGAGCGCTGAGAGCGTCGAGGCTGATCGGCTGGCTCCGGGCTGTGGCTGGTTGATCGTGCACACCGGTGCTCGCCCCGACCTTCACCCGCCTGGAGCATAGACACGGTGTTCCGATGCGAGATCGCGGAGTCTCGCGTCGCGTGTCGGCGCAGAACCTTTCCGCTTTCTTTGCGAGTCGATCATGAACGACTCGTTAGTCTCACCAGGAGATGAAGAGAACGCTCACCGTCGCGGCAATCGTCTTCCTGACGGTTGTCCAGGCCGGGACTGCTGCGACTGCGCCGACCGTGAGCACGAGTGCCGCGAGCTCGGTCACGTCGGCGGCAGCGACGCTCAACGGCTTCGTCAACCCGAACGGCACCTCCACGAACTGGTACTTCGAGTACGGAACGAGCACCAGCTACGGCACGAAGACCACGGCCCAGAGCGCCGGGTCCGGCACGACCGCGGCGGCCGTCTCGGCGCCGGTCGTGGGACTCCAGGGGAACCGCACGTACCACTTCCGGCTCGTCGCGACGAGCGACGGCGGTTCGAGCCAAGGAGCCGACCAGACCTTCTCGACCGGAAACGCCCCGGCCGCAACGACGAATTCGGCGAGTTCGATCGGCTCCACGACGGCACGGCTCAACGGCAGCGTCAATCCGAACGGCCAGTCGACGACCTGGTACTTCGACTACGGGACGAGCACCGCGTACGGCGCAAAGACCACGGTGCGGAACGCCGGCTCCGGCACGCACACGACGAACGTCGCCGAGTCGATCTCGGGCCTGACGGCCGGCACCACCTACCACTTCCGTCTCGTGGCGACGAGCGGCGCGGGAACCGGTCTGCCGGCAACGACCAGACCTTCACGACGAACGGGCCGCCCGCCGTTCAGACCGCAGGCGCGCAGAACGTCACGGCGACCTCGGCCACGGTGAGCGGGTCGGTCGATCCGAGAGGGCAGTCGACCACCTGGCACTTCGAATACGGGACGACAACGGGGTACGGGTCGCGACACCTCGTCACAGAGCGCCGGCTCGAGCAGCGGCGCGCGAAGCGTGAGCGCCTCGCTTTCGAACCTCACACCGGGCAGCACGTACCACTACCGGCTCGTCGCGTCGAGCAACGGCGGCACGAGCCTCGGCTCCGACATGACGTTCTCGACGCCCCCGTCCGTGACGCTCAAACCGTCGGCGTACCGTGTCGTCTTCGGCCACTACATCCGACTCTCGGGGAACGTCTTCGGCGCGCAGACCGGAATCAAGGTGACCGTGCTCGGGCAGGCGTTCGGCGAGTCGTCGTTCACGCAGGTCGCGACGGTCCTGACGGGCGCCTCCGGGGGATGGACGTACCTCGCGAGCCCGACGATCTCGACGACGTACCAGGCGTCCGCGAACGGCGGCTCGAGCTCGACCTCGACGGTAGGGGTTCAGCCCGCCGTCTCGCTTCGAATCATCACCAAAGCGCGGTTCTCGACGCGCGTCACCGCAGCGCGCTCGTTCGCCGGCCAGACCGTCCAGCTCCAACGCCTCTCCGGAACCCGCTGGGTGACCGTGAGGCGCAAGCGGCTGAGCTCCGGCGGGATCGCGATCTTCTCCGCAGGCGATCTGCCCCAGGGGTCATCCCAGATCCGCGTGGCGCTGAGCGTCAACCAGGCAGGCCCGGGCTATCTCGCCGGCTTCAGCCGCACGCTCACGTATCACCAGTAGCCGGCGCCGGTCACTTCGTCACGGTCAGCGGCGCGACCATCCCGAGCGCCTTGTGCCCCGGAATCGAGCACCACATCGTGTACTTCCCCGGCGGCAGCGTCGATGGTCTTCGTCGCGTGAGCCCCTGCGGCGAGCTGCGGGAACTGGATCGGCTTCGACCCCTTCGCGTTGCTCTGGATGACGAGGTCGTGATTGTCCATCCCGAAGTTGAGCACCTCGACGATCGCCTGCCCCTTGGGCACCCGGAGGCGCGAGAGGATCAGCGAATACTCCTTCTCGGTCACCTGTAGGCGAGCGGGAGCCGGCGCCGTGGGCGCGCCCCGGCGACTGCGGGCAAGAGCGTCGCCGCAGCGGCCGCGGCCGAGCCGCCGCAGCACCGCGAGTATCGCCGGAGCGCCTGCGCATCTCAGGCGAGGAGCGAGAGCCTCGGCATCTTCTTCGCGTCCGGGAGGATTCGCTCGGCGTCGACGTGGAACCACTGCTCGGCGATCGAGGCGTAGACCGAGCGGAAGTCGACGGTCTCCTTCAGGTTGCCGTCGCGGTCGAGCCCGCGTGACCGAGGCCGGGGAACTCGCC
Organism: uncultured Actinomycetes bacterium; assembly: GCA_963815945.1. Taxonomy (GTDB): domain Bacteria; phylum Actinomycetota; class Thermoleophilia; order Gaiellales; family Gaiellaceae; genus PALSA-600. The sequence goes on from CAWFIN010000002.1 coordinate 304,586, forward strand.
GACCATCTTGTGCGCGGACGCCGCTCGCCGAGCAGGAACGCGACGCCCGCGGCGCCGTGGTCGGTGCCGTTCGTGTCGTTCTGCTCGGCCCGCCGGCCGAACTCGCTCCAGAGCAGCGTCACGACGCGGCTGCCGAGGTTGCGCTGCTCGAGGTCGTGCTGGAACGCGACGAGCGCCTCCGCGATCTCCTGCAGCCCGTGCGGCGAGCGGGCCGCCCTCGTCGGAGTGGGTGTCGTACTGCGCCCGGCGCCTGCAGCGCCACCGCCCGGATCGGGAAGCCCGCGTGGAGGAGCGCCGCGAGGCCCGCCAGGCGGCGCGACGAAGTCGCCGTCCGGGTACTTGACCTTCGTGTCGTAGTGGGCCTGGCCGTCCTCGCCGATGAAGCGCGCCGAGCTGGCGCTGGAGCTGGTCGGCCTGCGCGGCCGTCTTGCTCGCCTCGGTCAGGAACGGGTCGGTCGGCGTCCGAGAGCCCGCCGAGCGAGCCGATCGCGTCCGGCAGCAGCGCGCCGGGGACGTCCCAGACGTTGTGCGAGTCGAAGCCGTAGTCGGTCGGATCGCTGAGCGTCGCGACGGGCATCTTCGCGGTCGCGAGCGAGGGCAGGAGCGACGAGTCGAGCGAGAGGCCCTGCATCGCGTTGTCCTCGTCGCCGATCACGTCGAGCAGGCGGCCGAGCCAGCCCGTCGCCCTGCTGCGGGTCGAGCGCGCCGACCTCCCAGTAGTGGCGAGAGGTGAAGTGCGACTGGTCGGGATGCGTGTAGCCGATCGCCGGGAAGACGGTCAGCTTCCCGTGGTCGTGCAGCTTCGCGAGCGACTCGAGCGACGGGTGCCAGTGGAGGCGCGAGTCGCTCTGGAACACAGGGCCGTCGCCCGGCTTGAGCGCGATGCTCGGGCCGCAGCCGGCGGTAGTGCGGATCGCCGCTCGGGTAGAGGAGCGACAGCGCGTCCCAGCCGCCCGGCGCGAAGATCGAGACGAGCACCCGCTCGTTCCGTGCCCGGCCGCCGACGCGCGCGCGATCGCCTCGTCGAACGCGCGCGGCCCGAGCGCAGCGGCCCCGTAGACGGTGAGCGCCGCACCGAGCGTGCGCGAGAGGAACGTGCGCCGGTCGAGGCCCGTGCCGGCGGGAAGCGGCATGCCGGGCTCGATCGCCGGCAGGCCGCGACCTGCCTCGGCGACTCCCCGGCGAAGGAGCGCGGACGCGTGAGAACTCGTTGCAGCGGTGCGTGTCATGCCGTTTGCATCTCCGGTGAGACCGCCGCGAGGTGGCGGAGGGCGTTGTAGGTCATGAGCGGGAACGTCTTCTGGCGGTCCTCGTCGGCGATCGCCGCCGCCATCGTCTTCTGGGCGTAGTCGAGGAGCGCGGCGCGCGTGTGCGGCGAGACCCGCAGCGAGCCCCACCAGCCGAGCGCGCTGTCGACGAGCTTCTCCGGGTCGGCCGGCGGCCGGTCGGCCGGCCTCGCGTGGTCGGGGTTGAGCGCGTGCTTCTGGAGCGCGCGGCGCGCGATCAGCCAGCGCGCGCGGAACGTCGAGGTGTCGAGCCAGCGGTCGTCGTTCCAGCCGCTCACGTTCGGCGGGTAGAAGAGCTGCTGGCCGGCCATCGCGTCGAGGTAGATCCAGTCCTCCGTCTCGATCCGGTCGCCGCGCGTGCGCAGCAGCCCGGCGGTGTAGACGACGGGCGACTTGACCATCCGCGGGCCCTCGTAGAGCAGCGGGTGGCGCAGGATCGCCGTCACGACCGGCCGGATCTGGTAGCCGGAGTGCACGTAGAGCTCTCGAGCAGCGTCGCCGTCGCGGCGTCCGGGCGGCACCGGGATGAAGTAGCTCCAGAGCTTGTTGACGAAGTACGCGGGATGCTTCGGGTGCTCGATGCAGAGCCGCACCGCGGTCTTCCAGTTGAAGGGGCCGGCCTTGCCGAAGACCACCTTCATCGCGTCGTCGTGGTTCTCGCGCTTGAAGTGGAAGTGCACCCAGCCGAGACCGTTCTTCGGTAGTCGGCCGTCCAGCCGGTCAGCGCGCGCGCCTGCTCGCGGACGTCGCGCTCGGTGTAGCCGTTGCCCGCGCCGAGCGTGAAGAGCTCCATCATCTCGCGGGCGTAGTTCTCGTTCGGCGAGCCCTTGACCGAGTTCAGCCCGTTCAGGTAGAGCGAGCATCGCCGGGTTGATCGTCACCCGCATCGCGAGGCCCTTGAACGAGCCGAGCCCGATCTGGCGGAAGAGCTCGTTCTGCTGCAGCATCAGCTTCTGGCTCCCGACCGTCGACGTTCGAGGTCGCGAACCAGTCGTGCCAGATCAGCGTCATCCGCTCGACGAGCGGGCGCGAGGTACGCACCATCTTGTCGAGCCACCAGAGGTGGTCGTGCCCGAAAGCGTCCTTCGGCGCGAGCGGCGCGGCCGTCGACGAGCGGCGGCTTGCCGACGAGCCTGTCCTGCGCCGGGCGGATTGACGAGCGAGTCGACCGCGCCACGCAGGCCCTTGCGCAGCCAGACGCTGCGCCTCGCCGCTTCGCGGGCCGAAGCCGGCACGCCAGAGAAGCCGCTCGGCCTCATCCGGGCCGAAGGGGCCGGTGAAGACGGGCAGCGCAGCCGAAGGCATGAACACCCCATCGGCAGGACGGTGACTCTGGGCGACCCCGCCCGTACCCGATTCGAGTGAATCTCGGAAACAGCCACCGCTGGTTCGCGGGCGAGGACAGTGCGGGTTCCTTGCGAACGTCTAGAGTGGACGCGTGCTGCCCGTGATCATCATCGCGGCCGATCGCGATCCCCGTGCTCGTGATCGCCTTCGTCGCGACCCGCCGCTCGAAGGCCGCAGGTGAGCATCCTCCGGACGAGACCGAAGCCGACAGGTTGCGCACCGAGCAGGAGTTCGCGGATGCAGAGGCCTACCAGGAAGAATGGCGCAAAGAGCAGCACAAGGAGCACCCGCCGGAGTCGTTGTACTGAGCCCACGGCCCTCGTCGCTGCTGATGAAACGACTCGTCACGGCTTTGGCCGCCGTCGCGCTGCTGTCGACATCCGCCACAGCCGCGGCAGCCACGGCGCCTCCGGACCACCACGACCGCGCGCTCATCGTGCAGCTGGCCGCCAAGGTGACGACTTTCCAGAAGCTTGCGGCCACGACGAGCGACGACAACCGACTTCAGAAGTCGCTCGACACCTGCCCGACTCTCAAGAAGGACCCGAGCATGGCGTTTGCAGCGATCATCGTTCTCCTTCCCGCCCTGCTCATCGACGTCGTCAACCAGGCCAAGCCGCAGCTGGTCGATCTCCGCGACACGCTCGCGGGAATGGGCGCCGACCAGCCGCAATTTCGCCAGTGGCTTTCGGCCGAGCAGCAGAACATCGGCCTGATCCTCGCGTTCGACAACCACGGGAAGAAGATCGACTACTGCAAGGCAGCCACGGTGATGCTCGCCAAGCACTCGACCGCCCAGGACATCCGCGACGTGCTCGGGGTCGGGCCGGAGGTGATCGCGAAGATGTTCGAGTCGACGCCGACGTCGGCGAGCGCGAAGCTGAAACGCCTCAACCCGCAGATGCGCCGGTTCTTCGTCGCGGCCGGGCTGACGCCGAAGATGGCCAAGACGCTCACGAGCTGAGGCGACAAGGTTCCTCCGCCCCCACCGCGAAGGTCTGACGCGGTGAAGAAAGCCTCGTTCATCGCCGCCGTCGCGGCGGTCGTCCTCGCGACGGGCGGCGCCCAGCGCGGGCGCGGACGCACGCCTCGTGACGTGGATCTCGGTCTCGAACGGCGCGACCCCGTTCCAGGGCGACACCCGCCTGCTCACGCACGGTCAGCCCGAACGCCGACGGCTTCCGCGACAGCGCGATCGTCCACTTCGGCCTCAGCCGTGCCGCAACCGTCTCGGTCGGTGTCTACACGACGAGGGTCAAGCTCGCTCCGCAAGGTGTGGGGCACGACCGGCCGCTTCTCGGCGGGGCTCCACAAGGTCGTCTGGCACCCGTCTCGCTCGACGCCTGCACGCACCTACCTCGTGCGCCTGATCGCCGAGCGGAGGGGGCACGGACGCAACGTACGGCAGCGCCGCCTCGTGGGGCGCGTACGGCCTGCCGGGCCCGGTCGTTCGAGTACAGCGCGTTGGCGCACACTTCACGCAGCGGAGCTACGAGCCCGGGTCGCTTGCCCGGCTCGTCGTCGCGTCGGACGCGGCGGAACTGACGATGCAGGTCTTCCGTGCGGGCTGGGAGACCCGACGCACCTACAGCGCGCGGGAGATGCGAGGGGCCATCGTCACCGACCCCGTCTCCTACGTCTGGCACCACCGCCGTGCCCCCGGCTCGCTCTGGCTCCGCGTGGGCGACTGGCCGAGTGGCCTCTACTTCGCCGAGCTCCTCGCCGACGACGGACGGGTCGGATTCGCGCCGTTCGTCGTCGCCCCGAAGCGGCTCGGGACGGCGCGCGTGGCCGTCGTCCTGCCGACGAACACCTGGCAGGCCTACGACTTCTGGGACGGGAACGGGGACGGCTACGGGGACACCTGGTACGCCGGCAGCGGCAACCACACGCTCGTGCTCTCACGCCCGTACCTCGACGATGGCGTACCGCCCCACTTCAGCACCTACGACCTCGGGTTCATCCGCTGGCTCGGAACCCACGGGCTCGAGCCCGACTTCCTCTCCGACGACGACCTCCAGCGTGTGCGCGGCCCGGCCGCGCTCGCGCGTGCGTACGACCTGGTCGTCTTCCCCGGGCACGAGGAGTACGTGACGAACCACGTCTACAACCTGATCCGCGGCTACCGAAACCTCGGCGGCAACCTGATGTTCCTCTCCGCCGACAACTTCTACTGGCGCGTCGTTCGCCGCGGCGAGACGCTCACGCAAGACGGTCAGCTTCCGGTCGCTCCACAAGCCCGAGGCCGGGCTCGTCGGCGTGCAGTACCGCGCTCACAAGAACAAGCTCGGCTGCTACACGGTCGTCCACGCACGAGCCGTGCCCTGGCTCTTCTTCGGGACGACGCTCCATGACGGAAGCCGCCTTTGCCACTACGGGATCGAGGTCGATGCGGTCGCCCCGTCGACACCGGCCGGGACGCACGTGATCGCGCGGATCCCGAATCTCTTCGGCGGGGACGATCCGCCGCGATGACCTACTACGAGACTCCGCGCGGCGCAAAGGTGTTCGCTGCAGGCAGCATGAACTTCGGCGGTTCCGCCGGCTCCGCCAACGTCAGCACGATGCTGACCAACCTCTGGGACATGCTCTCGAACCCGTGATCTCGGTGCTCCCCTCCTTTGTCCGGTGCCCGTCGTGCCGCGGGACGCTCGACGAGCAGCTCGTCTGCCGCTCTTGCGGGCGGAGCTACTCGACGCGCGACGGCGTCGTCTCGCTCCTCGATCCCGACGCGCCGGGCCTCGACGCGAAGCTGCGCGAGATCGCGGGCTGGCCGGAGCTCGCCCGCGAGCAGGGATGGTACGAGGCCGACGACAGGATCGATGCCGCGCTTCCGTTCCTGAACCGCGACCTCGGCTGGAAAGACCGCGCATGGGCGGCGACCGAGCACAGCTTCCAGATCCTCCTCGACCGCTACGTCCGGCCCGGCGACCGCGTGCTCGAGATCGGTGCGGCGAAGAGCTGGGCCTCGCTGCATCTGCTCCCGCGGGGTTGTGAATACGTCGCCTGCGACCTCGTCGTCGACCCGCTGATCGGGCTCGGCCGCGGGCCCTTCTTCGAGGAGCGCGTCGGTCCGTACCTCCGACTCCAGGCCGACGGGGAGCGGCTCCCCTTCGCCGACGAGACATTCGACGTCGCCTTCTGCGTTGCGACGCTCCACCACGCGATCGACCTCGGCGCGATGGTCGGCGAGCTCGCGCGCGTGACCAGGCGTGGAGGCGTCGTCGCCGCGCTCAACGAGGGCACCCGGTCGCCCTATTCGAGCGGGGCGAACCCCGAGCAGGAGCACGAGAAGGAGCTCGGGATCAACGAGCACGTGCACACGATGTGGGCCTATCTCTGGGCGTTCGCGCGCGCCCGGCTCGTCACGTCACGGATCGAGTACGCCGAGGGCCCGGACGAGCTCGCGCGCCGCCGCATCGCCGGGAAGCTGCTCCGGCTCGGCCAGCTTCCCTCGACGCTGTGGGCGCTCAACGCGTACCCGTACGCAGGTCTCAGCCTGTACGCCCGCCGGAGGCTCTGAGCGCCGGGTCACTCCAGCTCGACGTCGATCGACTCGAGCACGACCCCCTGCGCCTCCGGCTCGGTCGGGTCGCTCCGGAGCTCGGTCTCGACCTCCGCGCCCTCGGCGACGGTCCCTCGCGACGCATCTTCGAAGTGCTCGCGGAAGTGCTCGGGCGTGAAGTGCGACAGGGCACCGAGGCGCACGCGGATGCGCGTCACCCGGCCTCCGCCTGCGTCGAGCGCCTCGGCTTCGATCTTCCGCATCAGGTCGACCATCAGCGCGTGCTCGTGCATGCAAGCACCTCCTCTCGAATCGCCCCGGCCACCTGTTCCGACGCAGCTCTGACCTCGGGTGTGAGCTCGTCGCCGATCTCGAACGTCGCTCCTTCGATGCCGTAGACGACGAGATGTTGCGGCAGCTTGCCGAGCGCCCGGGCGAGCTCGACGGCTTCGGCCAGGCCCAGATGGTGCGTCGAGGTGCGAAACACCTCCGCCGGAAGCTCCTGCTCGCTGGCGTCGAGCCGGCGGACGGTGCCGGCCGCGGCGCCGGAGGAGATCGCGTCGGCCAGCCAGACGCTCTCGGCGCCTTCCCAGGTGTCGATCAGCGACGCAGGCTCGCCCTCGCGTTCCAGCACCTCGACGCCCTCGGGCAGGGTGCCGGCGAGCTCGCGGGCGACGGCGAGGCCCACCGCGTCGTCGGAGCGCCACGGATTGCCGACGCCGATCACTCTCAGCAACGCTCGACCTCGAGCGTGAGGAAGTGCGTCGCGCACGAGATGCACGGGTCGTAGTTGCGGATCGTCTGCTCGCAGAGGAGGGCAAGCTCGTCGTCGGGAACGTCGAGCGAACGCTCGACGACGCCGCGCAGGTCCTCCTCGATCGCGAGCTGGTTCTGGGACGTGGGCGGGACGATCTTCGCCTCGAGGATCGTCCCGTCTTCGTCGAGCTCGTAGCGGTGGTAGAGGATCCCGCGCGGCGCCTCGGTCACCCCGTAGCCCGTGCCTGCACGGGGCTCGACCGGGACGGACGGGGCGTCCGGCTCCTCGTACTCGGCGATCAGCCGAAGCGCCTCGTCGGCTGCGTACACGAGCTCGACCGCTCGAATGACGATGCTCTTGAAGGGGTTGCGCTCGGACGCCGTGACCCCGGCGGCGGCTGCGGCTTCCTTCGCCAGCGGGGACAGCCGGTCGTAGCCGAGAGCGAACCGGGCCAGCGGCCCGCAGAGGTAGGAGCCGCCGCCCACACGGCGCGAGTGCAGCGCGTTCGAGCGCGCGACGTGCTCCTCGGCGAACTGCTGCTCGTACTCGGAGACGTCGATGTCGAGGCCCCGGTTGCTCACGATCCGTCCCCGGTCGATCGGGTATCCGCCCGGATCGCGAGCGCGACGAGCTCGTAGTCGTGCTCGTAGCCGGGGAAGTCGAAGCCGGAGACGACACCAACCGTCTCGAGCGCGATCTCGCGCGCCCGCTCGAGCTTCTCGACGAGCGGCGCGAGCTCGCTCTTGCGCGGCGCGCGGTACCAGCCGCCGACACGAACGTTGATCGGATGCACTTCGCGCCCGCCGACGACCGTCATCACCTGGTTCCCGGTCTTCTTCAGCTCGAGCGCTTTCGCGACGAGCTCCGGATCGACGCGCGCGAGCTCGATCGCACTGGCGTACCCGAGGAAATCGGGGGCGTGGAGCATGTACACGTGGAGCGCGTGGCTCTCGATCCACTCGCCGCAGTAGAGGAGCCGTCGCAGCGCCTGTAGCTGGCCGCCGACCTCGACGCCGCAGGCGGACTCCATCGCCTGACAGGCGCTCATCTGGTACGCGACCGGGCAGATGCCGCAGATGCGAGCGGTGATGTCGGGCGCCTCGGTGAATGCGCGCCCGCGCAGAAACGCCTCGAAGAAGCGCGGCGGCTCGAAGATGTTCAGCTCGACGTCGGTGACGACGCCGTTCTCGATCCGGACGCGCATTCCGCCCTCGCCCTCGACACGTGCGAGGTAGTCGGTCTTGATCGTCTTCGTGCGCCGCTCAGCCATCGCTTCGAACCTTGTCGAATTCGGTGACGTTGAAGGTGCGGTAGACGCGGTCGACGTCGGCGTCCGTCATCCCGAGCACCTTCAGCCGCCCGGTCATCGAGACGGTGTTCGGCGTCTCCATCGGCCCGAAGCAGCCGTAGCAGCCGCGGTTGAAGGACGGGCAGATCGCGCCGCACCCGGCGTGCGTGACGGGCCCCAGGCACGGCGTTCCGTGAGCCACCACCACGCAGACCGTTCCGCGCCGCTTGCACTCGGTGCACACGCTCGTCGTCGGGATGTTCGGCCTGCGCCCGTGGAGGTACGCGGTGATCACCTCGAGCAGCTGGCGCTTGTCGATCGGGCAGCCGTGCAGCTCGAAGTCGACGGGAACGTGCGCCGAGATCGGCGTCGAGGTCGAGAGCGTCGAGATGAACTCGGGCGAGGCGTAGACGGCCGAGACGAACTCCTGGACGTCTGCGAAGTTGCGCAGCGCCTGGATTCCCCCGGCGGTGGCGCAGGCGCCGATCGTGACGAGCCGCTTCGAGTCGCGACGGATCTGGCGGATCCGCTCGGCGTCGTGGGCGGTCGTCACCGAGCCCTCCACGAGCGAGAGGTCGTACGGGCCCGCCACGGTGGCGCTGCTCGCCTCGCGGAACTCGGCGATCTCGACCTCCCCGGCGAGCGCGAGGAGCTCGTCCTCGCAGTCGAGGAGCGAGAGCTGACAGCCGTCGCACGAGGCGAATTTCCAGACGGCGAGCTTCGGCTTGTGCACCTCGTCGCGCTCACAGCTCCCTCACCGCCATCAGTGTCGCAAGCTGGTCGTAGGAGTAGACAGGCCCGTCGCGGCAGATCAGCGTCGGCCCGAGCTGGCAATGGCCGCAGTGCCCGAGCCCGCATTTCATGTCCCGCTCCATCGAGAGGTGGATCCGCTCGGGCGCGACGCCGCGATCGAGAAGCGCCTGGACGGCGAAGTGCATCATGATCTCGGGCCCGACGATCAGCGCCGACACGCTGGCCGCGTCGAATGTCGCACCGCCGATCAGCTTCGGCACGACACCGACCTTGCCGCGCCAGCCGCCCTCGGCTGCATCCACGGTCACCTCGACCTGGACGCCCTCCTGCCGGCGCCAGCGCTCGATCTCGGTCGTGTAGAGAAGGTCGGCAGGCGTGCGGGCGCCGTAGAGCAGGGCCACCTCGCCGTAGTCCGAGCGATGCTCCAGCAAATGGAGGAACGCGGCGCGCAGCGGAGCGAGCCCGATCCCGCCCGCGACCACGACGACGTCGCCGCCGACCGCCTCGGCCAGCGGCCAGGCGTTGCCGAAGGGCCCGCGGACTCCGAGCATCGCGCCGGGCTCCGAGGCGCAGATCGCGCGCGTCACGTCGCCCACCGCGCGAACCGTGTGGACGAGCCGCTCGCCGACCCCCGAGACCGAGATCGGAACCTCGCCGGTTCCGAACGCGTAGAGCATCGTGAACTGGCCGGGTTGGGCCTGGAGCGGGTCGCCCGACGTGGGCTCCAGCTCGAGCGTCCACGTGTCGTGCGTCTCGCGCTGACGCGTGACGACGCGAAACGGGCGCGGAAGCTCCGCCCAGGACAGCGGGGTCAGTCGCGGTCGCTGCCATAGATGTCGAGCAGCCGGAGTCGCGTCCACTGAAGGCGTTCGATGAGCACGCCGGCGAATCGCGACATGAGGGCGTACCCGAGCCGAGGATCGTCGTCGCACTTGGCGCGCAGGCAGGTGGCGTCGAAGGACGTCGCCCGGACGGCCGAGAGCGCCCTCGCGTCGAAGTGCCAGCGGTACGGCTCGAAGAGCCACGACCAGCCGATCACCTCGCCGGCCTCGAGCGTCTCGATCGTGATCGAGCCGCGGCTCGGCACGAACGTTTCGAGCGCCACGCTGCCGTGCCGGATGACGTAGAAGGTGTCCGCCGGGTCGCCCTGGCGGAACAGCATTTCGTCGTCGTCGAACTGCACGTTCGAGCCGCAACCGGCGATCAGCTCGAACTGGGCGGGCTCGAGCCCCGCGAAGAGCGGAACCTCGTGCAGCAGGGTCTCAATGGTTTCCATCGCCACCTCCGTCGGTCGCTCTGATCGCAGTCAGCTCCTCGGTCACGTCGATCCCGACCGGGCACCACGTGATGCAGCGCCCGCAACCCACGCAACCGGAGGAACCAAATTGGTCGTGCCAGGTCCCGAACTTGTGCGTCAGCCACTGGCGGTACCGCGACCGGCCCGTCGGGCGTACGGCGCCGCCGTGAAGGTAGGAGTGGTCGACCGAGAAGCACGTGTCCCAGAACCGGACACGCTCGGTGCTCTCGCCGGCCAGCTCGGTGTGGTCCTCGACCCCGGTGCAGAAGCAGGTCGGGCAGACCATCGTGCAGTTGCCGCACGTGAGGCACCGGTCGGCGACCTCGTCCCAGCGCGGATGCTCGAGATTCCGTGCGAGCAGGTCGCGCAGGTCGCCCACCTCCAGCTCGCGGCCCATCAGTCCGGCGGCCCGGTCGACAGCGGCGCCCGCAGCCGCGAGATCGGCGGCCCCCGACTCACGGTGGGGCAGAGCCGCCAGGACGTCCCCGCCGCGGTCGCTCCCGACTTCGACGAGGAAGCGGTGCTCTCCGTCGAGGATCTCGGTCAGCGCCAGGTCGTACCCTGCCTCCACCTTCGGGCCGGTGCCCATCGAGACGCAGAAGCAGGTGCCGCCGGGCTCGAAGCAGTTCACCGCGACGACGAAAGCGTCCTCGCGTCTCGCGGCGTAGTCCTGCTCGACGTAGCGGCCCTCGAGGAAGACGCGATCCTGGATCGCCATGGCGTGCAGCTCGCACGAACGCATGCCGACGAACGCGAGCGGCGCCTCGTCCCTGTCCGGCTGCTCCACCTCGATGGAATCGTCTCGGCGCGAGGCACGCCAGAGGCGGACACGGGGCGGGAAGAGGAACTGCTTCCAGGAGTGCGGGCCGACGGCGTACCCAAACCGGGCGTCGTCTTCACGCCGTTCGAGGCGATAGCTCCCGGGCTGCTGGACGTCCGTGAGCCCGATCGGGAGGTCGTCGGCGGAGCTCAGGTCGTCGTACACGATCGCTCCCTCGCCGCACCGTCGGCCCCATGACCCGGAAAGCCGCGGGCACCGAGCTCCGCGATGAGAGCATCGAGCGCATCGGGCTCGATCACGCTTGCGGTCCCCACCGGCAAGGGGTTCATGACGCGACCGTATCCGACCGAGCAACGTCGACACGGGTGGAAAACCCGCAGCCGTTTGCGGCGAGGCCGCTTTGTCGCCACGCTGACGGCGTGCCGTCGAGGGAGCGTCGCCGTTTCGTCGTCCGGGGCGTCGTCCAGGGCGTCGGCTTCCGGCCGTTCGTGTACGGCCTGGCGAACCGGCACCACCTGGCCGGGTTCGTCCAGAACGTGGGCGAAGGAGTGCTGATCGAGGCGGAAGGAGAGACCGGCGCTCTCGACGCGTTCGCCGACGCGCTGCTCGCCGACGCGCCTCGCCTCGCACGAGTCGACGGGGTGTCGACGCGTCTCGCCGCGATGACGGGCAAGCCGGGATTTGCGATCGCCCCAAGCCGCCCGGGAGGGGGAACGGCTCTCATCCCACCCGACGTCGCCACCTGCGACGCCTGCCTCGGCGAGCTCTTCGACCCGAGCGACCGCCGTTACCACTACCCCTTCGTCAACTGCACCAACTGCGGTCCGCGGTTCACGATCGTCCGGGAGGTGCCGTACGACCGTGGCAACACGACCATGGCCGGGTTCCCGATGTGCGGGGAGTGCCGCGCCGAGTACGACGATCCGGCCGACCGGCGGTTCCACGCCGAGGCCACGTGTTGCCCCGTCTGCGGGCCTCAGCTGTCCATGCCCATCGCTGAGGCCGCATCGCTCCTTCGGGACGGAGCGGTGCTCGCCGTGAAGGGCATCGGCGGCTACCACCTCGCCTGCCTCGCGGGCGACGAGACGCGCCGTCGCTCGCCTGCGCTCGCGAAAACAGCGCGAGGAGAAGCCGTTCGCCGTGATGACCGCAGCTCCCGAGTCGATCGCGTCATGCTCCGCCGAGGAGCTCGCGCTCCTACGGTCGCCCGCGGCGCCGATCGTCCTGCTCCGGCGACTGGCCGGAGCCGACATCGCGCCTTCCGTTGCGCCCGCCGGGCCCTGGCTCGGCGTGATGCTTCCGTACTCACCGCTCCACCATCTCCTCCAGGCCGAGATCGAGCGCCCACTCGTGCTGACGAGCGGAAACCGCTCCGACGAGCCCATCGCATTCGACGACGACGACGCGCGCAGCCGGCTCGGCGAAATCGCGGATGCGTTTCTGGGCCACGACCGCCCCATCCACCGTCGCTGCGAAGACTCGGTGGTTCGTGCCGCTTTTTCGATCCGGCGGTCGCGCGGCTACGCACCCGCGTCGCTCGCGCTCCCAATCGCCGCGGAGCAGCCGATCGTCGCTGCGGGCGCCGAGCTGAAGGGGACGTTCTGCGTCGCGCGCGGGCGAGAGGCATTCCTGTCGGCTCATCTCGGGGATCTCGACTCGGAGCAGGCATACCGGGCGTTCCGCTCCGATCTCGAGCTCATCTTGGGCATGCTCTCGGTCGAGCCCGAGGTCGTCGCCCACGACCTCCACCCCGAGTACCTCTCGACCAAGTGGGCGCTCGAGCAGGACGCGGAGCAGATCGGGGTCCAGCACCATCACGCTCACGCCGCGGCCTGCCTCGCCGAGCACGGCGAGGAGGGGCCTGCGCTCGCGCTCGTGTTCGACGGGACGGGATACGGAACGGACGGGACGCTCTGGGGTGGCGAGCTTCTGCGCTGCAACCTCGAGCAGTTCGAGCGCCTCGCCCATCTGGATCCGGTGCCGCTTCCCGGCGGCGAGGCGGCAATCCGGGAGCCGTGGCGCATGGCAGCGCTGCACCTCGAGCTGGCCGGGTTGCCGGTTCCGTGGGAGCGCTGGCAGCTCGTCCGCGAGAGCCTGAAGCTCGACCCGGTCGCTCTCCTCCGGGATGGGACGCCTCTTCGACGCAGTGGCGGCACTGCTCGGGGTCCGAGAGACGGTGAGCTACGAGGGCCAGGCCGCGATCGAGCTCGAGCACCTCGCAGGGGAGACCGTCGCCGAGCCGTTCGCATGGCGCTTTGGCGACACGACCGGCCTCGTGACCATGTGCCACTCGGCGCTGGGCGCGGGGCGGTCGCGCGCGAGCGTCGCCGCCGCATTTCACGAGACGATCGCGGCCGGCGCAACCACTGCCTGCGTCGAGGCGGGGAGCCCGAAGACAGTCGTCCTTTCTGGGGGCACGTTCCAGAACGTGCGACTGCTCTCCTCGACCCGGCAACGGCTCGAAGCAGAAGGATTCCGCGTCCTCACACACCGGCTCGTGCCGCCGAACGACGGGGGCATAAGCTACGGCCAGGCCGCAGTCGCGGCGAGGAGGACAGCCACATGTGCCTAGGAATTCCCGCGCAGATCGTCGAGCTCGTCGATCCCGAGGCCGGAATCGCCAAGGCCGAGATCTCGAGCGTTCGACGGAACGTCTCGATAGCGCTCTGCCCCGAGGCCGGGGTCGGCGACTGGGTGCTCGTCCACGTCGGCTTCGCGCTCGCGAAGATCGACGAGGAGCAGGCCCGCGAAACCCTCCTCCTCCTCGAGCAGATGGGCGAGGCCTACGAGCAGGAACTGATCGAGATCCGCGCGAGCGCGACACAATGACCTCCGGGGAGGACCGCTGCATCACCTGCGGGGACGTTGCGGTCGAGGCGACCGTTATCGAGGTGCGCGGCCACACCGCGACGGTCGACGCAGAAGGCCGGAAGGAGCACGTCGGTGTCGAGCTCGTCGAGCCGGTGGCGGCCGGCGACGTCCTCCTCTGTCACGCGGGGATCGCACTCGAGAAGCTGGAGCCGGCCGCATGAAGTACGTCGACGAGTTCCGCTCGGGCGAGCTGGCGCAGAAGCTCGCGCAGGAGATCGCCGGTCTCGTCGAGCCGGGCCGCGAGGTCAAGCTGATGGAGGTCTGCGGCGGCCACACACACACCATCTACAAGCACGGCCTCGAGGATCTCACCCCGGCCGAAGTCGACTTCGTCCACGGGCCCGGCTGCCCCGTCTGCGTGATCCCGATGGGCAGGGTGGACGACGCGATCGCGCTGGCCGACTCGGCCTGAGGTGATCTTCACGACGTTCGGCGACATGATGCGCGTGCCGGGCGGGCGCGGATCGCTGCTCGAAGCGAAGGCGCGCGGCGCCGACGTCCGGATGGTCTATTCGCCGCTCGACGCGCTCGATCTGGCCCGCCGTAACCCGGATCGCGAGGTCGTCTTCTTCGCGATCGGCTTCGAGACGACAGCGCCGGCGACCGCGCTGACGCTCCTACGCGCCCGCGCCGAAGGGATCGCCAACTTTTCGGCGTTCTGCAACCACGTGACAATCGGACCCCCGTTGCAGGCGATTCTCGACTCACCCGGAGTGGGCATCGACGGGTTCATCGCGCCTGGCCACGTCTCGACCGTCGTCGGCACGAGGCCGTACGACTTCATCGTTTCCGATTATGGGAAGCCGGTCGTGGTGACGGCGTTCGAGCCGCTCGACATCCTGCAGGCGGTCGTCATGCTCCTGCGCCAGCTCCGAGACGGCCGCTGCGAGGTCGAAAACCAGTACACGCGCGTCGTGCGGCGGGACGGGAATCCGCGCGCGCTCGCGGTGCTCGAGGAAACGATGGAGCTGCGCGACACCTTCGAGTGGCGTGGACTCGGGTGGATCGAGCGGAGCGCGATGCGGCTGCGCCCGGAGTTCGCAGCCTGGGACGCCGAGGCGCGATTCGAACTGCCGGGGCGTCGGGTCGAGGATCCAAAAGCCTGCCAGTGCGGCGAGGTGCTGACCGGAGCGATCAAGCCTTGGGAGTGCAAGGTCTTCGGCACCGCGTGCACGCCCGAGCGCCCGATCGGCACATGCATGGTCTCGAGCGAGGGAGCGTGCGCGGCCTACTACAACTACGGGCGCGTGATTCGCGATCGCGAGCACGTCCCGGCGTGAGCCGCCGGCGATCGAAGCTCCGCGACGAGCTCGTCACACTCGCGCACGGTTCGGGCGGCAAGGCGACACGCGACCTCGTCGAAGGGCTCTTCCTGGAGGAGCTCGGCAATCCGCTGCTCGACCCGCTCGGCGACGCTGCCCTCATCGAGCTGGCTGGGGTGCGTCTTGCGTTCACGACCGACTCCTACGTCGTCAAGCCCCTCTTCTTCCCGGGCGGCGACATCGGGGCGCTCGCCGTCAACGGCACCATCAACGATCTCGCCGTCTCCGGCGCGCGCCCACTCGCTCTCTCGGCCGGCTTCGTCGTCGAAGAAGGGTTCCCGGTCGCCGACCTGCGTCGGATCGCCGCCTCGATGGGCGCGGCCGCCGAACGGGCCGGCGTCGCGATCGCGACCGGAGACACCAAAGTGGTCGAGCGTGGGAAAGGCGACGGCGTGTATGTCACGACCGCGGGCATCGGTCTCGTTGCTCCGGGCATCGAGCTCGGGCCCTCGCGAGTCGAGCCCGGCGACCGCGTGCTCGTGTCCGGCACGCTCGGGGACCACGGAATGGCGGTGATGATCGCCCGCGGCGAGCTTGCTCTCGAGACCGATCTCGAAAGCGACTCGGCGCCGGTTCACGAGCTCGCGGCCGATCTTCTCGGCCTCGGCTCGGCGCTGCACTGGATGCGCGACCCGACCCGCGGTGGTGTCGCAACCGCCCTCAACGAGCTCGCGCAACAGGCGGGAGTCGCAATCTCACTCGAAGAGACGGCGCTGCCGCTCCGCCGAGCTGTCGTCGGGGCCTGCGAGATCCTCGGGATCGACCCGCTCTACGTCGCGAACGAAGGGAAGCTGATCGCCGTCGTCGCGGCCGAGGCGGCAGATGACGCCCTCGCGCTCCTGCGCGCGCAGCCGCTCGGTGCTGAGGCCGAGGTCGTCGGGACCGTGCGAGACGACCCCGAGGGGTTCGTGTTTCTCGACACCGCGCTCGGCGGCAGCCGGATCGTGGACATGCTCGTCGGCGACCCGCTGCCGCGGATCTGCTGAGCCGGCTCAGCCGCCCGCGCGGCCCGCGAACGGCGGCTCGGGTGCCGTCGACCGCACGTTCACGCGAGCGTCGACGACGACCGCTCCTCGTTCGAGGACGATGACCGGGTTGCAGTCCAGCTCGGCGATCGCGAGCTCGTCGACGGCCATCGCCGAGACGCGAAGGATCACGTCCTCGAGCGCTCGCACGTCTGCTTTCGGCGCACCCCGGAATCCGTCGAGGAGCGGGAACGTGACGAGCGATCGCAGCATTTCCTCGGCGTCGACATCGGTGAGCGGCGCCATCCGCACAGCGACGTCGCGCGTCAACTCGACCGTCACTCCTCCCGACCCGCACGCGACGATCGGGCCGAAATCGGGGTCTGCCGTCATGCCGACGAATACCTCCACACCCCCGTCCACCATCTCCTGGACGACAAACCCGTCGAGCGGCTCGGACAGCCCCTGGATCCGCTCCGTCATCGCCACCACGGCGTCGGCGACCTCGGTCGACCTGAGACCGAGCCGGACCCCACCGACGTCTGTCTTGTGGAGCGGCCCGACCGCCTTGAGAGCCACAGGGCCGTGCATCGAGGCGGCGGCAGCCGCACGCCTCGTCCGGCGTGGAGACGCGAACCTGACGGGCCATCGGCAGCCCGTAGCAGTCGAAGAGCGAGGCGACCTCGTCGGGCTCGAGCCAGCCGTCTCCGCGCGCCAGCGCCTGCGCGATCACCGCAGCAGCCTCGTCGGAGCGAATCCCCGGAATCTTGGGCACGGTCCCTGCCGGCTTTTCGCGCCACGCACCGTGCTGCCACGCACGCGAAAGCGCAATCGCAGCCTGCTCCGGGAACGCGAACGACGGGATCTGGACCCCCGGGGCCGAGAGCGCCGCCGGAAGCCCGCGGGCGGACATGAAGCACGTGAGCACGGGAATCCGGCGCTCGAGCGAGCCGATCGCATCGACCATCTTGGCGGCGAGAGCCGGGGCGTCGTCCTCGAGCGGAGGGATGTAGAGGACGATCAGCGCATCCACCGACTCGTCGGCCGCGACGGCCTTGATCGCGCGGCCGTAGTCGTCGCCGGTCGCCGAGGCGATCATGTCGACGGGATTCGCGATACCTGCGGCAGCCGGGAGAAACGACCTCAACTCGGCAACCGTCTCGGCCGAGAGCTCGGGCACGTTCAGCCCGCGCGCCTCGCAGGTGTCCGCGCACTGGATCCCGAGGCCTCCAGCGTTGGTGACGATCGCGACGTTCGGGCCCTTCGGGATGGGCTGGTTCGCGAGCAGCACCGCGACGTCGAACATCTCCTCGAGCGTGTCCGTTCGAACCACGCCCGACCTGCCGCAGCAGCGCATCAACCGTGCGGTCGGACGCTGCGACGAGCGAGCCGGTGTGAGACGACGCGGCCCGCTGCCCCGCGGTGCTCCTGCCGCTCTTCACCGCCACCACGGGCTTTCGCCGGCCGACCCGCCTGGCGATGCTCGCAAAGCGCTGTGGATTCCCGAACGACTCCAGGTAGAGGAGCACGACGTCCGTGCGCGGGTCTTCCTCCCAGAAGCACAGCAGGTCGTTTCCCGAAACGTCCGCCTTGTTGCCGATCGAGACGAACGAGGAAAAGCCAAGTGAGAGAGCCGTCGCCATGTTGATGACGGCGAGCCCGAGGGCGCCCGACTGCGACATGAAAGCGACCCGGCCCTCGGGCGGATACGCCTGGGCGAACGTGCCGTTCATCCTCACGTCCGGGTCCGTGTTGATGACTCCCATGCAGTTCGGTCCGACCAGCCGCATCCCGTGGGCGCGGCACTCCTCGACCAGCTCCGCCTGAAGACGACGGCCCTCGTCGCCGGTCTCGCCGAAGCCGGCGGAGATCACGACGAGCGCGCGCACCTGCTTCTCGGCGCATTCCTTCACGACGCCGAGGACGAGATCCGCCGGCACCGCGACGAACGCGAGATCGACCGGCCCTTCGATGTCCTTCACACTCGCGTACGCGCGAACGCCCTGAACCGACGCGCTCTTCGGATTCACGGGATAGACGACTCCGGCGAACGGCTGGCCGAGCAGGTTCTTCAGGAGCCGGCCGCCGATGCTCGACGTGTCGCGTGAGGCGCCGATCACGGCCACCGAGCGCGCTTCCAAGACGGAGCGTGCGGCGTTCGCGCCCGCGATCCGCAGCCGTTCCTCGTAGTACCCGGCCGTCTCGTCGGTGACCTCGGTCGGAAACTCGATCTCGACCGTGCCCGGCCTGGTGCGCACGGACACCGGAAACCCGGTCTGCCGAAAGACGTCGATCATCCGGTGGTTCTCCGGCAAGCACCTGGGCGCGGAAGAACTCGATGCCGTGTCCGTTCGCCACCTCGGCAAGATGCGCGATCAGGATCGAGGCGAGCCCCTGGCCCTGTAATTCGTCGGTGACGCTGAGCGCGATCTCCGCGCGCTGGCCGCCCTCGCGGATGTACTGCGCGCCCCCGACGACTCTCGGTGGATCGCTGCCGGTGAAAGCGAGCAGCGTCATGTGGTCGACGTAGTCGATCCGAACCGCGTTCTCCGCCTGCGCGCCGACGTCCACGACCAACCCGGCAAAGCGCAGCCTGCGCGACTCGTCCGAGAGCCCGATGAAGTAGTCCTCGAGCGGCTCGAGGTCGTCGGGCCTGGCCGGGCGGATGTGGACGGTGCTCCCGTCACGCAACACGACATCGGTCTCGAGGTGCTGTGGATACCCGTTCACATCGCCATCCTATGGTCGCTTCGGCGGACGAGCGTGCCGCCCTCGCATGCGAGTCGCTCCCGGCCACGGGTAGCTTTCTGCGGATGAGCGTCATCGTCCAGAAGTACGGCGGAACGTCCGTCGGCGAGCCGGAGAAGATCAAGCGCGTGGCGCAGCGTGTCGTCGAGACGGCGGCGGGCGGCAACGAGGTGTGCGTCGTCGTCTCGGCGATGGGTCATACGACCGACGAGCTGATCGAGCTCGCGAAGCAGGTCTCGAACGATCCCGACCCGCGCGAGATGGACATGCTGCTCACCGCCGGCGAGCGAATTTCGATGGCCCTGCTCGCGATGGCGATCAACGACCTCGGCCGCGAAGCCGTGTCGTTCACCGGCTCGCAGGCGGGAATCCTCACCGACACGACTCACGGCAAGGCGAAGATCGTCGACATTCGCCCGGGGCGGGTGCAGGACGCGCTCGCCGACGGGAAGATCGCAATCGTCGCGGGCTTCCAGGGCGTGTCGGCGACGAAGGACGTGACGACGCTCGGCCGCGGCGGCTCGGACACGACCGCGGTCGCCCTCGCCGCCGCGCTCGACGCGGACGTCTGCGAGATCTACACCGACGTCACGGGCGTCTTCACTGCCGACCCGCGAATCGTGAGCAGCGCGCGCAAGGTCGGTCGGGTCACGTTCGAGGAGATGCTCGAGCTCGCGGCATGCGGGGCACGCGTTCTCGCCCTTCGCTCGGTCGAGTACGCTCGTACGCACAGCGTCAAGATCCACGTCCGTTCGTCGTTTCTGCCGGAAGAAGGAACGTGGGTCGTGAAGGAGGACGACATGCTCGAACAGGCGATCATCTCGGGAATTGCCCACGACACCGGCGAGGCGAAGGTGACGATCCGCGCGGTGCCGGACCAGGTCGGGGTGGCCGCCCGAACGTTCCGTGCGCTGGCAGATGCCGAGATCAACATCGACATGATCGTTCAGAACACCTCCGTCGCCGGCCTCGCCGACATCTCCTTCACGCTCCCTGAGGACGAGCTGCCGCGCGCCGAGCCCGTGCTCGAGAAGTTCGCCCGCGAGATCGGAGCCGGCGGATTCACGTGCGAGCCCGACATCGCGAAGGTCTCCGTGATCGGCGCCGGGATGAAGAGTCACCCGGGCGTGGCAGCCGACATCTTCGAAGCACTCGCCGACGCAGGGATCAACATCGAGATCATCTCGACGTCGTCGATCCGCGTCTCCTGCGTGGTGCCCCGGAAAGACGCTGAGCGAGCCGTGAACGTGCTCCACGAGCGCCTCAAGCTCTCGGACGTCTTCTACGACGTCGACGAGAGCACCGCCGCTTAGAGCTTCCCAGCGTCTGCGCTACATCGACTCGGTGTCGATCGGGTGGGCCTCGTGGGCGCGATCGTGCACGTCGTGGCCGGGGTGGGCGTCCCCGCGCCAGAGCGGGAGGTTGCCGGTGCGAATCAGCTCCGCCATCTCCGTGGACTCGGCGCGATAGATCCTGCCGTCCGCGAACTCGATCACCGGATAGCGCCTCTGACCGGAAAGCCGCTCGAGGTCGTCGCGCTTCCCTCTCCGGACCGGGCCGCGCACGATCTCGTACTCGATGCCGGCTGCGTCGAGCTCACGCTGAACGCGCCAGCATGGATGAGACCCGAACTTAGCCCACACGTTCCGGCACCTGTACAACTTGACCTTCATCGAGCCTCCCAGCCGTCGTTTCGGACAACTCTACGGCGATCCGGGAGCGCAGCGGGCGGGGAAGCGACGACTACGCGGGGCTTGGAGTGGCCGGCGGCTCAGGCGGCACGCTTGGCGCAGCCAGAGGTTCGGGTGTTCCGCCGAGGTCGGCAGTTGTGCGCAGGAACACCTCGCGGTCGATCTCACCCCGCGCGTAGCGCATCCGCACGAGGTCGAGCGCGTCGTCTTGCGCCGTGCTCGCCGTTGCGGGCTGAGCCTGTGACCCGCGCGATCCGACCACCCGAAGCACGATCCAGACGATCAGAGCGACCACGAGAGCGAGCACGACGAACATCAGCAGCCAGCCGAACGGGTGATCGGCATGGCGATGGCCGTTCTCGACCAGATACGGGTGGTTCATCATCGGGCCGAAGCCGCCGTCGCGAGGATTCATGTACCCCGAGTCTACGGCGCGCAACCAGGAGCGCCAGCCCCGGAACGCCGGTTTTAGGGAGTTCTTAGGTCGCGGCGATTCCCGCGGCCGGCACGCGGGTGCCGGCACCGCCGAGCGCGACGCTCGCGGTCGCGGTGAAGAGGTGGTAGAGCACGAGCATCTGGATCACCGCCAGGCATTCCGACCGGTGCAGGTCGGTGCCGCTCGTGAACTCTCCGAGCCGCTCGGTGCGGAGGTGGCTCGCGAAGTGGAGCCTGTCCCAGATCGTCGCCTCGATCTCGGCGCCGATCTCGGGGTCGAGGTTGCCCGGGATGAACAGGTGCACCTCGCCCTCGCGCTCCATGAGCTTGATCCCGTCTCGCCCACGGCTTCCGTCGATCACCCCGCTCAGGTCGGGATGCTGGAGCGACGAGCGCAGGATGAGCTCTGCGTCGAGATGCTCCTGATCGGCCGTGCCCGGCAGGAACGAGACGACGATGTCGGCGAACTGCTGCTGAGGCCTGATGAACGCCTCCGAGTCGGGTTCGCGCCGGTCGAGCTCCGAGAGCACCTGGTCGGTCGTGTACCCGCGGCGCGAGCAGTCACGCTGGACCTTCCACTTGCGGCGGAGCTCCTCGGGCGGGTTCAGGTACACGCGCACGTCGTAGAGGCACCGAAGGTCTTCGGTGTAGTAGCCGAGCAGGCCCTCGACAACCGCGAACTGATTCGGCTCGACAAGCAGGAGCGGCCCGAATGTCCCGTCGGTGTGCTGGTACACGGGCTTGAGGAAGCGATCTCCAGCCTGAAGGTGCCCGAGGTGCTGGGCCATGATGTCCATGTAGTTGCACTCGGGATGCAGCGGCGTGATGTTGCGCTCCGCGCGCTGCTTGCGGTCGTAGCAGTGGTAGTCGTCCGTGCACACGTGCGTGACGTTCTCCTCGCCGAGCACGCGCACGAGGCCTCGGGTGAGGGTCGTCTTGCCGGCCGCCGAGTCACCGACGACGCCGAGAATGATCGGACGCGCCATCGCTCTTACGCCGCCTGCGCCGGCTCGTCGTCTTCGGGCTCGCGATCCTCCGCGAACACGCTGCTCTTGAGAATGTCGTCGGGCGTGATGGTCATGAGATCCTCTCGCGAAATCATGCCTGTTCCACCGGCAAAAAGTCGGTTTGCCTGTCGCAGGCGGGCGCGGTCGATCGAATTTCGGACGCTGCGGCCATGTGCGAAGCGCGGACGGGTTACCCGCCGCTCGAGGTAGGAGCGGAACGCCTCCTCGGCGCCGGGCCCGAGCTTGTAGTTCTGCTGCTCGAGCATCAGGTCGGCGATCGCCATCAGCTCGTCGACGTCGTAGTCGGGGAAGTCGATGTGGTGCGCGACGCGCGAGCTCAACCCGGGGTTCGAGTGGAAGAAGTCGTCCATCCGATCCTTGTAGCCCGCGAAGATCACGACGAGCTTGTCCCGCTCGGCCTCCATCACCTGGAGCAGGATCTCGATCGCCTCCTGGCCGTAGTCGCGCTCGTTCTCCGGACGGAAGAGGTAGTACGCCTCGTCGATGAAGAGGACACCGCCGTAGGCGCGGCGGAGCACCTCCTTCGTCTTCGGCGCGGTGTGACCCACGTACTGGCCGACCAAGTCGTCCCGCGTGGTCGCGACGACCGTCGGTTTCTCGATGTAGCCGAGGCGGAACAGGACCTCGGCCATCTTCATCGCGACCGTCGTCTTGCCCGTGCCGGGGTTGCCGGTGAACGACATGTGCAGGCTCGGACGATCGGAGGCCAACCTCATTTCAGCGCGGAGCTTGTCGATGAGCAGGAGCGCGGCGATCTCGCGGATCCGCTGCTTGACAGGCTTGAGCGCGATCAGCTCGCGGTCGAGCTGGTCGAGCACCTCGAGCACGTTCGTCTCGGCCAGAACCGCACCCAGGTCGGCCTCGGTCGGCACCGGTGGCGGAACCGCCGCCGCTTCTGGCTCCGCGACCGGCGGCTCCTCGACTACGGGAGCCGCCGGCCCACTGCTTGACGATGCAGTGCCGGAGTTCGCAAACGGGAACCGGGTGCTCACTCGGTGACCGAGCCTCCGCCTTCGTTACCGCGGATCGGCAGGTTGCCGACGCCGACCGAGCCGACCGCCTCCTTGAGGTGGACTAGCCGGTAGCGCATGACGCGGTCGCGGTCCTCCGTGCGCTCGAGCTGGAACCCGTGCTCGGACGACGGACGGTTGACGATGAAGCTGAGAGCCGAGGTCTGGCGCCCCCGCGTCGCGTCGTACGCGATCACCTTGATGTACGCCTCCGGGAAAGCCTCCCGGGCGGCGCGCACCTCGCGCAGGACGACGTCCGACTGGTCGACGGTCAGGTCGAAGCGGGGCAGGCCCCACATCTCCCAGTAGATGTTCCGCGGATGCGGGTCGTCCGTGTACTCGATCGACAGCGACCAGCCGTTGGAGATCGAGTACTTGATCTGAGCATCGATCTGCTCGTCCGTCAGGTCTTCCAGGAACGAGAACGTGCCTTGGGTGATTTTCATCGCCAGGTCTCCTAGTAGCCGATGGACGGCATCGCGAGGACGTCGGGCATGTCGGTGGATTCGTAGTTGAAGGTGATGTCCTTCCAGACCTGCAGCGCCGCGTCCAGCTCGGGGCAGCCCTTGGCGGCCCTCTCGAGAATGTCCGGGCCCTCCTGGTAGTAGTCCCTGCCCTCGTTGCGGGCCTGGATCATCGCCTCGACCGCGACACGGTTGGCCGTGGCGCCCGCGCGGATGCCCATCGGGTGGCCGATGGTGCCGCCGCCGAACTGGAGGATGACGTCCTCGCCGAGGTGGTGGAGCAACTGGTGCATCTGGCCGGCGTGGATGCCGCCCGACGCGACCGGCATGACGCCCGGCATCGACGCCCACTCCTGGTCGAAGTAGATCCCATGCTCCGGGTTCTCGGGGATGAAGTCGTCCCGCAGCGTGTCGTAGAAGCCCGCCGTCGTGGCCGGATCGCCTTCGAGCTTGCCGACGACCGTGCCGGCGTGGATGTGGTCGACGCCCATCAGGCGGCACCACTTGGCGATCACGCGGAAGCTGACGCCGTGCGTCTTCTGGCGCGTGTAGGTGCCGTGGCCGGCGCGATGGAGGTGCAGGAGCATCCCGTTCGCGCGGGCCCACTTGGCCATCGACTGCATCGCGGTGTAGCCGATCGTCAGGTCGATCATGATGATGATCGAGCCGATCTCCTTGGCGAACTCGGCCCGCTCGTACATCTGCTCCATGTCGCCGGCGGTGACGTTCATGTAGTGGCCCTTGACCTCGCCACTGCCGGCCTGGGCCTTCTGGACGCCTTCGATCGCGTGCAGGTAGCGGTCGCGCCAGCGCATGAAGGGCTGCGAGTTGATGTTCTCGTCGTCCTTCGTGAAGTCGAGGCCTCCGACGAGCGCCTCGTAGACGATGCGGCCGTAGTTCTTGGCCGAGAGGCCGAGCTTCGGCTTGACGGTCGCACCGAGGAGCGGGCGGCCGAACTTGTCGAGGTACTCGCGCTCCATGACGATCCCGTGCGGCGGGCCGTGGAAGGTCTTCACGTAGTGGGACGGGATCCGCATGTCCTCGAGTCGCAGCGCCTTGAGCGGCTTGAAGCCGAAGACGTTGCCGATGATCGACGAGGAGAGGTTCGCGATCGAGCCTTCCTCGAAGAGGTCGATGTCGTATGCGATCCGGGCGATGTACTGGTTGTCGACGCCGGGGACCGGCTCGACGCTGTACGCCTTCGCCTGGTAGTGCTTGTGGTCGGTCAGGCGGTCGGTCCAGACGACCGTCCAGGTCGCGGTGGAGGACTCGCCGGCGACCGCGGCCGCGGCTTCGATCGCGTCGACGCCGACCTGCGGCGAGATGCGGAAGGCGGCGAGGATGTCGGTGTCCTTGGGGACGTAGTCCGCGTCGTAATACCCCATTTCGGCATACGGCGTGACTCCGGAATCCCAGCGCTGCTTCTTCTCCAGGCTGGTTCCGTCGGTCGATGATGCGCTCATAGAATTTTCTCTCCCGGTCGTTCGGTGGGCACTGTGGAGGCTAAGCGACCAACAAATAGATTGCAAATAAGACTTTTGGTTCGTTTCTCATAGTGTATTGCCGATCGGTTCTGCCACCCTCATAGGCAGACCTTACTCTCCCCGGCAAGCCGTGCCACCCTCGGCTCCGATCGCGTTAGAGTGGGGCTCTCGTGGCCGCGCTCTACCGCAAGTACCGCCCGCAGACCTTCGAGGACGTCGTCGGGCAGGAAGCGGTGGTGCGAACGCTTTCGAACGCGATCACGACCGGCAAGGTCCGCCAGGCGTACCTCTTCGCCGGGCCGCGCGGCACGGGCAAGACGTCGCTCGCGCGCATCCTCGCCAAAGCGGTCAACTGCGCGCACGGCCCGACGCCGACTCCCGACAACACCTGCCACGCATGCGTCGCGATCTCGAACGGGACGTCGCTCGACGTGATCGAGATGGACGCGGCCTCGCAACGGGGGATCGACGACATTCGCGAGATCCGCGACCGCGTCGTGCTCCAACCCGTCGAGGGCCAATACAAGGTCTACATCCTCGACGAGGCGCACCAGCTCACCGACGCCGCCTGGAACGCGCTCCTGAAGCTTATCGAGGAGCCGCCGCCCCACCTCCTCTTCGTCTTCTGCACGACGGAGCTCCAGAAGGTGCTTCTGACCGTGCGCTCGCGCTGTCAGACGTTCGTCTTCCAGCGGCCGCGGCTGCCGGACCTGCTGAAGCTGCTGCGCCGGGTTGCGGACGGCGAAGAGATGGACGTTCCCGACGCGGCGCTCGCGCTCGTGGCGCGGTCGGCACGTGGCTCGTTCCGCGACGCGGTCTCGACGCTCGACCAGCTTTCGGCTGCGACAGGTGGCCGGATCTCCGTCCAGGACGTCCTTCAGCTCCTCGGCGCGGTCGAGGAGGAGGTTCTCTTCCGCCTCTGCGACCTCGTGGTCGAAGGGAACTCGTCCGGCGCGCTCGTCTTCCTGGAGGAGCTCTCCGAGCAGGGCCAGGACCTCGGACGGCTCGTGATCGATCTGCTCGAACACCTCCGCGCGCTGATGCTCGTGCAGCACACCGGCGAGGTGCCCGACTCGCTGCCGATCACCGACGAGACCCGTGGCCGTCTGCGCGAGCAGGCAAACCAGCTCGGGCCGGCCACGGTGCTGCGGCTGATCGACCTGCTGCACGTCGCCGTCGACGACATGCGGCAGGGTGCCGATCCGCGCCTGCCGCTCGAGCTCGCGCTCGTGAAGGTGACACGGCCGGGCTCCGACCTTTCACGCGAGTCGCTCGCGTTCCGCCTCGACCGGCTCGAGCACGGCCACGTTCCCGTCGCGCGCCCGCGCGGAGGGGAGCGCAACCGAGTCGAACGAGGCCGAGTCGATCGAGGACACCGTGCCTGCTCCGGAGGCGCCGTCGCTCGAGCTCGGCCAGCTTCAGGAGGCCTGGCGCCGGACGATCCTGCCTGTGGTCGAGGAAAGATCGATCCCGACCGCGGTGATGCTGGCGGAGGCGCATCCGGCCAAGCTCGAGGCGGACGTTCTCACGCTCGAGTTCCCTGCGGCAGCATCCTTCCTTCGCAACCAAGCGGAGGACCCGAAGAACGCGACAGTCCTGCAGGAGGCGCTCTACACCGTCACCGGCCGGCGCCTCACCCTGACCTTCGCCGTCGGGCCCGACCGCGGGCCCGTCGTCCACGAGCACGAGCATCCGGCGACCGAGGAAGAGATCGTCGAGCTGATGAAGAGCACGTTCGACGCTCGCGAAGTCGACGCTTAGGTGTTCAGCCCGTCGGTCGAGAACCTCGTCGCGCAGCTGACGCGCCTGCCGGGAATCGGCCAGCGCACCGCGCAGCGACTCGCGTTCCACATCCTCCAGCGGGGGAGTGACGAGGCGCTCGCGCTGTCCTCGGCGATCGTCGAGGTCAAGGAGCGCGTCCGCTTCTGCAACGAGTGCGGCAACCTCACGGAGGAAGAGACCTGCGCGATCTGCCAGGACCCGCGCCGAGACCGCACGACGATCTGCGTCGTCGAGCAGCCGGTCGACGTCGTGTCGCTCGAGCGGACGAACGAGTACCGCGGCCTCTACCACGTGCTCGGGGGCGCGCTCAGCCCGATCGACGGCGTCGAGCCGGCCGATCTCAGTATCGACGAGCTCATGAGCCGAGTCGAGCGGAACGGCGTGCAGGAGGTCGTGCTCGCGACGAACCCGACGATGACCGGCGAGGCGACCGCGGCGTTTCTCGCGAGCCGACTGCGCGACCGCGTGCGCGTAACGCGCCTCGCAAGTGGGCTACCCGTCGGCGGCGACCTCGAGTATGCGGACGAGGTGACCCTCGGTCGCGCACTCTCGGGCCGGCGAGAAATGACGTAGCTCACGTGGACGTGGTGTGTCTTGGAATCCTCGTTGCCGACGTGATCGTGCGGCCGGTCGATCGGCTTCCGGCCCGCGGGACACTCGGGCTCGTCGAGGCGATCACGTTGCGGGGCGGCGGCTGCGCCCTGAACACGTCGAGTTCCCTCGCGAAGCTGGGGCTACGGGCGTCCGCGGTCGGAAAGGTCGGGACGGATCCGTTCGGCGACTTCGTCGTCGGGCTGCTGGCCGCACGCGGTGTCGAAAGCAGCGGCGTCTTGCGCGACCCCGCGGCGCCCACCTCAGCCAGTGTCGCTCTCGTCGACTCGGCAGGAGAGCGCACCTTCCTGCATCTGAAGGGCGCGAACGCGATGGTCAGCGCCCGCGAGCTCGGCGAGTCTCCGTTCGCAGGACGCGCGCTCCACGTCGCAGGCGCGCTCGTCCTGGACGCGCTCGACGGCGAGCCGACCGCTGCACTGCTCGCCGAGGCGCGGCAGCGTGGGATCCACACCTCGCTCGACACGGTGTTCGACGGCAGCGGCCGCTGGGAGCGCGTGCTGCCTGCGCTGCCGCACTGTGACCTCTTCACGCCGGGGCTTGCGGAAGCACTCGCGATCACCGGCACCCACGAAGCGGCACGAGCCGCCACGCGACTCCGCGAGCTCGGTGCGGCAACGGTCGTGATCACGCTCGGCCGGGAGGGCTGCTTCGTCGCCGGTCCCGGTTTCGAGGGCCGCGTTCCAGGCTACGACGTCGCGACCGTCGACGGCACCGGCGCAGGCGACGCGTTCGCGGCAGGCTTTCTATACGGTCGACTCGACGGCTGGCCGCTCGAGCGGTGCGCCCGCTTCGCGAACGCCGCCGGCGCACTCGCGACGACCGCCGTCGGCGCATTCGAGGGCGTCGCCCCTCTACCCGAAACGCTCGCGCTCGCAGGATTGGAGGAATCAGCTTGAACCCACGTCTGAACCGGCTCTTCAGGGCCGACGGGAAGTGCTTCGACGTCGCCGTCGATCATGGCTTCTTCGGCGAGGAGGCCTTCCTCGCCGGGATCGAGGACATGGGGCAGGCGATCGCGACCCTCGTGGCCGCCGGGCCGGACGCCATCCAGCTCTCGCCAGGCCAAGCGCCGCTGCTGCAGCGCCTGTCTCAACCGAAGCCGGCGCTCGTGCTCCGGGTCGACGTCGGCAACGTCTACGGCGCCGGCCCGTCGCGTCACCTTTTCAATCAGCTCATAGCGACTGCCGTCGAGCAGGCGGTGCGCCTCGACGCCGCATGCATCTGTGCCAACCTCCTGCAGATCCCCGGCGAACCGGAGGTTCACCACCAGTGCGTCCGCAACGTGACCGAGTTGCGGTCGGAATGCGACCGGTACGCGATGCCGCTGATGGTCGAGCCACTGGTTTTCAAACCGGGCGAACGGGGCTACGGCGCGGACGGCGACCCGGCGAAGACCATGCCGCTCGTCCGTCAGGCCGTCGAGCTCGGCGCTGACGTCGTCAAATGCGACCCGACCGACGAGTCGGCCGACTGGCCCCGCGTGATCGAGATCGCCGGCCATGTCCCGGTGCTGGCACGCGGGGGCGGGCGCCTCCCTGAAGAGGAGTTGCTCCGCAAGACGGCCGACCTGATGGCCGGCGGCGCGGCGGGGATCGTCTACGGCCGCAACGTGATCCAGCACGCCGATCCCTCCGGCATCACACGCAGGCTGATGCAGATCGTGCATGGCTGACAGGCGTGTGCGCTTCGGGGTGATCGGCGGCGGCCTGATGGGCCGCGAGTTCGCGAGCGCCGCCGCGCGCTGGATCCACCTGGCCGACCTCGGCGTGCGCCCGGAGATCGCGGCCGTTTGTGACACGCGTCCCGAGGCCCTGGCATGGTTCGAGCGCCTCGAACCGCCACCACGACTGTATGCCGATTACCACGAGCTGCTCGCAGACGAGACGGTCGAGGCGGTCTACTGCGCGGTGCCCCATCTCATGCACGAGGAGCTCTACGTCGCCTGCCTCGCGGCCGGCAAGCACCTGCTCGGTGAGAAGCCGTTCGGGATCGACCTCGCCGCCAACGACACGATCAACCGGGCGATTGTCGCCCATCCCGGGCTGTTCGTCCGCTGCTCGTCGGAGCTGCCGTTCTATCCCGGCGGGCAAGAGGTGTGGCGGTTCGTGGCGGATCGCCGCTTCGGCCGCGTGCTCGAAGTGCGCTCGCAGTTCCTGCACTCGAGCGACCTCGATCCGGGCAAGCCGAGCAACTGGAAGCGGGTCGCGGCCTGGAACGGCGAGTACGGCTGTCTGGGGGACCTCGGCATGCACGCCCTGCATCTGCCGCTTCGCGCCGGCTGGTCGCCACGAAACGTTCGCGCGATTCTCTCGAACGTGGTCGCCGAGCGGCCGGGTCCCGACGGCGATCCCGTGCCGTGCGACACCTGGGACAACGCCGTCCTGCTCTGCGAGGCCGAGGACGGAGGGCACCCGTTCCCGCTGCGGATCGAGACGAAGCGGATCGCGCCCGGCGAGACCAACACGTGGACGATCGAGATCGACGGCACGGAGAGCTCGATCGCGTACACGACCAAGTACCCGAAGACGCTCCGCCGGATGGAGTACGTGCGAGGCGGGCCGCAGGAGTGGCGCGTGATCGACCTCGGCTCGCAAGGTGCCTACCCGACCATCACGGGCGCGATCTTCGAGACCGGCTTTTCGGACGCCGTGCAGCAGATGTGGGCGGCGTACTGCGACGAGCTCGCGCACGGCCGCGACGGCATGCGGCAGCCGTTCCACTGCGCGACACCCGAGGAGGTAGCGATCACACACCGCGTGTTCACGGCGGCGCTGCGCTCGCACGCCGAGTCGTCGACGGTTGCGTTGTGACGCAGACATTCGGCTACCGGTTCTCGTTCGGCCCGTGGAACATCCACGAGGGAGCCGACCCCTTCGGGCCCCCGGTGCGTCCGGCGCGGGCGTTCGAGAACAAGCTCGGCGTCTACAAGGACCTGGGCTTCGACTACGTGCAGCTGCACGACGACGACGCCGTGCCGGATCTGGATGAGCTCTCCTCAGCCGAGGTCGCCCGCGCGGCGCAGGCGCTGCGCCGGCGGCTCGGCGACGAGGGCCTGACTGCGGAGTTCGTCGCGCCGCGCCTGTGGGAGCATCCGCTGACGGTCGACGGAGCGTTCACCTCCAACGACCCACATGCGCGCACCTACGCGCTCGACCGAGCGAAGACCGCCGTCGCGATCGCGACGGAGCTCGACACCGACTTGATCGTGCTCTGGCTCGCGCGCGAGGGCACCTACTTGCGCGAGGCAAAGGACGCATCGCGCGCGACCCACCTCCTCGTGGAGGCGATCGACGCGATTCTCGCCTGCGACCCGAACGTGCGCGTCGCCGTCGAGCCGAAGCCGAACGAGCCGATGGACATGGCGTACATCCCGACGATGGGGCACGCGCTCGCGCTCGCCGCACAGACGAGCGCGCCCGAGCGCGTTGGCGCTCTGATGGAGACAGCGCACGCCCAGCTCGCAGGCCTCGACCCTGCTGACGAGCTGGCCTTCGCGCTTGCACTCGGTCGGCTGTGGAGCGTGCACCTCAACGACCAGAACGGGCTCAAGTACGACCAGGACCGCGCGTTCGGCTCGGTCAACCTCCGTGCGGCCTTCAACCAAGTGCGCGTGCTCGACGAGAACCGCTACTGGGAACGCGGCGTCGTCGGCTTCGATGCGAAGGCGCTGCGCACCCAGCCCGCGGAGATGGCCACCAAGCACCTGCGCAACAGTCGCGGCGTGTTCCTCCGGCTCGTCGAGTTGAGCCGGGAGCTCGACCGGGAAGCCGTCGCCACACTCATCGCTGCACGGGACTATGAGGAGCTCGACTGGCTGATTCTCAGCCACCTCATGGGCGCGGCGGCCGATTCGGCCCGCAAAGCTCCGCAGTTCTCGAAGCCGTAGCTCCTTCCCGCGTCTCTGGCGGAAGGATGCTGGCACAATCCAACGCCCTGGTCCCGGTGAGACAGACCCTTGTTTGCGGCGTGCGCGTTCGCTCAGCCGGGTTTCCAGGCTGGGTCGTACCCGCTCTGGGTCAGGACTCGCACCTGCCTTCCGCCGGCGTTGATGAGGCGCAGGCCTAGGCTCTCGTGGGTCTTCCCGAACGCGGCGTACACGATTCTTGTGCCGTCCGATGACCATGCCGGCTGGTCGACGGTGTCCTTGGAACTGACGACCGTGTGGCGCTGTGTGCCGTCGGGTCGCGAGACGACGATCGATGCTCCGGTCGAGTAGGCGATGGCGTCTCCCTTTGGTGACCAGTCGGGGCTTCCACCTTGTCCGAGCGTGCGAGTTCTATGGGTGTTGAGATCCAGGATGCGGATTACGCCGACGCGATCCGAGTACGCGAGCTGTTTCCCGTCGGGGGACCAGGTCGGACTGGGGTCCCAGCCGACGGTAACGGGTAGTCGCTTCTCGTCGCCCGTCTTCACGTCCTCGAGGTAGAGGCCGGGCTTGTCGGACTCGTTCGAGAGCCGGTCGTCGGTCGGGCCTACGCAGGCGATCTGATGTCCGTTCGGCGACCAGGCCGGTTCATCGCAAACGCCGTTGCTTTGCTTGACAAAGAAGCCTTTGCTGGGCTTCCCGTTGGCGTCGTAGATGTCCACGAGCTGATCCACCGTGGCGATGTGCGCTCCGTCCGGCGACCAGGCCGGCGAGATCTCGCGGTCGATGAGCAAGCGGCGCTGCAGGCTTTTCAGCTGAACGATGTAGACGCTCCCGCCGTCGCCGCCGACGTACGCGATCGTCTCCCCGGTCTTGTCTACGCCGCCACCATCGCGTGCGAACGCCAGGCTTGCGCGAGGCGCCAACACTGCAACTGCTCCGGCCGAGTACGCAATGGCGCCCACAAAGAGCATCGCTGCGACCACGGTGCTAATCCAACGAGGTTTCTTGCCGCCCGGGCGCTGCATCGCTACGCTCCTCTTCCCATGAAGCGTGGCGCGCACGCCGCCGACACGCATCCGGCTTATCACGCATAGCGCTGCTTAGAAGTACCGACGGCGTGGGCCGTTACCGCTGCGCTCAAGGATCTGTGCGGCGAGCGGCCTCAGGGTGTCTTTAGAAACACTCGCGCAGCCGAGCGGCCTCTGGCCGGGTCGGTAGTTCGGCGCAGGGTGGGTCAGCGGTCGCGCGGATGCGAGATCGGCTCCTCGGCGGAAGTCTGACGACATGAGAAGCGGTGAGACGCGCCGGTTGGTGCTGCTGGTGAGTGCCGTGGTCGTGACGGTTGGAAGCCTTGCGATGCTGGCGGGTGCGTCTAGGTCGGCGGGGTCGGGGCAGGTGAGCTGGGTGATCACCGATCTCGGCACTTTTGGAGGCAAGGAGAGCGCCGCCTCGGCGATCAACGGCAAGGGCCAGATCGTGGGCTGGGGCGGGATCGGTGCCAAGGCTCAAACGCACGCGCTTCTCTGGCAGGACGGCACGATGATCGACCTCGGCACTCTGCCCGGCCGAACAAGCAGCGTCGCGGCAGCGATCAACGAACAAGATCAAATCGTCGGGTCGAGTACCACCAAGACTGGTCAGGGACGCGCGGTCATGTGGACGTTGCAGCCCTGATTCACGCCGACCGGTTACGGCCGGGAGCGTTCAGCCTCAGGGAACATTCCTGAACACTCGCGCAGGCCACGGCACTGGCGCCTTCACGTTTGGGTGGCGGCGGTCGTCAGCTGCTCCAGTAGATCCCTTCGCGGGACAGGCGCACCAGGAACGAGGTGAACGAAGGTGCGACGCAATTACCGCGATCGGATGCCTCGTAGCAACGCCCGCGGCCGTCGGGTGAGAGATCGATCGCAACCCGCTCTCCCTCGCGGTCGTACCTCTCAGCCAGGAGGTACCGACTTCCCGAGCCCAGGCGAACCAGACGGCCCGGCTCGACCACGCGCATCCGGATCGTCTGCAGCGTGAGACCGCCGCAGCCCCGGTAGAACGCCTGTAGGTCGGCCGGCAGCACGTCGCCCTCCCGTAGCTCCGGCAGCCCCCCAGGCTCTTCCAGGACGCCGTCCTCCTCGCGGCCGAACTCGCTGATCGCGTGGCGGGCGGTCACGCCCTAAGACTGCCTCCACGGAGAAACTACCGCTCGGCCTGTCGCATCCTCCGTGTCCGCGTGTCCTAAGAGGATCAGACAACCCGGGGCTGCTCGGGGTGTATTCCCGCACGCTCGCGCAGGTCAGAGCGGTGCATCCTGATTGTTCGCGTGCTCCTATCAGGCCCGATGCGTGGCGACCGCCAGCACGTGCGGCGGCGGCGCACTTCGTTGATGGTCTTCTGGAGCATCACCTCTTGAGGATGCAGGTCGCGGCCGTGACCGACCCGTACAACGGATCTACAGCGTTGGTATGTCGTGGGCGCCGTGGCTTTCGTTCGTTGAGACGAGCGCCATGTGCGGCGATCGACGGCCGATGCCCGCCACTTCCCAGGCTCGAGCCAATGCGCTCGCGAACAGCGCGACGAGCACGAACACGAGCGCCCGCGCCAGACCGCTGTTGTGAGCGTCGAATAGCAGTGCGGCCGCGAGTCCGAGCTGCGCTCCAAAGACGCCAGCTGCAACCCCGGTAAACGCAATATTGAGGGACCGCTTCGGAATACCGCGTGCGAAGTTCCCGGCCCGCTTCCCCCTAAGAAACAGCCTGCTCGTCGCGGCCAGCCCAACCATCGCCATCACCAGATTCGTCGTCGCGTAGGGGACGCTCCCGCCCAACGAGCTGACGATCGAGACGAAGAAGATGTCGACCAACGCCAAGAAAGCACTTGCTGCCAGCACGGTGCGCCGCTCACGAGTTCGCAACTCCTGCTCATCGCGATTGACCACCGACAGCGCCACAAACAGCAGACCGATGAATCCGGCCGATGCGGACGTAGTCACGGCGAAGAAGTGCACGTATTGGTCGAGCATGTCGCCTCTCTTTCAGGATTTGATGGCGATTTGGGGCCGAAGTGCGCAACGCGCGACTGGATTGCCTCGAAGTTCACGGTCTCGTGGGTTCCGTCGCAGAACGGTTTCGTTACGGAGCCGCCGCAACGGCAGAGAAAGACCGTCTTCTGTCCCGTGACGTCGTATTCGTTTCCGTCGGCGTCGATGACTCTCGCGGACCCCTCGTTTGCGTAGGGGCCGTTGTCTGTGGCTGTGACGGTGGCGTGGTTCACGGTCTTCTCCTGGGTGTGGCGGCGCGCCCGCTCGGCGTCTGAGAGCGGGCGCGCGCGGAGGTGGGGTTTGCGGTCAGTGACCGGGGGGCGGGCCTGGGGGGCCGAGGATCTCGAACCCGTTTCGCCGGGCGATCGGGGCGAGCCGCGCCATGTCCGGGTGGCCCTCCATTGGCGGGGGCAGGACGCGTTCGGGAGCCGGCTCACCTACCTCACGCAGGAATCCCTCGAACTGCATCGGCGCGAAGCCGACCAGCGCTCTGGCTCCGCCGGCCTCGGCGTAAAAGGTGTGCGGCACGCCTTTGGGGCCGAAGGCGAACGAGCCGGCCTTCAGGGACAGCTGCGTATCCTCAACCCAGAAGGTCACCTCGCCCTCGAGGACGTAGAACCACTCGTCCTCCTCGGGATGAACATGCCAGGGAGAGCCCACGCCCTCGGGCACGACGATCTCGCTCAGCCCGTACTGGCCCGCCGTGTCGTCCCGGCCGATCTTGATCGTTTGCAGCATTCCGAGGAACCAGAACGCCTCGCCCTCGTCGCTACCGAGTCCGTATCCGAGCTTCGCACGCTCGGGAGCCATGACCGTCATCTCATTCCTTTCTCTCGTCTGATTTTCGTTCTCTCGATCCGATATACTTCACACGCGCAAACAAACCATAGGAGATTTACTTCACTGTGTCAAGTAATACGGACGACCCCGAACGCTGGCTCGACGACCTCCCCGAACCCGACGCCCTCACCGAGCAGGAATTCCACGCATGGCGCGGGCTACTCCGCCTGCACGAGACCACGATGCGCGAGATCGACCGCCGCCTCCAGCAGCACGGCGACCTGTCTCTCGCCGACTACGGCATCCTGATCACGCTCGTCACCGCCCCTCAATTCAGACTGCGCATGAGCGACCTAGGCGCCCGACGAATGCTCACTCCGAGCGGAATCACACGAGTGGTCACGCGCCTCGAGCAACGCGGCCTCGTTCGCCGCGAACCCGACGCCTCGGACGGGCGCGCCGCGCTCGCCGCGCTGACGAGACCCGGCCTTGAGGCGCTGCGACGCGCACAAGTCGTCCACCACGCGACGGTCCGCGAGGTCTTCCTCGAGCGACTCACACCGCGGGAACTCGACCGCCTCGCACAGCTCTACGAAAAAGCCCTACCCGGCGTCGTCAGCGCTCCCGTCTGGCCCCCACCCTCGACAACCGCAGAGCCATAGCGCACTCGCCTGAACCGTTGATCGCTCCCGATCGCGTGATGTCTGTAAGCACGCCGACGCAAGCGAGGCGTCTGCCGCCTGAGCAAGTCGGGTCTAGTGGAAGTTCCGCGAATTCGTTGCTCATCTGTACTGATGACCGGCGTCGGCTTCCGTGATCTCATGTCAGGGACAAGGAGTCTCGGTGTCTCCCGATCGGCGGACGCCGCCATCCTCAGGCAAGGTGAGCGGAAGCGAAAGCTGTCTGACGCAAGGACGCTGGCGCAGGTGAGGGTGGTTGGGTCCCTCGCCTACGATTCTGGCTCCGCTAGCTGCTAGCCGAGGAACGCGGTCATGCGGATCGAGACGAGGACGCCGGGGATCTCGACGCCGAGCTTGGCGACGTAGCGAGTCGGTGGCTCAGCCGGGAACCACGTCGCGTACTCGTCGTTCATGCCTGCGAAGTCCGTCGGGTTGGTCAGGAGTACGCCAACCTCGACGACGTCGTCCAACGTTGCGCCCGCCGCGCGCAGGACCGCCTGGCAGTTGGTGAGCGCCTGCCGTGTCTGTTCCTGAATCGTCGAGCCGGCCAGGTTTCCGGTGGTCACGTCGATGCCGACCAAGACCCGAGACATGGACGTGCTGCGCCGGCTTTCACCGCCTGGCTGTACAGCGGCGAACTGGGAGCGTTGGGCGTACTGATGATCTCCCGC
Source organism: uncultured Actinomycetes bacterium (assembly GCA_963815945.1). GTDB lineage: Bacteria > Actinomycetota > Thermoleophilia > Gaiellales > Gaiellaceae > PALSA-600. The sequence continues at coordinate 341,039 of CAWFIN010000002.1, forward strand.
ATCGCTCAAGAATAAAGGCAACGCCTCTGGCCTCATTCGCGAACACTGGCGCAGCCGAGGGAGCCGGCGCCGGAGATGGAACTGGAGCGCCTACAGTTGGGCGGTGGAGTCAGACCTCCGGACGGCGCTGATCGTCCCTGTGACGAGGCTGCCGGACGCCATCGACCTCTGGCGCGAACGAACCTGCGCGTTCAAACCGTCGGCAGGCGTTCCACCACACGTCACGCTGGTGTTCCCGTTCGTCCCAGCGGCCCAGGCGACCGACTCACTCGGAACTGTCCGAGCTCTTTCGAGAGTGCGTTCGCTTCACGTTCGATCTCGGCGAGCTGCGACGGTTTCCAAGAACGCTCTACCTCGCACCCGACCCGTCTGAACCCTTCGCGGCGCTCAGTGAAGCCCTTGCCGACCGCTACCCGGATTGCGAGCCGCACGTGCACGCGTTCGGCCAAGTCGTCCCACACCTCACCGTTGCAGAAGGAAGCGCTGAGCTCATGGAGGCGGCAGAGAACGAGATCAAGCCGCTCCTACCGATCCGAACCTCATGCGAATCGGCCGTGCTGCTAGTCGAGACGAGCGCACGCCCCACCCACTGGTCAATCCGAGAGAACCTTCCTCTCAAGAGCGCCAGCGACTCCTAGTCGTTCGGAGTGTCTTCGCGAACGCTGGCGCATGCCACAGGCCGGGCCGCTCGACGAAACGCCCGTGACTCCCCCAAAGTCGACGCTACGCCACCTAAGATCCTGAGGTGGTGAGAGCCAGGAGGAAGTGGAGTGACCTTGACCTTCGCACTCGTCGGTTGATCGTCGTTGCCAGCGCCATCGAGGGTGTGCTCAAGATCGCTGCCCTGATCGACCTTGCGCGGCGGCCCTCGAGCGAGGTTCGCGGATCGAAACCAGCGTGGGCGGCGGCTGTGTCGTTGATCAACGCCCTCGGCGCTATTCCGATCGCTTACTTCGCCTGGGGCCGACGCACATCAACGAAGTGAGGCGCAGTCTGAACGAACAAGAGCGCCGGCGAGCTGGCGGGTAGGGTTTCGGGCCGAGGCCGCGTCGACGAGCGCCGGCTCATTCCCCCGTCAGATCGGAGATCCGATGCCCGCCCTGCTTGCAGCCGGTGGCCTGGAGATTTTGGCCATCGCCCTCGCCGCGCTCGTCGTCGCCGGCGTGCTCTGGATGATCTTCGACATCGTCATGCGCCCGGACTTCACGGGGTTCCAGAAGATCCTCTGGACAGTCATGGCGCTGGTATTCAACGTGGCGACGCTGATCGTCTACGTCCTCTGGGTCAGAAAGCGCGACTACTCGCGCCGTTAACCAACACTGGCTTCACACGCCGGCGAAACCTCTGTTCCAATGGTCGAGCGAACACGTTCATCCCACGCGCCCAGGTCGAGCAACGACTCCGCCCCTGAATACCCGCTCCTGTCGGAGTGTCTTAGGAACACTAGCGCAGCCCAGCTGGCTCTCGCCTGGCCACGCTCGCGAGCATGAGCGCCGAGGTCGTTCTCGTAATCGGGGCAGGATCGATCGGCCAGGCGATCGCGCGCCGTGTTAGCGCAGGGAAGCAGGTCGTTTTGGCGGACCTACGGGAGGAGAACGCCGACACCGCGGCGGAGGTGATGCGAAACGCTGGGTTCGACGTGACGACAGCAACCGTCGACGTGTCATCGCGCGAATCGGTTCACGCGCTCGTCGAGACAGCCACCACGCTCGGCGACCTGACAGGGGTCATCCACGCAGCGGGCCTGTCACCCAGCCAAGCCTCACCGGCGAGGATCCTCGCAGTCGATCTGTACGGAACCGCGCTCGTGCTTGAGGAGTGCGGCAACGTCATCGCACGCGGTGGTGCCGGGGTGGTCATCGCGTCACAGTCCGGCCACCGGCTCGGCGCGCTTAGCCCCGACCAGAACAGGGCACTCGCGACCACGCCAGCCGATGAACTGCGCAAGCTCCCGATGCTCCAGCCTGCTCAGGTGACGGACCCCCTCCATGCTTACCAACTCGCCAAGCGCGGGAACTCGTTGCGTGTGATGGCCGAGGCCGTTCGGTGGGGCAAGCGGGGCGCCCGTGTCAACACGATCAGCCCCGGCATCATCTTCACTCCGCTCGCTAGGGACGAGCTGACCGGCCCTCGCGGCGAGGGATACCGACGCATGATCGAACTCTGCCCCGCCGGGCGCGGCGGTACACCGGACGAAGTCGGGGCTTCCTCATCGACGGCGGAGTCACCGCCTCCTACTTCTACGGCGAACTCGCTCCAGGCGAACCGACCGGATCCACCGACCCCTAGCTCGCACCGAAGGATCGGGGTGCAGTAACGAACTCTGGCGCGGGCGACTCGCTGAAGGTCATCAGGGGCGTTTCCTTCTCGATTCGGGTAAGAAGGTATTGATGGCCAAAGCACCTGTCCCAACCGTGAAGTTGAACAACGGTGTTGAAATGCCCGTTCTGGGTTTCGGGGTGTTCCAGATTCCCGTCGAGAAGACTGCGCAAGCCGTCGTCGACGCACTTAGATCCGGCTACCGCTCACTCGACACCGCGCGCTCGTACATGAACGAGGAAGCGGTCGGCAGCGGGATCGCGGCCAGCGACGTTCCCCGCGAGGAAATGTTCATCACCTCCAAGTTGTGGGTCGAGGATCAGGGCGAAGAGAAGGCGAGGCGTGCTTTCGAGGCTTCGCTCGATCGTCTCGGCCTCGACTACGTTGACCTATACCTCATCCATCAGCCGTTCGGGGACTACTACGGCTCGTGGCGCGCGATGGAGAAACTCAACAGCGAGGGCCAAGCACGCGCGATCGGCGTGTCGAACTTCTACCCCGACCGTCTCGTTGACTTGATTGAGCACAACGAGATTGCGCCGGCCATCAACCAGGTCGAGTGTCACCCGTTCTTCCAGCGCGCCGTCTACCAGGAGCTGATGCGCGAGCGCGGCGTACAGATCGAATCATGGGGTCCGTTCGCCGAAGGGAGGAACAATCTCTTCGCTGATCCGATGCTTTCTGAGATCGGCGCTGCGCACGGCAAGTCCGTCGCTCAGGTTGTACTGCGTTGGCTAATCCAGCGCGGCGTTGTCGTCGTTCAGAAGTCGGTGCGGGCGGAGCGCATGCGCGAGAACTTCGACGTCTTCGACTTCGATCTGACTCTCGACGAGATGGGGCGCATCGCGGCGATGGATCGCGGTGAGTCGTTGTTCTTCGACCACCACGACCCGGCAGTTGCCAGCCAGTTCGCGAACCGCCGCCTCGATTAGAGACTCAGCCTCGGGCGTCATTCCCGAACACTGGCGCAGGCGGAAGTCATGCTTCCTCCGCTGCCGGACTCAGTTTTCGGGCGGGAGGAAATCGAGTCCGTAGCGTGGTGCTGCGGCGAGCAGCCGTCCGACGAGCTCGGGTGTGACGGGTGGTGGTTCGGCGGAGCGGTCGTCGACTTCCTCGAACACTTCCTCGAAGAAGCGCTCGATGCCTGCGGGCTGGAACGAGAGGATCATCCGCGCCGGCTTGCCGCTGAGGTTGGTGAACCGGTGTGGCACTCCTTTGGGGAGCCAGACGAAGTCGCCCTTTGAGACGGTCTGTACCTCGTTGTCGAGTTGGACCTCGAGCTCGCCGTCGAGGATGTACAGCGTCTCGTCCTCGCGGCTGTGGACGTGCGGCGGCGGACCGGCTCCGTGTGGGACGTCGGCTTCCATCGCGAACACGGCCCCGCCGGACTGCGCGCCCGTGACGAGGTACGTGTACAGGTCACCGGGACCCCAGAGCGCCTTCCCGCTGCCTGACGCGGTATGAAGGGGATGAAGCTGAACCGTCACGCCTGCCTCCCATCCTCACAAGGGTTATGTACCGATCGGTACACTACCAGCGTGACATCGCGCCTTCAGGGAGTGCCGGGTGAGTAGGCCGCGAACGTTCGACACCGAGCAGGCGCTCGACCAGGCGACGCTCGTCTTCTGGCGGCTCGGCTACGACCGTGCCAGCCTTGGCGACCTGACGGAGGCGATGGGCATCAGCCGGCCAAGCCTCTACGCCGCGTTCGGAAACAAGGACGCGCTGTTTCGCAAGGCGCTCGATCACTACGCGCACGGGCACGCCGGCTACGACCGCGACGCGCTCGCGCTGCCGACCGCCCGCGAGGTCGCCGAAGCGCTGCTACGCGGCGCCGCCGACATCCAGACGCGACCGGACATGCCGCACGGCTGCCTCGCGATCCTCGGCGCCCCCACGTGCGGCGAAGCCTCGTCCCCGACCGCCGCCACGCTGATCGAAGCACGCCGCGCCGGCGAGGCCGAGCTACGCGAGCGCTTCGAGCGGGCGCGCGCAGAAGGCGACCTCCCGCACGGCGCCCGACCCCGACGAACTCGCGGGCTTCATCAGAACGGTCGCCTACGGAATGGCAGTCAAAGCCGCCACCGGCGCCACCCGAGCAGAACTCGACCGAGTCGTCGACCACGCGATGCGCGCCTGGCCGGACTAGCGCGTCGAACCAAACACACGGCGCGGTCGACCAATCGACCGGCAGTCGGGGAACATTCCCGAACGCTGGCGCAGTCGACGGAGGTCGTGCCTGTCGAGTACAGCCTAGGAGCGCTTTGGACACGGCCGCGGGCGGGGATAAGATCACGCGGTGCGCGCAGCATCTCTCCTCGCCGCGGCGTTCGCGGCGGTCGTCGTCGCGGCGCCGGCTGCGCTCGCCGGCGGCGGCACGACCACTCTTAAGGCGACGCTGACCGGCGGCTACCTCCACACCACCTCCCGCGCCGGTGGAATCGCGACGATCACGATCTCGCCGACCAGGGCCTGCTGGAAGTTCAGCTTCCACGGCATTAGTAAACCCGGCGTGTCAGGCATCCATGTTGCGCCGCCGGCCCCGCATGGTGAGCACACGCCATCTGTGTTCCCGTTTACCGGGAGCACCTCGCAGGCGCTTCAGTGTGAGGCGCCGACGAGGTGGGGCAACGGCGGCCCGGCGTGGCTTGCGAAGATCCTCGCCAACCCTGGGCGCTTCTTCGTCATCGTCGGAGACGACGAGGGATACCCAGCCGGCGCGATCGGCGGCGTTCTCCACAAGGCCTAAGCGCCGCCATGAGGGGTCGCGCCCTCAGGCGTCATTTCGGAACGCTGGCGCAACCCAGCGTGTTGTCGCATCGGGCTCAGGCCGTGGGCTCGCCTGCGTCGCAGGCTGCTAGACGACCGTGCAGCTGATGGTCTGCTCGTGGTCTGCGAGCTTTGCGATCCTTGTCGCCACAAACGCGCCGAAGGCATGTTTGTTGACGTGGGTGCCGAGCAGTCGGACGTGTGCCATGTAGAAGTCGGCGGGCCAGCCGACCCATGGGTCGCCGTAATGGTGGACGATACGGGTGAACCCGGCACGCGCACGAGTGGCAAGCGTGAACGAGCGAACAACGCCAGGCTCGACCCCGTGCATCCCGATGGTCGTGAAGTTCGCGTGGCGATACCACGCGAACACCCTCAGCTGCGAATAGAGCCGCACACGGTGACCCGTCGTCCAACGGCAACTCGACGGCCCACCGCTTCCGACGCAAATGACCTGACGAATCCCCGGATGCTCCTGTGGCAACACGCGTTCGCAGCGCGCGGCCGACCAGAACCTCGGCGACGGCTTCGGCACTGCGCCGGCGGACCCGACCACGAGCGCGCCGAGCCAGCACGACACGAGCGCCGCCGCGAAAAAGGAGATCAATCGCCGCGCATTCGTGCCGTGAACCCTACTCGCGTGCCGCACACACCGCCACTGGGGTGACCTGTCCATCCCCGGGGTGCCAGCCCCGGCCCAAGTGCGGCAGCCGCCAGGCGTCATTGCTGAACCCTGGGGCAGCCGGCGATCCTTGGGCCCGATCTTTCGCGTTTTCAGCGGGCGAGACACGGAGTCAGGTGAGGATCAGGATCTCGCGGATCAATCCCCCGGAGAGGCTGTAGACCAGTACTGCCCGGACGACCTGACTTGACTCCACCGCCCTCCCTTGAACACGTCGGAACACGGACTCTGACCAAGGATCCTAGGCGCGGACCGTTCTCCACTCGGCCGGAACGTCGTGCGGCTCGGCTCCCGCCCTGCCTGGCGCGCTGCGGATGGAGACGACCCCGCTCGGGGTGTGTTCGCGAACACTGGGCAACTGGACGACCTCGAGCCTGGTGAAGTACATCGCCAGCGGGCTCAACTCGGGGTGGCGGTGGCGAGCCAGGACGGGCGTGGTGAGCGCCAGCTGTCGCCGTTCCGGTCGTGGGACTTCGATGCTGCCGTGATCACCGCCCCGCGACGATGCTCTAACCAAAGCGCTGCTCGACGGCTTGCCGGGTCCGGTGCAGGGCCTCGGCGACCTGCGACCAGGTCGCGCCTTGCGCACGAGCCTCCTCGACTGCAGCGCGCTCAACCTGCTGCAAGACCTCTTGCATCTCCGCAAGGGAGTCAAGGATCACGAGTGGCTCGTTGCTCGACCGGACCCGGAACATCGCCCTTCGGTAGCGACCGAGGACTTCCTCAGGAATTCGCTCGATCAACCACGGATGATCGAAGTCGTCTCTAGGCGGAGGGTTCATGGCCCGATCCTATGTCAGCACATCGGGCTTGACGCGCTTCCGCGCACCACATTGCGTCCTAGAAGGCAGGCAACGTTGACATCAATGGGCAAGGTGGTGGTACAGTTCCCTGCCGACTCGGTGGAGCCAGCGGGCCAGTCTCTGCGTCTCCACACGGGTTCTCGTGCAGAGGGGGAGCTTTCCCCCTCTCTTCTGCAGACCGGGAGGCGGATGATGAACGGACAGGTGGTCATTAGGCGAGTCGCGGCAGCGACGCAGCCGAGGCGGTGAACAAGGGTGGACGCCTACTACCTTGACGACCACCTTTCGCGCGCCGAAGGCAGCCGCCGGTTTTCGGACGACGGCCGTGGCGGTGAGGCTTCGATCGAGGGGTGCTTCGTTGTTGCGATCCGCAGGCGCGGCTGTGGCGACTGTTTGTTCCGGTTCTCAGACCAAGACCGGCCCGTTGCCCGTTTGATGCTTCAGGCGTTGAACCGAGCAGCGGCGGCGCAACTGGAGCGCGACCCGGCCGCTTAACGCGCGGTCGCAGGTCTCCACCCAGACTGCACGGATTCTCCTGATCGACCGCCAGGCCGGCGAAGCGATCGCGATCACGCTGTGAGTTGACGATCAGGCGCTACGCGCAAGCGAGGAGGCCGCAAATGCGCTGCGGGCGGCTGCCGCGAACCAAATGGGCGCAACCCAACCCAGCCGTAGGACGCTACGAGGTCGCAGTCTTCGAGGTCTAACCTCGTTCAGGATCACCCCGCTCAGGGAACATTCCGGAACGCTGGCACAGGCGATACCGCTTGTGCCTGATCCTTGGACGTGTCCCTCCGGGACATCTTGTGGTGAAGCCCACCTCGCGCGAACCTTGGGGCACGGCCCCGGGGTAGCTCAAGGGGTAGAGCGCGTAGCTGTCCGCTACGGAGATGCCGGTTCGAATCCGGCCCTCGGGGTCGATGGACAAAACGAAGGCCCGCCGCGAGACGGGCCTTCGAGTAGCTCAGAACCGAGCGCAGCTGTCCACTCGTTCACATGATACGCCAGCGTCACCTGCCGACGTCTCAAACCCCTGAAGTAGCCTCAGGGAACAATTCTGACATCTGGGGGTGCGACGCTGCCTCCGATCCCCGGGTCGCCAGCCGTCGACTTCTCTACGGTCTCGCGAATGCACGAGATCGTCGAGCTTCATCGCTCCCGGCGTGTGCGGCGCTGGAAGCTGACCGTTCCCTGGGGGGAGCCCGTGAGGCTGGTCGGGCCTCCATGGTTCAGCGACGACGACGCGAGGGAGGTCATCGAATCGCACCGGGGCTGGATTCAGCACCAGCGGGAGCGGCAGGTGCCGCGGCTCGGGCTCGAGGCGCGCGGGATAGACGCGGTCGAAGGACGGCGCACCGCGCGCGCCCTCGTGGCGGTGGTCATCGAGGACGAAGCGCCCGCGCTCGGCGTCAACTACCGCCGGGTCGCGATTCGCGACCAGCGCACGCGCTGGGGCTCGTGCTCGCCGCGCGGCACGCTGTCGTTTAACTGGCGGCTGGCACTCGCACCGTTCGAGGTGCTCGACTACGTCGTCGTGCACGAGCTCTGCCATCTGCGCGAGCCCAACCATTCGCGGCGATTCTGGGACCTCGTCACGGCGCGCAGGCCTGGCTGGAAGGAGCAGCGTGAATGGCTCCGCGACTACGGCCCCGAGCTGCTCGCCTTTCGCATCGCTACCTGACTCCGGCACCCTTCGCGAGCGCCGCCGGTACCCTTTCGGGCATGGATTACAAGACACCCGCATCGGCGTCGTCGGCGGCACCGGCGCCGTCGGCACCGTCACGCTCGGCCTGCTCCGCGAGCGCGGCTACGAGAACGTCCGCGTCTTCGCGTCCGCGCGCTCGGCCGGCAAGGAGATCGGCGGGCACATCGTCGAGGAGGCGACGCCCGAGGCGCTCTCGCGCGGCGACGTCGACATCTTCCTCTTCTCCGTCGGCACCGGCGCCTCGCGCGAGCTCGTCCCGCACGCCGTCCGCGGCGGCGCGATCGCGGTCGACAAGTCGTCGGCCTACCGGCTCGAGCCGGGCATCCCGCTCGTCGTGCCCGAGGTCAACGGCGCGCCGCGCGCTCGAGAACGACGGGATCATCGCGAACCCGAACTGCTGCACGATCCCGCTCACCTGCGTCCTGAAGCCGCTGCACGAGGAGGCCGGTCTCGCCCGCGTGCGCGTCGCGACGTACCAGTCGGTGTCGGGCGCCGGCGCGCAGGCGATGGAGCGGCTGCGCGGCGAGGACGCCCGACGAGCACGACCTGCGCATGGACTGGGAGTTCGACGGCGAGGAGTTCGACGAGGAGTCGAAGCTCCGCGCCGAGACGCGCAAGATCATGGAGCTGCCCGACCTGCCGATCCAGGCCACGTGCGTCCGCGTGCCGGTGATGGTCGGCCACGCCGAGGCGATCTGGATCGAGACCGAGCAGCCGCTGTCGGCCGAGCGCGCACGCGAGCTGCTCGACGCCGCGCCGTCGGTGCGCGTCGAGGACTTCCCCTCGCCCGGGCAAGGCGGCGGGCATCGACGACGTGCTCGTCGGCCGCATCCGCCGCGACACGACCGTCGAGAACGGCCTCGCGCTCTTCCTCGCGAGCGACAACCTCCGCAAGGGCGCGGCGCTGAACGCGATCCAGATCGCGGAGCTCCTGCTCGCCGGACACGCGCCGCCGCTGCCT
>CAWFIN010000003.1:0-15453 GCA_963815945.1 uncultured Actinomycetes bacterium
GATACATCCGAGCTTGGCTCGACCTGGACCGAGATCTGCGCTTACGGAACCGCGGTGCGCATCCGCAAGGCCTGACGCCGCTGCGCGGCGCCATTAGCTGTGCGGCTCAGCGCCCCGGGACGTCGGGCGACCAGACAAACGGTGTCGTGGTGGTCACCGCGACGAACCCGAGTCGCTCGAGAATCGGCCGGCTCTCGTCCGAAGCATCGACCTCCAGGTAGCGCAACCCGCGCTGGGCGGCGAGGTTCGCACGGTAGGCCACGGTGGCGCGATAGATGCCGCGGCCGCGCCATGCCGGGAGGGTCGCCCCGCCCCAGAGGGTCGCGAATTCGGAGCCCCGTTCGAATCGCACCCAGCCGGCGCACACGACCGCGTCTTCAGCCTCTGCCACCACGACCGCCAGCGAGTCGGGATCCGCCGTTCGCTCCGCAGCGAGACTGTCCGCCAGCCAGCTGTGGTCGCCCTGCCAGATCGTCGGCTCCATGGCTTCGATCCGGTCGAGGTCACTCCGGTCGCTCACCTCGCGAACCGACACGCCTTCAGGGAGCTGCGGCTCTCGGGCGACCTGCGCGACCCGTGCGATCACCACCGTCTCGACGTCCTCCGGGACAAAGCCTGCGGCATGCAGCCGTTGCGCGAGATCGGAGGGTCGATCGTGCGCGTGAAGTTTCCATTCGAACGGCTCCCCTCGCTCGGCGAAGACCGCTGACCTGCCGCAGGATCAGGTCATCGAGATCTGCACCGTCGAGCCCTTCGAGATCGCGGTAGCCGACAAACCCGCGGGTGCCGAGGCCGATGAAGCGCAGGAGCGGCCCGTCCCGCTCCACCTGAACGCCCCTCGGCAGCTTCTCGGGCAGCCGCCCTCTCAGCTGCGCGTCGTATGCGGCAAGCAGCTCGGCGACATCCGCCTCGGGCACAGCGCGCAACTCTAGGTCACGCGCAGTCGTGGAGCGAACGTTGACGCTAGGCTCCAGCCGAACCCTCGATGAAGGAGGACGTCATGGCCGAATACGCACGCGTCGTCACATTCGACGCCGACGATGCAGCTCTCGACGCATTGCTCGACGACATCAGGTCAGCAGATGGCGCACCCGAAGGCTTGCGCCCGCCACCCGGATCACGGTTCTCGCCGACCGCGCCGCCGGAAAGGTCGTGGTGGCGATCCGCTTCGGTTCGGAGGAGGATCTTCGCAAAGGCGGAGAGACGCTCGAGGCGATGAGCCCACCCGACGCCGGGACGATGCGTCGGACATCCGTCTTTTGGTACGAAGTCGTGTTCGAGAAACAGACCGCGTAGCGATCGGGCGAAGCGCAAGCGTCATTGGCGAAAGCAATGGCTGACTCACCGACGGACGCAGACCGGTTCGAGCGCAACAAGCGCCGTCATGGCCTTCTACGACCTGATGTTCAACCAGTGCAGGCCCGCGGAGGCCATCGAGCGATATGCAGGCGAGGTCTATATCCAGCACAACCCGCACGTCGCTGACGGCAAGCAGGCCTTCGTCGAGTACTTCGAGCGCATGGCCCGGAGTATCCCGGCAAGCAGGTCGAGTTCAAGCGGGCGATCGCCGAGGGCGACTATGTCGTGCTGCATTGCCACCAGACTGGCCTGGCGACCGGACTGGGCAGGCATCGATATCTTCCGTCTCGACGAGAACGGGCAAGTCGTCGAGCACTGGGACGTGCTGCAGGTGGTGCCGGACGACTCCGAGAACGACAACACGATGTTCTGAAGCGGCACGCGGCTACGCTGGGATTGGATGCAGAAGATTTGGATCGCGGCCGCGCTGACCGTGCTGGCCGTTGCCGGCGCCGGCGCCGGCGCCGGCGCGACTTCAGCACGGCCGAACGCGCTCACCGGGAACGTTTGGCTCCTGACGGCGGTGCTGGGCAAAGCGCCCGTCGCGGGGACCAGCCCCACATCCGAGTTCACAAGTGCCAGCGTCTCCGGATCGGGCGGCTGCAACCGCTACAGCGGCAAGGTCAGCGCGTCCGGCACCACGATCCGGATCTCCGCGATCGCTTCGACAGAAATGGCCTGCCAGCCCAAGATCATGGCCCAGGAGAGCGTCTTCCTGAACGCGCTCGCCTCGGCCCGCAGCTACAGCACCAGCGGCGGCACGCTGACGCTCAAGGGCTCGAACGGCCGAGCGCTCCTGACGTACAAGGCGCAGTCGCAGCAGTTAGCAGGGACATCCTGGAGCGTCCTCTCCTACAACAACGGGAAGCAGGGAGTCGTCAGCGTGAACGCCGCCACGAAACTCACCGCAGCGTTCGCCAAGGACGGAAACCTCACCGGGTTCGCCGGCTGCAACAACTACGCCGGAACCTTCAAAGGCACCTCACCGAAGATCTCGATCTCTCAGCTCTCGTCGACGAGGAAGTACTGCGCGACGCCCACAGGCGTGATGGATCAGGAGAGCCAGTATCTCGCGGCCCTGCTCATGGCAGCGACCTACCGGATCGAGGGACGCACGCTGGAGCTGCGCACCAAGTCGGGCGCGATCGCCGCAGAGTTTCAGGCGAAGTAGACGGCGCCGAGGGTCTCTCGGAGTCGCGAGTGGCGGACGGTATCTTCATCACCGAGCTCGAGCCGGCGCCCGGGATTCGCCTCGCGGTCAAGGACCTCTTCGACACCGCGGGCGTCCGGACAACGTACGGGTCGGCGGTCTTCGCCGAGCACGTGCCGGATCGCAGCGCCGAGGCGGTGCTCCGGCTCGAGGCGTGCGGGGTACGCCAACGTCGGCAAGACGAACCTGCACGAGTTCGCCTACGGGGTCACGTCGCAGAACCTCCACTACGGGACGGTTCCGAATCCGGGGGCTCCCGGGCGCACGTCGGGAGGCTCCAGCGGCGGGTCGGCGGCGGCGCTCGCCGCGCGGGCTCGCCGACGCCGCGCTCGGGACGGACTCCGGCGGATCGATCCGCATTCCTGCGGCCTGCTGCGCGATCGTCGGCTTCAAGCCGAGCTACGGGCTCGTCCCGACCGACGGCGTGTTCCCGCTCGCGCCGAGCTTCGACCACGTCGGGCCGATGGCGCGGGACGTCACGGCTGCTTCGAGATGATGCCGGCGCTCGTGCCCGGATTCGAGTCGGGCTCCGTCGAGTCCCTCGAACGAGTGACGGCCGGCTCAGCGTGGACCGAGCACGCCGACCCGCTCGTCCGGGCGCGCGTCGAAGCGGCCGCCGCGCTCTTTCCGCTCGCGCCCGGTCGACTTTCCCGGAGCCCGAGGGACGATGCCGGTCTTCATGCGCGAGGTCGCGGACGTCCACCGCGAGCTCTACGCCGAGTACGGCGAGCTGTACGGGGACAATCTCCGGCCCAAGATCGAGCGGTGCATCGCGATCACCGACGCCGAGGCGTGACGCAGCAGCGATCGCCCGCGTCGAATACGAAGAGCAGGCGCTCTCGGCGCTCGACGGGCTCGACCTCTTGCTGACGCCGACGCTCGGATTCGTGCCGCCGGCCGCCGACGTCGACGAGATCGCCACACGCGAGCGGTTCGTCCGCTTCACGTACCCGTTCAACCTGCTCGGGTGGCCCGCACTGGCACTGCCGTGCGGCGCGGCGGAGGACGGTCTACCAGCATCGATCCAGATCGTCGGCCGCCCGGGGGACGACGCGCTCGTGCTCGCCGTCGGTCGCGCGCTCGAAGCGGCACTCGCGGTCTGACGCCGTCTACCACGTCGCCGTCGTCCAGTAGCGTGGCGGGCCATGGGTCCCGACCTCGCGTTCGCTCAGGAGCTCGCCGACCGCGCCGATGCGATCACACTCGCGCGCTTCCGTTCGCTCGACCTCCGCGTCGAGACGAAACCCGACCTGACCCCCGTCTCCGAGGCCGATCGCGCCGCCGAGGAAGCAATCCGCGAGCTCGTCGCGCGTAACCGCCCGGGAGAGGGCGTCCTGGGCGAAGAATTCGGCGACGACGGGGCCGAGACGCGCTGGATCGTCGACCCGATCGACGGAACGAGAAACTACGTTCGCGGCATCCCGGTTTGGGGAACATTGCTGGCGCTGGAACGCGAAGGGCGAGTTGACGTGGCGGTCGTCTCGGCGCCGGCGCTCGGGCGGCGCTGGTGGGCGGTGCGTGGGGGCGGGGCCTTCGCGAACGGCGAGCCCTGCCGCGTGTCAGCCGTGGGGGAGATCAAAGACGCCGTCATCTCGACGGGGTCCGCGTCCGAGATGCCCCCGGGGTGGGCCACACTCGCCGCGCAGGCGTGGTCGGACCGTGCTTTCGGCGATTTCTGGCAGCACTGCCTGGTGGCCGAAGGAGGCGTCGAGGTTGCCACGGACGCGGTGCTCAGCCTCTGGGACTACGCCGCCGTGCAGCTCCTCGTCGAGGAAGCCGGCGGACGCTGCACGACCTTCGCCGGATCCGCGCCCGCGCCGGGCAACTCGTTCCTCTCGACAAACGGCCTCGTGCACGAGGCCGCGCTCGGGTTGCTCCAGGCCTAGAGATCGTCGAGCCGCACGCGTGCGACGCGGCGCCCGAGCTCTTGGAGCAGGTCGAAGTCGCCCGCTGCCTGCGCCCGAATCAACCGGGCGAAGCCGAACGGCCGCCCCGGAATCTTGAGCTCGTCGCCGTAGTCCTCGACGACCTGGATGAAGAGGCCCGTGTTCGGCCCGCCCTTGTGAAGCTGGCCGGTCGAGTGCAGGAAGCGCGGCCCCAAACCGGTCGTGACGACGCACCCGGTGGCCTCTCGTGCACGGCCCGCGAGCGCCGCAAGCCGCTCCTCGGCCACCGGCGACGGATCGACGAACGCCTGGATCGAGACGTAGTCGCCCGGCGAGGCCTGAGCGAGCAGCTCTTCAACCGAGCCCTGCGGCTCGAGCTCGAGATCCCCTGCCTCGAGCACCGCGTTCGTCCGGTCCTTGGCCGCCTGGACGTCGGGCTGGTCGAACGGGTTGACGACGAGGATCGACCCGGCGACAGCCGTGGCGAACTCCCAGCGGAAGAACTCCTGGCCGAGCTCGTATGGGCCCGGCAGCCGAACCTCGGCCACCTGCCGGTCAAGCCCGTCGGGTGACTCGCCGGGCGCCGGAATGAGCCCCTTGCCAGACTTGCCCGTCGACTCGGCGACGAGTTGCTCGGCCCAGAGCCCGAAGCCATGGACGTCCTCGATGCAGACCTTGTCCCGGCCCGCCTCCCAGCCATGCCCGAGCTCGAAGCCGAGCTCGATACCGGGATTTCCCTCGTCGAGCCGGCAGGCATCGGCCATCTCACGTGCCCGGCCCAGCAGGCGCGCGACGTCCACCCCGAGCAGCGCTGCCGGAACCATCCCGAACGGTGAAAGCGCGGAGTACCGGCCGCCAATCGTGGGCTCCCCCGCGAAGACGGCGCGGAAGCCACGCTCTCGCGCCAACCGCTCGAGCTCTGACCCGGGGTCGGTGATCGCGACCCACTGCGAGCCGCGCGGCGCGCACTTCCAGAAGTAGTCGGCGTGCGACCTCGTCTCGATCGTCGAGCCCGACTTCGACGCGGCGACAAACAGCGTGCGCTGGAGGTCGATCCGCGCTTCGAGCTCCCGGACGACCTTCGGATGGGTCGTGTCGAGGACGTAGAACCGCTCACCGCCGAACGCCCGTCGCAGCACCTCCGGGGCGAGCGAGGAGCCGCCCATCCCGAGCACGACGACGTCGGCAAAGTCGCCGGCCACGTCGTCTGCGAGCGCCAGCAGGAGATCGATCTCCTCCTGCATGCGCGAGGGCTCGTCGAGCCAGCCGAGCCACCTCGCCTCGTCGCGACCGGTCCAAATCGCCGGATCGCGCGACCAGATCCGTTCGACGAGCTCCCGTCGCCCGGTCGTCACCTCATGCCGCGGGGCTCATTGCTTCATCTCCCGCTCCATCGCCGCGACCTTCTCGAGCCGTGCGGCGTAGCGATCGCCTCCGTCGTAGCGGGCGCCCATGAAGACGGCAACGAGCTCGCGCGCCACCGACGGGCCGACGATTTCGGAGCCAAGGCACAGGAGGTTCATGTCGTCGTGCTCCACGGCCTGGTGCGCGCTGTACAGATCGTGGCAGATCGCGGCGCGGATGCCGGCCATCTTGCAGGCGGCGATCGCGGCGCCTGCACCGGAACCGCAGACGAGAACACCGCGCTCCGCGTCCCCCGACTGGATCTTCTCGCCGACGGCACGCGCCTTGTCGGGGTAGTCGACACGAACGTCGGGGCTGTCCGTGCCGAGGTCGATCACCTCGTGGCCGGCAAGCGCCTCGAGAATGGCGTCACGGAGATTGACCCCGCGGTGGTCGAAAGCGACTGCGACTCTCATCACGGCGACAATACCCAAGACGCCATGGCCGTTCTGATCGCATCGAACCTCCGCAAGGAGATCGCAGGCACGCCACTCTTCGACGGCGTGTCCTTCAAGGTCGAGCGCCGCGACCGGCTCGCGCTCGCCGGGCCGAACGGCGCCGGCAAGACGACCCTGCTCCGTGCACTCGTCGCGGAGGTGTCGATCGAGGCTGGCGAGGTCGCCTTCGAGAAGGGCGCACGCGTCACCCTGCACGACCAGCGGCCGCCGCCCGGAAGCGACAAACCGCTCCGCGACTACGTCCTCGCCGGGACGGCAGATCTCGCCGCGCTCGAAGCCGAGCTGCGCTCGCTGGAACAGAGGATGGCGGCAGGAGAGCACGGCGCGCGCACGCTGCGCCGCTACTCGGAGGCCCAGTCACGGCTCGAGCATGCAGGCGGCTACGACTGGCGCGACCGGGCGGCGGCGGTCGTGCGGGGGCTTGGCTTTTCGACCGACGACCTCGACCGCCCTCTCAACTCGTTCTCGGGCGGCGAGCTCACCCGCGCATCGCTTGCGCGTGCACTCGCCGCGCAGCCAGACCTTCTGCTCCTCGACGAGCCGACGAACCACCTGGACATCGAGTCGATCGAGTGGCTCGAAGAGGTGCTCCGCACGATCGATGCCGCCGTGATCCTCGTCGCCCACGACCGCTGGTTCCTGGAAGCCGTGACGACAGCGGTCCTCGAGCTCGACAGCGGCCGCTCGACGTACTTCCCCGGAAAGTGGCACGTCTGGCGGCGTGAGCGCGCGGCGCGAGCGCTCCACGCTGCGAAGACGGCGGAGCGCCAGGCAGAGGACATCGCGCGCTTGGAGCGCTTCGTCGAGCGGTTCGGCGCCAAGAACACGAAGGCGCGGCAGGCACAGTCCAAGGTGAAACAGATCGAGCGGATCAAGGCAAAGCAGGTCGAGGCGGGTGGGCCGGCCCGGCGCACGCTCGGGTTCGAGTTCCTGAAGCCGAAGCGCTCCGGCCGCGTCGTCGTCGAAGTCCAGCACGTCGACCTTCGTGCAGGCGCGAAAGAGCTCCTCGACAACGTCGATTTTGCCCTCGAGCGGGGCGAGCACGTCGCGCTCGTCGGGCCCAACGGCGCCGGGAAGACGACGCTGCTCGAGACGATCGTCGGCCGCCGCGAGCCCGACGCGGGCCGGGTCAGCGTCGGCCACGGGGTCGAGATCGCCTATTTCTCGCAGCATGAGGTGGAGCTCGATGAACGCGGCTCGGTGCTCGACGCCGCCGTCGCCGGAACCGGCCTGCGCCGGCCCGAAGCGCAGGCGCTCCTCGGGCGCTTCCTCTTCTCGGGCTGGGAAGCGCACGAGAAGCGCGTCTCGGCCCTCTCGGGCGGCGAGCGGCGCCGGCTCGCGCTCGCGCTCGTCGTCGCCAGCGGCGCGAACTTCCTCGTGCTCGACGAGCCGACCAACCACCTCGATCTCGAGAGCCGCGAGGCGCTCGAAGCCGCCCTCGAGGCGTTTCCCGGCACCGCGCTCGTCGTCTCGCACGACCGCGCCCTGCTCGACGCCGTGGCAAGCCGGACGCTCGCGATCGAGGACGGCTCGATCGTCTCCTATCCAGGGGGCTGGGCCGAGTACATGCGCCGACGAGGAGCGGAGCCGGAACCTCCCCAGCCGCCGCCGAAAGCACCAAAACCGAAGCGAAGCCAGAAGGCGAGGCGCCCAACGGCACCCGCACCAACGCCGGTCGAGCTCGTCGAGCTCGAAATCGCCCGCAGCGAGCAGCGCATCGCCGAGCTCGAACGGCGGCTCGCGGAGGACTGGACCGACGTCGACCTCCTTGCCTCGCACCGCGCAGCCCGCGACGACCTGGCAGCACTCCTGGAACGCTGGGAGGCGCTCTTCGAGACCAGCCCGGGGCCCCAGCCGTAAGTCCCCTAGCGCTCGAGCGGCGCCAGCGTGAGCCCGTAGCCGGAGAGCTGCTCGTGGTAGAGCTCGGCCAGTTCGCGGTCGCCCGACCAGACGATCGCCTGACCCGTGTTGTGGATCTCGTTCGCGAGCCGCATCCCCTTGTCGTAATCGACGCCGGGAATCGTCTGGGCCAGCGCGAACGCCACGCCCTCGAACGTGTTGTGATCGTCATTTCGCACGATCACGCGCCAGGCCTCGCCGGTGCCGGATCCGGTGCTTCGGCGGGCCCGCTCCCGGGGTGGCGTGAGGGTCGATGTCATTCGGCGTCAAAGGTAGCGATGACCGCCTCGGCGATCACGCGCAGCGGCCGGCCCGACACCTGGCTCGCCTTCCGCAACCGTGCAAAGGCCTCCCCTTCCGTCAGGTTCTCCTTCGTCATCAGCAGGCCCTTCGCCCGCTCGATCACCTTGCGTGCCGCGAGAGCCTCGGACAGCGAGTCGGCCTCTGCGCGCACCTCCACGAGCTCCTCGAACCGGGCGCGTGCCGTTTCGATCGCCGGAACGATGTCCTGCTCCCGAAACGGCTTCACGAGGTATGCGAAGACGCCCACCTCTACGGCCCGCGCGACGAGCTCCTGCTGGCCGAATGCGGTCAGCATCACGATCGGGATGGGCCGCTCCTCGAGAATGCGGCGCGAGGCCTCGATTCCGTCGAGCTGGGGCATCTTGACGTCCATCACGGCCAGGTCCGGCTCGAGCTCGCGCGCGAGCGCCACCGCCTCCTCACCGTCGCGAGCCTCGCCCACCACCTCGTACCCGGCGCCCTCGAGCAGCCCGCGCAAGTCGAGGCGGATGATCGTCTCGTCCTCTGCGATCAGGATCTTCATTCGGCCGGGAACCTCACCTCGGCGTGGGCGCCACCGTCAAAACGAAGGTCGAGTGTCCCACGCAGCTCGTCCCGTACGAGTGCGCGGACGATCGAGAGGCCCGTCCCGGCTGCTGGCTCACCGACGATGCCGGGACCGTCGTCGGAGATCGTGAGCACGATTTCGCCGTTGGGACTCGCAAGCTCGACGTGGACATGCTGGCCGCCGTGCTCGAGAGCGTTCTGGAGGAGCTCCGAGAAGACCAGCGCGAGCGCCGTCGCGCTGTTGCCGGCAAGTGACACGGACTCGAGCTCGGCGTCGACCTCCTTGCCGGCTCCGACGCCCTGGACCAGCATCGCGCGAAGCCGCTCGAAGAGATCGGCGAGGTCGACGGCCTCGTCGTGACGCTCGGTGAGCACCTCGTGCACGGCTGCAATCGCGAGAATCCGGTTGACCGAGTCCTCGAGCGCCTTGCGCGCGTCGATGACACCGTCGGCGCGAGCCTGGAGGCGTAGCAGGGAGGCCACCGTCTGGAGGTTGTTCTTGACGCGGTGGTGAATCTCCTGGGCGAGAACGCCGCGCAGAACGGCGCGGCCGTGCTCGAGGGCGACCGCCGCGTGCTGGGCGATTGAGGCGAGCAGCTCGCGATCGTGCTGGGTGAACGGCGTCGCCCGGTCGGCGACGAGCTCACCGATCTGCCGCCCTCGCCACTGCAGCGGCTGGCGGAGAGCGTGCGCGTCCGCGCGTCCCTCGGGCCAGGCGATCTTCCCGTCCTCGAGGACGAGCGCCGCGCCGGTCGCCGAGAGCGCGTCCATCGTCGTCTTCACGATCGCCTCGAGCGACTCCTCCAGGTAGAGCGACTCCGAGACCGCCTCGGAGATCCTCGCGAGAGCCTCGAGCTCGTGAACGCGGCGCTGGGCCTCGGCGTAGAGCTTGGCGTGCTCGATCGATTGGGCGACCTGGGCCGCGATCGCGAGCAGCAGGTCGATCTCGTCGGGGGTGAACTCGCGAGGCTCCCGTGTGCGGATGTTGAGGGCCCCTTCGAGCCGCTCGCCGCGCGCGAGTATCGGGACGGCGAGGATCGACTCGTACTCGTCCTCCGGGAGGTTCGGGAAGTTCTTGAACCGTGGATCGAGGTGCGCCTGGCTCGCGATCATCACCGGCGCGCGCTCGGCCGCTGCCGTGCCGGTGATGCCGTCGCCGGGGCGCATCCGCGGACGTTGGGTCATCTCCTCGACCTTGGTGCCGTGCGTCGCGCGCAGCACGAGCTCTCCGACGCGTCCGTCGTAGAGGTAGACGAAACAGGCGTCCGCGTGCAGCGCGTCCGCGACCTTCGAGGCGACGAGAGCGAGAACCTCTTCGAGATCCAGGCTCGAGTTGACGGCCTCGATCGTCCCGGTCAGCAGGCGGACGTGGCGCTCTAGGGTTTCCATCCGCCTCGAAGCGTACGCTCGCGAGCGATGAGCCTCGACCAGTGGCTTCTGGCTTTGCACGTGACGGGGGCCTTCCTGTTCCTCGGCGGCGCGGTGATTGCGGGCATATTCGGCGTCCTCGCCCTGCGCAGCAGCCGGCCGAGCGAGATTGCGCTGTTCCTTGGCCTGACGCGAGTCGCGGTCGTCACGATCGGTGTCGGGGTGACGCTCACGCTCGTGATCGGGCTCTGGCTCGTCGACCGCCTCGGCTACTCCTACAGCGATGCGTGGATTGTCGGCTCGATCGCCCTGTGGATCGTCGCGACCGCTGCCGGTGGGATCGGCGGCGGGCGAGACAAGAAGACGCGGCTGCTCGCCGAACAGCTCGCGACAAGCGGCGATGCCCCGAGCGCCGAGCTGAGCGCCAGGCTGCGGGATCCCGCCACCCTCGCGCTCTCGTGGGGAAGCGGCGCGGCTGCGCTCGCGATCCTCGCCCTGATGATCTGGAAGCCGGGCGCCTGATGCTCGCCGTTGTCCGCCCGGACGCCTGGAACCTGCCCCTCTTCCTGCACATCCTGGGCGCGACGACACTCTTCGGCGCCACGCTCGCCGTCGCCGTGCTCGCATCAGCCGCCGGCCGATCGGCAGCGCGGGAGCAACTCGCGCGCGCCTCCTTCGGCACGTTGCTCCTGGTCGCAGTGCCGGGCTGGGTAGCTCTGAACGCGGCCGGGGAATGGACGAAGTCAAAGGAGGCTCTTCCCGACGGCGTGAACTGGGTCGAGGTTCCGAGGGCGATCGGCAGCGTCGGCATCGTCGCGATCCTCGCGATGACCGGTGTTGCGTTCTCGTGGAAACGCAAGCCCGAGAGCGGCGGCAGGCCGCGGGCGCTTCAGATCGTGGCGGCGCTCTACATCGCCGCACTCGCAGTCGCGTGGTGGGTCATGACCGCCAAGCCGGGGCTTTGAAGTGCTCACAAAGTTCTTACCGACAGAGGGGGAATTTCTTTGCACGAGGAGAATAGGTTCGGAAGCATGAGCGCAGTCGCCCTCGACCTTCGTTCCACCGCAGGCTTTCTGGTGGCAGACGCGCAGGGCCGCGTCGTCGGTCGCGTCGAGTGCCCGATGTACGGAAGCTCCCCAGAGAACCCCGACGCGCTCTCCGTCCGCTCCGGGTTCTTCACGCGCAGGCGCCGGCTCGTACCCGCCGAATCGATCGCGCAGATCGACGACGGGTCACGGGTGATCGGGCTGCGCGTCGAGCGCGACTCCATCCGCACGTTCCTCTAGGAGGAACGGCGCTCCTGCGTGGTTGCAAGCACCGCTCGAGGCGGTTAGCATCTTCACGCGCGCTTGGATAGTGGGCACGAGGCAAACGTCGCCTCACGACCGATTCGAGTCGTGGGGTTTTTTTCTGACCAAACGCGGGAGGAGCGGAATGTCGGAAGAAAAGATGTATCTGTCAAAGGGATCGGATGCTGCGCCGCCGCCGGCGAAAGTCCTCGACTGGGCGCGCGGGGTCGGGGCGAAGATGGTCGATCTGAAGTTCACCGACCTGCTCGGGACCTGGCAGCACGTCTCGCTGCCGCTCGCGGCCCTCGACGAGGAGCGCGTTCGAGGAAGGCCTCGGCTTCGACGGCTCGTCGATCCGTGGCTGGAAGGGGATCCAGGAGTCGGACATGCTCTTGATCCCGGACGCGATCGACCGCGACGCTCGACCCGTTCACCGCCGAGCCGACGCTCTCGCTCGTCTGCAACGATCCAGGACCCGATCACGCGCGAGGCCTACGACCGTGACCCGCGGCTGATCGCCAAGCGGGCGGAGGCCTACCTCGTCGAGACCGGCATCGCCGACACCGTCTACTTCGGCCCCGAGGCCGAGTTCTTCGTCTTCGACAACGTCTCTTACGAGCTCGACCGCGAACCGCGCCCACTACGAGGTCGATTCGAGCGAGGGCTACTGGAACTCGGGCGCGCCCGGCGGCGGCTACACGATCCGCGAGAAGCACGGCTACTTCCCGGTCTCGCCGCACGACACGCTCCAGGGATCTGCGCACCGAGATGGTGCTGATCCTCGAGAGCGCTCGGTATCTCGTGCGAGTACCACCACCACGAGGTGGCGACCGCCGGCCAGTGCGAGATCGACATGCGCTTCTCGACGCTGATCCGGATGGCCGACCAGCTGATGACGTACAAGTACGTCGTCCGGAACGTCGCGCCAAGCGCGCCGGCAAGGCGGCGACGTTCATGCCGAAGCCGATCTTCGGCGACAACGGCTCCGGCATGCACTGCCACCAGTCGCTCTGGAAGGACGGCAAGACGCTGATGGCCGACGACTCCGGCTACGCCGGCCTCTCGGACATCGCGCGCGGCTACGTCGGCGGGCTGCTCACGCACGCCCCGGCGCTGCTCGCATTCGCCGCGCCGACGACCAACTCCTACCGGCGGCTGGTGCCCGGCTTCGAGGCGCCGGTGAATCTCGTCTACTCGCAGCGCAACCGCTCGGCCTGCATCCGCATCCCGGTCTACTCGCCGTCGCCGAAGGCGAAGCGGATCGAGTTCCGCTGCCCGGACCCGACGGCGAACCCGTACCTGGCGTTCTCCGGCGATGCTGCTCGCCGGCCTCGACGGCATCCAGAAGGGCATCGATCCGGGCGCCCCGGCCGACTTCGACCTCTTCGAGGAGGCCGGCGCAGACATCCCACAGGTGCCGGGATCGCTCGCCGAGTCGCTCGACGCGCTCGAGGCCGACCACGAGTTCCTGCTCGCCGGCGGCGTCTTCACGGAGAGCCTGATCGAGACCTGGATCGACTGGAAGCGGGAGAACGAGGTCGACCCGTTCGCCTCCGGCCGCACCCGGCCGAGTTCTAGCTGTACTTCGACGCCTGAGGCGTCAACCGGCAACGCACCGCGCGGGTCGCAAGGCCGACTGCGTGATCGGGTGAGGAGACTGCGGCTCCAGGGCGAACGAGTGCCTGTTAGGGCTAGACGAAGGGAGAGGAAATGGCGTCAAACAAGGCAATGACCGGCTGGATCTCGTTTGCCGGCCTGCTCATGATCTTGATCGGATCTCTCGACTTCTTCGAGGGCCTGATCGCGGTGATCCGGAAGCAGTACTACGTCTTCACGCCGAGCCAGATCATCGTCTTCAACGTCTCGACGTGGGGGTGGGTGATGATGCTGTGGGGCATCCTGCTCGTCTGCGCCGGGTTTGGGTTGCTTGCTGGAAGCGGCTGGGCACGTTGGTTTGCCATCGTGGTCGTGAGCGTGAACCTGATCGGCCAGCTCGGGTTCGTCGGCAGCTCCCAGTATCCGCTGTGGGCGCTGACTGTCGTCGGACTGACGATCACGGTCCTCTACGCGCTGACCGCGCGATGGGGGGACTCCCGCGAGGCGTACTAGCGAGGAAAAGACCGGGCGCCGGCCGAATCGACGGCCGGCGCCCGGTCGGCGTACGCCCGCCAGCGAACAGGTTTAGGCTCCCCCGATGCGCTACCAGTTCGTCGACTGTCGCTGGTCGTTGGACGACCCCGAGTTCGGGCGGGCGCAGTATGTGGCCCAGCACATCCCCGGCGCCACGTTCCTCGACGTCGAGCGTGACCTCGCTGCGCCGGCGGGCCCGAACGGGCGTCATCCGCTCCCTGCTGAGGCGGACTTCGCCCGGGCTGCAGGACGGGCTGGAATCGCTTCCGACACGTTCGTCGTCGCCTACGGCTCGCTCGGAGGAGCGGAGCGGCTCTGGTGGCTCCTTCGCCACTTCGGGCACGACGCGTGCGCCGTGATCGACCTCGATCGCTGGTATGGCCCGCTTCGCGCCGGCGACGAGGAGCCGGAGCCGGCCGAGTTCGTGCCGCGGCCACGTGACAGCGACACGATCGAGACAGACGAGCTGGCCGCGCAGTTGAGCGGGCTCGTCGTCGTCGATTCGCGCATGCCGTCCCGCTACCGTGGCGAACCGAACGAGATCGACAGGGTTCCCGGCCGCATCCCGGGAGCAGTCAACGCACCCTGGCGCGACCCTCTGCCCGTGCTCCGGCGCGGCGACCTTGTCGTGTACTGCGGGTCCGGCATCACTGCGTGCGTCACCCTGCACCGCCTCCAGCTCACGGGACGCGGCGGCCGGCTCTACCCGGGCTCGTGGTCGGAATGGGAGCAGCGCGCCGACCTCCCGGTCGAGCGCGGCTGAGCGCCTCAGGCCGTAGCGACGGTCTTGGCGGCGGCGTACGCGCCGAGATACCGCTCCCACCGCGACGGGATCTTGGGCGTCGCAAGCCGGATGAACAGCACCGGGGCAGGAGGGCGCGGGGCGTGCGGCAGCTCCATCTGCACCTCGTGGCGGCAGACGGTTTCCCTTGCGGAGGTTGCAGGGAGCGCACGACGTGACGACGTTCTCCCAGACCGAATCGCCGCCACGTGAGCGCGGGATCACGTGGTCGAGCGTCAGGCGGCCGCTCTCGTGCCGCAGTAGACGCAGCGCCAGTCGTCACGCGCGAAGAGCGCCCTCCGGGAGATCTTCCGCTTCACGATCCGAGGAACGCGGACGTAGTTC
Source organism: uncultured Actinomycetes bacterium (assembly GCA_963815945.1). Lineage (GTDB taxonomy): Bacteria > Actinomycetota > Thermoleophilia > Gaiellales > Gaiellaceae > PALSA-600. The sequence goes on from CAWFIN010000003.1 coordinate 14,979, forward strand.
ACAAGCCGGATCACGTGCGGCCACGGAAACCGCGTCGTGGCCGAGCAGAGTGGTCGGTCGAGCTCTTCGACGACCTCGGCCTTCCCCTTGAAGACCAGCACGTGCGCGCGTCTGAGCGAGCACACGTTGAGCGGCTCGTAGCTCGCATTCAGGACGAGGACTTGCTGCACGCTGTCCGAAAATGTACCCGCCCAACCGCGGCTCGTGCAAACGCGTATCACGGTTCGCCCTCTGGCTAACGACCCATCGCGCGCTCGACAGCCTCCTGCTCCTCGGGCGAGAGCGCCACCGAAGCCTTGCCACGATCGAGCTCCTTCACGTAGATGCGCGCGTAGTCGCGGCCCTGAATCGCCGGATCAGGACGACCGCTCCGCGCGGCGTCGAGCAGCGCCAGCGACGCGGACTGGTGGCCTCCGGTGTCCTCGTAGGCGTCGTAACGGACGATCGCATGGTTCGAAACCGCTCCGTCGACCCG
>CAWFIN010000004.1:0-216970 GCA_963815945.1 uncultured Actinomycetes bacterium
GCCGATCACACAGCAGTACCCGGAGTACAAGCGGCCGATCTATCCGCGTTTCCGTGGTCGCCACCGCCTCTGGAAGCACGAGAACGGGCTCGAGAAGTGCGTCGGCTGCTCGCTCTGCGCGGCCGCTTGTCCCGCCGACTGCATTCGCGTCGTCGCGGCCGAGAACACCGCCGACAACCGTGTCTCTGCGGGAGAGCGCTACGCACGCATCTACGAGATCAACATGAGCCGCTGCATCTTCTGCGGCTACTGCGAGCTCGCTTGCCCGTTCGACGCGATCACGCTCGGCAACGAGTTCGAGATCTCGGAGCACAACCGCGACGACCTGATCTACACGAAGGACATGCCGCTCGCGCCGCCGATCAAGCGCGTTCCGGTCGCCGACCCGGACATCTACGACACGCCGATCCCGTACTACAAAATTCACTCGTGAGAGCTGCCTGATGGCCAACTTCATCGTCTGGTGCGTGTGGGTGATCGCGGCCTTCGCATGCGTCTCGAGCGCGCTCGCGGTCGTCAGCTTTCGCAATCCGTTCTATTCAGCCCTCTCGCTGATCGGGAACCTCGCTTCGCTCGCCGTGCTCTTCCTCCTGCTCGGCGGCGAGTTCGTCGCAGCCGCGCAGGTGCTCGTCTACGGCGGCGCGGTGATGGTCATGTTCCTGTTCGTGATCGCCTACCTCGGCGATCGCATCGACGAGGCGCCTTGGGCCGGCGGCCCGTCGTGGCAGGCGTTCGGAACCGTTCTCGCGGCAGGCGCGATCCTCGTCGAGGTGATTGTCGCCATCGGTCTCACCACCGGCGGGCTCGACGGCGAGGCGAAGATCACCCGGTCGTTCGGCTCGCCGGCGTCGATCGGCAGGCTGTTCCTCACCGACCATCTGCTGGCGTTCGAGATCACCTCGATCGTCCTCCTCGTGGCCGCTGTCGGAGGGGTCGTGCTCGGATCGCATGCGCGCGTCGCCGAAGAGTCGGCCGTGACTGGAGAACGCTGATGTCCGGACCGAGCATCGGCTGGTACATCACGCTCGCGATTGTGCTCTTCGCGATCGGCTCGCTCGGGGTCATGCTGCGGCGTAGCCCGCTGATCATCCTGCTTTCGGTCGAGATCATGCTGAACGGTGCGAACCTCGCCCTGATCGCGTTCTCGCGGCGTCTCGGCCAGGAGGATGGCCAGGTCTTCGCGCTTGCGGTGATGGCCGTCGCCGCCTCCGAGGTCGTGGTGGGGCTCGGCCTGATCGTCGCGATCGGCCGTCGCAACCTCGCGCTCGACGTCGACAAGTTCAGGACCCTGCGCGGGTAGATGGTCGCGTGAACGCTGCTGCCTGGATCTGTCTTGGGCTGCCGCTCGCGGCGGCCATCGTGATCACCCTCGGGGGGACGCGGATGTCGCGGCGTACCGCCGCCTACATCTCGACCGTCACGACGATGGGGGCCTTTGCGGCCGCGATCGTCGCGTTCTGCCTCGAGCTCGGGCTCTCGCCGAGTGAGAGAAGCGACACCACGACTGCGTGGACGTGGCTCACGGCCGGTCCGTACAGCTTCGGGCTCACACTCCTGACCGACCCACTCAGCCTGATGATGATGCTGATCATCACCGGGGTCGGCTCGCTGATCATCGCCTACTCGGTCGGTTACATGGACGGCGAGGACGAAGAGCGCCGCTTCTTCGCCTACATGTCGCTCTTCGTCTTTTCGATGCTCCTGCTCGTCCAATCCGACAACCTCCTGCTGTTGCTGGCCGGGTGGGGCATGGTCGGCCTCTCGAGCTACCTGCTGATCGGCTACTACCAGGACCGGCCGGTTGCGATCGCAGCCGCGAAGAAGGCGTTCGTCATGAACGCGGTCGGCGACGCCGCAATGGCTCTGGCGCTCTTCTTGCTGATCCAGCACACGGGCACGCTCGACTTCACGAAGGCCTTCGCAAACGCTCCTGCCACGAGCCCGACCGCCGGGCTGATCGCGCTAGGACTGCTCGTCGCCGCGGTCGCGAAGTCGGCCCAGGTCCCGCTGCACACGTGGCTCCCGGACGCGATGGAGGGCCCGACGCCGGTGAGCGCGCTCATCCACGCGGCGACGATGGTCACCGCGGGCGTATACCTGATCGTGCGCTGCCACTCCCTCTTCGAGCTCGCACCGAAGATTCAGGACACCGCGGCGGTCCTCGGGGCAGTGACCTTGTTGATGGCGGGGATGATCGCGCTCGTCCAGAACGACATCAAGCGCGTGGTCGCGTACTCGACGATGTCCCAGATCGGCTACATGTTCGTCGCCGCGGGCGCGGGCGCGTACGCGAACGGGATGTTCCACCTGATGACGCACGCGTTCTTCAAGGCACTGCTCTTCCTCGCCGCCGGTCTTCTCATCCATGCGCTCACCGGCGAGCAGGACATCCGGCGCATGGGCGGGATCGGCCGCCGGATGCCGCACACGCAGCGAGTGTTCCTGATCGGCACCCTCGCGCTCGTCGGCGTGCCGACCTTCGCCGGGTTCTTCTCCAAGGACCAGATCATCGCCACGCTCCTCGACCGCGGCACGTTCGGCGTCGTGCTCGCGCTCTGCGCGCTCGTCGGGACGTTCCTGACCGGGATCTACGCCTTCCGGCTCTATTTCGTGGTCTTCCACGGGAAGGAATCGGATTTCGTCGCCGAGCACCATCACGCCCACCACGGGAAAGAGGGGCCCCTCTCGATGGTGTGGACGGTCAGCGTCCTCGCCCTGCTTTCCGCGTTCGCCGGCTTCATCCAGGTGGCCCCGTTCTGGACGCCGATCAACGACTGGCTGGCGCCCGTTGCGCCGCCCCTGATCGAGTCGACGACCAGGCAGGAGGTCGTCGCCTCGATCTGCGCCGTTGCGTTCGGGCTGGCCGGGATCGCCGTGGCCTGGACGCTCTACGGCTCGAAGACGTCGAAAGTCCCGCGCCCGTTGCCGCTCTTCGAGCACAAGTTCTATTTCGACGAGGCCTACGACCTGCTCTTCTACCGGCCTGCCGTCGCGTTGTCCGTCGCGCTCCAGCGGTTCATCGAACGGCCGCTGATCTCGGGCTCGATCGGCGAGGTGACGCGCAGCTTCGGTTTCGGCTCGCGTGAGCTCGGGCGAGTCCAGAACGGGCTCGTTCGCTCCTACGCGCTCGTGCTCGCCAGTGGCCTTGCCATCCTCGCCGTCGTCTTCCTGGCCGCCCGATGACGAGCTGGCTGACAACCATCCTGATCTTCCTCCCGATCGCCGGCGCGCTCGCGATCTGGCTTCTGCCGCTTTCGCGCTACTGGGCTGGATCGCTCGCGACGCTCGTCTCGCTGATCGAGGTCGGGTTCTGGATTCTCTCGCTCAACAAGTTCGACTTCGGCCGCTCGACGCTCCAGCTCCAGCAGCGGCATTCGTGGTTCTCCGACCTCGGTGTCAGCTACCACGTCGGCCAGTTCGCGTTCTCGCTCTGGCTCGTCGGATTGACCACGATCGTCGGCGCGGTGACGATCGCGTACGCCTGGTGGATCGGCCGGGAGCGCGCGAGGGCCTACTTCGGGCTGATGCTGTTCCTGACGGGCGCGATTGTCGGCGTCTTCACCGCCCAGGATCTCGTTCTCTTCTACGCGTTCTTCGAGGCGATGCTCATTCCGCTCTACGTTCTCGTCGGGGTCTGGGGCGGCCCTGGCCGACTCGCCGCGACCCTGAAATTCGTCGTCTACACGGTCGCCGGCTCCCTGCTCATGCTCGCGGCGATCGTCGTCTACGGGCTCCAGGAGGGGACGTTCGACCTGACCAGGATGAGCCCGAGCGGAAGCGACTGGCTCTTCCTCGGCTTCGCCATCGCGTTCGCGGTCAAAGCGCCGCTCTTCCCCTTCCACGGCTGGCTTCCCGACGCGTATCGCGAGGCCCCCGCCGAGGTGTCCGCTGTCCTCTCGGGCGTGGTTTCGAAGGTCGCGGTCTTCGGCTTCCTGCGGATCGTGATCGTGAAGTTCCCGGGCCCGACCCACGACTTCCGTGTCGTGTTCCTCGTCCTGGCGTCGATTGGCCTTGTCTACGGGTCGCTGCTCGCTTTCCGCGCGCCCGATGTTCGCGGTGTCATCGCATACTCGTCGCTCGCCCAGATGGGCCTGATCACCCTCGGCATCTTCGCGACCAACGACCTCGGCCTGAACGGGGCCGTCCTGCAGATGGTGAACCACGGGCTCATTTCGGCGGCGCTCTTCCTGCTTGCCGGGATGGTCGAGCGGCGCACGGCGACCGGCGAGCTGTCGCTCCTCGGCGGCATGGCGCGCGGACGGCCTGCCCTCGCGACCATTCTGATGATCACCGGCGTGATCGCGCTCGCGGTGCCGCTGTCGTCCGCCTTTGCCGGCGAGTTCCTGATTCTGGCGGGCGTCTTCGTCCAGGGCTGGGTCTGGGCCGTGATCGGGGTCGTCTCGATCGTGCTCGCTGCCATGTACATGCTCCGGCTCATCTCGGCGGTTCTCCACGAGAAGATCGGCGCCTCCGTGAGCGACGCCGCGCTCGACCTCCGGCCGGGCGAGCTCGCGGTCGTCGTGCCCCTCGTCCTGCTCCTCCTCGGTCTTTCGGCCTGGCCGGGGGCGATCAGCGGCCACGCGTTCGGGAACGAGGCGGCGCGAGCGTCGCTCACGAGCTCGCTGATCGAGTCTCCGGGTGGCGCGAACGAGCTTCTGGCCGCAGCCCCGATCAAGTGGTTCAAGGGGCAGGGGACAGCCAAGTGCCAGGCAGTCGCCGCCAAGTACACCGACTCTCACCGGAATACGACGAAGGGGACATTTACGCTCGTTTGCGGTGATGGAAACCGGGTGAGACTCCAGTTCCACACCGCCGGATCCGGCGAGCAGAGCATCCAGTTCAGCTGGAGCCAGCTGTGATCCACAAGCCCCACGTCGACTGGTTCGCGCTGTCGCCGACGCTCGCTCTGCTCGCGGCGGCCGGCCTGCTGCTGCTGATGGCGGTGCTCGTCCCGCGCACGTGGCGCAAGGCATCGTCGGCATTCGTGTGCGGCATCGGGTTCGTGGCCGCATTCGTCTTCGCTGTGATGGTCGCGGACAAGAGCCCGAACGGACAGGCGATCGTGGCCGGCGCGATGTTCCGCGACCGCTGGGCTGCCACGGCGTCGATTCTGATCGCCGGCTGCGGGCTCGTCGCAGTGGCGATTTCCTACGGCGAGAAATGGCGTGAGGAGCACGTCGGCGAGTACTACGCATTGCTCGCGACGGCCGGCGCCGGAATGATCTTCTTCGTCTCGGCATCGAACCTGATGTCGCTGTTCCTCGGGCTCGAGTGGTTCTCGATCTCGCTCTACATCCTCTGTGCCATCGACTACGACCTCGTGGGCTCGCTCGAGGCGGGGCTGAAGTACCTGATCATCGGTGCGGTCGGCTCGGCGACCCTGCTGTTCGGCTCGGCTCTCGTCTACGGCTCGACGGGACAGCTCAACTTCCACGAGATCGGAGCCGCGGGCCACGCCCACGACTCGCTGCTCGTCGTCGGGCTTGCGATGGTGATCGTCGGCCTCGGCTTCAAGGCGTCGGCGGCGCCGTTCCACATGTGGACGCCGGACGTCTACCAGGGGTCACCGACGCCAGTGACCGCGTTCATGTCGTCCGCGACGAAGGTGGCGGCGCTCGTTGTCACCTACCGGCTGCTCGTCACGGCATTCCCCGGCGATGAGCGCCTCTGGACATGGGCCCTCGCCGGCCTCGCCTGCGTCTCGCTCGCCGTCGGCAATATCGCAGCGCTCACGCAGCTCAACATCAAGCGGATGCTCGCCTACTCGTCGGTCTCGCACGCGGGCTTCATGCTGATCGCGATCACCGCCGACAGCGAACTGGGTGCGACCGCGCTCATGTACTACCTCATCCCGTACGGCGCGATGTCGCTGGGCGCGTTCGCGATCGTCGCTGCCCGCGAGCGCGAGCTCGGCGCACCGGTCACTCTGGACAACCTTGCCGGCTTCGCCTGGGAGCGCCCCTTCCACGGGGTCGCGATGGCCACGTTCATGTTCGGGTTTCTCGGCTTCCCGTTCACCGGCGGGTTCGTCGGGAAGTTCTACGTCTTCGCCGCCGCGTACGAAGCCGGCTGGACCTGGTTGATCGTGGTCGGAGTTGTGGCCACGATGGTGTCTGCGGCCTACTACCTCAGCGTCGTTCGCGCGATGTACATGCGCGACAGCGCCGAGCTCCAGCTCGCCCCCGCGGGCGGCTCACCCCCTCGCGACCGGCTGCTCGCCATAGGCGTTGCGACCTGCATGGTCGTCGCGGTTGGATCGTTCTTCGCGGTGGCGCCGTTGATCGACGTCGCGCAAGCTGCCGCGAAGTCGCTTCCGTTCTAGTCGGCGGAACGCCTCTCAGCAATCGGGCGATAGGACGCTGGCGCAGCCCACGCTCCTTAGATCCGTCGGGCATAGGCGACGATGCCGCCGATGAATAACGCCACGCCGACAAGCAGCCATGGCAACGGATTCAAGTGCTCGTCGCATCCGCTCGCCGTCGCGGTATGCCAGCAGGTCGTGCCCGGGCCCGCACGTTGCAGCCAAGCCACGTAGAGAAGAAGTGCCCCGAAGCCTGTAAGAAAGCCAAAGGCCGAACGACGTATCGTTCGCCGCGACGCCATCACCGCTCCAACCACTCCGGCCGGCGCGAGTACCAGCGGGCCGAGCGACACCAGCCCAACTGCAGCAGCGCAACCGAGGAGCGCCCAGGCCCAGAACCAGGCACAACCGATGGCATGGAGGTGCCCCATCTCCGGAGATTAACCATGCCGTTCTCCCCCCGGATCTTGCTGATGAGGTTCGGGGAACATCGCCGCGCACTGACGCAGACGATCGTCTTGTTGCCTCACCAGGAGAACGAGAACTTAGGCCTTCAGCCGAGTGTTGGACGCCCGCCGATATACCGGCAAGTGCTCGCCGGATGGGTCGTGACGGAGCGCGACCTGTCGCTGATCATCAACGCATGGCGGCGACTGCGCATGGGCGGCTCTCGCAGGTGGCTGCGAGTCGCTCGTGGCCGGCCACGGCACTCGCATCGCTGTTGCCGGTCGCCGCGCCGGTTGCTCTGCTCGTAGCGTTTCTGGCTGCGGCTGCGCCCAGCATCGTCGTCCAGGACACCTGGATGACCCTCGTGTCGGGCCGTGAGATCGCTGAGCACGGTCTTCCCTCGGTCGACCGTCTGACAGCGATGGCCGGGGGCCACCGATGGGTCGACCAGCAGTGGCTCGCTCAGGTGATCTTCTATCAGGCCTCCAGGATCGGCCTTGGCCTCGTGGTTGCCCTCTACCTGGCCGCGATCGCGATCGCGTACGGCATCTGTGCGCTTACCGCGCGCCGGCGCGGGGCATCGGCGCGGATGATCCTCGTGTTCTTCGTCGTCGCGGTCGCTGCAGCGCCGTGGGGCCTTCAGATTCGCGCCCAGGCTCTCGCGCTGCCGTTTTTCGCGATGACGCTATGGCTACTGAGCCGCGACCCCGACTTCGAGCGGGCCTCGACGCTCTGGGTGCTGTCGCTTCTCGGTGTGTGGGCGAACGTTCATGGATCGGTCACGCTCGGCGTTCTGCTCGTATTTCTCACCGGGCTGCAAGCGGTGATCCGCCGCGGGCTGACTCTTCGTCGAGCCGCCTGCGTTGTGCTCGCCCCGCTATGCGTGTTCGCCTCGCCCTACGCGCTCAGGCTGCCCGGCTACTACTGGCTGATGCTGGTCGACCCGCCATTCGGGCGGCAGATCAGCGAGTGGCAGCGCACTGTCCCGTCGGCAACCACAGCCGTCTTCTTCGTCCTCGCGGCGACCGCCATCTTCTTGATTGTCACCCGCAGGCGCCGCGTCGCATGGTTCGACCTTGCCTGCATTGCAGTCACCCTCGCCGGAGCGCTCGCCGCCGTCCGCGGGATCGTGTGGTTCAACCTCGCCGCCCTCGCAATTGTCACCCCGCTCGCGAGCCGAAAGAACGCTCGCTTCGAGGGCAAGACGGCGTCCGTGCTCGCCGCCGTAGCGCTCGCCGTCGCTGCTGGAACAATCGTCTTCTCCGCGACACGCCCAGACGGCGCCTACGACTCGCGGCTCCCGGCCGCCGCGATCGATGCCGTCGGCCAGGAAACCGCTTCGAGGGTGCTTGCCGATCCGCGGACCGCAGACTGGCTGCTTTGGCACATCCCCGCTCTCCGCGGGCACCTCGCCTACGACGTCCGATTCGAGTTACTGACCCCGCGTGAATTCGCGGTCGTGTCAGCCTTCTATAAGGCGGGTCCAGGGTGGGCAACAGCAGCGCGCGGGTACAGCCTGGTGGTAGACACGCCGGCCCATGTGACCCGGCTCGTGCGGGCCGGCGGCTGGCGGCAGCTCTACACCGACGCCCAAGTTGCGATCGCGATCAGAACGAACTCAGCGTGAGGATCAGCACCGCTGGATCGCCTCGTCGACCCTGGCACGGGGAGCTGGTTGGCCGAGTAGTTATCGCGCTCAGGCGACACTTCGAAACACTGGCGCTCGCGGCGTCGTTTCGGCGGTAGCTCGCGTAGTTCGGCGTGAGCGGCCGAGCGAGATCCGGGTGAGCGGCCAGTACGTCCCGACCACCTTGCCGATCAGGTTCTTCCGTGGCACCGTGCCCCACCGGCGTGAGTCGCATGACCCTGCGCGGTTCTCGCCCATCATGAAGTAGTGGCTCTTTGGGATGTATACGGGACCTGGTTGGACGAGTCGCGCCAGTCCGGCCTGATGTAGGGCTCGCTCAACAGGTGGCCGTTGATGTACACGTAGCCGTTCCGTGCTTCCCATGTCTCTCCGGGGAGCCCGACCCACTTGCGACGCAGCCGTCGCCGGGCTTGGCGCAGTGGAGTGTCGGCTCCATGGACGAGGTGGGGACCCGAAACGGTTTCGCCACTTCCGCTTCGAATGTGAGCACGACCGCGATCGCGACGACGAGGGTTGCGAGCCAGTCGACCGTCGTGCGCAAGGGGAGTGGGAGGCGGCTGGTTGCCGGATCCAGTACGCGCATGGAAAAACGTACCGTTTGGGGTGGTGTTCGTAAGCATTTCGCGTAACCCGGCGACCCTTATCCCGCGTCGGCCGACATGCAAGACTTTGGGTGTGTTCGCGCTCTTCAAACGGCTCAGAGAGCGGCATGTGCAGAAAAAGGCAGGACCTGGCAGAGATCGCCAAAGCGCGGCACGAAGCCGCGCGGGCAGGCGACGAGCCGGAGAAACCGATGCTGGACTCAGTTATGGAGACCTACGACAAGTTCCCGGACGGCGGACCTGTCTGAGCCCATGCGCATCGGAGTCAGGTCAACTGGGGCTCGGCGGCTTCGTTCGACCTTCCCGGGTAGTCTCCATACCTTGTCTCGAGCGGAGTTAGGTCATGGGCGCCGGCGGGATGTCATCCGGCACGGTTGAAAGGGGTGGAGATCCGGCCGGGCTGGATCGTCGCTACCCGGTCAGTTCGGGCACTCCGCACCTGAGCGTCGCGGAGCGGGCTGCGCGGGGCAAGGCGGCTCGTGCTGAGGTTCCGCGTTCGAGCCACGCCGTGTTCGAACCGGCTGCTCACCGTCGCGACCCGATCGAACTGCTGGAGGGTCAGGCTGACGCGCGCGTTCCCGAGCTGGTGCCCATCCGCTACGGGCGGATGCTGGTGTCGCCGTTCACGTTCTATCGCGGTGCGGCGCTGATCATGGCTAGCGATCTGGCCGCTACGCCTCGTTCCGGTTTGATCGCACAGTGCTGCGGGGACGCACATCTCTCGAACTTCGGGCTGTACGCATCGCCTGAGCGGCGCCTCGTCTTCGACATCAACGATTTCGACGAGACGCTTCCCGGCCCCTGGGAGTGGGACGTCAAGCGCCTCGCGGTGAGCATGCTGATCGCTGCTCGCAACAACAGCTTCTCGGTTGAAGATCAGGAGCGCGTCGTTCTCGACACGGTGGAGGAGTACCGGGTACGGATGGCGGAATTCGCGGCCATGCGCAACACCGATGTCTGGTACACCCGCTTCGAGATCGAAGAGCTGATCCCGGGCCTTCGTTCGCGTCTCGGTGGGAAGATGCGCAAACGCCTCGACAAGGTCGTCACGAAGGCTCTCACCCGAGACAGCCTGCACGCGTTCTCAAAGCTCTCACGGGAGGTCGACGGTGAGCGCCACATCGTGTCCGACCCGCCGCTGATCGTTCGGCTCGACGACTACGAAGACATCGAGTATCGCGATCGCCTCAGAGCCAGTTTGGAGCACCTTCTCCACCAGTACAGTCTCACGCTCCAGCACGAGCGCCGCGTCCTACTGGCCCAGTTCAGGCTCGTAGATCTGGCGCGGAAGGTTGTCGGCGTCGGGAGTGTCGGAACGCGTGCTGGGATTGCGCTGCTGCTTGGCCGAAACAGCCAGGACCCGCTCTTTCTGCAGATCAAGGAAGCACAGCCGTCGGTTATGGAGGAGTTTGCCGGCCCGGGCGAGTTCCGTAACTCGGGAGAGCGCGTCGTCGCGGGCCAGCGGATCATGCAGGCGTCGAGCGACATCTTCCTCGGCTGGCTACGCGACGCTCAGAACGCTGAGGGTGAGCCTCGCGACTACTACGTTCGTCAGCTACGAGACTGGAAGGGCTCGGTCGTGGTCGAGGCATTGGACCCGCGCGCGCTCTCGGTCTACGGGCAACTCTGCGCGGTGACGCTCTGTCACGCACACGCCCGCTCGGGCGACCGCGTCGCCATCGCCGCCTACCTCGGCCGCGGCGATGTCTTCGACCGAGCGATCCTCGCGTTTTCCGAGGCCTACGCCGAACAGAACGAACGCGACTACCGAGCCCTCGCCGACGCCGTCAAGACCGGCCGAGTTCAGGCGCAGCACGGCTACTGACTCGAGGGACATTCCCCAACGCTGCGCAGGTGACCTTCCTGCTGCCACCGGTTCGGACTGGACGTTGCTGTGGCGGGGTGCAAGACTCTGAGCAATCGGTTCGGATGCGCGCAATCCGGAGGTTGAGATGCGCACGGTGGTTGTTCTCGTCACCACGAGTTGCATGCTTCTCGTGATCTCGAGCTCGGCGCCGGCTCGCTTGCCCGGGCTCGTGGTCTGTGGACAGATTAAGAACGGACCGCACGATGCATGGACAGCGTCCTTGCGCGGAGGCACAAACAAGCGACTCCAAGGCGCGACTTGGACAGTCACCGCATTGAGCACAGCGTGCTCGGCGGGCATGGCCCTCGCGCGGGCCGAGCTGCCGCTATGGCAGAAGGCAAAGCCGGATTCGCCGCTGACCGCGTCCGGAGGGTGGAAGTGCACGAAAGTCGAGGACATCGGGCCGGGAAACACCCAAGAGAGCCGTGGGGTGAACTGCTACACGATGGCCGGCGCCCAGCTCGCGGTCACGATGTACGGCTCGCTAACCCTGGCCCAGATCAAGAAGGAAGTCGGGATCGCGTGACGCCCGGTAGAGAAACGGGCCCGCATTCGTGCAGGCGTTTCCAGACGGTCTGATCGAGGCCGTGACCTCGCCAATGTCGTTCGATCGGCCGGTAAAGCGCCGGAGGAACGGGCGACTCTCCCCAGAAATTGGCAGCCGTGCCCCGGCTCGCCGCCGCCGAGCTTTTGCGCATCCACGAGAAGCTGCTCTTCGACGGGCCCGAGGCGGGCCGCAAGCTGAGCGCATTCTGGGTGCTGCTTGCCCTCTCGGCGATCATTGCCTCGGCCGGGATTGTCTCGGATTCGACCGCGACGGTGATTGGTGCGATGATCGTCGCGCCGCTCATGACGCCGATCATCGGCACGGTCTTTTCGGTGATGAGCGGCGATCGCGGCAATCTGATTCGCTCGCTCGGATTGATCGTGGCGGGCTCGCTCGCGGTGATCGCGATCGGTTATCTCTTCGGAAAGCTGACAAAGGACACACTCGATCGCGAGAACGTCGCACCTGTCGCGACGAAATGGGCGAAGAGGTCGGGATGGCAGATCTTGTCGGTCACCTCATCCGAGGCCGGCGTCGACGTCAAAGCTTCAGGCGGCCTCCCGGAGCCGAACCCAGGTCTACTCCAGCGCGATCTCGCGGCCGCAGGTCTACAGACGGTGCCTGTCGTGCTCGAACTGATTCCTTCCCGGCAGATCAAGCTGCCGATCCGCTGATACCGGCTTCGCTGATCGCTAGGGCTTCGCCGGGCGCATGTCGGCGAGCCGGCGGGCGTACGGCGCGGCTGCGACGGCCGCCTTGACGGCGTAGATCCCGAGGCACATGAAGAGCGAGGTGACTGCCAGAGGCGGGACGCCATGGAGAGCGTGGCTGCGCACGGCGCAGGAAAGCACGAGCAGAACGACCGAGGCGGCCCAGAGCAGTGCCTGGAGCCCGAGGGTCGAGTCGGAGCGCGAGTCGAGGTACTCGCCGAACGAGCAGAGTGCGGCGACGGCCGCGAATGGGACGGCGAGCAAGATCGCGTCGAGTGCCAGGTGGTGCGAGCCCGCCGAATCGGCAAGGGCGGCGACCACCACGAGCGCGGCCGGCAGGAGTCGGCGTCCCATCGACGCATAGCTTCGCTCCCGGGCCGGACGGTCCTTCTCGGCTTTGAGAAGTCTATTCTCCTGGAATGGCGATCTTGACATGGCTCGGGCACTCCGCTTTCCGGATCGAGAGCGACCGGGGCAAGCGGATCTACGTCGATCCGTTTCTCACCGGCAACCCGAAGACGCCCGAGCACGAGCGCACACCGGAACGGGTGGACGTGATTGCGATCACGCATGGCCATTCGGATCACGTTGGCGACACCGTCGCGCTCTCGAACGCCTTCGACACCAAGATCGTCTGCCAGGTGGAGCTGAAGGGGTGGCTCGACAACCAGGGCGCGAGGCTCGACGGGCTTCCCGGCATCAACAAGGGCGGCTCGCAAGAGATCGACGGCATCCGGTTCACGCTCGTCAACGCGTTTCACTCGTCGAGCTCGAATGAGGGCGAGTACCTCGGCGAGGCGGGCGGGATCGTGGTTCGGCTCGAGGACGGAAAGACCGTCTATTTCGCCGGCGACACGTGTGCGTTCGGCGACATGGCTCTGATCGCTCGCATCCACAGGCCCGACGTGGCGGTGCTCCCGATCGGCGACTGGTTCACGATGGGGCCGCGTGAGGCCGCGGTCGCGCTCGAGTTGCTCGGCCACCCGCGGTGTGTCCCGTGCCACTGGGGCACGTTCCCGTTGTTGACGGGAACGCCGGATGCGCTTGCTCACGAGGCTCCCGGCGCGATGATCGAACGTCTCGAGCCGGGGGATTCGGTTGAGCTCTGACCCGTCTGGCTGGGAGGCCGTCAGCTTCGGCGATCTCGATGCAATTCCGGTCGGAGATGGACTCGTCTGGCATCCGGTCCGCCGCAGGCTGGGGATCCATGCGTTCGGCGTCAACGCGTACACGAGTGAGGCCATCGGAGGCCAGGTCGTCGAGGAGCACGACGAGACGAAGGCCGGCGGCGGGCCAGGAGGGCACGAGGAGCTCTACGTCGTCGTGCGCGGCCGCGCGACCTTCACACTCGACGGCGAGACGCTCGACGCGCCGGCGGGCACGCTCGTGTTTCTCCGCGACCCGAAGGTGAGACGCATGGCAATCGCCGAGGAGGACGGGACACTCGTGCTCGCGGTGGGCGCCGAGCCTGGCATCGCATACGAGGTTTCGGCGTGGGAGTTCAACTTTGCCGCAATGCCCCTTCTCCGGGAGGGACGGTTCGCCGAGGCGATCGACCTGCTCGAAGAAGGACTGCGCGAACGCCCTGGTGCGGCATCGATCCTCTACAACCTCGCGTGCGCCGAGGCGCAGGCCGGCCGCCCACAGGACGCGCTCGCCCATCTCGCACAGGCCGTCGAGAAGGATCCCAAGTACGGAGGCCGCGCCGCGACGGACTCCGATCTCGACTCGATTCGAGGCCAGCCCGGATTCCCGGAGCCCAGCTAGCGCGACGCGATCTGCGCCCTGCGCGGCTCTGCCCAGAGCCCCGGGTCGTCACCGGGCAACTCGTCGAACGAAAGGTCGAAGACCTCGGCGAGCGCCGCTCGTGCGGCGGGTCGCACGTCGTCCACAGCCACGGGTCGGCCGAGCTCGCGCGCCATCGAGGTGAAGGTTGCATCCTCGAGCCCGCAGGCGGTGATCCACTCGGTGAACGGTGAAGGGTCGAGGTCGACGTTGAGCGCATATCCGTGCGTCGTCACCCAGCGGCTGATGTGGACGCCGATGCTCGCGATCTTGCGAGGAGGGGACTCGAGCCAGACGCCGGTCAGTCCGTCGATCCGTGCCGCCTCGATGTCGTTTGGCGCGAGCGTCCGGATCAAGGCCTCTTCGAGGTTGCGGCAATACAGCTTGACGTCCTTTCCGTGTCGCGTCAGGTCGAGGATCGGATAACAGACCAGTTGTCCGGGGCCGTGGTAGGTCGATCGCCCGCCGCGGTCGGTCTCGACGACGTCGACGCCTGCGCTCTCGGGTATGTGAACTTCGCCCTCCTCGGTTCGCCTCCCCAGTGTCACCGTCGGCGGGTGCTCGAGGAAGACCACCGTGTCGGGGATCGCGCCCTGTCCTACGGCAGCGGCAAGCGAGCGCTGCAAATCCCATGCTTCCTGGTATGCGACGACTCCGAGGTCGAGCACATATGCACCGTGCGGCATGACTCGACTCTAGCGAGGCGGCCGTTAACGCCGCTCTCATCCGTTTCGACTACGGTCCCGCGGTGATCGAGGCTCAAGGCCTGACGAAGGACTACGGGAAGAAGCGGGCGGTCGATGGCCTGACCTTCACGATTCGGCCCGGCATCGTCACGGGATTCCTCGGCCCGAACGGTTCCGGCAAGTCGACGACGATGCGACTGATTCTCGGCCTCGACCGCCCGACGGACGGCGCTGTCACGGTGAACGGAAAGCGGTACCGCGAACATTCGGCCCCGCTGCGCGAGGTGGGGGCGTTGCTCGAGGCGCGGTCGGTGCACACCGGTCGGTCCGCGTACAACCACCTGCTGGCGCTCGCCCAGACGCACGGCATTCCTCGCAGTCGAGTCGAGTACCTGATCGACATGGTCGGGCTCCGCGAGGTCGCGAAGAAGCGTGTCGGCCAGTTCTCCCTCGGCATGGGCCAGCGTCTCGGCATCGCCACAGCGCTTCTCGGCGACCCGCACACCCTGCTCCTCGACGAGCCGGTGAACGGGCTCGACCCCGAAGGAATCCAGTGGATTCGCAAGCTGCTGAAAGGGCTCGCGGCCGAGGGTCGTACCGTGTTCGTGTCGTCCCACCTGATGAGCGAGATGTCGATGACAGCGGATCACCTGATCGTGATCGGTCGCGGCCGGATGATCGCCGACCTGAGCGTCGACGAGTTCGTCCGCCGCGCCTCGAAGAAGGCAGTTCGCGTGCGGACGCCCCAGGCCGCCGAGCTCCAGCGGCTCGTCGCAGGCCCCGATGTCGCCGTCCACGTCGCCGGTGAGGGTGTCCTCGACGTCGTCGGCGTGACGGCCGAGCAGGTCGGCGAGGTCGCCGCTGCGAACGGGATCGTTCTTCACGAGTTGACGCCGCAGCAGGCGTCTCTCGAGGAAGCCTTCATGGAGCTGACCCAAGAGGACGTCGAGTTCCACGCCGCGGCGCCCGAGCCGGAGGGGGCACTCGCATGAGCAGCGTGGCCGCGGCGTCGCTGGAGGGCCTGAACATCAAAGTCACGCAGGCCCGGGTCATGGTCTCGGAGTGGACGAAGCTGCGAACGGTGCGCTCGACGCTCTGGTCGCTCTTCGTCGCCACCGTCCTCACAGTCGGATTCCCCTGCCTGTTCGCCGCAGTCACCTCCTCTCACTGGGGGCACATGAGCGCAGGTGAGCGCGCGAATCGCCAGCCCCTCGACATCGCGCTCGCGGGGGTCAATGTCTCGCAATTGGCGATCGGCGTTCTCGGTGTCCTGATCATCACCGGTGAGTACTCGACCGGGATGATCCGCGCGACGATGAGCACCGTTCCGCGGCGGCTGCCCGTTCTCTGGGCGAAAGTGGTCGTCTACGCCGCCGTCACGTTCCTGCTCATGCTGCCGGCCGTGCTGATCGCCTTCTTCGCGAGCCAGGCGATTCTTTCGAGACACGACATCCTCCAGACGTCGTTCTCGGCGCCAGGCGTGGCACGCTCGGTGATCGGGGGCGCGCTCTACCTGGCGGTAGTCGGCGTGTTCACGCTCGGGATCGGAGCGATCGTTCGCAACACTGCGGGCGGGATAGCTGCGTTCGCAGGGATCATGTTCGTCCTGCCGCCGCTCATGTTCGTCCTGCCGAGCAGTTGGAACAATGCGGTCTCTCCCTACCTGCCGGACAGTGCAGGCCGTACGATCTTCTCGCTGACGCACGGAGCCCACAGCCTCGGGCCGTGGACGGGATTCGCGCTGTTCTGCGGCTACGCCGCGCTTGCCGTCGGGATCGCTGCAGTGCTGCTCGTGCGGCGCGACACCTAGGTCTCAGTCCGGACGCGCGTCGAGTGCCGCTCGCGCCGCCTCGGCGTCCTTTTCCCGGACGAGGATCGTCTGGGTCCCGAGGTGGGCGCCGCCGAGGCCGCCGACGGAGAACGGTTGCGACACGCCACCGGTGTCGTAGGTCGCCTCGATTCCCTGCGACGCGAGAAACCCGCAGATGACGGCTGCCTCGCCCTCCGACGAGGCGACGGTGACTGCGACGAAGTCGTCGTCGCTCAAGACTCGGCCTCGTTCCAGCTCTCGAGCCGCTCTCGCAGGTCGTGGAGGAACTGCCCGGCGTAGGCCCCGTCGACCACCCGGTGATCGTACGTCAGGGTGACGTTCATGATCGGGCGGATCGCGATTGCGTCCACGCCGGCCTCGTCCTGGATCACCCAGGCGCGCTTCACCACCGAGTATGTCCCGAGGATTGCGACCTGCGGCTGGCTGATTACCGGAGTGCCGACAAAGGTGCCGACGTTCCCGGGATTCGTGATCGTGAAGGTCCCTCCCGTGACGTCGTCGGGAAGGAGCCGCTTGCTCCGTGCGCGCGCGGCGATGTCGGAGATCGCCTGCGCCATGCCGACGAGATTGAGGCCTTCTGCATGCTTGACGACCGGGACGATCAGACCCTTCCCGTCCTCCAGAGCCACTGCGAAACCGAGGTTGACGAAGCTTCGGGTCAGGATCGACTCTCCGCGCAGTTCGGCGTTCACCCACGGCCAGTCGCGCAACGTCTCGACGGCTGCGCGCGCTACGAACGCGAGGTAGGTCAGGTTGATGCCGTACGCCGCCTTGTATTCGGGCTTCAGCCTCTCGCGGACGGCAACGATCTTGGACATGTCGACCTCGATCGCGCTCGTGACGTGCGCGGAGGTGTCGAGCGACCGCCGCATGTGCTCGGCGATCCCGCGCCGCATGGCGGTCATCGGCTCGAGCGTCTCGCCCGGCTCGAGTTCTGCGGGGGCCGCCTCCGAAGGTGGCTCGGGTACGGCCGGTGGCGGGGCAAGGGGGGCAGGGGGAGCAGAAGGAGCAGGGGGAGTAGGAGGGGCAGGGGGGGCAGAAGGAGCAGGGGGAGTAGGAGGCGCAGGGGCGGCCTCCGGTGGCGCGGGAGGGGCAGCTTTCGCCGATTTGACGTACGCGAGGATGTCCTTCTTCCTCACGCGTCCGTCGCGACCTGTCCCCTTCACCTCGGCCGGGTCGATTCCGCGCTTGGCCGCGATCCGAGCCACGACCGGCGACACGAAGGCATGCGCGTGTTCGGCGGGGCGCTCCTCGGCCGCCTCCTCCGCGGGCTTCTCGGCGGGTGCTGCGGTAGCTGTCGGCGGCTCTGGTTCTGGCTCCGGTTCTGGTTCTGGCTCCGGCTCGGGTTCGACGGGGGGCGGTGCGGATGGCTGGACAGGTGGCGCAGCGGCCACCTGGGGAGCTGCCGGGGGCTCGGCTCCCACGCCGATCCGCGCGAGTAGCGTTCCGACCGCGACCGTCTCTCCCTCGTGCACGAGGATCTCCGAGACGATCCCCGATCCAGGGCTCGGAATCTCGGTGTCGACCTTGTCGGTCGAGATCTCGAGTAGCGACTCGTCGGCCCGCACGGCGTCACCGACGTTCTTCAGCCATCTTGTGACAGTTCCCTCGGAGACCGAAACGCCCATCTGGGGCATCACCACCTCGACTGCGATTTCGGTCGCCACCTCTAGTACTCTGCCAGCGCGCGGAGCCCGGCGACGACATCCTCGACCTGCGGGATGAACGCGTGCTCGAGTGGCGGTGAGAACGGGACGGGCGTGTCCGGCGCGGTGATCCTGAGCGGCGGGGCGTCCAGGAACTCGAATGCCTCCTCGGCGATCGTCGCGGAGATCTCCGCTCCGAAGCCACCGGTATGGGTGTCCTCGTGCAGGACGATCACCTTCGACGTCTTGCGAACCGATTCGAGCACCGTTTCTCTGTCCCACGGCGCGATCGTCCGCAGGTCGATGATCTCGACGGAGATGTCGTCGAGCTGGGCGGCGGCCTCGGCGGCGGTGTAGACCATTGCACCCCAGGTGACGAGCGTGATCTCGTCGCCGGCCTGGTGGATCCGCGCCTCGCCGATCGGGATCGTGTAGCGCTCGTCCGGCACCTCGCCCTTGATCCGGCGGTAGAGGTGCTTGTGCTCGAAGAAGAGAACCGGGTTCGGATCTTCGATTGCGGAGATGAGCAGGCCTTTTGCGTCCTCCGGGGTGGCCGGGCAGACGCATTTCAGCCCCGGGATGTGTGCGAACGAGGACTCCGGGTTCTGGGAGTGAAACGGCCCACCGGAGAAGCCGCC
Organism: uncultured Actinomycetes bacterium; assembly: GCA_963815945.1. Taxonomy (GTDB): domain Bacteria; phylum Actinomycetota; class Thermoleophilia; order Gaiellales; family Gaiellaceae; genus PALSA-600. Next base: position 18,709 of record CAWFIN010000004.1, read on the forward strand.
GCCTGATGGGAGCCGAAGCACGATCGGCACCGGGGTGCCTGCACGCCATCGTTGCTTGGCGGCGACCGTGACGAGGTGGTCCCATCCGCATGACACGAAGTCCGCGAACTGCATCTCGGCAACCGGTCGCATGCCCATCATCGCCGCGCCGGTCGCCCCGCCGAGGATCGCCGTTTCGGAGAGCGGCGTGTCGATCACTCGCCAGGGCCCGAACTCTTCCTGGAGCCCGAGCGTCACCTTGAACGCTCCGCCGTACACGCCGACGTCCTCGCCGAGGATGAAGACGCGCTTGTCGCGCCGCATCTCCTGGCGGAGTGCGTCGCTGATTGCGTGGAGGTAGGTCTTCTCGGGCACGGCTACTTGTGGTGTGGGGTCTCGAGGTCTTCGGGGATCGCATACACGCCTTCGAGCAGAGTCGCAGGGTCGGGAAGTGGCGAGTCCTCCGCCCGCTCGAGCGCGTCGTTCAGGTGCTTTTTGACGTGGACGACGATCTCGTCCTCCTCGTCATCGGTCAGGTCCGCGTGCGCGTGCAACCAGGCGCGGAAGCGATCGAGTGGATCGTGCTCGGCCCAGCGCTCGAAGAGCTCCTTGGGGACGTAGAAGGCGTCGTCGTGCACGGCGTGGCCTTCCATCCGGAGCGTCAGGCACTCGATCAGCGTCGGCCCTCCGCCCTCGCGTGCCTTCTCGATCGCTCGCTTCGCCTCGCGGTAGACCGCCAGCACATCGGTCCCGTCGACGACCACCCCTTCGAAGCCGTACGCCTGCGCGCGGTCGGCGAGATGCTCGACCGCGTACTCCAGGTGGGTCGGTGTCGAGTACGCCCACTGGTTGTTGTCGCAGATGAACACCACGGGGAGCTTGCGGACGCCCGCGAAGTTCATCCCCTCGTGTGTGTCGCCTCGTGCGGATGCGCCCTCGCCGAACCACGCGACCGCGACGCGCTTCTCCTCGCGGATTCGAAAGGCCAGTGCGCAGCCGACTGCCACCGGCAGCATCGCGGGGAGATGCGACACCATGGCGATCAGACCCAGGTGGTGGTCGGCCATGTGCACGTTCCCGTCGCGGCCTTTCGCGGGGCCGTCGACCCGGCCCATGTAGTTCGCGAAGATCCGCCACGGCTCGACCCCCCGGGTGATGTGGACGCCCATGTCGCGGTGGAGCGGCGTGCCCACGTCTTCGCGGCCCATCGCGGTCGCCACGCCTACTGCCGCGGCCTCGTTCCCCCTGCCCGTGTAGAACGAGCCCGGAATCTTCCCTTGGCGGTAGAGGATGTGCCCTCGTTCCTCGACCCCCCGCGTCGTCAGCAGGTTGCGGTAGATCTGGAGCAGGTCCTCACGATCGAGCCCCCACTCCTTGACCTCCTGCAGCGAGCCGCTTGGCCCGGCCACGCGTGCGATCGCCATCGTCGACCAACTCTAACGCCCAGCGCTATGGTCAGCCTATGGGCAAGGCATCGGACTGGCTTCGCGAAGAGCGCCGCAAGGTGCTCGGGAGCTGGACGGCGATCTGTCTCGAGTGCGGCGCAGCCCGCCGCTGGTTCGAGGAGTTCGAGTCCGAGATCCCGAGCGAGTGCCCGACCTGCGGGGGCTCGATGCTGCACCGGTGCCCAGCCTGTAGCGCCCCGTTCTCGTCGACCTTCGCTGTCGACTGCGAGGAGTGTGGGGAAAAGTTGCGCGAGCCCGAGCTCTTCGGCGTCCGGATCCGGAAGGAGCCGCAGGGCCTCTAGATGTAGTTCCTGAGCAGGTTGGTTCATCCGGGTCTCCTTGGAGGCTGAGAGCTGCCAAGCGACTCAGTCCGAAGGAGGACCCGGATGAAGCTTCACCGTAACGCGGCTCTCAGTTGGAACGGCCGGCGTCTGTTGGCCGAGCGTGTTGTCGAGCAGGGATGGACTCTGACGGCGGCGGCTGCGGCGGCGGGAGTCAGTGTCCGCTGTGCCCGCAAGTGGGTTGGTCGCTATCGCGTCGAGGGCGAGCCGGGCTGTTCGACCGCTCCTCGGCGCCGCGGCGGATCGCCAATCGCACGGCGCCGGAGCGCGTCGAGGCGATCGCGACGCTGCGGCGGTTGCGCTTCACCGCGGCCGAGATCGCCGAGATCCTCGGGATGGCGCTCTCGACCGTCTCGGGGATCCTGACCAGGATCGGGATGGGCAAGCTCGGCCGGCTCGGGCTCGAGCAGCCGGTCCGCTACGAGCGCGAGCGGCCGGGTGAGCTGGTCCACATCGACGTCAAGAAGCTCGGCCGGATCCAGGGCGGCGCAGGCCACCGCGTCACGCGGCGGCCCCCAGCACTACAACCCGAATCACCGACGCAGCGGAGTGGGCAGACACAGCGTCGGCTGGGAGTACGTCCACATCGCGGTCGACGACTACAGCCGCCTCGCCTACGCCGAGGTGCTCACGGATGAGAAAGCCGTCACCGCCGTCGGCTTCCTCGGCCGCGCCGTCGCGTTCTTCGCCCGCTACGGCATCACGGTCGAGGCTGTCTGACCGACAACGGCTGCGGCTACCGCCGCACGATCCACGCGCTCGCCTGCCGCGGTCTGGGCATCAAACACCTCCGCACCCGCCCCTACAGGCCCCAGACAAACGGCAAAGCAGAGCGGTTCATCCGCACCATGCTCGCCGGCTGGGCCTACGGCGCGATCTACCGCTCAAGCGCAGAACGCACCACCGCCCTTGACGGCTGGCTCTGGCACTACAACCATCAACGCCGACACTCAGCCCTCGGCCACCAACCCCCGGCCACCAGAACCAACCTGCTCGGGTCTTACATCTAGAGGCTTGATGTGATTCAGCGGCCGTCGTAGGCGGCGAGGGCGCGTGCGGGGCGGCCGCTGAGGGTGTTGAGCAGGATTCCGAGTGTGAGGGCGAGGATGCGCTGCGCGATCCGGACGGCGAGGCCGGCGGGGGTTTTTGCGAGGTGCTGCTCGAGCCGCATCTGGCCTTTCAGGTTGGCGAAGACGCTCTCGATCACTAGCCGGGTGGAAGCGAGCGCGCGTTCGCGGCCGAGGTTGGCGGCGGTGCGGGTCTTGTCCGGGGTGAGCAGGCTGACTCCGTCGGCTGCGAGCCGTTCGCGGTAGCCGCGACCCCAGAAGCCCTTGTCGGCGATCACGACTCGAGCCGGGACACCGGTGAGCAGGTCGGCGAGCGGTTCGTACTCATGCTCGTTCGCGGGCACGATCGTGTAACCAAGCGGCAGGCCGCGCTCGTCGGTCAAGAGAACGAGCCGCACACCCCAGACGTAGCGGTGCGTCGAGGCGGCGTAGCCGTAACGGGCAAAGCCGGCGAACTCGCTTCGCTGCTGGCAGCCGGGATAGTTGGCGACCGCGAGCTGGCTGCCGTCGGCGAGGCGGACACCGCCGTTGTCGAGCCAGCGGGCGAGCTGTTGCTGCACGATCGAGATCAGCCCGACCAGGGCCCGCAGGCGGCGGTTGTACTGCGACTGCTCGGGCAGGTGCGGGAACCAGCCCGGTAGCACCCGCCCGATCAGGCCGAGGAACTGCCGATCCGAGCTGATCCCGATCGCGGCCTGGGCGACCGCAAGCGCGACCAACTCCGAGTCGCTGACCAGCGGCCGACGGCCACCACGTGCAGGGACCCGATACTCGTCAGCGAAGACATAGGCTGCAACGACAAGGGCTTCCAGATCCGTCATCTCGAGCTCCTATCTCGAGGGGACACAAGGACTGGAAGCCCTTCGTCACTTCTCGCCGGGTCCCTACCCGACTTTCACATCAAGCCTCTAGCTCGCACCGAAGGATCGGGGTGCAGTAACGAACTCTGGCGCGGGCGACTCGCTGAAGGTCATCGGGGCGTTTCTTTCTCGATTCGGGTAAGAAGCGGATTGATGGCCAAAGCAACTGTCCCAACCGTGACGTTGAACAACGGTGTTGAGATGCCCGTTCTGGGTTTCGGGGTCTTCCAGATTCCGGTCGAGCAGACTGCGCAAGCCGTCGTCGACGCACTCAGATCCGGCTACCGGTCGCTCGACACCGCGCGCTCGTACATGAACGAGGAAGCGGTCGGCAGCGCGATCGCGGCCAGCGACGTTCCCCGCGAGGAGATGTTCATCACGACCAAGTTGTGGGTCGAGGATCAGGGCGAAGAGAAGGCGAAGGGCGTCTTTCGAGGCTTCGCTCGATCGTTTAGGTCTCGACTACGTTGACCTCTATCTCATCCACCAGCCGTTCGGGGACTACTACGGCTCGTGGCGCGCGATGGAGACACTCAACAGCGAGGGCCACGCACGCGCGATCGGCGTGTCGAACTTCTACCCCGACCGTCTCGTTGACTTGATTGAGCACAACGAGATTGCGCCGGCCATCAACCAGGTCGAGTGTCACCCGTTCTTCCAACGCGCCGTCTACCAGGAGCTGATGCGCGAGCGCGGCGTGCAGATCGAATCGTGGGGACCGTTCGCCGAAGGGCGGAACGATCTCTTCGCTAATTCGATGCTTTCTGAGATCGGCGCTGCGCACGGCAAGTCCGTCGCTCAGGTTGTACTGCGTTGGCTAATCCAGCGCGGCGTTGTCGTCGTTCAGAAGTCGGTGCGGGCGGAGCGCATGCGCGAGAACTTCGACGTCTTCGACTTCGATCTGACTATCGACGAGATGGGGCGTATCGCGGCGATGGATCGCGGTGAGTCGTTGTTCTTCGACCACCACGACCCCGGCAGTTGCCAGCCAGTTCGCGAACCGCCGCCTCGATTAGAGACTCAGCCTCGGGCGTCATTCCCGAACACTGGCGCAGGCGGAAGTCATGCTTCCTCCGCTGCCGGACTCAGTTTTCGGGCGGGAGGAAATTGAGTCCGTAGCGTGGTGCTGCGGCGAGCAGCCGTCCGACGAGCTCGGGTGTGACGGGTGGTGGTTCGGCGGAGCGGTCGTCGACTTCCTCGAACACTTCCTCGAAGAAGCGCTCGATGCCTGCGGGCTGGAACGAGAGGATCATCCGCGCCGGCTTGCCGCTGAGGTTGGTGAAGCGGTGTGGCACTCCTTTGGGGAGCCAGACGAAGTCGCCCTTTGAGACGGTCTGTACCTCGTTGTCGAATTGGACCTCGAGCTCGCCGTCGAGGATGTACAGCGTCTCGTCCTCGCGGCTGTGGACGTGCGGCGGCGGACCGGCTCCGTGTGGGACGTCGGCTTCCATCGCGAACACGGCCCCGCCGGACTGCGCGCCCGTGACGAGGTACGTGTACAGGTCACCGGGACCACCAGAGCGCCTTCCCGCTGCCTGACGCGGTATGAAGGGGATGAAGCTGAACCGTCACGCCTGCCTCCCATCCTCACAAGGGTTATGTACCGATCGGTACACTACCACCGTGACATCGCGCCTTCAGGGAGTGCCGGGTGAGTAGGCCGCGAACGTTCGACACCGAGCAGGCGCTCGACCAGGCGACGCTCGTCTTCTGGCGGCTCGGCTACGACCGTGCCAGCCTTGGCGACCTGACGGAGGCGATGGGCATCAGCCGGCCAAGCCTCTACGCCGCGTTCGGAAACAAGGACGCGCTGTTTCGCAAGGCGCTCGATCACTACGCGCACGGGCACGCCGGCTACGAGCGCGACGCGCTCGCCCTTCGACCGCCCGCGAGGTCGCCGAAGCGCTGCTACGCGGCGCCGCCGACATCCAGACGCGACCGGACATGCCGCACGGCTGCCTCGCGATCCTCGGCGCCCCCACCTGCGGCGAAGAAACGTCCCCGACCGCCGCCACGCTGATCGAAGCACGCCGCGCCGGCGAGGCCGAGCTACGCGAGCGCTTCGAGCGGGCGCGCGCAGAAGGCGACCTCCCGCACGGCGCCCGCCCCGACGAACTCGCGGGCTTCATCAGAACGGTCGCCTACGGAATGGCAGTCAAAGCCGCCACCGGCGCCACCAGAGCAGAACTCGACCGAGTCGTCGACCACGCGATGCGCGCCTGGCCGGACTAGCGCGTCGAACCAAACACACGGCGCGGTCGACCAATCGACCGGCAGTCGGGGAACATTCCCGAACGCTGGCGCAGTCGACGGAGGTCGTGCCTGTCGAGTACAGCCTAGGAGCGCTTTGGACACGGCCGCGGGCGGGGATAAGATCACGCGGTGCGCGCAGCATCTCTCCTCGCCGCGGCGTTCGCGGCGGTCGTCGTCGCGGCGCCGGCTGCGCTCGCCGGCGGCGGCACGACCACTCTTAAGGCGACGCTGACCGGCGGCTACCTCCACACCACCTCCCGCGCCGGTGGAATCGCGACGATCACGATCTCGCCGACCAGGGCCTGCTGGAAGTTCAGCTTCCACGGCGTTCGTAAACCCGGCGTGTCAGGCATCCATGTTGCGCCGCCGGCCCCGCATGGTGAGCACACGCCATCTGTGTTCCCGTTTACCGGGAGCACCTCGCAGGCGCTTCAGTGTGAGGCGCCGACGAGGTGGGGCAACGGCGGCCCGGCGTGGCTTGCGAAGATCCTCGCCAACCCTGGGCGCTTCTCGTCATCGTCGGAGACGACGAGGGATACCCAGCCGGCGCGATCGGCGGCGTTCTCCACAAGGCCTAAGCGCCGCCATGAGGGGTCGCGCCCTCAGGCGTCATTTCGGAACGCTGGCGCAACCCAGCGTGTTGTCGCACCGGGAGCCGGGCGTGCGGCGCGCCTCGTCGCAGGCTGCTAGACGACCGTGCAGCTGATGGTCTGCTCGTGGTCTGCGAGCTTTGCGATCCTTGTCGCCACAAACGCGCCGAAGGCATGTTTGTTGACGTGGGTGCCGAGCAGTCGGACGTGTGCCATGTAGAAGTCGGCGGGCCAGCCGACCCATGGGTCGCCGTAATGGTGGACGATACGGGTGAACCCGGCACGCGCACGAGTGGCAAGCGTGAACGAGCGAACAACGCCAGGCTCGACCCCGTGCATCCCGATGGTCGTGAAGTTCGCGTGGCGATACCACGCGAACACCCTCAGCTGCGAATAGAGCCGCACACGGTGACCCGTCGTCCAACGGCAACTCGACGGCCCACCGCTTCCGACGCAAATGACCTGACGAATCCCCGGATGCTCCTGTGGCAACACGCGTTCGCAGCGCGCGGCCGACCAGAACCTCGGCGACGGCTTCGGCACTGCGCCGGCGGACCCGACCACGAGCGCGCCGAGCCAGCACGACACGAGCGCCGCCGCGAAAAAGGAGATCAATCGCCGCGCATTCGTGCCGTGAACCCTACTCGCGTGCCGCACACACCGCCACTGGGGTGACCTGTCCATCCCGGGGTGCCAGCCCCGGCCCAAGTGCGGCAGCCGCCAGGCGTCATTGCTGAACCCTGGGGCAGCCGGCGATCCTTGGGCCCGATCTTTCGCGTTTTCAGCGGGCGAGACACGGAGTCAGGTGAGGATCAGGATCTCGCGGATCAATCCCCCGGAGAGGCTGTAGACCAGTACTGCCCGGACGACCTGACTTGACTCCACCGCCCTCCCTTGAACACGTCGGAACACGGACTCTGACCAAGGATCCTAGGCGCGGAGGCCAGTTCTCCACTCGGCCGGAACGTCGTGCGGCTCGGCTCCCGCCCTGCCTGGCGCGCTGCGGATGGAGACGACCCCGCTCGGGGTGTGTTCGCGAACACTGGGCAACTGGACGACCTCGAGCCTGGTGAAGTACATCGCCAGCGGGCTCAACTCGGGGTGGCGGTGGCGAGCCAGGACGGGCGTGGTGAGCGCCAGCTGTCGCCGTTCCGGTCGTGGGACTTCGATGCTGCCGTGATCACCGCCCCGCGACGATGCTCTAACCAAAGCGCTGCTCGACGGCTTGCCGGGTCCGGTGCAGGGCCTCTGCGACCTGCGACCAGGTCGCGCCTTGCGCACGAGCCTCCTCGACTGCAGCGCGCTCAACCTGCTGCAAGACCTCTTGCATCTCCGCAAGGGAGTCAAGGATCACGAGTGGCTCGTTGCTCGACCGGACCCGGAACATCGCCCTTCGGTAGCGACCGAGGACTTCCTCAGGAATTCGCTCGATCAACCACGGATGATCGAAGTCGTCTCTAGGCGGAGGGTTCATGGCCCGATCCTATGTCAGCACATCGGGCTTGACGCGCTTCCGCGCACCACATTGCGTCCTAGAAGGCAGGCAACGTTGACATCAATGGGCAAGGTGGTGGTACAGTTCCCTGCCGAATCGGTGGAGCCAGCGGGCCAGTCTCTGCGTCTCCACACGGGTTCTCGTGCAGAGGGGGAGCTTTCCCCCTCTCTTCTGCAGACCGGGAGGCGGATGATGAACGGACAGGTGGTCATTAGGCGAGTCGCGGCAGCGACGCAGCCGAGGCGGTGAACAAGGGTGGACGCCTACTACCTTGACGACCACCTTTCGCGCGCCGAAGGCAGCCGCCGGTTTTCGGACGACGGCCGTGGCGGTGAGGCTTCGATCGAGGGGTGCTTCGTTGTTGCGATCCGCAGGCGCGGCTGTGGCGACTGTTTGTTCCGGTTCTCAGACCAAGACCGGCCCGTTGCCCGTTTGATGCTTCAGGCGTTGAACCGAGCAGCGGCGGCGCAACTGGAGCGCGACCCGGCCGCTTAACGCGCGGTCGCAGGTCTCCACCCAGACTGCACGGATTCTCCTGATCGACCGCCAGGCCGGCGAAGCGATCGCGATCACGCTGTGAGTTGACGATCAGGCGCTACGCGCAAGCGAGGAGGCCGCAAATGCGCTGCGGGCGGCTGCCGCGAACCAAATGGGCGCAACCCAACCCAGCCGTAGGACGCTACGAGGTCGCAGTCTTCGAGGTCTAACCTCGTTCAGGATCACCCCGCTCAGGGAACATTCCGGAACGCTGGCACAGGCGATACCGCTTGTGCCTGATCCTTGGACGTGTCCCTCCGGGACATCTTGTGGTGAAGCCCACCTCGCGCGAACCTTGGGGCACGGCCCCGGGGTAGCTCAAGGGGTAGAGCGCGTAGCTGTCCGCTACGGAGATGCCGGTTCGAATCCGGCCCTCGGGGTCCATGGACAAAACGAAGGCCCGCCGCGAGACGGGCCTTCGAGTAGCTCAGAACCGAGCGCAGCTGTCCACTCGTTCACATGATACGCCAGCGTCACCTGCCGACGTCTCAAACCCCTGAAGTAGCCTCAGGGAACAATTCTGACATCTGGGGGTGCGACGCTGCCTCCGATCCCCGGGTCGCCAGCCGTCGACTGCTCTACGGTCTCGCGAATGCACGAGATCGTCGAGCTTCGCCGCTCCCGGCGTGCGCGGCGCTGGAAGCTGACCGTTCCCTGGGGGGAGCCCGTGAGGCTGGTCGCGCCTCCATGGTTCAGCGACGACGACGCCAGGGAGGTCATCGAATCGCACCGGGACTGGATCGCGCACCAGCGGGAGCAGCAGGTGCCGCGGCTCGGGCTCGAGGCGCGCGCGATAGACGAGGTCGAAGGACGGCGCACGGCGCGCGAGCTCGTGGCGATGGTCATCGAGGACGAAGCGCCCGCGCTCGGCGTCAACTACCGCCGGGTCGCGATTCGCGACCAGCGCACGCGCTGGGGCTCGTGCTCGCCGCGCGGCACGCTGTCGTTCAACTGGCGGCTGGCGCTCGCACCGTTCGAGGTGCTCGACTACGTCGTCGTGCACGAGCTCTGCCATCTGCGCGAGCCCAACCATTCGCCGCGCTTCTGGGACCTCGTCACGTCGCGCAGGCCCGGCTGGAAGAAGCAGCGTGAATGGCTCCGCGACTACGGCCCCGAGCTGCTCGCCTTTCGCGTCGCTACCTGACCCGGCACGCTTCGCGAGCCCGCCGCTACCCTTTCGCGCATGGATCACAAGACTCCCATCGGCGTCGTCGGCGGCACCGGCGCCGTCGGCAACGTCACGCTGAGCCTGCTCCGCGAGCGCGGCTACGAGAACGTGCGCGTCTTCGCGTCGGCGCGTTCCGCGGGCAAGGAGATCAGCGGGCACATCGTCGAGGAAGCGACTCCCGAAGCGCTCGAGCGCGGCGACATCGACATCTTCCTCTTCTCGGTCGGCACCGGCGCCTCGCGCGAGCTCGTCCCGCACGCCGTGCGCGGCGGGGCGACCGTGGTCGACAAGTCGTCGGCCTACCGGCTCGAGCCCGGAATCCCGCTCGTCGTGCCCGGAGGTCAATGGCGAGCCGTGCGCTCGAGAACGACGGCATCGTCGCGAATCCGAACTGCTGCACGATCCCGCTCACCTGCGTCCTGAAGCCGCTGCACGAGTATGCCGGCCTCGTCCGCGTCCGCGTCGCGACCTACCAGTCGGTCTCGGGCGCCGGCGCCCAGTCGATGGAACGGCTGCGCAACGAGGACCCCTCCGAGCACGACCTGCGCATGGACTGGGAGTACGACGGCGAGGAGTTCGACGAGGAGTCGAAGCTCCGCGCCGAGACGCAGCAAGATCATGGAGCTGCCCGAGCTGCCGATCCAGGCGACCTGCGTGCGCGTCCCGGTGATGATCGGTCACGCCGAGGCAGTCTGGATCGAGACCGAGCAGCCCCTCTCGGCCGATCAGGCGCGCGAGCTGCTCGAAGCCGCACCGTCGGTTCGCGTCGAGGAGTTCCCCTCGCCCGGCAAGGCAGCCGGGATCGACGACGTGCTCGTCGGGCGGATCCGCCGCGATCCGACCGTCGACAACGGCCTCGCCCTCTTCCTCGCGAGCGACAACCTGCGCAAGGGCGCGGCGCTGAACGCGATCCAGATCGCCGAGCTCCTGGTCGCCGGAGCCCGCGCGGCCGCTGCCTAGTCCAGGCCTAGCCTAGGGCCGCGGCGCCGGAACCGGCTCCGGCAGGAACGCCTCCTTCACGACTCGGAGCACCTTCTCGCGCCGCCCTTCGATCACCGGCTGAAGGCCGCCGAGGTCGAGCCTCGCCAGCCCGACCCGGCCCGCGGAGCGGACGACCTGGAAGCCGAAGTCGCCGAGAAAGTCCGCCGGGAACACCGTCTTGTGAACCCGGAAGCGCTCGTAGGCCGGCTCGCCGTCGGGGTACCGGTACGAGAACGCCTCGACGCAGGCCGCGCCCCGGTCGCGCGCCTCGCCGATCGCGGCCAGGAAGAGCGACTGGAGCACCCACGGGGTCGCCTCGCCGACGACGTAGGCGCAGGCGATGAGCATCGCGTCGTTCGACGGCGGGCCCGCCGGCAGCTCCTGCGCGCGGGGAAAGAGCGGCGCGGGGCCGTACTGCATCGAGCCGAGCACGCGGCCGTCGCTGTCGTAGTAGACGGTGCCGAACGCGCCGAACTCGAGCTCGACGCGCTCCATCCAACGGTCCTTGTCGACCGCCCGGCTGCCCCGGGACTGCCACCAGACGCACTCGTGACAGACGCTCGGCGCAGTCATCAGCGTGAGCTTCGTCAGTGGGGCGAGCTTGGTGCTCACTCGACCGCCTCGACGACGACGTTGACGACGGCCGGCCGCACGCCGGTCATCCGGGAGAGGTAGTCGGCAACGTCGTGCTGCACCGCGGCACCGACCTCCGGAATCGAGCTGCCCCAGGCGACAGCGAGATGGAGCTCGATCGCCTCCGGCTCGACCCGAACGCCTTTCCGCACCCCGTCCACGACCCGTGCCACACCCGGCACCCCCCGAGCCGCATCGCCTGCGTACCGGGCGACGACGTCGGGCGAGATCAGGCTGTGACCCTCCACACCCTGATCTTAGAACTCGCTAGTCGAAGCGGAGCTTCTCGAGTACCGGCTCCATCGAGACAACGTGGCGCTTGAACTTCAGCTCCGACTCCTTGAGGCCTGCGGCGACGCCGATCAGCTGCGAGAGGTGCAGGATCGGCATCTCGAAGTCGCGCCCGGTCGTTGCCTTCAGCTTCGACTGCCACGCGTCGAGAGACAGATGGCAGAGCGGGCACGGGGTGACGATCGCGTCGGCTCCCGCTTCCTTCGCCTGCTCGATCGGCTGGATCATCTCGCCGAGGGCGGTTTCCTCGCGGGCCTGGATGATCGGGAAGCCGCAGCACTTGAGCTTCGCCGGATAGTCGACCGCCTCGCCGCCGCACGCCTCGATGATCCGCTCGAGCGACGCCGGCCTGTCGGGGTCCTCGAAGCCCATCACCTTCGACGGGCGCAGGATCTGGCAGCCGTAGAACGGGGCGATCTTCAGGCCCTTCAACCCGTGGTGCGCTGCCGCCTTCAGCCGGTCGTAGCCCTCACCCTCGGCGACCTCCCAGAGAAGGTGGCGAACCTCGACGTCGCGGTCGTAGCGCGGGACACCGACGGACACCAGGTTGCGGTTCACGCGCTCGCGCAGCTCGGGATCGTTCTTCAGCTGCCAGTTCGCCTGGCGCAGGTTGAGGGTGCAGACGTTGCACACCGTCATCAGCGTGTCGGCGCCGGTCTCGGACGCATACGCGAGGATCCGCGCGTTCAGGTGCACGTAGTAGTCGGGCTCGGCCTCGTGGATGTCTCCGGCCCCGGTGCAGGTGACGGTCTTGAGCTCGATCAGGTCGAGACCGACCTTCGGCGCGAGCGCCTGCGTCGACGAGTCGAGCTCCTTCGCCGAGAGCGACGCAAGACAGCCTTTGTAGTACGCGACGGTCTTCATGCTTGCTCGGCCTCCGGCTCCGGGTCTCCGGCGACGAACGGCTTCGGGAACGAGCCGGCACCGTACGGGTCGCGCTCCCCGTCGTGGAGGCCGTGCTCGAGCTTGGCGAGGCCGCGCTCGCCCTGGACGATGCCGCGGTAGCCGTCACGGCCCTGAATCCCGACGAGGTCGTGGAGGCGCTGCGCCTCATGGACGCGCTTCGCCACGTGCGGCGGGAACGGCACGGGGGCCTTCCCGTGCTTCATGAGATCGAGCGCGAAGCGTGTCTGCCTGATCGTCTCGACGACCCCTTGCGTCTTCGGGACGAGCTCCGCCTCGCGCAGCCAGCCGGTCGTCCTCGACGAGGTGACGAACCACTTGGCGTGCTTCGCGCCCATGTCCGAGTCGATCCCCTCCTTGATCGACTCGGCGCCGAGCTTCGCGATCGCGTCGCGCGGATCGACACCCTTCGGGCAGCGCTCGGTGCAGAAGTAGCAGCGAGTGCATTCCCAGATCCCGTGCTCGCCGCCCACGGCCTTCAGGCGCTCGATCTTGTGCGTGTCGCGGGGGTCACCGACGAGCCGCATCGCCTTTGCCAGCGCCTGCGGCCCGAGGAACTCCGGGCTCGACTCCATCGAGTTGCACTCGGAGACGCAGCAGCCGCAGTTGATGCAGAGCGATTCCTTTGCGACGGCGTCCATGCGCTGCTGCGAGATCACGTGCTCCTTGCCGTCGGCGGGCGCAGGGCCATCGACGTACGGCTTGACCGCCTTGTACTTCGCCCAGAACGGATCCATGTCGACGACGAGGTCGCGGACCACGGGCAGGTTCCCCATCGGCGAGATCACCGGGATCTGGCCGGCCTGCGCGATGTCGTACATCCGCACCTTGCAGGCGAGGACGGCCGCGCCGTCCATGCGCATCCCGCACGAGCCGCAGATCATCATCCGGCAGCTCTTCCGGTAGGCAAGCGAGCCGTCGACCTTGTCCTTGACGATGTCGAGGACGTCGAGCAGCGTCGCCCATTCGGGAGCGTCGACCTCGTACTCGCGCAGCGCGCGGTCGCCGGTCGCGGCGTCGGAGCGCCAGATCTTCAGGGCTACGCGCATGGGTTCAGTACGTCCTTTCGGCGGGTTGCCACTTGGTGATTGTGACGGGCTTCCAGTCGAGCTGCACGCGACCGTCGACGAGGCGGACGACGGAGTGCTTGAGGAAGTGCTCGTCGTCGCGGTCCGGATAGTCGTGCGGCCGGGCGTGTGCGCCGCGGCTTTCCTTCCGGGCGATGCCTGCCTCGATCATGCAGGAGGCGAGATCCAGGAGGCAGCCGAGCTCGAGCACCTGCGTCAGGTCGCTGTTGAAGACGTCGCCCTTGTCCTCGACGACGACGTTCGCATACCGCTCGCGGAGCCGTTCGAGGATCTTGGCCTGCTCCTGCATCTCGTCCTCACGGCGGAACACGCCGAAGTTCGTGCGCATCGACTCGGCCAGCTCGTTCCGGATCGCCCACGGCCGCTCGCCGCCCGAGCGTCCGAGCACCGCCTTCAGCTCGGTCTCGGCCTCGAGCACGGCGGCCTCGGGCACGGCTCGCGGCCGAGCCGCCCTTCGCCGCCTCGGCAGCAGCCTTCCCGGCGCGCCGGCCGAAGGTGATCGTCTCCATCAGAGAGTTCCCACCGAGCCGGTTCGCGCCGTGAACGGAGACGCACGCAACCTCGCCGGCCGCGAAGAGACCGTCCATGCTCGTGCGGCCATCGACGTCGGTCTCGATACCACCCATGTGGTAGTGAGCACCCGGCCGAACCGGGATCGGGTCGTAGATCGGGTCGACACCGGCGAAGGTCATCGCGAGGTCGCGCGTCCCGTGCAGCCGGTCGAGGATCCTCTCGGCGCCCAGGTGGCGCAGGTCGAGCATCACGTTCCCGTCGACACCGCGGCCCTCGTCGATCTCGGTCTGCTCGGCGCGCGCGATCACGTCGCGTGACGCGAGCTCCATCTTGGCCGGCGCGTAGCGCTTGAGGAAGCGTTCGCCCGACGCGTTGAGGAGGTAGGCGCCCTCGCCGCGGCAGCCCTCGGTGATCAGCACGCCCGTGTGGGCGAGCGTCGTCGGGTGGAACTGCATGAACTCGATGTCCTTGAGCGGGAGACCGGCGCGCAGCGCCATCGCCATGCCGTCGCCCGTGCACGCGTAGGCGTTGGTCGTCCCGGCGTAGAGGCGTCCGGCGCCGCCGGTGGCGATGACCGTCGCCTTCGCCGCGACCGTCTTCAGCCCGCCGTGCAGCAGGTCCCACGCGATCACGCCGACGCAGCGGCCGCCGTCGTCGACCGCGAGCTTCCAGGCGAAGTACTCCTCGTAGACCGGGATCTCGCGCTTGATCACCTGCTCGTAGAGAACCTGGATGAGCACGTGACCCGTGATGTCGGCCGCGAACACGGTGCGCGGCGAGGCGGCGGCTCCGAACGGCCTCTGCGCGAGCCGTCCCTCGCCGTCGCGCGAGAAGATCGCGCCCCAGTTCTCGAGCTGATAGATGTCGCCGGGGCCTCCGTGCACAGAATCTCGACGGCGTCCTGGTCGGCGAGGTAGTCCGAGCCCTTGACCGTGTCCTCGGCGTGCTTCTCGGGCGAGTCTTCCGACGCGTTGCCGAGCGCCGCGTTGATCCCGCCCTCGGCCGCGCCGGAGTGGCTGCGCGTCGGGTGCAGTTTCGACAGCAGCGCAACGTCGGCGCCGGCGTCGAACGCCTCGATTGCGGCTCGCATCCCGGCGCAGCCTGCGCCGACCACGAGTACGTCGTGCGTCGCCTCCACGGGGTACTGACGCTAACGCATCGCCGAAACGCGCGTCAGACCTTCGGTCCTGCCGCGGCCACGTCCGGCTCGACGTCGGTGAACCGTGCGAAGTTCTCGCGGAACATCTCGGCGAGCTCGCGCGCCTTCGCGTCGTACGCTTCCGGGTCGCGCCACGTCGTGCGCGGGTCGAGCAACTCGCCGTCGACGCCGGGCACCACGAGCGGAACCTCGAACCCGAAGACCTCGTCGGTCCGGAAGTCGATGTCGTCGAGCCGCCCGTCGAGCGCTGCGTGCAGGAGCGCGCGCGTCGCATGGATCGGCATCCGGTGGCTTCCCGGCTCGCCCGCAGGACCTCCCGTCCAGCCGGTGTTCACGAGCCACACGTTCGGCCGGTGCGTGTCGAGCTTCTCACCGAGGAGCCGTGCGTAGACCCCGGGCGGCTGGGGCAGGAACGGGCCTCCGAAGCAGGGCGAGAACGTCGGCGCCGGCTCCGTCACGCCGATCTCGGTGCCCGCGAGCCGGGCGGTGAAGCCCGAGAGGAAGTGGTACCGGGCCTGCGCGTTCGACAGGCGCGCGATCGGCGGCATGATCCCGAAGGCGTCGGCGGTCAGAAAGACGACGTTCTTCGGGTGGCCGGCGAGCTTCGTCGGCAGCGAGTTCGAGATCTGCTCGAGGGCGTATGCGGCACGGGTGTTCTCCGTCTTCGCGTCGCTCTCCAGGTCGAGCCGGCCGCGCTCGTCGACGATCACGTTCTCGAGCAGCGTGCCGAAGTTCTGCGTGGTGCGGTAGATCTCGGGCTCGGCCTCGGCCGAGAGCTTGATCACCTTCGCGTAACAGCCGCCCTCGAAGTTGAAGATCCCGGTGTCGCCCCACCCGTGCTCGTCGTCGCCGATCAGCTGCCGCTGTGGATCCGCCGAGAGGGTCGTCTTGCCGGTGCCGGAGAGCCCGAAGAAGATCGCGACGTCTCCGTAGGTGCCGACGTTCGCCGAGCAGTGCATCGGCATGACCCCCTGAAGGGGCAGGCTGTCGTTGAGCAGCGTGAAGATCGACTTCTTGATCTCGCCTGCGTAGCGCGTGCCGCCGATCAGCACCTCGCGCCGGGTCGGGTGCAAGGCGATGAACGTGCCGGCGCGCGTGCCGTCCTCGTCCGGATCGGCTTCGAAGTCGGGCGCGTGCAGGATGAGGGTGTCCGGCGCGAAGGCATCGAGCTCGTGGTCGTCGAGCCGGATGAACATCAGGCGCGAGAACAACGAGTGGTGCGCCATCGGAGTGACCACGCGCACGGAGAGGCGCGACGTCGGGTCGGCGCCCGCGAAATGATCCGACACGTAGAGATCGCGCTCACCGAGATGGGCGGCGACCTTCGCCCTGAGCCGCTCGAACTGCTCCTCGCTCATCGGCTGGTTGACCTTCCCCCACCAGATGCGGTCCTCGGAGCCCGGCTCGCGAACGACGTACTTGTCCTCGGCCGAGCGACCCGTGTGCTTGCCCGTGTCGACGACGAACGGCCCGCCGTGGGCGAGCACGCCCTCCTCACGGCGAAGAGCGTGCGTATAGAGAGCCGGGCTCGTGAGGTTCCAGAAGACGGAGCCCGACGGCTCGATCCCGTGCTCGCGAACGTCTCTCTTGTCAGCCGGTGTCGCCAAGGGGCCGCGAATCATACGAGCTTCGTCAGAGCTGCCACTCGCCTTCGCGCATGACGGGCACGCGGTCGCCCGCGGCCGTGACTCCGGTCACCTCGAGCTCCGGCGAGCCGATCATGAAGTCGACGTGGATCTCGCTCTTGTTGATGCGGTCCCGGTCGGAGTCCTCGACGGAGAAGGGAAACCCGAACCCGAGCGCGATATGGCTCGCGGCGTTCTCGTCCAGGAGCGTGTCGTAGAACACGGTTCCGAGCGGGCCGATCCGGCCGTTGCGATCGACGAGCGCGAGCTCGCCGAGCCGCGCCGCACCCTCGTCGACGGCGACTCTCGCGCGGAGCGCGCCCGCGTTCTCGTCGGCGTCGATCTCGACCGCGCGACCGCCCTCGAAGCGGACGCGCAGGCCACGGATGACCGTGCCGTCCCGCAGGACGAGCGGCTTCGTCGAGGTCACGTGGCCGTCCGCACGCTGCGGGTCGGGGGTCGTGAACACCTCTTCGGTCGGAAGGTTCGGAAGGTGGCGGATGCCCGATCGGGTCGTGAAGTCGCGCGGCGCCCCAGGATCCGGTCGGGAAGAGCCCGACCGTGAGGTTCGTTCCCGGCCCGCGAAGCTCGATGGCGTCGAAGCGCCGCTCCGTGAGCGCCGCAGCCGAACGCTTCAACGCGGCCGCACGGTCGTCCCAGGCAGCGACGGGGTCGGGCTCGTCGAGCCGAAGGACATGCCACAGCTCGTCCCAGAGGCGTTCGAAGGCAGCGTCCTCGCCGAGCTCGGGGTAGACGAGGCTCGCCCAGACTCGATGCGGGCACGGGACGATCGACCAGTTCGTCGACTTCTCGGCGACGAGACGCGAGGTTTCCTTGAGCCAAGGCAGCTGGTCCCGCCCGACGCAGCGTCGGGTCGAGCCCCGCGAACGCATCCGGGTGAACGATCCCGGCGAGCGCCGATACGCGCGTCATCCCGGTCGCCGAGCGCTTGGAGGCGGGCGCCGTACCAGGGCGGCACGTAGCCGAGGCTCTCCGGGTCGGCGTTGGCGATCCGCTCGCGCTTGACGTACGGGTCGAAGTAGACGACGTCGACGAACAGCGCGCCCCTCCGGTACGCGGCACCGGCAACTGCCCGCGCGAGGTCGTGCTGTCCGATCGTCGCGCCGACGGCGACGATCTGGCCGGGCTGCACGTTCGCGCCGTGCACGGCGAGCTCGGCGAGCGGCTGCGAAGCGCTCGTCCACGCAGGCGATCGTAGCGCCAGCGCGAACGTTTGCCAGTGACCGTTCAGCAGTCGATCGACCGGTTCCTGCTCGCCGCCGGGAATCTCCGACGCGACTCGCCGCGCCTACCGCGCGGACCTCCGGGACTTCGCGGAGTGGTATGGCGAAGCCCCGTTGGAGCGAGTCGACGTGCGTGTGCTCTCCGACTACACCGCAGATCTCGGACGAGCGCGACCGGGTGGCAAGCTGGCGCCGTCGACGATCGCGCGCCGCCTTGCTGCCGTGCGCGGCCTGCTTCGGTTCACCCTCGGCCGGGACAGGGTTCCCGACGCCGCCCTCGCGCCGCGCAGACCGCGGCGGCTCCCGGAGACTCCGAAGATCGAGCAGGTCGACGAGGTGCTCGAAGGACTGTCTGCGGCAAGCGCGGGCCGCTCGGACTTCGCAACCGGGCGCTCGTCGAGCTCGTCTACTCCGCGGGGCTACGAAGCGCCGAAGCGGTGGGTCTCGACCTCGGGGACGTCGACTTCGAGCAGGAGCGCATCCACATTCGGAACGGCAAGGGCGGCCGCGATCGCGTCGTGCCGCTCGGCGAGGAGGCGGCGCACTGGCTCGCCCGCTACCTCCGCGAGGCTCGCCCGTCGCTCGCCCGCGGCGCCGAGAACGCGCTCTTTCTCTCGACGCGCGGCCGCCGGCTCGACACCTCGACGCTGCGCCGTGTCACTCCCCACCCGCACCGCTTCCGGCACGCGTTCGCGACGCACCTCCTCGAGGGCGGAGCCGACCTGCGCGTGATCCAGGAGCTCCTCGGGCACTCGTCCCTCTCGACGACCCAGACCTACAGCCACGTGGACGGAAAGCGACTTCGCCGTGTCTACGACCGAGCGCATCCGAGATCCTGACGTCGAGGGGTTCCTCGCGCTGCTCGCGGCGCGACGGGCCCCCCGCACCGTCGACGCGTACCGCCGTGACCTCGCAGCGCTGGCGGCGTATCTCGACGGGCGCATCGGCGACGCCACCGTCGAGGACGTCGAGCGCTACGTCGCACAACTCCGAGCCGACGGCCTGTCGGCGGCGACGGTGGCGCGGCGGACCGCTGCGGCGCGCACCTTCTTCCGCCATCAGCAGCTGATGGGCGCGCGGGCCGACAACCCTGCGGCGGGCGTCGAGCTGCCGCGGCGCACGCGAACGCTCCCAAAGACCCTTTCGCCGAGCGAGGCGGAGAGGCTCATAGCGGCGGCAAACGGCATCACTCCCCGGGCGCTGCGCGACCGCGCGCTCGTCGAGCTGCTGTACGGCGCCGGCCTGCGCGTGTCCGAGGCGGTCGGGCTCGAGAAGAACGGCGTCGACCTCGACGACCGGCTGGTGCGCGTCACCGGCAAGGGCGGCAAGCAACGGATCGTCCCCGTCGGGCGCGAGGCTGTCGAAGCCCTCCGGCGCTACCTCTCGAGGGGTCGGCCGTACCTCGACCGGCGCCACCGGCCCGAGCTCTTTCTGAACGCGAAGGGCGGCGGGCTCACGCGCGCCGGCGCGTTCCTGATCCTGCGCCGGCTCGCGGCCGTCGCGGGCCTCGAGCCCGGTCGCGTGCACCCGCATCTCCTGCGCCACTCGTTCGCGACGCACCTGCTCGAAGGGGGCGCCGATCTGCGCAGCGTCCAGGAGATGCTCGGCCACGCCGACCTCGCGACGACCGAGCTCTACACGCAGGTCACGGACAGCCGGCGCCGCGACGTGTACTTCGACGCGCATCCGCACGCCCGCCGGCGCAAGTAACGCAGGGTCACCTGCGCCGCCGCTGCGGCGAAATGCGGTTATCCGACGAGCGTGATCACGTCCGCGGAGTTGTTCGAGTCCTGACCGCCGAGCGAACGAGAGCTGAAGGTGCCTTTCGCCCCGACGTACTTGCCGGTACCGCCCGTGATCGGAACGGTGTCGGTACCGCCGAACTCGATGTAGCCGGCGGCCGTGATCTTCCCGCCCGGCAAGGAGAATGTCCCGGCACACTGCCCGGAGTTTGAGCCAACGACGGTGCAGATGATGTTGGCTGTTCCGATCCGCGCGCCCTTCTTCGTCCCGGCCCACTTGTAGAGGTACGAGGTGCCGATGAACACGCTTCCGGGGTCGCCCTGGTTGTTGTGGTTCACGTCGACGAAATGATCGAGATTCGGTTGGTCGATCTCGACGAAGCGGATTACCGTCTGCCCTGCCATCGCCGGGACGGCGACCGCCAAGGCGCCTGCCACCGCGATCAGAAGTAGAAGTCGGCGCATGTTCGTCATTCCAGGCCCCTTTCCGGCGTGAGAGAAGCCCGAGCCTATAGCGGAGCCCCCTCAGGAAACAACCATCGCGGCTCGCGGTGCGGATCGCGGGAACGGCCATCTCCACAGCCGGGGGACCTGCGCCAACTTCGACTGCGCGAGTTTCGGTCTCTACTTGCCGGGCCCGGCCTTGCGGCGAAGCGCCTGCGCCACTTTTGCGGCCGCGTCGCGCAGCTCGCGGTCCTGCTCGTCGTTCTCGGCGAGCGAGGACAGGATGCGGATCGTGTCCGGCTGCGGCGACCCGTTGCGCAGGGCCATGATCGCCAGGCGCCGGACCGCTTCGTTGTCGTCTCGGTCGACGATCCCGTGGAGCAGAGCCCGCGCGGAGTTCACGTCGCCCGGATGGTCCCTGGAGAGCCGTTCGAGCGACAGGAGCGCCGAGCCGCGGCAGGCTGGGCTCTCGTCTTCGAGCCCGCGCCGGAGCAACTCCATCTTCTGCCGGAAGTGGAACTGGGCAATCGCGCGATACGCCACGGCCCGCTCACGAAAGTCCCGCGAGCGCGCCGCCGCCTCCAGCTCGTCGTCCCACTGCGAGCGGAGCGTTGCAAGCTCACGTTCTGCGCCCTGCTGGGCAAGCGCGTCGGCCTGGGCTGCGGCCTCGGCGAGCGTCACGCGTCTGCCGGCGCGTGCGCTGCGGGACCGACGTACCGTGCAGACGGCCGGATCAGCCGCCCCGTTTCGCGCTGCTCGAGAATATGCGCCGACCAGCCCGCGACCCGTGCGCACGCGAACATCGCAGGCGCGAGCTCCGGTGGCACGTCGGCGATGTCGAGCACGACAGCGGCCCAGAACTCGACGTTCGTCTCCAGCGGCCGGTCGGGGTGACGCTCTCGAAGTGCGGCGATCGCCACGTGCTCGAGCGCTTCGGCAACCTCGACGCGCGGCGAGCCGAGCTGTTGCGCGGTCCGGCGCAGCACGCGGGCGCGAGGGTCCTCGGCGCGGTAGACACGGTGGCCGAAGCCCATGATCCGCCCGCCGCTGCGCAGCAGGTCGTTCACGTAACCCTCGGGGTCACCACTTGCCGCCACGGCATCGAGCATCGGCAACACCCTCGCGGGCGCTCCTCCGTGCAATGGCCCCGACAGCGTCCCAACAGCCGCAGAGAGAGCCGCCGCACAGTCGGCGCCGGTCGAGGCGGCGATTCGAGCCGTGAAGGTCGAGGCGTTGAGACCGTGCTCGGCGGTCGAGACCCAGTACGTGTCGAGGGCCTTCGCCGCCCGCGGGTCCGCCTCTCCGCGCCACCGGATGAGAAACCGCTCGGCCGCGTTCTTGCCCTCGTCGACCTCGGACTCGGGCACCGGTGTCGCCTCTCCTCGCGCGGCCTGAGCCACGATCGAGAGCGCCGCCGCGGAGAGCCGCGCAAGGTCGTCACGAGCTTCTTGCCGATCGACGTCGACGAGCTGACGCAAGCCCCACTTCGGCCCGAGCGTCGCGAGCCCGGCCTGGAGGTCGGCCATCACCGAGCCACTCGGCTCCTGGAGCTCGATGCGCTCGGGGTGAGGCATCCCGGGCAGGAAGCTCTCGTCGACCAGCAGCCCCCACACCTGTTCGAACGGATAGTGGCCGACCAGCTCCTCGATGTCGACCCCGCGGTAGCGCAGGGCAGAGCCCTCCCGGTCGGGCTCTGCGATCTCCGTTTCGAAGGCGACGACCCCTTCGAGCCCCGGCCGGAATTCTTCCATGCCGCAACGCTACCCAATCGGCCTCCGTACAATCCCCGCCTCGATGGCGCACCGAGTCACACTCATCCCCGGAGACGGCATCGGCCCGGAGCTCACCGAGGCAACGCGCCGCGTGCTCGAGGCGACCGGAGTCGAGTTCGAGTGGGACGTCCAGCCCGCCGGCGCGGACGTGATGGCGGCTCACGGAGGAAATCCGCTCCCGGAGTCCACACTCGAGTCGATTCGACAGAACGGCGTGGCGCTGAAAGGCCCGATCACGACGCCGGTCGGCGTCGGGTTTCGGTCGGTGAACGTCCAGCTCCGGAAGGATCTCGACCTCTACGCCCAGGTGCGCCCGTGCAAGACCTACCCGGGCGTCCGCTCCCGCTACGCGGACGTCGACCTCGTCATCGTGCGCGAGACGACCGAGGACATCTACGCCGGCATCGAGTACGCGCAGGGAAGCGACGAGGCTGCTCGAGCTCACCGCGTGGATCGAGGCGCACGGCGACAGGCTCCCGCAGCCCGACTCGGGCATCTCGATCAAGCCGATCTCGATCAGCGGCACCCGCCGAGTCTTCGAGTTCGCGTTCGACTACGCGCGCCGCAGGGGCCGCCGCAAGATCACGGCCGTGCACAAGGCGAACATCATGAAGTTCACCGACGGGTTGTGGCTCCGCACGGCCCAGGAGGTGGCCGCCGAGAACCCCGACATCGAGTTCGACGACCGGATCGCGGACAACATGTGCATGCAACTCGTCCAGCACCCCGAGGACTACGACGTGATGGTGCTGCCGAACCTCTACGGGGACATCGTCTCGGACCTCGCGGCCGGGCTGATCGGCGGCCTTGGAGTCGCTCCCGGGGCGAACTTCGGCCTTCACGCCGCCGTCTTCGAGCCGACCCACGGCTCCGCGCCGAAATACGCGGGCCAGAACAAGGTCAACCCGATCGCGCAGATCCTCTCCGGCATGCTGATGCTTCACCACCTCGGCGAGCACGATGCAGCCGGCCGGCTCGAGCGGGCGATCGCCGAGCTGATCCGGGAGGGCAAGAGCGTGACGTACGACATGAAGCCCCAGCGCGACGACCCGACCGCGGTCGGGACGAGCCAGGTTGCAGACGCCCTGATCGCGAAGCTCCAGTGAGCACGCGCAGCAAGATCACGATCGTCGGGGCGGGCAACGTCGGAGCGACGTGCGCTCAGGTGCTCTCGGTTCGCGACTACGCCGACATCGCGCTCGTCGACATCAAGGAAGGCCTGCCTCAGGGCAAGGCGCTCGACATCAACGAGATGGGCGCGGTGCTCGGTTACGAGCCGAACGTCGTCGGGTCGAACGACTACGAGGCGACCGCCGGCTCGGCCGTCGTCGTGATCACGGCCGGGCTGCCTCGCGCGCCGGGCATGAGCCGCGACGACTTGGTGACGACGAACGAGAAGATCGTCGCGACGGTCGTCGAGCAGGCGGTCGCGAAGTCACCGGACGCCGTCATCGTCGTCGTCTCGAACCCGCTCGACGCGATGTGCCATGTCGCGCAGAAACGTCTCCGGCCTGCCGCGCGAGCGCGTCCTCGGCATGGCCGGCATCCTCGACACCGCCCGCTTCTCGACGTTCATCGCCTGGGAGACCGGCACGTCCGTCAAGGACGTCCAGACGCTCGTGCTCGGCGGGCACGGGGACCAGATGGTCCCCGTCGTCAGCGCGACCCGCGTCGGCGGCGTGCCGCTGCGCAAGCTCGTCGCTGACGACCGGATCGAGGCGATGATCGAGCGCACGGCCAAGGGCGGCGGCGAGATCGTCAACCTCCTCGGAACGTCGGCCTGGTACGCGCCCGGCGCCGCGGCAGCCCAGATCGTCGACTCGATCATGCTCGACGAGAAGCGCGTCCTCCCGTGCGCCGCGTATCTCGAAGGCGAGTACGGGATCGATGGCCTCTACATCGGCGTGCCCGTGAAGCTCGGCTCGGGCGGGATCGAGCAGATCGTCGAGCTCGACCTCGACGACGCGGAACGTGACGCACTCGAGCGCTCTGCTGCAGCCGTTCGGGATGTCGTCGCAGTGCTCACGACGTAACTCGGGCCGGTGTGCCCGGCGCACCGGGCTACCCTGGAGTCGATGGAGCCGCGGCGCCGCACGCCTCTGCAGAGGCTCGTCACTCCGGGCCGGCTGCTCGTACTCGGGCTCGTGCTTCTCGTCGCAGCCTTCGCGCTCTGGATCGTCCCGTCCGACCAGTACATCTTCCTGCCCGACGACGCGCACCTGGTGGCGCCGCTCGTCACCGTCGCCAAAGCCCACCCGCCGAAGGACGCGGGCAGCATCTACTACGTCGACGTCATCGTCCGCAAGGCGACGTGGTTGGAGCGCCTGTTCGGCGGCCTCCACGAGGGCGCCGACCTCCAGAGCCCGGCTTCGGTTTCACCGCCGGGCGTGAGCGACGCCCAACGCCGCCAGATCGACCTGCGCGAGATGAAGCAGTCGCAGCAGATCGCGGCGGCCGTCGCGCTGCGCGCCGCGGGCCTCAAGGTGGTGACGGAGGAGACCGGGGCACTCGTCTCGGACATCATCAGCGGCACTGCCGGCAGTCGGGAAGCTGCAACCGACGGACGTGATCGTCGGGGTCGACGGCAAGCGGGTGCGGACGATCGCCGGCCTGAAGGCGGCAATGAGCGCGAAGCACGTCGGCGACACGGTCACCTTCACGGTCAGGCGCGGCGGCAAGACCAAGGACGTCGCGATGAAGACCGTCTCGGCCGGCCACGGCTCGAAACGCGCGGTCGTCGGCATCTTCCTCGATCAGGCCGAGCGAATCCAGTTGCCGTTCCGCGTGTCGATCAACTCGGGTGACGTCGGCGGCCCGTCGGCCGGGCTCGCCTTCGCGCTCGACGTCCTCGAGCAACTCGGCCGGAACGTCGACCACGGCCACAAGATCGCCGCGACCGGCGAGATCTTCCTCAACGGCTCCGTCGGCCCGATCGGCGGGATCAAGCAGAAAACGATCGGTGCTCGCAGAGCGGGTGTGGACGCTTTCCTCGTTCCGGCCGGGGAGAACTCGCGAGATGCGAGCAAGTACGCCCATGGGCTGCGCATCATCCCTGTGAAGAGTTTTCAACAGGCGTTGCATGCCTTGGCAACGTTGCCCGCCAAGCCCTGAGAAACAGCCATTTTCAGCTGGCGGAAACGGCCGGAAACTGCGCGTATTCCTTTTAGGCAAGCCCTTGATCTATGGCCTGGCTGTCGTAAGGATCGCTGCTCGTTGCACGCGTCGGCCAACCACCTCTCGGATGTCAAGGCGGGCCCCAACGGGCCGACGTGCGCGGACTGCTACTTCCAGCGGCAGGGGCTCTGCGCACTTGCCCTCGAGCGTCCGTGCCCGACGTTCCGCGCCGCCACCCGGGTGCTCGAACCGCCCCGGCAGCCGCGCCTCGTGCCGCGGCCGGTTCCAGCCGTAGCCTGAAGTAGCCGCCTACAGCGCCGCGGCGAGACGCTGGACGCCGAGGTCGATCTCGGCAGGCGAGACGAAGCTGTAGGCGAGGCGCATGGTGTTCGGCGGCCCGCCGAAGTCGGTCCCGAGGACGACCGTGACACCCTCCGCACGCTTGGCGACCTCGGCCGCATCGGTGCCCTCCGGGAGCTCGAGCCAAGTGAAGTAGCCTCCCTCGGGATGTGACCAGCGGGCTTGCGGTAGGTGCAGCGCCAGGGCGTCCATCATCGCGTCGCGCCGTGCCTTCAACAACCCGTTGACGCGGACGAGATTCGGCTCGAAGTTTCCACGCGAGACGAACTCGAAGACGGCGGCCTGGCCGAGGAGCGCCGGCGTGATGTAGGTCGAGTTCGCATCGTCCTCGAGCTCCTTCGCAAGCGTGGCGGGCAGCACGTACCAGCCGACGCGCACGCCCGGGCCGATCGTCTTCGAGAACGACGAGGTGTACGCGATGCTCTTATCCGAGAGGTCGAAGATGGACGGGGGCGTCTCACCTTCGAACCGGATCCGGCCGTACGGGTCGTCCTCGAGCACGAACAGCTCGTGCTCCGCGGCGATCTCTGCGACGCGTTGCCGGCGATCGTTCGAGAGCGTCAGACCCGTCGGGTTCTGAAACGTCGGGATCGTGTAGAGGAACGCCGGCGGTGGACCGGCCTTCAGCGCGGCCTCGAGTGCGTCCGGTTCGAGCCCCTCGTCGTCCATCGCCAGCGGAACGACTTCCGCGCCGAGCCCTGCGAGAATCTTGAGCGGCCGGTCGTAGGTCGGGCTCTCGACGAGGACGCGGCGGCCGGGCGCGAGCCGCTGCGCGATCAGCACGAAGCCCTGGAGCGCGCCGTTCGTGAGCAGTATTCGGGCCGGCTCGACGTCGTGGCGCTCCGCGATCCAGGCTCGGAGTGGCGAGTACCCGCCGCCCGGACCGTACGACAGGATCGTCTTACCGTCGCGCTCGAGCACCGCACGTGCGCAGTCGGCCATCTCCTCGACGGGAAGGCAATCCGGGGCCGGAACCCCTCGCGCGAAGGCGATCGTGTCCATGCCCTTGAGTGTAGGGATGCGCCCGACGGGCGCGACAGGGCTACCGTCGAGCGGCGACGAGTTGCGCGACCTCCGTCGGGGTCGTCCCGACGAGGATCCCGGCCTCTTCCAGCGCCTGCTTCTTCGCCTGCGCGGTTCCCGACGAGCCCGAGATGATCGCTCCGGCGTGCCCCATCGTCTTGCCGGGGGGAGCCGAGAAGCCCGCGATGTAGGCGAAGACCGGCTTGGACATGTGCTCTGCGACGTATCGCGCCGCCTTCTCCTCCTCGTCGCCGCCGATCTCGCCGACGAGCACGACGGACTCGGTCTCCGGGTCGGCCTCGAAGAGCTCGAGGACGTCGGTGAAGGAGGAGCCGACGACGGGGTCGCCGCCGATGCCGGCGATCGTGGAGTTGCCAAGCCCGAGCTGGGCCAGCTCGAAGCCGATCTGGTAGGTCAGCGTCCCCGAGCGGGAAACGAGCCCGATGCTCCCTTCGGCGAAGAGCTGCGCCGGAATGATCCCCGCGTTCGCCTTCCCCGGCGAGAGCACCCCGGGGCAGTTCGGGCCGATCAACCGCACGCCGAGCGGCCTCGCGTGCCAGTAGATCCGCAGCATCTCGTGCACCGGCACGTGCTCGCTGATGCAGATCACGGTCGCGAGGCCCGCGTCGACCGCCTCGTAGATCGCGTCGGGGGCAAAGCGAGCGGGCACGAAGATGAGGCTCGCGTTCGCGCCGGTCTCGGCGACCGCGGAGGCGACGGTGTCGAAGACGGGGATTCCCTCGACGTCCTGGCCGCCCTTTCCGGGTGTGACGCCGGCGACGACGTTCGTGCCGTATGCGCGGTTGCGAAGGCCGTGGAAACGGCCTTCGCTGCCCGTCAGCCCCTGGACGAGCAGACGCGTCTCCCGGTCGAGGAGAATCGCTATGGCTCGACCCTCGCTCGCAGGGCGACACGCAGCATCGCGAGGCTTCCGTCGGTGATGCGGTCGTCGAGGAGCTTTTCGGCGCGCTTCGCGTCCTCGCCGGTGCAGTCGGTGCGCGCGAGCCAGGCGTGGAAGTCGATCGGGTGTTCGATCACGCGCACGTCTTCGACCACGAGGCGAGCGCCCTCGAGGAAGCCGCGCCACTCGGCCTCCGAGTAGTTGCGCACGTGGGACGGGTCGCGCAGCGTCTCCGCCTCCTCGCCCGCTTCGCCCTGGTACATCGTGTCGACAACCACGACCCGACGTACGCGCGACGCGCGCCATCTCCGCGACCGCCTTCTGGACGTCTGCGAAGTGGTGCGCCGCAACCCGCGTCACCGCAAGGTCGAAGCTTCCGTCCGCGAAGGGCAGATCCTCGGCGAAACAGATGACGTCGGGCGCCATTCCCGGCGAGGGGTCGCAGCTCACGACGTCGAGCCCGGCCTCGCGAAGCCGTCGCGCCACGTGCCCGCCGCCCGTCGCCACGTCGAGCGCGGTCTCGCAGCCGGCAGCCCACTCGACGACGAGGTCGAGATCCGCGCCCTCGCTGTGCGCCGTGCTCGTGCGGTAGCGATCCGCCCGCTCGCTCCACGCCTCGGTCATGCCGCAAGCTCCACAGCGCGCCGCGCTGCATCCAACATGGTCGGTTCGAAGAAGATGTGCGTGCGGCCGGACTCGGCCAGGATCCGCCGCCCCTCGTCGGCGTTCGTCCCGTCGAAGCGCACGACGATCGGCGTCTCGATCCCGGTGCGGTCGAGCGCCACGAGCATCCCGCGGGCGATCTCGTCGCAGCGCGTGATCCCGGCGAAGATGTTGAAGAGGATCGACCGCACCTGCGAGTCTTCCGCGATCACCTCGAGCGCGTTCGTGACCGTGTCCGCGTTGCTCGCGCCGCCGAGGTCGCAGAAGTTCGCCGGCGCGCCGCCCGCGATCACGATCAGGTCGACGGTGGACATCGCAAGCCCGGCGCCGTTCGCGACGATCCCGACCGAGCCGTCGAGCTTGACGTAGGTGACACCCTTCTCGCGCGCCAGCGCCTCGAGCGGGTCGGCGGCGCTCGTGTCGCGCATCGCGGCGACGTCGGGGTGACGGAAGAGCGCCGAGTCGTCGATGGTCACCTTCGCGTCGAGAGCCATCACCTCGCCGGCCGGCGTGACGACCAGCGGGTTGATCTCGCAGAGCATCGCCTCCTCCGAGACGAAGCAGCGGTAGAGCTTCTCGACGATGTCGAGCACCTGAGCCTGCTCGCCGGGATTCTCGATCCCGGCCTCGTCGACGAGGCGGCGGCCCTCGAAGGGCTCGTAGCCCACGAGCGGGTCGACGTGAAGACGCGCAATTGCGCCGCTGTCCCGTTCGGCGACCTCCTCGATCTCGACGCCGCCCTCCCTCGTCAGCATGAAGAGCGGCTTCCGCGCCCCCCGGTCGAAGGTGACCGAGAGGTAGTACTCCTTTGCAATCTGCGAGGCCTGCTCGACCCAGACCTTGCGGACGACGTGCCCGCGGATGTCGAGCCCGAGGATCGCCGCTGCGCACTCCGCGGCCTCGTCGGGGCTCTCTGCCGGCTTGACGCCACCCGCCTTGCCGCGCCCACCGGTCAGCACCTGCGCCTTGACGACGACCGGCCCGCCGAGCTCCTCGGCCGCGCGACGCGCCTCTTCGGCGCTCGTCGCAAGCCGCCCGTCGGAAACCGGGATGCCGTAGCGGCGAAAGAGCTCCTTTCCCTGATGCTCGAGCAGATCCACAGCATCCGACTCTAGACGCTCGGGGCGCGGGTACCCTCGAACCGTGGACGCGATCGTCGCGGAAGGGCTTCGCAAGCGGTACGGCGCCGTCACGGCACTCGACGGCGTGTCGTTCACGGTGCGCGAGGGCGAGATCTTCGGACTGCTCGGCCCGAACGGCGCCGGGAAGTCGACCGCGGTTCGGATCCTCGCGACGCTGACGCGCCCCGACGAGGGACGGGCTGTGATCGCAGGGCACGACGTGCTGCGCGAAGGGGACGCCGTTCGGCGGGCGATCGGCTACATCCCGCAGGAGTCCGGTGTCGACCGCTTCGGCACCGGCCGGGAGAACCTCATGCTGCAGGGCCGCGTGCAGGGAATGGGCGGTGCAGCCCTGCGAAGCCGTGTCGACGAGCTACTCGAGTTCTTCGGGATCGCCGACGCCGCCGGCCGCATCGTGAACGGCTATTCGGGCGGGATGAAGCGCAGGCTCGACATCGCGCTCGGGCTCGTCCATCGCCCCCGCGTCCTGTTCCTCGACGAGCCGACGACAGGCCTCGACCCCGAGGCGCGCGTGGCGCTGTGGGAAGAGGTGAGCCGTCTCGCGAAGCAGGACACGCTGTCGATCCTGCTGACGACGCATTACCTCGAGGAGGCCGACGAGCTCGCCGACCGGCTTGCGATCGTCTCTGGCGGCCATATGGTCGTCGAAGGCACGCCGTCCGGACTGAAGGCCGAGCTACGCGGCGACGCAGTCCACGTCGAGCTCGCGAACGGGCAGGTGGAAGACGCGACCCGCGTGCTCGCGTGCCGTGAACGCGCCGGTCGAACAGACGCTCGGCGATGGCCGGATCCTGATCTCTCGCGTCACTGACGGCAGCCGCGCGCTCCCGGCGATCCTGTCGGCGCTCTCCGATGCCGGTATCGGGGTCGCCGCGGTCTCGGTCAGCCGCCCGTCGCTCGACGACGTCTACCTCCACTACACCGGACGGGAGTTCCAGGCGGAGGACCGGGGGCTGTGAGGGTCGCTTCGCACACCTGGTTCATGATCGTGCGCCAGTCGCGCAATCTGATGCGCGAGCCGATCTGGATCGTGCTGCTCCTGATCCAGCCGATGGTGTGGCTGCTTCTCTACGGACAGCTGTTCAAGAACGTGACGCGGCTCGGCGGCTTCGGCACGACGTCGTACATCACGTTTCTCGCACCGGCGATCGTGATCATGAACTCGTTCTTCGGCGCGACCTGGAGCGGAATGGCGATGGTCGCAGACCTCGACCGCAAGTTCGTGGAACGGTTCCTCGCAACGCCCATCGCACGTGTCTCGATCGTGCTCTCGCAGATCGTGCGGTCGGCGCTGACGGCGGCCCTCCAGGCGGTGATCATCCTCGTGGTGGCAATGGCTCTGGGAGTTCGCGTTCACGCGGGAGTCGCCGGGTGGATCGTCGTGCTGCTCGTGGCGATGCTCGTGAACGCCGCCTTCGCCGGCTTCTCGCAGGGCCTGGCGCTGCTCACGCGCCGCGACGCGACCATGATCACGCTCGCGAACTTCATCGGGCTGCCGCTGCTCTTTCTCTCCTCGACGCTGATCGCGAAGTCGCAGATGCCGGGCTGGATGCAGGGCGCGGCTGCGTTCAACCCGGTCGACTGGGGCGTCAAGGCCTCGCGAGCGGTCGTGCTCCCCGGAACCGACTGGGGGACGGTCGCGCTCCACCTCGGCTACCTCGCGGCGTTGTGCGCAGTTACGGCCGCCTTCGCCGACTGGACGCTCCGCGTGTACCAGCGCTCGCTCTAGTCCCCGGCGAGGAAACCGTATTCTCCGCGCATGACCTTCGCCGACCAGCTCACGGTCGCGAGAGCGGTTGCCGCGCCCGTGGTCGTCGCTCTGTTCGCCCTCGACTTCAACGGGCACAACTACTGGGCCACAGCCGTCTTTTGCGTTGCGATGGCGACCGACTGGTTCGACGGCCGGATCGCGCGACGGGCGGGGCGCACGTCGCAGTTCGGCTCGCTGCTCGATCCGGTCGCCGACAAGCTGCTCGTGCTCACGACGCTCGTCGTCCTGCTCGAGCAGAACGTCTTCCCAGCCTGGATGGTGGCTGCGATCGTCGGGCGCGAACTGCTCGTCAGCGGCCTGCGCCTCGCCGCGCTCGAGCGTGGCGTCGTGATCCAGGCGCGCGACCTCGGGAAGCTGAAGACCTGGTCGCAGGCCCTCGCCGCGGCGGTCGGAGGGCTCGTGGCCGCCGGCGTCTGGAGCGACAAGGTCTCCTGGTGGTTCCTGCTCGTCGCAGTCGTGCTGACGTGGATCTCGGGTCTCGACTACGCGAGGTCGGCACCGAGGGTCCTGCGCGGAAGCGCCGTTACACCCTCGTAGCCGCCCGACCCTCGTTCGAGTGACTCGCGCAAGGGAATTCCGCCCAAGATCACTCACGCGGGGTCGAGGAGCCGGCGAGTCGCGCCGACGAAGGACACATGCGCCGGCTCATGCTCATTCCTGTCGCCCTGCTCGGGTTCGCCACGGCTGCAGCCCTGGCATCGACCCATCGGGCAAACGTGACGGTTTCCGGGAAGATCGCTCGGCTTAGCTCGACGTCGATCGTCGTCGGCAAGCACGAACATCGCCGAGGCTGCGCGATCACCGCCGCTTCACCGGCCACGACTGCCTTCGCGGTCGGAGACCTCGTGAAGATCGCCTGCGCCAAGCGCGTGCTGGTCGCGATCGCCGACATCCCGGCACTGACGAGGAAGTCAGGGAACGAGCAGCCCGTCACGTCCGGCATTTCCGGCACGGTCACCGCGATCAGCCCGACGTCGATCACCGTCCATGACGGCGACCGAAACCTGACCTGCACCGTCAACTCCGCCTCGCCGAGCATCGCCGGCCTGAGCGTCGGCTCCCACGTGAAGATCGGTTGTGCGAACGAGACGCTCGTCTCCCTCGGAAGCCCGGGTGCCGCGCCGGTTACGACCACGACGGCGGCGAACGTCACGGACGCGAACGGGCCGATCACCGCGCTCGGCGCGAGCGCGATCACCGTCCAGACGATGACGTGCACGATCGGTCCGAGCTCGCCCGCCACGAGCGAGTTCAAGGTCGGCGACGCGGTGCGGATGTATTGCCTGAATGGCGTCCTCTACGTGCTCAAGCACACCGACGCCGCGCCGCCCCCGCCCACGACGACTTCGAGCACGACGACCACCACGCCTGTGAACTACAGCTACGCGACGGGGACGCTCACGGCCCTCAGCGCGGCGTCGATCACGGTCACCGGCGACGGCGCCCCGCTCACCTGCCCGATCGGCACCACCACCCAGAACCTCGCCGAGTTCCACACCGGCGACAAGGTCAGGCTCTACTGCCAAAACGGGCTCTTCTACAAGTTGATCCGAACCGACACACCGGCGACGACAACAACGACGACCAACACCGCCACGACCACCACCAGCATCACGACGACCTCCCCCGCCTCCTCGTCCGGCACGGGCTCGATCACGACGCTCAGCGTGGACAGGATCACGGTCACCGGGGACGCCGTCCTGTCGTGCTCGATCGGCGCAACGTCACCCAGCGTTTCCGCCTTCCACCTCGGCGACAAGGTCAAGATGTACTGCCAGGGCGGCGCGCTCTACGCCCTGATCGCCGGCTAGCGCGGCATGCTTCGGCGGCTTTCCGTTCCCTTGGCTCGGCCGGCTCTCGCTGCTGTTGCGCTGTGCTGCTTGGCGCTCCCCGCTTCGTCACTCGCTGCCGGCCGGGCAGGCCACTCCTGGGCCCGGGCGCAGATCAAGCTCGTCACGACGCGGCAGTTGTTCCCCGGAACCCCATCGACGTTCCGACCGCAAGACCCGCTGACCGCGGGCGCTCTCGCCGAGGTCATCGGCAGGCTGACAGGCCAACCGGTGCAGCAACCGCAAGACCCTGAATCGCCGGTTTCGATGGCGGGTCTCGACGCGGCCCTCGTGAGCGCACTCGGGCTGGGCGACAGCGCGGCGGCCGTGTACCAGAGCGCCCGTGCGAGCGGCCTGAAGCCGCCTGCCCGCTTTGGCACGGAGGTCGATGGCCCGGCTGCTCGGCCTGCGCATCAACCACCCGGTCGGCCAGGACGATCTCGAGCTGCTCCCTGACCAGACCGCAACGCGAGCCGAGGCGGCGTATTCGGTAGCCGCGATCCTTCGTCTCGCGGGAAAGACCGGCGCCGGGCACGGCCAGAGCCCTGCTGGAAACGCCGCGGACGGACACCAAGACACGCGTGCCACCTCGGCCGCAACGACCCAGAGCTCGTTTGTCCCGAGCTCCGAGATCGAGGGCATCGGGGCCCAAGCACGGTCCTTCGCTCTTCCCGAGCTCACCGTGTGGCAACAGCGCATCCTGCAGACCGCGGTGTCGCTGATCGGCGACCCGTACGTCTGGGGCGGCACCAGCGAGTCCGGCATGGACTGCTCCGGTTTTGTCTGGCGCGTCTACAAGCTGACCTCGTATTCCGACGCGCCCCAGCTCTCGGGCGTCCTGCAGGGACGGACGACGATGGACATGAGCGGCGAGGTGCCCAAGTCTCTCCGGATCGGGATCGACAACCTCCAGCCCGGAGACGTTCTCTTCTTCGGAAACGGACCGAAGTCGAAGCCGAGCGAGGTGGATCACACGGGGATCTATCTGGGCAACGGCTGGTACATCAACTCGGCGCGTTCCGGCGTCGCGGTCGCTTGGCTCGGGTGGGGCGACGGCTCGCGGCTCGCATGGGCGCGGCGGCCGCTCGCCGAGGCCGGCCTGGAATAGGCGGAGCCCGAAGCCGCTAGATTCGCCGGATGGAGCCGGTCGACCGTTCGACGATCTGGCCGTACGACGAAGCGGGCGACCCCCGCGAGTTCTTCTACGCCCGCTATGCCCATCCGGCTGGAGCAGCCGCCGAGGCGCAGCTCGGCGAACTGGAGGGCGGTGACGCGCTTCTCTACTCGTCCGGCTTGGGTGCCACGACAGCGGTGCTGCTCGCGTTCGCCGGCGCCGGCACCCGGGTCGCACTCGCCGAAGGCGCCTACTACGGGACTTCGGTGCTGCTCCGCGAGCTCGCGCGCTTCGGCGTGACGTTCGTGGAGTTCGACCAAACCGGCGCCGCTCCCGACGCGGACATCGTCTGGGTCGAGTCGCCCGCGAATCCGCTGCTCACGCTCCCCGACTGGTCGTCACTCCGCGCCCACGGCGGGCTCGTCGTCTGCGATGCCACCCTCTCGACGCCTGTGTATCTCCACGCGCTCGACGAAGGCGCTGACGTCGTCATCCACTCCGCCTCCAAGTTCCTGACGGGGCACCACAACGCGCTGCTCGGGGCAACGGCGACGCGGGATCCCGAAAAGACCGAGCGGCTGCACGAGATCAGGACGCACGCCGGAATCGCTTCGGCGCCCGACGCGGCAGCAGCGCTCGCCGAGGGACTCGAAACCCTCGAAAGCCGGATGCGAGCGAATCACCGAGACCGCAACCGAGCTGGCCGCGCGCCTGGACTCCCATCCGCAGGTCGAGCTCGTCCGTTACCCCGGTTTCTCCGGTGTCATCTCGTTCGATGTCGCCGATCCGCGCGCAGTCGAGACCCGGACGAACCTGATCGTGAACGCCACGAGCCTCGGCGGCGTCGTCTCGACGATGGAGAGCCGTCACCGCTGGGAAGGCGACCGCATCCCAACAGGGCTCTTGCGCCTTTCTGTCGGCCTCGACGACGTCGAGGAGCTGTGGGCCGACCTCGACGCTGCGCTTCGCTAGCGAAGCTCCCGGAAGCGGAAGCAGTCCGTCGTGTGGTCGTTCACCATCCCGACCGCCTGCATGAACGCGTAACAGACCGTCGGCCCGACGAAGCGGAACCCGCGCTTCTTCAGGTCACGCGAGAGGGCACTCGACAGGGCCGTCTCCGCCGGCAGGTCGGCCAACCGTTTCCACCCTCCGATGACCGGCTCGGAACCGACGAAACCCCAGAGGTACGCGTCGAGACTCCCGAATTCCTTGCGCACTTCGAGTATCTGGAGCGCGTTCGCGACTGTCGACTCGACCTTGAGCCGGTTGCGGACGATGCCCGGATCCTCGAGCAGCCGTGCGACGTCGTCGGGGCCGAAGCGCGCCACGACCTCCGGATCGAAGTCCGCAAACGCTCGCCGGTAACCCGCACGCTTGTTCAGGATCGTGCTCCAGGAGAGCCCGGCCTGCGCCCCCTCGAGTGTGAGGAGCTCGAACAGGTGGCGCTCGTCGTGGGACGGGACGCCCCACTCCTCGTCGTGGTAGGCGAGCATCGCCTCGGACGATCCCTCGGCCCATTCGCAGCGCGTCACGCCCATCCGCGTGGCAGGATCGCATGCGGACGATGCACGCGACCGAATACCTCACCTTCGAGACACCGCACCGGCGCGACTACGTCAACATCACCGACCGGGTCGAGGCATTCGTGCGCGAGTCCGGGATCCAGCACGGCCTCGTGCTCGTGAACCCGATGCACATCACGGCGGCGGTCTTCGTCAACGACGCCGAGTCGGGACTGATCGCCGACTTCGACGACTGGCTCGAGCGCCTCGCGCCCCACGAGCCCGTTTCCGGCTACCGCCACAACGTCGGCGAGGACAACGCCGATGCACATCTGAAACGGCAGCTGATGGCTCACCAGGTCGTCCTCCCGATCACCGACGGCAGGCTCGACCTCGGCACGTGGGAGCAGGTGTTCTACGCCGAGTTCGACGGCCGCAGACGCAAGCGGGTCGTCATGAAGGCGATCGGCGAATAGTGGTCGCTAGTGCGCCGCGCGCTCGTGATTCTCGCGGCCGTCGCGGTCGCCGGAATAGTCGCCGCGGCGGTCTTCGCCGCGCTCTACTTCGGCAAGGAGAAAAGCACGGCACCGACCACCACCACCACCACCACGACCACGGCCCGGGCGCCGTGCGGCGACGAGCGCGCGTTCGGGCACCTGCGTTCGCTCGCACGCGTTGGTGACCACTACGTGCTGCGATTCGACCCCGCCTGGTTCACGCTCGGGGCGACCGCCAACGACGCGGCCGCGCAAGACGGCGTCGTTGCGCCAGGCGAGCCCGTTCCGAACGACAACTACGTCGTCGACGAGAGCCACAGGACGTACCTCTACATCGTGCCGTCGAAGGCCCGCGTGAAGGTGCTGACCCCCAACGCGTACCTCACAGGGTCGCCGGTCAGCGTCAAGACGCTCGCGCAGCTCGTCGCCGGCAAGCATCCGGTGAAGCTGTTCGAGCCACTGGATACGGGCTTCTGGATCCGCTTCCACGTGGACACCGTCTGCTCGCTCGAGCAGCAGTACCAACCCTGACGGCCGGCTCAGTAGCGTTTGGCGGATGCCGCGACGACGCCGAGGCCCGTGGCGCCGAGCTTCGTCGGCGGGATCGAGCTCGCCGCCTCGAGCCGGAGCGGCTTGCCGTCCTGCCCGAAGACACACCGCCATGCGAACTGGTTCTTCGAGTTCTGCGCCCACCAGACTTTTTCGCCGTCCAGCTGGTAGCTCGTCTGCATCCCCGTTGCACACGAGCCGGCGCTCATCGGCCCGACTCGCCACTGTACGCCCCAGCCTGCCTTGTTGCGGAAGTTGACCCGGAGGACGCCGTTTGCGTACGAAAAACCTGAATACGTGAAGCCCGGCAGCATGCGAGTCGGCAAGAAGTTGCGGAAGCCCGCCTTCGTGTCGATCGCGATCAGTGTCGGCCCGGAGAGCGGCCGAGGGGCGGGACGCGCGACAACCCCACCCGCCAGGACGAGAGTCGCCGCCGCGACTGAAGCGAGCACGAGAACGCGCATCACCGGACCGTACGGCGCGGGCCGGACGGCCGGGAAATCGGCTGCAGCGTCCCCGCTGCGTACCGTACGGGGATGTCCTCCCTCCCAGCCGTCGTCGAGTTGCCGGCTCGCGAGCGGCTCGTAAGCCGGCTCGCGCAGCTCTACGCAGGGCTTGTCCTTTACGGCGTGGGGTCATCACTTCTCGTCCTGAGCGGGCTCGGCCTCGAGCCGTGGAACGTTCTGAACCAAGGCCTCGCCCGCCACTCGTCGCTCGCAATCGGGACATGGTCGATCATCGTCGGCGCCGCCGTCCTCATTCTCTGGATCCCGCTCCGCCAGCGACCCGGCGTCGGAACGATCTCGAACGCCATCGTGATCGGGCTCGTGATGAACGTCGTGCTGGGCACGTTTTCGGCACCGCACGGGACACCCGCCCGCTGGACGTGCATGACGCTCGGCATCGTCCTCGGTGGCGTCGCAACCGGCGCCTATATCGGCGCGGGGCTGGGACCCGGGCCCCGCGACGGCCTGATGCTCGGGCTTTCACGGCGGACGGGGGGCTCGATCCGGCTCGTGCGGACGTCGCTCGAGGCGTCAGTTCTCGTGGTGGGCTGGCTCCTCGGCGGCACCGTTGGAATCGGCACGCTGGTCTACGCGCTCGCGATCGGCCCGCTCACCCACTTCTTCGTGCCACTGCTCGACCGCACGCCGCGACCCGACTGACCCGAGGAAAACCTCAGGAGGGCTCGGCGTGCACGAGGATGGCGCCCTCGCCGCGCGAGTACGCCTCCTCGCCGTGCTGGCTCACATCGAGGCCCATGCCCTCGTCCTTCTCGCTGACGCGGAGCGACGCGGCGAGAGCGATGAGCCGCAGCAACACGTACGTGCCGGCGAAGGCGTAGAGCGGAGCGGAGACCGCCGCCTGCGCCTGGTCCCAAAGCTGGCTCGGATCGCCGAAGAGCAGCCCGTCACTGATCCCATTCCAGGAGAGCTGCGCGAACAGGCCGATGAACAGAATGCCGACGAAGCCGCTGAGACCATGTGCCGCGAGAACGTCGAGTGTCTCGTCCAGCCGTGTCCTCGGCCGCCACACGATGAACAGGTAGCTCGGAATCGCGCCGAGCGCCCCGAGGAGCAAGGCCGACATCGGGCTGATGTATCCCGCCGCAGGCGTGATCAGCACGCAGCCGACGATGATCGCCGTCGCTGCGCCGATCGCCGTCGCCTTGCCGCCACGGACGAAGTCGAGCACGATCCAGACGACGAGCGTCGCGGCCGGTGCAAGCAGCGTGTTCGTGAACGAGAGCACCGCGCCAGAGCCGGCGTTCAAGGCGCTGCCGCCGTTGAAGCCGAACCAACCGAACCAGAGCAGACCAGCGCCGACGAGCACGTACACGCTGTTGTGCGGGAGCGCGGCCTGGCGGCCGTAGTCCTTTCGGGCGCCCACGACGAGTGCGGCTGCAAACGCGGAGAAGCCCGACGCCATTTCCACCGGCACGCCGCCCGCCCAGTCGAGCGCTCCGTGGTCGGCGAGCCAGCCGCCACCCCACACCCAGTGGGCCATCGGCGCGTACACGAGGCACGCCCAGGCAACCATGAAGACCATGAAGGGCCCAAACCGCATCCGCTCGACCACCGCTCCGGAGATCAGCGCGGCGGTGATGATGCAGAAGGTCGCCTGGTAGGCGAAGAAGAGCAGATCGGGGATCGTGAGGCCGCGAGTCGAATCGAGCCCGACACCGCGCATGAAAGCGTTGTCGAGGCCGCCGATGAAGCCGTTCCCCTGGCTGAACGCGAGCGAATAGGCAACGATCGCCCACGTCACCGTCACGGCGCCGATGGCAGCGATGCTCATCATGAACGTGTTGAGCGTGTTCTTCGAGCGCACGAGCCCCGCGTAGAAGAGCCCGAGGGCCGGTGTCATCAGCAGCACGAGCGCGGTCGCCGTGAGCATCCAGGCGGTGTCCCCGGTATCGATGGGCGCAGTCGCCGCGGCAAGAAGAGAAGGAGACACGTTCGCGGCTACTCGACCGGGGTCACAGCTGCCGCGTCTTCCTCACCCGTGCGGATACGGACGACTTTCTCGATGTCGAGCACGAAGATCTTCCCATCGCCGACCTCGCCGGTGCGCGCCCCGTCCTGGATCGCCTTCACCGTCGGCTCGACGAAATGATTCGAGACGGCAACCTCGAATCGCACCTTCTCGGAGAGCTCCATCTTCACGGTCATGCCACGATAGGTTTCGACCTTGTCGGTCTCGCCGCCGTGGCCCTGCACACGGCTCATCGAAAGACCGCGAACGTCGGCGCGATAGAGCGCCTCGAGCACGTCGTTGGCCTTCTCCGGCCGAACGATTGCCACGACGAGCTTCACGCGGCTATTCAACCCGATCGGCCGGCGCCGGGTGACGAGTGCCGCGCAGGCGGCTGGCAAGCCGGAGGTGGGACTCGAACCCACGACATCAGCTTTACAAGAGCTGCGCTCTGCCAACTGAGCTACTCCGGCGCGCACCCAATGGTACGCGGGAAACCTAGAGCAGGACCTGGCGCTCGCGCTGGTGATTCAAGATCTTGCGCTTGACCCGCTGGAGTGCGTTGTCGATCGTCTTCGTGTCGCACCCGAGCTCGTCGGCCATCTCGTCATACGACGACCCCTCGATGTAGAGCTTCAGGGCGTCGGCTTCGAGCGGCGAGAGACCGGTGCCGAGACAGAAGACGAGACTCTGCAGCTCCTCGGTCGAGATCACGCAGACCGCCGGGTCGTGGACCCCTGGGCCGGGCAGAGCGTCGCCGAGCGTGCAGTCGCTGTCGGACTCCTGGCCTGCAGGCGTGTGGCTGAACGAGACATACGTGTTCAGCGGGGCGTGCTTGAACCGTGTCGCGGTCTTGATGGCCGTGATGATCTGGCGCGTCACACAGAGCTCCGCGAACGAGCGGAACGACGTCTCCTTGTCGGTGCGGAAATCGCGGACTGCCTTGTAGAGACCGATCAACCCCTCCTGGATGAGGTCGTCGCTGTCGCCACCGGCGAGGAAATACGAGCTCGCCTTCAGCCGGACGAAGGTGTGATACCGGCGGATCAGCGCATCGAGCGCGACGCCGTCGCCGTTCCGGGCCTTGAGCACGAGCTGCAGATCCTCAAGTTCTCGTTGAGCTTTCTGCGGGCTCTTCGTTGCTGTCGCAGTCCGAACGGCCACCAAGCATCTCCCTGGTAGTTGGCATGTTTCTTCGGGTTCGAATCTTCATCTCTACGATGAAGTCTCACCCTGAAGTTGAGGTGAAAGTAGCACTGGTTGAGAGGAAACACAAGTACAACTTGCAGTGGACCCGCTCACTCGCCTCGGCGGAGACGCTCCAGCCGGGCTCGGGTCTCCGAATCCAGCTTGCCCGCAAGGCCCGCCGGCGAGTCGTCGCGATGCTCGACGGGTCGGAAATCACGGAAGAACGTCTGCGACGACAGGCTCCCAACCTGGCGCCCGGCCGTCTCGACAACGGCAACGTCGGACGAGACGAGCACGACCCGCTCTCGGTCGCGGTGCTCGACGGCGAGGCGTTCGAGCAGCGTGTCCGCATGGGGCACGAAGCGGACGGAAAGCGGCCCGCGCTCCGTGTCCTCGCCAACACCGTCGAACACGACCACACCGCGCGCCCCTTGAGTCGCGACGAAGCTCGCGAGCGCGTCGACGAGCTCCCGGGGGTCGGCGAAGGGGCTTGCGTGCAGCAGGTTGAACCCGTCGAAGAGATACAGCGAGGGCTCGGGAGACTCAGCCACGCTGGCGACGGGCCTCGTACAACAACAGGGCTGCGGCGACGCTCACGTTCAGCGACTCGACCATGCCTGCGAGCGGGATCGCGACGAGCACGTCGCACGTCCGCCGAACGAGTGGGCGTAGGCCCTTACCTTCCGCGCCGAGGACGAGTGCAGCACCGCCGGAGAGATCCGTCTGCCACATCGACGTCGGCGCGTCTCCCGCAGCGCCGTACACCCAGAGGTCGGGTCCCTTCACCTCTTCGAGATACCGGGCGAGATTCGTGACGACGGCGATCGGGAGGTGCTCGATGGCCCCGGCCGACGCGCGGGCCACCGCAGGAGTCACGACAGCGGAGCCGTGCGCGGGCACGACCACCCCCGTCGCCCCGGCCCCTTCGGCACTGCGGCAGACAGCGCCGAGGTTGTGCGGGTCGGTCACCTGGTCGAGCACGGCAAGCAACGGCTTGTCTGCCTTCGCAAGCTCGTACGCGTCCGCGTACCGGTACGGCTCGACGCGCGCCACGACGCCCTGGTGATCTCGCGTCCCTGCGAGCTCTGTCAGGTCGCGCTCCTGCGCGAGCTTGGTTTTCGCTTGAGTAAGCCATTCCTCGCCCGCATTCGCCCGCTCGGTCGCCCAGATCTCGAGCACCTCGCGCCGGCCGCGTAGCGCTTCCCGCACGGCCTGGCGGCCGTAGACGAGGTCGCCGGTCACGACTTGGGGACGAGCGTGTACCCGTCCTGGCCGTCACGCATCTCCCACCCCGCAGCCTCGATCTGCTCCCTCAGCCGGTCGGCGCGCTCGAAGTCACGCGTCTCGCGTGCCACGACCCGCTCCTCCGCCAGATCGACGATCTCCGGTGGCGCCACCTGCTCGTCGGCAAGCGAGCCGAGCCCGAACACCTCGAGAGCCCGGCGCACCAGGTCCAGATGCCGAGCGGATGCCCAATCGTGGACGACAGCCAGCACGCGGGGGGTGTCGAAGTCGTCTTCGAGGGCGTCGACGACTCTCTGCCACTCGTGTTCGCCACCGGCAACCGGCTGCTCCCGAAATGCGTTCCGAAACGTCTCGGCGCGGGCCGCCGCCTGGGCCATGGTCTCCTCGGAGAAGTCGATCGGCTTGCGCCAGTGGCCGCTCAGGAAGAAGAGCAGCAGCGTCTCGCGCCCCCACTCGTCGAGCACCTCCCGGAGCGTCGCGATGTTGCCGACCGACTTCGACATCTTCTCGCCGGTGAACCGAAGCATCCCGTTGTGCGCCCAGATCCCGGCGAACGGGTGGCCGAGCGCTCGCGACTGCGCAAGCTCGTTCTCGTGGTGCGGAAAGACGAGGTCGAGCCCGCCGCCGTGGATCTCGAACGCCTCGCCGAGCAGCTCCTCGGCCATCACCGAGCACTCGATGTGCCATCCGGGGCGGCCGCGGCCCCACGGCGAGTCCCAGGCCGTGTCCTCGCCGGGCTTGTTCGCCTTCCAGAGCGCGAAGTCCCGTGCGTCCTCCTTGCGGGGGTTCGGCTCGAGATCCTCCATTTGATCCGGCCGCTGCCCGGAAAGCCGGCCATACTCGGCGAACCTGCCCACACGGAAATAAACGTCACCCTCGACGGAATAGGCAAATCCGCGTTCGACGAGCTGTTCGATGAACGCGACGATTTCCGGGATCGTCTCCGTCGCCTTCGGCATGTGGTCCGGCATGCCGAGGCCGAGATCACCGACATCTTCCAGATACCAGCCGGTCGCTCTCTCGGCGAGCTCGGCGCTTGCGCCCGGGGCGGCGTCGTAGATCTTGTCGTTCACGTCCGTGATGTTGTGGACGAGCGTCGCCTCGTAGCCGCGCGCCCTCAACCACGACCGCAGCCACATCCCGACGACGAACGGCCGCGCGTTACCTACATGCGCCCGGGCGTAGACGGTCGGGCCACAGAAGTACATCCGCACGGGGCCTGGCGGCGACGGCAGCTCGACGAGCGACTTGGAAAACGTGTCAAAGAGCCGCATCGACCCGCCTCAGCGTCTCGTCGCGCGGCAGCGCGGCAACGACCGTCCAGAGCTCGGGGCCGCTGTCGGCGCCGGTCAGCGCGCGCCTGACAGCCCTCAGATGCCCACCGACGGCCTTCAGCTCCCGTATCAGCTCCTTCGACATCTCTTTGTCGAGATCGCCGCTCGAGCCCTCCCGCAACTCCCGGAAGCGTTCGAGGGTCTCCCGCTCGTCAGGCAGCGAGACGGAAGGCGGCTCGAGAATCGTGCGCGCAAGGCCACGGGCCTCGTTCAGGTCGTGGGCTCCTCGCAGCGCCGGTGCCACACTCGTCGGAACGCCGGCACGCCCCGCGAGCTCGTCGTCCGGCATGGATGCGATCGCGTCGACCGAGAGCGAACGGATTCGCTCGAGATCGAGGTGCACGTCGTGGCGTGGCAGCCCGAGCTCCTCGAGGTATGCACGCACGGCCTCGGCGGGAATCCCCTCCTCGCGGAGCGATTCGATCGACCCGCCCTCCGCGCGCTTCGAGATCTTCTTCCCGTCCTCGCCGAGGATGAGCCCGTGGTGCAGATACTCGGGCGGCCTCGCGCCGATGGCCTCGGCCAGCGCACGGTGCAGCCCTTCGTTCGGCCGGTGGTCGTTGCCGCGGATCACGTGCGTGATCCCGAAGTCGATGTCGTCAACGACGCTCGCGAGGTGGTACGTGGCGGATCCGTCCTCGCGCAAGAGCTGAATGCCCTGGAACCGCTCGGGTAACCCTTGCGCGGCCTCGCGGTAGCGCACAGCTCGATCGCTCTGCCGGACTGGGCCTTCGTCCCACTCGATCCCGAGCCAGCGCAGGTCGCCGAGGATCGCCTCCTCGCCCCCCGGGACGTTCCGCGCCGGGTCCGTGTCGTCGATCCGCAGCAGCATCGTTCCGCCGAAGTTGCGGTTGGCAACGGCACCGAGGGCGTTGCCGATGTGCAGCGAGCCGGTCGGGCTTGGGGCAAAGCGGACCTTCATCGCCCTGAGTCTAGGCCGCGGCTAGCGGTATTCGGGATTCTCGAAGTCGAAGCGGGCGCCGGCGTCCCAGAGCGAGCGCTGGTTCCCGTGCGCCGGGATGCCGCCCGCGTCCTTCAAGAGGCGAGCCAGGTGCAGCAGGTTCCACGTCATGAAGGTGGTGTTCCGGTTCGTGAAGTCGTTCTCGGGCCCGCCCGAGCCCGGATCGAGGTAGGACGGCCCAGGCCCGGCCTCGCCGATCCAGCCCGCGTCGGCCTGGGGTGGAATCGTGTAGCCGAGGTGCTGGAGCGAGTAGAGGATGTTCATGGAGCAGTGCTTGATCCCGTCCTCGTTGCCTGTGATCAGGCAGCCGCCGACCTTCCCGTAGTACGCGTATTGCCCGGCGTCGTTGAGCTCCGCCGAGTTGCCGTAGAGCCGTTCGATCACGCGCGTGCACACGGACGACTTCTCGCCCAGCCAGATCGGCGAGCCGAGCACGAGGATGTCCGCCGCCTGGACGCGCTCGTAGAGGGCAGGCCAGTCGTCGGTCGCGGCGCCGTGCTCGCGCATGTCGGGGTAGACGCCCGGCGCGAGATCGAAGTCGACGGCGCGAAACTGGTCAACGGTGACGCCTTGCTTCTCCATGATCGCGACGGAGAGATCCATCAGGCCCTGCGTGTTCGATATCGCCGGGCGCGGCTTGAGGGTGCAGTTGACGTAGAGCGCGCGGAGATCGGAGAAGCTCATCTCAACCGTCACGCTCACACCCTAACGCGCCGGCGACCAC
This sequence comes from uncultured Actinomycetes bacterium, assembly GCA_963815945.1. Classification (GTDB taxonomy): domain Bacteria; phylum Actinomycetota; class Thermoleophilia; order Gaiellales; family Gaiellaceae; genus PALSA-600. The sequence continues at coordinate 63,231 of CAWFIN010000004.1, forward strand.
CGCCACGACCAGGACATCCATGACCGTGCGGCTCTCCAAAGCGCGCTGAGCGTTCTTTGGAGTCTGCCGTGTGATCGGCATCGCTTTGGGTAGTTGACGCCGCTCAAATCCGCAACAACTACTGATGTTCTACAATTGTAGAGTTGTATATAGTCTTGCCATGATCCCTGCCGCTTCAACCAGCACACTCCCACGGCTCTTCCAGGCGGAGTGGTGCCCGGCATCACATCGGGTACGACAGCGCCTTACCGAGCTGGACGTCACCTACGTGGCATCCCAGGTGCCGGTTGAGCGCGAGCAGCGTGAGGCGCTCTTCGCCGCGACAGGGTCACGTTCGATTCCCGCGCTCGTAGCCGAAGACGGCGCAGTGATCATCGGCGAGGACAACATCTTCGCCCACCTCGAGAGCAGCTACGACGCACCCATCGGCGCTCTCGCACACCGATTCAAGGCCGCCACGATGGGCGCAGAACAAACCGGGCAGACCGCGCCCCAGCCGGTGCGGAGGAGCTGCTCCGCACCGTCGTCAACCAGGCGCTCGCAAGCGTCGCCGAGCATGTCGCGCCCGAGACCACTCGTACCTGATTTCACCGACCTACCCGAAACGGAGAGCCTGAAATGACCAGAAATCTTGGAAACCCCGATCGCCTCGTTCGCGGAGTGCTCGTGGCGCCTTTCGCCCTGATCCTTGCGTTCGTGGTTGGCATCGGCTCTGTCGCCGGCCTGATCCTGATCGCTGTCGCTGTGGTGATGGCCGTTACTGCAGTTCTCGGCGTCTGCCCCCTCTACAAGCTGCTCGGCCTCTCGACGGACCGCCATACCGTCGCTCCCCACCAGCCGCTGCGACCGTGAGCTCGGCCAACGTAGTACGTCCCTCGGCGTTGCCGCACCCCCTTCCCGAGGCGCTCGTAGCACTCATCGCTCGCCGTTTCCGCGTAATCGGCGAGCCGATGAGGATCAGGCTGCTCGATCATCTCCGCGCCGGGGAGGCGAGTGTGCAAGAGCTCACGGAAGCAATGGGAGCCTCACAGCAAAACGTCTCGAAGCATCTCAGCGTTCTCTGCGAGGCGGGGATCGTGGCCCGGCGAAAGGAGCGCACGCAGGTCTTCTACCGCGTCGTGGACGCCGGGGTGTTCGAGCTCTGCGAGGCCGTCTGCGGCAGCGTCCAGCAGCAGGTGGCCGAGCTGAACGCCATCCTCGCGGGGGCAGGCCGATGAACGCGCCTTCATGCAGATGATGTCCGTGGGGCCTGTCGGGCGGCTTGGCGCCTGGACAGCCGATCATTTCCGCGCGGTGCTGATCGCGTGGCTGGTCGTGGCGGTCGGGCTCGGTGCGCTGGCGCCGCGGGTCGAGACAGCCCTGTCCGGTGCCGGCTGGGAGGCGTCGGGGTCGCAGTCGGTGCAAGCTCGGAGACTGATCGACCGGAACTTCGGCGGTCAGTCGAGTGCAGCGTTGATGGTCGTCGTGCATTCGCCCACGGCGAAGGTCGGCGATCCGCGGTTCGCTGCGGCGGTCGATCGCATCGCCGCAGTTCTTCGGCACGACTCACGCATCGCTTCGGTCGCGCTGCCTCGCCCCGGATTCTCGATCTCGCAGGATGGGCATACCGCCCTCGTCAGCGCGGGGGCGAAAGGTTCCACAACGGAGATGGTCGCAGCAGCTGACGCTCTCAAACGCAAACTGACGGCTTCCAGCAAGGGTGACGTCACTGTGAATCTCACAGGCGCATCTGGAATGTGGTCGGACTTCAACACGGCCAACCGGACGGCGATGATGAAGTCGGAGTTGTTCTCGTGGCCCGTCACGCTCGTGATTCTGATGCTTGCGTTCGGGTCGCTCGTGGCAGCCGGGCTGCCGCTGATGCTGACGATCCTCGGTCTCGTCGCCTCGGCCGGGACGCTGTATCTCGGCACGCGGGTGTTCGACATCTCGATCTGGGCGATGAACTTCGCGCTCATGTTCGCACTCGCGCTCGGGATCGACTATGCGCTCTTCGTCGTGCACCGTTTCCGTGGCGCATTCTTCGGCTCGAAGCTCGAGGCCCGCGAGGCTGTCGCCGTGACGATGGACACAGCCGGCAAGGCTGTGCTTTTCTCCGGCGCCACCGTTCTCATTTCGCTTTCGGCGGTGATGCTCGTGCCCAGCCCGGCGTTCCGTTCGATGGCTCTCGGGATCATGGTCTCCGTCCTCTTCGTCCTCCTCGCAACGCTCACACTCCTGCCGGCGGTGCTTGCGAAGCTCGGACCCAGGGTCGACAAGCTGTCACTGAAGTGGGTGCACTCGGGCGAGCACCGATCACCCGCATTCGCAGCCTGGGCCGAACGGCTCTGGAGGCGGCCGGTGCTCTACGGAACCGCAGCACTCGTGCTGCTTGTCGTGCTCGCGCTCCCAGTGCTCGGTCTGAGGACCGGGATGCCCTCGATCAAGGTCGTACCGAAGACCGACACCTCGCGCCAGGGGTACGAACTCGTGCAATCGGCCTTCGGGCCCGGCGCGCCTGGCTCACTCCAGGTCGTCGGGCCTGCACTCGCATTGGAACGGGCGGTCGCGATAGTGAAGGCCGACGCCGGCATCGCCAGTGTCACGCCCGTGCAGCGCGGCGCCCACGGCCTTGAAATGGTGCAGGCCATACCGAGGGCCGATCCATCGAGTAAGGCGGTCGGAGCGACGATTGGCCGCCTCCGAGCAGCGCTCCCCGGCGACGTGCTCGTCGGCGGCGCCACGGCCGAGAACCACGACCTCGAACAGGCACTCGCGACGAAGACCCCGCTCGTGATCGGCGTCGTGCTCGTCCTCGGGTTCCTGCTGCTCCTGCTCGCACTCCAAGCTCCGGTGATCGCCGCAGTTGGTGTCGTCACCAATCTCCTCGCTGTCGGGGCAGCATTCGGCGTTGCACGCCTGATCTTCCAGGAAGGCCATGGCGCCGGACTACTCGGCTTTGAGTCGCAGGGGTTCGTCGACGCCTGGGGTCCTGTGTTCTTCTTCGCGATGATCTTCGCGATCTCGATGGACTACACCGTCTTCCTGCTCTCCTCGGCAAAAGAGCACTACGATCGAGCACACGACCCGAAGGAGGCAATGATCGGCGGCCTGGCCCATTCCGGACGGGTGATCTTCGCCGCAGCCGCAGTGATGGTGGCGGTGTTCTTCACCTTCGCCCTCTCCGGCCCGCTGCCACCGAAGGAGATGGGTGTCATCCTCGGAGTCGCCGTTCTTCTGGACGCCCTTCTGATCCGGCTCGTGCTCATCCCGGTTGCCCTCCGCCTCCTCGGCACCTGGGCCTGGGGGCTGCCACGCTGGCTCGACCGCATCCTCCCCGACGTGAGGTTCGGACACGCGTGAGCCAGCGGTTGTAGAGAAGCCAGACTCAGCAGCGCTCAGCCGATCGCGCCCACGCCGAGCCTGATCGCGACCGCGATCATTGCGAGCGCGAGTAGCTTCTGCACGAGGGACGTCGAGATCATGAGCGACAGCCGTGCTCCGAGCTGGGCGCCGACCACGACACCGGCGGACAGGCTCGCGGTACGCCGGAGCCCGTGCCCGTGCGCGAAGCCTCCACTCAAGACGTGGGTTGTGGTTCCGACGCCGGCGAGAATCGCCAGCACGAGCTGGGAGGTGGCAGTCGCAATTGCGGCAGGGAATCCCAGGTACCCGATCATCACGGGAACCTGGAAGATGCCACCACCGACACCGAGGAAGCTCGAGAGCAACCCGACCAGAACGCCGAACAGAGCGCCCTGAACGACCCGAACGCGGTAGCGGTAGCGTCGGCCACGACGATCTACGAGCTCGCGCAGTGCGCCGGAGCTGCCAGGACGGAACGGAGGATGCTCGACCTGCGGCCTGAACAGCAGCCATAACCCGGCGCCGAGCAGTATTGCGGCAAACATCGCGTCGAAGGGCCGCCGCGGCACGATCCCTACGAGGAACACCCCTATGATCGAGCCGGGAACACCTGCGAGCCCGAACGCTATCCCGCTGCGGTAGTCGATCCGCCGTTGCCTCCCGTAGGCGAACGATCCAGCGACTGCGTTTACGAGAACCACCGCGAGGCTGATCGCCGTGATCGTCTGCGGCGACTCATCGGGATAGACGACGAGCAGAATCGGGGCGAGCAGGAATCCGCCGCCAACCCCGACCAGCGTGCCGAACGTGCCAACGGCGAGCCCGAGAAGAACCAGGAGGAACGCGACTGTCGGTGTAAACGCGGGGCTCACGTGGACTGCGTCACGTCATCAAACGTAGCCAGCGTAGGATCGTTTCCCCATGGAGTCCCTCCTTCTCGCCTGGTACAGCCGTGTCGGGCGGGACCTACCGTGGCGCCACACTCAGGATCCGTACGCGATCCTCGTCTCCGAGGTGATGCTGCAGCAGACACAGGTCGACCGCGTGATTCCGCGGTACCTGCGCTTCCTCGGGCGCTGGCCGACAGTGGCGGCCCTGGCGGAAGCCTCGACTGCCGACGTGATCGTCGAGTGGCAGGGCCTCGGCTACAACCGCCGCGCGGTCAACCTCCAACGGGCAGCGCGCGTCGTCGCGGAGCGCGGCTGGCCCGATGACCTGACGGAACTGCCGGGCGTCGGGCGCCTACACAGCTGCCGCAGTCGCGAATTTCGCCTTCGGCGCCGACGTGCTTCCGGTCGACACGAACATTCGTCGCGTCCAGGAGCGGACGGGCGCGCAGTTCGACGCCTCGTGCGCCCAGGCCCTCTTCGACCTCGGCGCGACCGTGTGCCTCGCACGCGTCCCACGCTGCGACTCCTGCCCGCTCGCGGAGGCCTGCCCGTCGCGCGGGAACCGCTACGAGCCTCTTCGAAAGCAGTCCGCGTTCGAGGGCTCGTTCCGCCAGCGGCGGGCCCGGGCGCTGCGCGCGGTCGCGTCGGGAACGGGCACGGATGACGGCGAAGCGGTGGCTTCGCTGGCCGCCGACGGGCTCGTGACGGTGTCGAATGGCCAGATCGCCCTCCCCGAGCAGCGAAAACCCCACGAGTAACCCGCGAAGCCCGCGTAAGATAGGAGTGTGAGCGCGCCGCAGCCGAACGAGCAGTTGACCGCTGCCGGCGCCGACATCGTCGGGCGGCTGATCGCGAACATCGAGACGGTCATCCACGGCAAGAGCGAGGAGATCCGGCTCGTGCTGTCCGCGCTCGTCAGCGGCGGTCATGTGCTCTTCGAGGATGTGCCCGGGACCGCGAAGACCGTCCTTGCGCGCGCGATCGCGGGGAGCATCGAGAACGCCATCCCGTCGCGCGTCCAGTGCACGCCCGACCTGCAGCCGACCGACGTGACGGGCCTCAGCGTCTTCAATCAGGAGCAGCGCAAGTTCGAGTTCCAGCCCGGGCCCGCTCTTCGCGAACATCATCCTCGTCGACGAGATCAACCGCGCGATGCCGAAGACCCAGTCGGCGCTGCTCGAAGCGATGGCCGAGCACCAGGTGACCGTCGACGGAGTCACGCGTCGGCTTCCCGACCCCTTCCTCCTGATGGCGACGGAGAACCCGATCGAGTACGAGGGCACGTTCCCGCTCCCGGAGGCGCAGCTCGACCGCTTCTTCCTCCGCACGAGCCTCGGGTATCCAGGCGAGGAGCAGGAGATCCGGATCGTGCGCGAGCAGCGCCACGGCCATCCCCTCGACGGCCTCGGGCCCGCCGTCACGAAGGACGAGATCGGCAAGCTGCGCCTCGCCTGCGAGGAGGTCTACGTCGACGCGCTCCTCGACGAGTGGATCGTCCGGCTCGTGCGAGAAACCCGCGCGCTCCGGGAGGTCGAGGTCGGCGCAAGCGTCCGCGGCTCTCTCGCGCTCGTCAAGACAGCGCGCGCGTGGGCCCTCCTGCACGACCGCACCTACGTGCTCCCCGAGGACGTCGAACAGCTTTTCATCCCTGTCCTCGGCCACCGGCTGATGCTCGCTCCGTCGTACCTCGCGGAGACGCGCAACCTGACCCGCGAGGAGACGCTTCGCCAGATCCAGGCGCAGTGCATCGGGCGCGTCCCGGCGCCGCGGCCGGACTGGGTGACCGAGAACGTCGCTGCGGAGCCCGCGGCCCAGGACGCCGCGGCCACCGTCTGACTCCAGGCCGTGCCGGTCAGGAACCGCACCACGTTCCCACTCGTCCCGAAGTACCGGCTCTCGGGGCTGCCGTTCGGCGGGTCGCCGAGCCTTCGGCGTGGTCACGGATCCGACGTCGCGGGGTCGCGCCTGTACGTCCGCGGCGACCCCGTCTCGACCATCGACTGGCGCGCAAGCGCGCGCCTCTCGACGGCACTGGGACGCGACGAGTTCGTCGTGCGGGAGCGGTACGCAGACGAGGCTCCACGTGTCGTCGTGCTGAACGACCGGCGGCCGTCGATGGGCATCTACGCCCCACCTTTCCCGTGGCTCTCGAAGCCGGCTGTCGTCCGGTCGACGACGGAGCTGATCGTCCAGAGTGCGGAGGCCGCGAATGCGGCGGTCGCCTACATCGACTACGCAGGCAGCGACGAGCGGAGCGGTGAGCCGTTCTGGCTTCCACCGAGCGGTCGCGCCGTCTGGGAGCGGATCGACGCGCGCGACCGCGAGGAACCAGGCTATGACGCCCCCGAAGACGGCCTGACCCGCGCGCTCGAATTCCTGCCGCGGTTCCGCAGCGAGCTCTCCTCGGGAACCTTCGTGTTCGTCATCTCCGACTTCCTGGGCCCACTGCCACCCGAGTCGGCTTGGCTGACAGCCGCCGCCCGGCGCTGGGAGGTCGTTCCGGTGATCGTCCAGGACCCGATCTGGGAGCAGAGCTTCCCGCAGGTCGGCCCGCTCGTGCTCCCGCTCGCCGACCCGCGTGACGGACAGGTGCTCGAGGTCCGACTGACGCGCCGGGAGGCACGCGCACGCCGCGAGGCGAACGAGCGCCGCCACCGAGACCTCCACGCGGAGCTCTTCGCGCTCGGGCTCGACCCGGTCCTCGTCGACACGAGCGACCCGTCCGAGGTCGATCGCACGTTCCTCGACTGGGCCGAGCAGCGACGGGACCAGAGGAACCGCCGGTGAGCAAACGGCAGCTCATCGCGTGCCTCGTGGCCGGCGGCGTGCTGCGTCGCGGTGCTCGTCGTCGGGACGGGGCTCGGTTGGTGGGCTGGAACGTCCTCCGGCGGGCCGGCGCCCTCGGATCGCCTCGCCGTCAGCACCTCGCTCGACCCACACCCCGTGTTCTACGGCGACGTGCTGACAGCGGAGGTCGCTGTCGGCATCGACCCGGCCGCGGTCTCGGCAGGCAGCGTTCGCGTCACGCCGAGCTTCGAGCCGTACGTTCAGACCGGGCCGGCAGTCGTCACCAGAACCGGCGCCGGGAGACAGAAGACGTTGCACTACCGCTACTCGCTCCAGTGCGTCTCGGACGCCTGCCTGCCACTCGACAAGCCATACGTCCTCAAGCTGCCGCCTGTCACCGTCAACGCCAAGGCGGGCACGGAGACGTTGACGGAGACCGCAGCGTGGCCCATCACCTTCGTCGCGACGCGTCTGCAGCCACGCGACGTCGCGACCACTCACTTCCGGCGCGCCACGTCGATGCCGGCCGCCACCTTCGCCGTCTCGCCGGGTGCCCTCGCCGGAGGGCTCACCGCCGTCGCAGGCCTTCTGGCGATCGGAGCGCTCGCACTGATCGGGTTCGAGCTCGTACGACTCGTCGAGCGCCGCCGGCAGAGGGCCCGCGTCTCCCTCACACCGCTTCAGGCCGCGCTTGCCTACACGCGCGACGCCGCCGGCCGGCCCGATCCCGCCGACCGCCGTAAAGCGCTCGGGCTCCTCGCAGCGACGCTCGAGAGCGAAGGCATCCCCGCACTCGCCGGCACGGCAAGCGACGTCGCCTGGTCGGAGGATCCACCAACGCCCGACAAGGCGCTCGAGCTCGCCGACGAAATCGAAGACACCACGAGGGCCGGACAATGAGCTGGCTCCCGTACAGCGGCGCGCAAGGGCTCGCCCGAATCGCTGCTCGCACGATCGTCGTGCGCGTCGTCCTCAGCGTCGCTCTGGTCGCCCTCGTCCTTGCCGCGGCCGCGGCGGCGCGCCACCCGCAGCTCAACAAGCAGCCGCTCGTCTCACCCAAAGCCGGCGGGGTGGTCGTGCTCGACCTCTCGGCCAGCATCTCGTCGGACACGTACTCGCGGATCGGTCAAACCCTCCGCGAGCTCGTGGCAAGAGGCGGGCGCTACGGGCTCGTCGTCTTCTCGACCTCGGCGTACGAGGCACTGCCGCCCGGAACTCCGGCGTCGGCACTCAAACCACTCGTTCGCTACTTCACGCTGCCGACTCAGGTCGTGCCCGGCGAGCAGCCGACGTATCCGACGAACCCGTGGACAGCCTCGTTCACAAGCGGCACCCAGATTTCCCGGGGCCTCGAGCTGGCCCGCCAGATCGAGGTCTCGAACCACGCCCGTCACCCTGCGGTGGTCCTGATCAGCGACCTCGCCGACGACCCAAATGACCAGCAGCGGCTGCCCGGGGTCTTCCAGGCCTACCACCGCGACGGAATCAAGCTCCGGATCATCGCCCTGAACGCCGCGCCGAACGATGCCGCCTATTTCGCGCGGCTGATCGGCACGGCGTCTTCGATCATCCCGGCGGCGCTTCCCGGCGAGCATCCGTCCGCAACCGCGGCGCCGCACGCGAGCTTCCCGACCTTGCTCGTCGTCCTCGCGATCGCCGTCGCCTCGCTGCTCGCGGTCAACGAGCTGCGTTCCGCGCGCCTGCGCTGGGGCAGCAGCGCGGAGGTTCCGGCGTGACGCGCGGCTGGCGGATTGCGCTCGCCGCGGTCATGCTCGTCGCGGCCGTGTTCCTGGCTCTGCTGGCGTCAGACGTGCGCAGCTGGCAGAACGACCTGCGAAACGGGGATGCCCGCTTCGTCCAGCAACCGACCTCCGCGTCCTGGAACCCGCAGACGCTGCTTCCGTCGGGCGTGACTCGGGGACTCCTCGGAATCTCCGACCAGGTCGCACTCCGGCGGGCAGTTCAGACCTTCGTCGCCGTGCATGCACTCGGAAACGGCTTCGACAACGGCTTCTCGGAGGCCAGAGCACGCGCAGACGTCGAGATCATGCTGACGCGGCTCGCCCGCGGCCACGACAGGGCCCGCGACTCGCTCGCCGACAACCTGCTCGGCATCCTGGCGTTCTCCGACTCGCAGACACACGGGACAAGCCAGCCGGCTCCCGTGGAGCGCGCCGTGGCCGCGTTCCAATCGGCCGTCCAGCTCGACCCCACGAACGCCGATGCGAAGTTCAACCTGGAGTGGTTGCAGCGCCAGCTCGTCGCCCGCGGCGTTCGTTCCGGCGGCTCGGCATCGCAGTCCTCGGCCGCGAAGGGCCACAAGGGAACCGGCGGCGGCTTGCCGGGGAAGGGCTACTAGGTGAGCTCGCTGATGGTCATCGCCACGCTCGTCTTCCTGACCCCCGCCGGCGGCCTCGCCATGCTCGCGCTCGCGCTTCCACTTGCCGGGCTCGCGCTCGCGGCGCGTCGCGAACGAGCTGCGAGACAGGACCTCGGTCTCGCACCCCCACCACCCGTCAGCCGGGCCGGTCACGTCGCCGCGCTCGTCGCAGTGCCGTTGCTGCTCGGTCTCGCCGCCACACAGCCCGCCCTGCGATCGACGAAGAGCGCGCGTGTCCGTACCGACGCGCAGGCGTTCTTCGTCCTCGATACTTCGCGCTCGATGCTGGCCTCGAGCGCAGCCGGATCACCCACCCGGCTCGCCCGGGCACGGAAAGAGGCGCTCGCGCTCCGTGACGCCATCCCGGAGGTGCCGGCCGGCATCGCGACGCTCACAGACAGAGTCGTGCCGAACCTCTTCCCGAACCCCGATCGCAACGTTTTCCAGCAGACGCTCGATCGCACGGTCAAGATCGAGGAGCCGCCGCCTGTGAGCTCCAACGTCCTCGCGACGTCGCTCGGCGCACTGGGTTCGCTCGGGACCCAGAACTTCTTCGATCCATCGGCCAAACGCCGCGTCGCGGTCGTCCTCACCGACGGTGAAGGCGTCGCGTTCGACCCGGCGAGCGTCGCGCACAACCTCAAGGCCGGGCCCGGGGTGCGCATCGTGCTCGTGCACGTGCGGGGCGCGAACGAAGGCGTGTTCGACGCGAACGGCTCTGCCGAACAGGGATACCACACGCATCCCGGAAAGCGCCCAGGCGATCGCCTCTCTCGCCGACGCGGCCGGCGGGCGGTCGTTTGGCGAGGGCTCCCTCGGCGCTGCCGCGCAGGCGATCAGGAATGCAGCGGGGAGCGGGCCGACCAAGGTGCAGGGCCGCACCGTACGGACGCGGACGCTGGCGCCTTACATCGCGCTTCTTGCCCTGCTGCCGCTGTTGCTCGTGCTGCCCCGAATCCACCGCGGGCTCGGCGCTGCGCTGCGACTCTTCGCCGGAACGGAGATCAGGCAAGCGATCGCCCGCCTCCGGGCGCGATTCCCGAAACGTGCTGCACGGAACCCGGCCCCGGCGAGGCAGCCGGGCTAACGCGGGAGGCTACGAGGGCAGCAGGCCGAAGCGCCGGTTCTCGAGCACCAGGCACTTCTCGACCGGCTTGTCGAAGACGGTTCCGTACTGCGCCTTCAGGGCTGCCTCGCTTACCTCGTTGCCCGAGTGAAACGAGTAGTCGCCCTTCAGGCCGTTCGTTCCGATCACGGCAGAGAGCCAGGAGTACGGCCGCTCGGTCCCTTTCCCGAGCTTGCTCTGGTCCGGGATCCACGTCATGAAGAGCCTGAACGTCAGCGGTTTGGTGCTCTCGATGTGGACGACGCAGTTCGTCGGCGGCGAGGCAAATGTGAGCGACGTCTTGAGCGCGTTGTCGTAGACGGCGGTCGGCCCGAGGACGCCGAGAGCGTTCTTTGCCGCGGTGAACTGGCTGGAAGTGAAGCCGCCCGCATCCACCTTCCCGCCTCCGCACCCGGCCAAGAGCGCGACAGCCGCAACGCCCACCATCACGAGGCGCATGGCGTTTGCGCGCCTAATTGGCATGGACGCAGGGGCGTGACTTCGTGCTCTGCTGTCCGGTTGTGCAGAGAGGCAGGTCAGCGTTCGTCGCCTGCCCGATGTACGAGGGGATGTGGTACGGCACCGGCGTCATGTTGCCGAGAATCGTGCGGCTGTTCTGCATGATCGCGAGCGTCACTCCAGGAGGCTCTTTGACCGTCGGCTTGGCGATGAACTCGACCGACAGCGTCCCGCCCGGCCGGCAGGTGCATTTCGGAGGGTGAATCGTCAGCCCGGTGCACGAAATCGTGTTCGGATCGGAAAGCCCGCAGTCTCCGCTGCTCGAGTTGACGACCTTGATCAGCCGCGCAGCGCTCGTGTTGCCGCCGAGACCGGCCGTCCCGTTCGCCCGCCAGCGCAGCGTGTTGATGAAGCCGACGTCACTCGTGTTCTGGATGTAGAGCACGTAGTGGTCGTGACCGAGCGGCCTGATCGTCGTGGTCACGTCGGTGCTGCTCCGGTCGAGCACGTCCTGGTCGGTGCCCGGCGCGTAGGTCTCGAATTGACCCATCCGGATCTCCTGCGCGTAGAGCTGCGCTGCGGTCTCGTTCTTGCTCTTCCCGCCGCCGCCGCACGCCGTCAGCGCGCCGACCACGATGAGTGCGACGAGAGAGCCAACAATCAAGCCGAAAACGCGCCCCAAGACACAGCAATCGTACCAGCCCCCACAGGCGAGCTGCCCCTTCGAAACCCGCGTTCCGCCACGGAAAAACAAAAGGTTCGGTGTGCGAAGCCCCGAAGGGCCTCGCACACCGAACCATGGGTGGCTCGTAGTGCTTCGGGCTTAGAGGGAGAAGGCGGTCAGCACCTCTCCATGCCCGGTGTAGAGCGGTGTTCCCTGGACGGGGGCCTGGCTGTAGACGGCGACGTACTGCTTGCCGTTCACCGAGTAGGTGATCCCCGAGCCGTTGATGTAGCCCGGCGCCTGGTAGGTCCAGAGCGGGCCCTCACCGGTCGCCGAGTTGAACGCGGCGATCGTGCCGCCGAAGGGCTTGTCGGCCTTCGTCAGCGTCGCGATCGAGCGGGTGCTGTCACCCCACGCCGTCACGAAGACGAGGTTACCGGCGGTCGAGAAGTTGCCGCCGTAGCAGCCCTTCGACCAAGCACCGTCGGTGAAGCCCTGGTTGACACCGGCAGTCTGGACACCGTTGACGTACTTGGCGCCAGTGAAGAACCGCTGCCAGTTGATCGTGTTCTTCGACATGTCGACGGAGGTGATCCAGACACCGCCGAGCGTGCCGCCGGTCGAGCTCTTGTGCCAGTCGGTCGCCGACGCGTTCATCTGCGCCGTCATGTTCCCGTTCCCACAACCGATGAACGCGTTGTGCGCTGCGTCATAGGTCGAGCGGTTGTAGTTGTAACCGCACGAGCAGGTCGGGTTCACGCTGTAGGAGTCGCTGTAGGTCGAGACAAACGCAGGCCTCGCGACCATCGGCTTCCCATCAGGCGCGACCGGATAGGTCGGGATACGCCCACGCAGCCGACGCGTCGGTCGGTGCGTGCATGATCAGGTACGACATCGCACAGGTCGTGCCCTTCGGCATCGTCTGTCCGTACTGCACCGACGCCGCCTGAGCAGCCGGGACACCGTTCACACCAAGCTGAGCCTGGTTGCAACCAAACCACGGCTGCGTCGGCGTCTCGTTGTTCAGCGCCAGACCCTTGCCCGAGTAGTCGAGAACCTTCGTCTCCTTCATCGGGAAGTTCGGAAGCGGCGAGCCGTTCCGGCGGTCGAGCACCTCACAGTTCGCGACCTTGTTGCAGTTCAGGATCGCCGGGTACGTCTTCCCGTTGATCGAGGTGTTGAACAGGATCGGCGGATGCGAATGGTCGAGGTCCCAGTTGTCGTGATGGGCCTCCTGCCAGAACCACGCCAGCTCCCCGGTGTTCTCGCGGAGACAGAAGTGGCTCGCCGTCCAGTAGTTCGTCACCCGGCTGCCGGCCAAGCTGCGCGTACGCGTTGCCGGTCTCCGAGCAGATCAGGCCGAGACCCTGGTCGATCGAGCTCGAGCCCCACGTGCCACCGCCACCCAGCGCAGCCTCGGCCGGGTTGCCCCAGGTGAGGATGTACGGAAGCTGGGTCGGGTCAGGCGTCGTGAACCAGCGCCAGACCAGCTGGCCCGTCTTCAGGTCGATCGCGTCCATGTGACCGCGAAGCGGCGAGGAGCTGCCGTTCGGGCCACCGAACACGAGGCCATCCTGGTTCGGGCCGGCCGTCGGGTCACAGTCGGTCACCGGGCTCGTCTGGCCGGTATGGCCGGCGAACTCCGACACCGCCGAAACCTGGTTCGTCCAGATCGGCGCGCCCGTCTTCGAGTTGATCGCCGCGATCGAGCCGTCCTGCTGCCCGGTCGTGATCTCACCGTTGCAGTACGAGATCGCCTTCGTCGTGTTGCCGTACTGCAGCTGCGCAGCAGGCGCACCACCAGGCGTGTTCGGCTTCGGGTTCGGGCCGATGTACTGCCACAACACCTTGCCGGTCGACGGGTCGATCGCAACGATCCCCTTCGCCGCCGACAGGAACATCGTCCCCGACTCCATCGGCAAGTTCTTGTTCTTGCCCGAAACGACGATCGGCGAGCCCTGAATGCCACCCGAATAATCGGGAGCCGCGTACGAGTTCGCCCACGCGACCTTCAGGCTCGCAACGTTGCCGGTGTTGATCTGCTTCAAGTACGAAAACTGGGTGTCGCCAAGGTCACCCTTGCCGTGCTCCCAGTTGTTGTCGGTCGTGCCGGCCGGAATCGACCCCTTCGCCTCCCACGGCCAAGCGGTCTCCGCGAGCGTCGACGGAGCCGCCGATTTTGCCGTATGCGACGCAGTCGCCAATGCCACAACCGTGGCACCGAGCAAACCGGTCGCAACGACCAGGAACAGAAGTCTGCGCATGTAAGAGCTACCCTCCCTAACCGCGGGAACCCTGACCGGCTCCCTTTTTTGGAATAACCGGTCGATCATAGCCCTGTTGCGCCCTCGAAGCAAGCGAAGCGGCTCGCGGCAAACAGTGAGGACCGGTTCGCGTCGACGAGACCGACCGCAAGAAACTATCGCGTCTGAAGTATTCGGTCGAGTGGGCTGCCTCAGGTGTGCCCGAACGCAACTCGCTGGGCTACCATTCGCCGACGCCTGCGGGCGCACGTGGATCGGAACCGGGGAGGGTCGCCTAGATCATGAGCGGGACGCACAAGAAGGCCTATATCGGCGCCGCGGTAGTGCTCGGCATCGCGCTCATCGTCGGGGTTGTCGTCGCTCTGACCACTCGCGGAAAGACGGCGGCGGCGCCGTCACACCAGGCGTACGCCCAACTCTTCGCAAACGCGGCCATCGGCCAGACGAACACGGGCACCCTGAAGAACTGGCCGAAGCCGTACCAGACCTATCATGACGCCTACAAGCACCAGTGCTACGAGTGGTGGGACAAGCCGATCGCGCTCTACAGCCTCTGCTTCGACAACAAGAGCGGAAACCTCGTCAACAAGGACATCCTCTGATCGGAGCGGCCTCTGCGACCGCTATCCACGGTGCTACGATTTTTTGAGGGGACGGCGTATGCACGGAAGGAGCTTCACGGAATGAAAGTTCGCGCGATGATTCTCGCGATCGCCGCGACAATTGCAGCGGCGTCGATGTTCCCGGCCGCCTCTCTCCCGGCTTCAAGAACGACCACTCCCGGGAAGTACATGCTGGTCTTCGTGCTGATCACCGATCAGCGGGTAACGATCGGCAAGTGGGGAGGCGCCAAGAACCACAACGGCCTGATCCCCGTCCCGGACACGATTCCTCGCGGAAACCTGATGAGCATCAACGTGCTCAACCGCAGTAAGAAGGTCCAGACGTTCTCGGTCTTCGGCAAGAAGACCCCGCCGTTGAAGCCTGGCGCCAAGGCCCACCTCCGTCAGGCAGCGCTGGTCCGAGGGAATTTCCTCTGGACGAGCACGACGGGGAAGAAGGTCAACTATCACGGCTACATCACCATCGTCTGAGGCCCTGAGGGTTCCCGGAGAAGCCGCGGTGTCCCGATGCTGAACGTGCGCGCAGTCACCCTCATCGCAGCCGCCGCGCTGGCGTTGCCCGCAACCTCGCTCGCTTCCGCGCGGACGACACTCCCGACGAAGACGATGCTGATCGAGGTGTTCATGACCGATCAGAAGGCTCTCGTCATCCCCTACCAGGGCTCAGCCGTGGGCTTCCTTCCGTACGTCGGAACGATCCCCCGTGGCGACTTCCTCAAGTTCAACGTGGTCAACCGCGGCAAGAAGCCGCACAGCTTCTCGATCTTCGGCAAGACGGTCAAGCCGGTCAAGCCGGGCGGTGTCGGACACTTGTTTCACACCGCGGCGAAGCGCGGAACCTTCCCTTGGACGAGCCCGCTCGACAAGGGCAAGAAGGGGTTCCACGGCACGCTGATCGTCTCCTGAGCCGCTTCGTCTAGCCGGCGGTGAACGCCGCCACTTCGAGTACCCCGCCGTCCTTCGGCACGCCTGCGCCGACGAGCAACGTCCCACCGGCGACCGCGGGGCATGCGTTGAGCCCTGCCCTCATCGAGCCGGTCCAGAGCTTCGCTCCGTTTCGGGTGTCGAAGGCGTAGAGTCTCCCGTCGAAGGTCCCGGTGAACACGACGCCGTCCGCCACCGTAGCGCAGCTGAAGTTCGGCTGTGAAAGCCGACGCGTCCACACCGGCTTCCCAGTCGCGGCGTCGAGGGCGACGAGCTCGCCGCTTCCGCGGCCCGCGACATCGACCTTCTCGAGCGGTTCGTACCCGTACGCGCTCCCCCGCATGCACAGGTCGACGACCGGCACGAAGAGCTTGCCTTCGGCATACGCCATCGGCGTCAGCACTCCGCCGAAGAGACCCGGGCAGACCGACACGAGATGCGTCGGGAGCGGGCCCTTGTCGTTCCGGTGAAGGCCGACCTCGGTTTGCCAGATCCGCCGGTGTGTCGCCCGGTCCCAAGCGATCACGATGCCAGCTTTCCCGGCACCGAAAACAGCCGGTGTCTTCCCGGCACTGCCGAGGATCGGCGACAGCTGAAAGTCGTAGTCACGAACGTCGTGCGGAGTGACCTGGTCGTACCAGCGCAGCTTTCCGCTGCTGCCGTCGACCACCATCAGCGAGTCGGTGTAGAGCGCTCGCCCCTCGAACACGCCGCCGTTCGGCCATTTTCGCGTGCCGCCCCATGGAAGCGGGTTTGCGGTGCCCCAGAAGACGTCGCTCCCGTCCACTGCGGGCGCGTACCACGCTCCTCCGCCGCCGGCCTCCGCCGGAACACGCCAGGGGCCCTTGATCGTGTCCAGCTTCCACAGCACCTTCCCCGTCGCCGCATCGAGGGCGTAGAGGTGCCCGCGGCCGTTCGGCGGCTCACCGATCGTGCTCAGAAAGACGATCCCGCCGGCCACCTGCGGCGCGATGTCGATATACCGGTCGACCTCGGTCACGAGGAAGTGTCTCCAGACGATGCGTCCCGTCTTCGCCGAGAGAGCGAACGCGGCTGCGTCCGTCGCACCGTAGACCCGGTCCCCGACGACCGCGAGGCCGTCGGGCCCTGGATTCTCCGCCGAGAAGAGACGCCGCCACAGCACAGCGCCGGTGGCGAGATCGAGGGCGAAGACGTTGCTCTTCATGTCCTGGACGAACACGACGCCGCCGGCCACCACCGGGGTCATGGTGAACGCACCATCGGGGCCAGGGGGTGCCTTGATCCGAAACCTCCACGCGAGGTGAAGTGTCCCAACGTTCGAGCGGCCGATCGCACTGCCGGCCTGCGCGCGCGTCGACGAAAGATCCCGGTTCGGAAGCGGCCACTCTGTGCCGGTCTTACCGCCGCCGCAACTCACGGCTGTCGCCGCTGTTCCGGCGAGGATCCCCGCGCAGAGCACACGGCGCGCGGTCCCTTCGAGTCGCACGGCTGCAGTGTACGTCGCGTGTAACGACGACACGAAAAGACGAGGCCGGGGTTTCCCCCGGCCTCGTCAACTGCTCGTCGAACCGCTTCTGCTACGCGTGCGTGGACTTGTACACGTACGCGGCGAGGTTCTTGATGTCCCCTCCGGAGAGTGACGTGTTGAACGCCGGCATCACGTTGATGCCGTTCGTCACCCGCTGGATGACGATGTCCTGCCCAGGCGCGGACGAGTCGAGGTTCGGGCCAACCTGCCCGGTTGCACCCGCCGCCTTCATCGTGTGGCACGACGCACAGCCCGCGCTCGACCAGACGGCAGCACCCGCTGCGGGGTCACCGCCCAACGTCTCGGTCGCCGGGGGCGGGCCACTCGAGCCGGCGCTGGTAGTGGTCGTCTTACCGGTCGGAACCGAGGTCGTCGGCGTCGTCTTGGCCGGAGTCGTGGCGGTGACTTTGACGCCAACGCCGACCAGACCCTTCATCCCGGCTGACGCGTGCCCTGGCACGGTGCACAGGTATTCGTACTGCCCAGCCTTCGTGATGTTCACCGTTAGAACGGCCGACTGGCCCTTCTTGAGCATCGCGGTGGACTTACCGACGCATGCATTCTTGGAGCTGCTCGTGACCGCGAGCGTGCAGACCTTGAAGTTGTGCGCGAGCGCGCCCTGGTTCGTCACCTTGAACGTGACCTTGCCGGTGGCGATCGACGACGACTTCGAGAGCTTGAACGCGAGCTCCGTGGGCTTCCCAGCCGTCACGGTGATCACTGTGGTGACGTGAGACGCCGTCCGAACGTTGCCCTTGGCGGCCGCCGGGCCGGCCAAGAGAGTCAGCCCCACGGCAGAAGCCGCGAAGACGACCAGAACCATCGTCAAACGTTTGCGCTGCATGAGAAGAGCTGGCTCCTTTCCGAGATGAGCTGAAGCATAAGCGGCAACGTGCCGGTGCAAACCACGGGTAACTCTAGCGGGCAGTATCTCGCGGGGGTGTTAGGAACTTCTCAACTCGGGAGCTTGACCGTCACGAATCCCCGAGGGGCGTCTGCCGGCAGAGACGACGGATAGATTGCCAGGTCGACAGCCCCACCGGCCGATGTCTTCGCGGCCGAGAAGAACTGGCGCTGCGCCTCCCAGAACTTGACCGTCAGACCGCGGGCCGAGCTCGGCAAGACGATCTCGAACTTGCCGTTCGCGTCCGGCCAGGTTGCGCTCACCGGCTTGATCGGCCGACCCTTGCCAACGACCCCGACGACGAGCCCTTCGTAGACGGCGCCGTCGATCGCGGTCGGTTTGAGTGTCGACGTGACGAGCGCTCCGCCGGCTGCGGCGGGCAGCTGGATATCGAGCCGCGAGCTCTTCAACTCGGCGAAGTTGACGAACTCGTTGAGCGGCTGCGCGTACGCATCCTGGCCGATCGCCACGCCCACCGTCATCGGCACCGGGTCGTCGCCGGCCTGGTCCGCGGCGACCAGGAACGCGTTGTACGTGCCGTTCGCCGCGGCCGGCGTCGAGAACGTCCAGAACTTGCGGTCGTTCGTCCGGATGGTGACGACTGCACCCTTCGCAGGTCGTCCGTCGGCGTAGGTGATCGTCCCTTTGAGCAGGTAGCTGTGAAGGCTCACCGGCGCCGGCGCCTTGTTGCTGCCCGTAGGTCAGCCGACCGTCGATCACCACGGTGCCGCCGCTGCCGACCCGGGTCTTGAGGTCGGTGACCGCGTAGCCGACGCTGACGCCGCCACTCGTCGCGAGCAGCGCCTGCTGTTGACCGGCCGTCAGAGGCTGACCACCGACCGTCGCACCCGCAACGCTCGCGATTTTCACCTCATGGCGAGCCGCCATCGTGATGTCCACCGGATAGGTGAACGCGCCCGACGTATCGGTGGCGGGAGCCACCCAGCCGTTCACGCTGACCTTGACGCCGGCCACGCCCTTCCCGTCCAACAGCACGTGGCCCTGAATGTCCTGGGTGTTGGACGTGTTGGGGTCCCATGCCTTGACGGTAAGCCCCGCCGGAGTCGCGATGCGGGCCGCGCCAGAGGCCTTCGCCGCCACGGGACGATGGACGACTGCGAGCACGCGCTTCGGCGTCGCGGTTGGCTTGTAGGCAATCGTGAACGCCGGCGACTGCGTGCTGTTCGCGCCGAGCGCGAACACCTGGAGCTGGCTCGCGACCGTTCCGCCGTTCGACGAGGTCGTGGTCCCGCCGACGGTGATCGCGACGTACTCCGTTCCGTTCACCGA
This sequence comes from uncultured Actinomycetes bacterium, assembly GCA_963815945.1. Lineage (GTDB taxonomy): Bacteria > Actinomycetota > Thermoleophilia > Gaiellales > Gaiellaceae > PALSA-600. The sequence continues at coordinate 82,376 of CAWFIN010000004.1, forward strand.
GTAGATCGACGGCCCGGCGGCGATCTGGCGTCCTGTCTGGAACTTCCAGAGCACGGCGCCGGTCTTGACGTCGAACGCCCTGAGGTTGCCGTCACCGCCGCCGACGAAGCCGACGCCGCCGGCGGTCGTCGTCACGCCGCCGCGCTCAGGCTCGGGCGTGTTGAACTTCCACACGCGCGTACCGGTCGCAACGTCGATCGCGCTGACCGAGCCGTAGTCGTGCCATCCAGACTGCAGGTACGAGCCGAAGTCGCCGTTGGCGAGCCCGAGGAACGTGTTACCGAGCAGCATCTGCTGCTGCTTCTCCTGCGCCGGGGTCTGCTGCACCATGACGACGGCCGTCTCCGCAGCCGCGTTGTAGACGTAGTTCGTCTGCGGGTCGTACGACGCGGGCGAGTAGTTCAGCCCGCCGATCGACGCCGGGTAGACGACCACCGGCTGGCCCGGCTTGAGGGGCGGGTGCTCGACGTTGTCGATCACCTTGACCCGCTGGTAGATCGGCGCGCCCGTGGCAGCGTCGTAGGCGAACCAGACGCCTTCCATCGTCCCGATCGAGACGACGCGGCGGCTCTTGCCTCCGACCTTCGCCGTATAGACGAGGGGCGGCTGTATGGAGTCGTAGGCCCACTGGTTCGACGCGAGCTGCTGCTGCCACCACTTCAGCTTCCCGGTGGCCAGGTCGACGGCGACGACCGACGAGCAGCGCGGATTGGAACCTGGGCGAAGCGACGGGTAGTACGCGGGCGCCGATGCCGCCGTGCCGAAGTAGAGCGTGTTCGTCGTCGTGTCGACCGTGCTCGGTGTCCAGGTCGTGCAGCCGCCGACGAGAGGCGCGGCGCTGCGCCACTCCGTGCCCGCGGGCGGGATGTTCCAGAAGGGGTTTGCCCAGGCTGGGGTGAGGTCCTCGTGGTAGGCCATCACGAAGCCGCGCACGCCGTAGTCGGAGCCGGCCGCGCCGACGATCACGGTGTGGTTGGCGCAGATCGGCGCGCTCGTCTCCGAGTACCCGTAGTTCGTCATGGCGCCCGGCACAGCACGCGCGATCGGGACGCGCGCGATTTGCTTACCGGTGCTCGCGTCGAGGGCGACGACCGTCATGTCGAGCGTCAGCAGGTAGAGCTTGTTGTCGCAATAGGCAACGCCGCGGTTCGCGACGATGCCGAAGTTCTTGAAGACCGCGACGTTGTCCGGAACGTAACGCCAGAGCATGTCACCGGCCGTTGCGTTGATTGCAAAGACCTGGTCGTCGCCGGAGGTGATGTACGCGACGCCGTTGACGACGATCGGGTAGCTCTGCTGCCCCTTCTTGATCCCGGGCACGAACTTGTTCAGATCGCTGATGAAGAGTCGGCCGAGCTGGTTGACGTTCGACGGCGTGATCTGCGTGAGCGGCGAGTAGCGGTTCTCGTCGGCCGTGTTGCCCCAATGCACCCAGTTGACGTTCGTGTCGGTGTGACGCGCGGATGCGCCCGCGGCGAAAACGAGCACCCCGACGACAACGGAACAGACCGCAACACTCGCTGCGATACGACGATGGCTCATCTTGTGTGTTCCTCCCCACTCGCGCCGAATATCGGCGTCGGATCGCTCTTTATTCTGCGCCAACCTGTGGCCGACGGTAGCCCTGGCCGAACAACGTCACAACCGTGGAATTCCGCATCCCCGAAACCGTAAAATACGGCAAGTCATGGTACACCGGGCGATCCGACTACCGCCGCCGCTCCAGAAGAGCGACGGCATGGGCGGCGAGACCCTCACGACGGCCCGCGTAACCGAGACCGTCCGTTGTCGTCGCACGAACGTTGACCTCACCCTCGCCGATTGCCTCTTGCAGCCGGCGGCGCATCTCACTTCGGTGGGAAGCGATTCGCGGCTCTTCACCGACGAGGACGCAGTCCGCATTCACGAGCGCGTAGCCAGACGCTCTCACCTGGGCGTAGGCCTCGGTGAGCATCGCGAGGGACGAGATGCCTCGTAGGCGTTCGTCGCCGGACGGGAAGAGGCCACCGATGTCACCGAGGCCGGCCGCTCCGAGCAGCGCGTCGATCAGCGCGTGTGTGACGACATCTCCGTCGGAATGTCCAGCGAGCCCGCGCGGATGATCGATCGCGACCCCGCCGAGCACGAGCGGTACACCCTCCTCGAGGGCGTGGGCATCGACGCCGATCCCGACCCGGAGGTCCACCTAGAGCCAGCCGGCCACGCGCTCGAGGTCGGCGGGTGTCGTCACCTTGGCGAGGCGCTCGTCGCCGGCAACTACCTTGATCCGGCCCCCGGCTGCCTCCACGAGTGCCGCGCAGTCGGATCCTTCGCCGGCCGCGGCAGCGCGCAGCACAGGGGCGGAGAACGCCTGGGGCGTCTGGATCGCTACCAACTCGTCTCGCAGGAGCGTCTCGACGACGACGCCGCCACGTGCGCGCTTGACGGTGTCCGCGACCGGAACGCCCGGGACAGCTCCGTCGAAACCCTCAGCAAGCGCCTCGAGGAGGCGTGGCACGGTTTCCGGTGGAAGGATCGGCCGGGCGGCGTCGTGCACCAAGACGATTGCGACATCATCCGGCACTTCGGCGAGTCCCATGCGCACCGACGCCGATCGGGTATCGCCGCCCGGCACACACGCCGACACCTTCGACGCGCCGATCTCCTCGGCGAGCAGGATCGCCTGCTCCTCCCAGCCGGGTGGTGCAACGACGACGATCCCGTCGACCCACTCGCAGTCGTCGAGCCGCCGCAGCGACTCGGCGAGGAGCGGCAGCCCAGCGAGAGGCGCGAACGCCTTCGGGCGGCCGCCGCCGAGCCGCTCGCCCCGCCCGGCGGCGACGAGGACGGCCCAGACTCCCTCCGGCACCCGCGAGTGCCTACGCTGCCGCCGGAGTCTTCTTCTTCGGCGCTGCCTTGGGGGGCACAGCCGCCGCCGGCTTCTTCACCGCCGCCGGCTTCTTCACCGCGGCCGACTTATCCTGCGGGGCGAGCACCTCTTCGAGCCACGCGATCGCGTCGTCCTCGCTGAAGTTCTTGGCGTACATCAGCTCCGAGGCGAGGATCTTCTTCGCCTTCACGTACATCTGCTTCTCGCCAGTCGAAAGACCTTTCTCGCCGTCACGAAGAGACAGGTTCCGAACGACTTCGGCCAGCTCGTAGATGTCGCCGGTCTTCATCTTGTCGCGGTTGTGTTTGAAACGGCGATTCCAGTTCTTCGGCATCTCGGTACCGCCGCTCGTCAGGTACCTGACGACCTTCTTGACGGCCTCCTCGTCGATGACCTTCCGCAGCCCGACGCGCTCCGCATTGTCCGCAGGGACGTTCACTGTCATGTCGTTGTGCAGGATCTTGATGGTCAGATACTCGCGCCGCTCCCCGAGAACTTCGCGCTTCTCGCGCTTCACGACCGTGCCCGCGCCGTGATGGGGGTACACGACCTTGTCGCCGATTCTGTACAAGCTGATCCCTCTCTCCGTCCGTGGTCGCAAAAAGCGCCGGCGTGCTCTGGGAGTGCCGGCGAACCGAAGTAGGGTACCAGAATCCCTGTAAAAGCGCCACTTTTGCAGGGCTTTTACAAGAAAATCCCTGCTCAGGACACCTTCTCGGCTCAGGCCACGTTCTCGCCGAGCCCGGAGGCCAGTGCGGCACGCACGTGAACGGCTTCGAGGCCGACGCCCGCCGTTCCGGCCGGCGCGAGCACCGATATCACGCCGAGCTTCCGACACTCGCCAAGACGCCGCTCAGCCTGCGTCGCCGGCCGAAGCCGGCCGGTGAGCCCGATCTCGCCGAACGCTGCGAGCCCCTCGCGAACCGGGACGCCCCGCGCAGCGGACCCGATGGCGAGAGCTATCCCGAGATCGGCCCCGGGTTCGTCGATCCTCAGGCCACCTGCCACGTTCACGAATACGTCGGCGGATCCGAGTGGGAGCCCCGCGTGGCGGGCCAGCACCGCGACGATCATCGCGAGGCGTTTCGGCTCGACGCCGGTCCCGACTCTCCTCGGCATCGCGAGATCGGTGGGCGCGACGAGCGCTTGAACCTCGATCAACAAGGGACGCGTGCCTTCGAGGGTGCATGCGACCGCGGCTCCGATCTCGCCTGGCTCGCTTCGACCGAAGAGGGCCGAGGGGTCTGGAACGCCGACGAGGCCACCGCCGGTCATCTCGAAAACGCCGAGCTCATTCGTCGAACCGAACCGGTTCTTGACAGCGCGCAGCACGCGATGGGCGTTGTACCGGTCGCCTTCGAATTGGAGCACGCAATCGACGAGGTGCTCGAGCACGCGCGGGCCGGCCACCGAACCGTCTTTCGTCACGTGACCGACGAGAAACGTCGCGACGCCCGCTTCCTTCGCGACCCGCAACAGGCGTCCCGCGGCCTCACGCACCTGAGCGACCGACCCCGGGGCCGATCCGATGTCGGCGGAGTAGAGGGTCTGTACGGAGTCGATGACGCAGACTGCGGGCCGTTCTCGATCGAGCGTCGCGCACACCACGTCGAGCTCGGTTTCGGCGAGGATCTCGACCCGGTCGCACCCGCCGAGCCGATCCGCGCGCAGCTTCACTTGCGCGACCGACTCCTCGCCCGTCACGAGCAGTGCCCGGCGCGTCTGGGAGACCGAACCGAGCGCACTGAGCAGCAGCGTCGACTTTCCGACGCCGGGCTCGCCACCCACGAGCACGAGCGATGCCGGGACGAGGCCGCCCCCGAGCACACGGTCGAGCTCCTCGACTCCGGTCGGGATTCGGTCGGCCTCGTCGGCCACGACGTCGACGAGCTTGAGCAAGGGCCGCGCCTGAGCGGACTGCGGCGCACCGATCGGCTCTTCGACGAGCGTCCCGAAGGAGCCGCAACCGGGACAGCGCCCGAGCCATCGCCCCGTGGCGGTACCGCATTCGCTACAGGCGTACTGAACGGCTGCTGCTTTGGCCATTCGGGGAGGGTACGGGCGCCGTCCGACGGCATTCGTGCCGGGTGCGTGACGATCTGTCCACAGGTGATTGGTCGCACGGGGATTGATCGGGGGCGCGCTGAGGGACGGCGTCACCTCCCGCGCCGAAACGGTGGAGCGCTTGATCGCCTGCGCGAGACTCACGCAGCCGAGAATCGGCTGGAACGAACCCGGCTTCCCGTTGCTCGTGGCGGCATGAAAAAGGAGAGCGCTTCCGGGACTTTGCCGGCCGATCGGCGCACCAAGCTCGCCGTCGTACCAAACGCGAACGCTCTTCGAGCTCGCCAGCGAGTCGGTTCCGACGAGGAGGAATTTTCCGAGGGTCGCCGCCCGTCCAGGACACGCGAACATAAAGGTCGCCTCACCGGTCGCGGGCACCACGACCCAGGGCCCGGAGATGCCGTAGCACCACGCGACATTGTGGCACTGGTGAGTCCGGGGGGGAGCTATGTAGAACGGATTTCGTGCCTGCCTTCCCCAACTCGTGGCAGCAAGACTGGCGGCGACAGCGAAGAGGCTTGTGACAAGGACGAATCGGAGCAGTAAGCGCTTCATGCCAGCCTGCCGAACCAAACCCCGGAGCTGACGATACCGCCGACGATGAAGAGAAGCGCCAGCCCTCCCGCAACGGCGCTCAACTCACGCCTTTTCTGCGTGGACCGCGCGAGCGGTCGGAGGTCACGCGTCTCGTAGGCGGTCGCCGCTTTTCCGGCTGCCGTTGCGAGCTCTGCCGCCGACGTGACGTTCACGAACGTGCCGCCGGTCCGTGACGCAACCTGTTGCAAGGTTGCGGGAGAAGCGGGGACAGAGGTCTTGACAGGCGTATGGAAGCCGGCGACGTTGAGCAGCTGCGTCACGATCCCGTGCGGCGTCCCCACTGAGATCGTGTCGATCGGGATCGCGTAGACAAACGCGCTTGCGGTGGCATCGGCGGGCGATGTGCCCCCGGCGGTCTGCGTACCGTCCGAGAACATCACCACCGCCCCAGGTGGGTGGAGACGGTCTACGGGCTCGTCCGTGCGGACGCCGCGGATGAGAAAGGCGACCGAGGCGCTGATGGCGTCACCCAACGAAGTTCCCGCCCGCGGGGTAACGGCGTTCGGCAGATGGGCGATGACCTTCTTACGGTCGCGGGTGGGCGCCACGGTCAGGCGCACCCGGTCTCCGAACGTCATCACGGCGACCATGTACTTCGACGGCAGGTTGCCCAAGAACTGGATTGCCACCTTTCGGGCCGCACGGATACGGCTCTGACCAACGTCGTTCGCGGCCATCGAGCCAGAGAGGTCGAACGTCAACACGATCGTCGGTGCGCCCCCAGTGGTGTTGTTGAAAGCTCTGAGCTGCGGTCGCGCGAAACCGACGAGCAACAGGGTCAGAGCGACGAGGAACAGCGAGGCAGGAAGATAGCTCCGCCTTCCCGACTGTCGCCACAGGATATTCGGCAGCAGCGCTGGCCTCGTCCAACCCTGAGCCCGTTTCGCGCGCAGACGCTCAATCGCCAGATAGGCGATCACAGCCACCGGCACACCTATGAGGCCGAGGAGCAGGTGCGGTGATGCGAATCTCACTTGCGGTCGCTTCTTCTCAGGAAAGCGGCCAGTGACCCCAGCCAGTCACCTTCTGTCGAGAGCGCGACATGAGGCACCCCCGCTGAGGAAAGTGTCGTTACGAGCCCGCTCCGCTCCTCGGCGGCAGCCTTCGCGAACTCCTCACGAACGGCTGGATCGTGCGTATCGACGAGTAGGTGGCCTCCGAGCTCCGGATCGACGAGATGAAGCTCGCCGACGTCCGCAAGCACCTGTTCACGTGGATCACGGATCTCGATTGCCAACGTGGCATGTCGCGCCGCCACTCGCAGGAGTCCGTCCCGCCAGTCCGGTGGGCCACAGAAGTCCGAGATCACAACCACCACTGACCGCTCCACCGCGAGGCCGCCAAGGAGGTTCAACGCTTCGGCGAGACCGCCGCTGCCCGTGGGAGCGTGCCGCAAGCCGCCAAGTGCGAGCAGCAGCCCACGCCGTCCCTGGCGCGGTCGAAGAAGATGCGGCTCGGTGCCGAACGTGACGACCCCGAGGCGATTTGCGTGCCGCGTGGTCACATATCCGATAGCTATCGCCACGCCTTCGGCTACGTCCGCCTTGCGGCGATCCGCTGTTCCGAACCCCATCGACGCGGACGCGTCGAGCACGATCCAGGTGACGACCGTACGCTCGGCAAGCTCGACCCGCACGTGTGTTTGGCCCGTACGCGCGGTGACGTTCCAGTCGATCCGGCGGACGTCGTCGCCCGGCGCGTATGGCCGAACCTGGTGAAACTCGCTCCCGACGCCCGAGAACGCCGACCGGAAGTCCCCAGCGAGCAGGCCCTCGACGCGTCGGCCGATCGAGAGCTCGAGGGAGCGTAGGCTGTCTCCGCTAAGGGCTCCGGGGCCAGGCTCGGCCGGAGTACGCTCGTGGCCGAGCGCGGCAATGAGCGACTTCATCTCACCCTCACTCCGTCTCCACTCGCGGCCGGTGACCCCACCCTAGGCCGCTGCCGGAGCGGTACGCCCGAAGTCGATCTGCGGAGCCGGAACAGCGGCCAACACCTCATCAAGGATCTTGTCGGCCGTGACCTCCTCCGCAAGCGCCTGATACGACAACACCAACCGGTGCCGGAACGCATCCCGGACAACAGCCTCGACATCCGAGACAACCGCGTAATCACGCGAATGCAGAAGCGCCATCGCCCGCGCCCCCGCCACCACACTGATCGGCCCACGCGGCGAGGCCCCATACGCAACATACGGCGCGATCGACGCCACACCAGCATCCGCCGGCTTCCGCGTCGCCGTCGCCAAATCAACCACCCAACTGATCAACGCAGGATCCACATACACCTCCTGCACCTCCTCGTTTTACCCGTGCGGACAACAGGACGCGCATTGATGACGACGCGACGAGCAGAGAACTTAGTGCCGGGGCATGCGTCCGGGGTCGATCACCGTCGCAATGCGGTCCTACGACTTGAGCCTGATGGTGAGCAGGGTCTCAGAATACCGCTGTGACTTCGACTCCACGACACCGGTCACGCCGCTGTAGGTGCCGGTTCCGCCGGTAATCACTATTGCGAAGGTCTGAGCGTTGAAGTCGACTGGGCCGGAGCCGAGAAGGGTGCCGCCGTTCAACTCATACGCCGCGTCGCAAAAGCCGTGATGGTTGAAGTTGTAAAAGCACGTGTACACCGCCGACCCCGCGGACTTCGTGTGTTTCGCGCTCGTGTACACCTTGAATGCGAACAGTGCCTGGTCGCCTGGGAAGGGGCCGTTGTTGTGCTCCTTGGTGGTCGCCGTCGGTGCCTTGAAGTTGCCGAACGGGTTGTTGCCGAAGCCGCGGGCACGATCGTCCGCGTGATTCAGGAATTGCTCCTGCGTGGTGACGGCGTACAACTGAAAGGTTCCGGGCGCTTGTTTGGCGGCTTCGGTCTGCGCTGCGTCGACCGAGGTGGCCGCGACACCAGGCGCAAACAGGGCGATCACGATCGACGCCATCAGTGCTGCCGAAGAGACGAGATGGGAACTCGCACTGCTCGCTTGCATGATCTCCTTCCCCGCCAAAACCGTCGCTACTCTCGTGATGTCCAAGGTCATGTTAGCTTGGCGACCGATCGAACTCGGTGTCGCGCACGTACTCACCGAGATTCGTTCAGCCCAGTACGCACCGCGTCAACCCCGTGTGCGGGGTTAACAGGGAACCTCGCCATGCGAACGGGATGAACCGTGGAGCCCGCCCCGAGCGCAACGATTACTCGGAGGCGTCAGCAGGAGGCTCGTCGGCCTCACCCGAGGGAGCTCCGACCGTCGCCGGCTCGGCCGGCGGGGTCGGCCGTACGACGTCGATGTCGACCTCTTCCTCGTTCTTGCGGGTGACCACGATCGTCGAGCCGGGCTCGAGACTGCGACCGAGCACGAAGTCGGCGAGCGGGTCCTCGATCAGCCGCTGGATTGCCCGGCGCAGCGGCCGCGCCCCCATCGCCGGGTCGTAGCCCTTCTCGACGAGCATCTCCTTCGCCTCGTCGGTGAGCTCGAGTGTGACCTCGTGCTCGGCCATCTGCACGCGCAGGCGGTTGAGCATCAGGTCGACGATCTGGAGGATCTCCTCCCTCGCCAGCTTCGGGAAGACGATGATCTCGTCGATCCTGTTCAGGAGCTCGGGCCGGAAGACCTTCTTCAGGTCGCCCATCACGCGGCCCTTCATGTCGTCGTAGGACAGGCCCTGCTCGTCCGAGAGGTTGAAGCCGAGCGCCTGGTTCTTCGAGATCGACGTCGAGCCGATGTTCGACGTCATGATCACGATCACATTGCGGAAGTCGACCTTGCGACCCTGAGCATCCGTCAGCTTCCCGTCCTCGAGAATCTGGAGCAGGATGTTGAAGACGTCCGGGTGTGCCTTCTCGATCTCGTCGAAGAGCACGACGGAATACGGCTTACGCCGGACGGCCTCTGTCAGCTGTCCGCCTTCGTCGTAGCCGATGTAACCGGGCGGCGATCCGACGAGACGCGAGACCGCGTGCTTTTCCATGTACTCGGACATGTCGATCTGGATCATCGACTCCTCGTCACCGAACAGGAACTCTGCGAGCGTGCGCGCGAGCTCGGTCTTCCCGACGCCCGAGGGGCCGAGGAAGATGAACGAGCCGGTCGGCCGCTTCGGGTCCTTGATCCCAGCGCGGGCGCGGCGAATTGCCTTCGAGACGGCGACGATCGCGGCGTCCTGGCCGATCACGCGCTTGTGCAGCTCGTCCTCCATCCGGATCAGCTTCTGCGACTCGGCTTCGGTGAGCTTGAAGACGGGGATGCCGGTCCACATGGAGACGATGTCGGCGATCTCTTCCTCGCCGATCGACGGCTGCTCGACCTGCTCCTCCTTGCGCCACTCCTCCTCGAGCTCGCGCTTCTTCTGCGTCAGCTTGCGCTCCTTGTCGCGCAGCGACGCCGCTTTCTCGAACTCCTGGTTCTCGATCGAGTCTTCCTTCTCCTTGCGAACCTTGTCGATCTCGTCTTCGAGCTCGCGGTAGCGCGGTGGAGCGGTCATCGTCTTGATCCGCATCCGCGACGCAGCCTCGTCGATCAGGTCGATCGCCTTGTCGGGGAGCTGGCGGTCCTGGATGTACCGGTCGGCGAGCGTGGCTGCCGCGACAAGAGCGTCGTCGGTGATCTTGCATCGATGGTGTGCCTCGTAGCGGTCACGCAGGCCCCGCAGAATCTGGACGGTGTCGTCGGTCGACGGCTCTTCGACGCGGATCTGCTGGAAGCGCCGCTCGAGTGCGGCGTCGCGCTCAAGGTACTTGCGGTACTCGTCGAGCGTCGTAGCACCGATCGTCTGAAGCTCGCCGCGGGCCAGGGCGGGCTTGAGAATCGAAGCCGCGTCGATCGCACCCTCAGCGGCGCCGGCCCCGACGAGATTGTGGAGCTCGTCGATGAACAGGATGATGTCGCCGCGCTGGGTGATCTCCTTCATCACCTTCTTCAGCCGCTCCTCGAACTCTCCGCGGTACTTCGAGCCCGCGACGAGAGCTGCCAGGTCGAGCGTGTAGATCTGCTTCCCCTTCAGCAGGTCGGGAACCTGGTTCGAGCTGATCCGCGACGCGAGGCCCTCGACGACGGCCGTCTTGCCCACACCGGGCTCGCCGATCAGCACAGGATTGTTCTTCGTGCGGCGTGACAGGATCTGCATCACGCGCTCGATCTCGTTCTGCCTTCCGACGACGGGGTCGAGCTTCCCTTCGGCAGCGAGCTTGGTGAGGTTCCGGCCGAACTGGTCGAGAAGCTTCGAGCTCTTGGACTTCTCGCCGGCAGGCCCGCCCTGACCCTGCTGGCGGCGGCCGGGGCCCGAGAGCATCCGAATGATCTCGTTCCGGATCTTCTCGGCGTCCGCGTCGAAGTCGAGCAGGATCCGGGCTGCGACGCCTTCGTTCTCGCGCACGAGACCGAGCAGGATGTGCTCCGTGCCGATGTAGTTGTGGCCGAGGGAGAGCGCCTCTCGGAGAGCGAGCTCGAGCACTTTCTTCGCGCGCGGCGTGAACGGAATCTGACCGGTCGTGACCTCGTCGCCCTGGCCGACGATCCGTGCGACCTGCGCGCGTACCTCCTCGACGGTGATGTCGAGCGATTCGAGCACACGCGCCGCGAGACCCTCCTCTTCGCGCAAGAGGCCGAGCAGGATGTGCTCCGTGCCGATGTAGTTGTGCTTGAGCGCCCGCGCCTCGTCCTGAGCGAGGACGACGACCTGGCGAGCTCGTTCGGTGAATCTCTCGAACACTCGAATCCTCTCCTCCGCCGTCGAGCGGCGGCGCACAAACGATTGCTCTTCTGAGGAGGTCATGGTACCGCCCTCTGCGGATCTCGCGGCCGAAACGTCGGGAGCGTACGGAACGGTGCTACACGCTCAGAGCGTGGATTCCAGTTCGCACGCGTCCCACCGCGTCAGTGTCGCTCCCTGAGAGCAGGAAACAAGATCACGTCGCGAATCGAGTCTTTGCCGGAGAGCACCATCGCGAGCCGGTCGACGCCGAGGCCGAGCCCGCCGGTCGGAGGCATCCCGTACGCGAGCGCCTGGACATAGTCGGGGTCGCCCGGCTCGGCCTCGACATTGCCACCCGCACCTTCAGCCTCCTGCATCGCGAACCTGGCGGCCTGCTCCTCCGAGTCGTTGATCTCGGTAAAGGCGTTTCCGATCTCCATCCCGCCGACGAAGTACTCGAACCGCTCGACGATCCCCTCGTCGTCACTCATGCGTGCGAACGGCGAAAGCTCGACCGGGTAGTCGCGAAGGATCGTCGGCTGGACGAGGCTCGGCTCGACGAAGTGCGAGAGCGCGTGATCGACGAGCTGCGCCCAGGTCTTGTCGGCTTTCGTATCGACGTCGCGCTCGGTGAGCCGTGCCCGCAGTTCGGCCTCGTCGCGCGACCAGAGGCCATGAGCCTCGAGTGCATCGACGAGCTTGACCCGCGCCCACGGGGCTTTGAGGTCGATCTCGTGGCCGCGAAACGCGACGACCGTGGTGCCGATCGTCTCGCGAGCGACCCGCTCGACCAGCTGCTCGACGCGCACCATGGTGTCCTCGTAGTCCGCATAGGCCTCGTACCACTCGAGCATCGTGAACTCCGGGTTGTGCTTGTACGAGACGCCCTCGTTGCGAAAGTCCTTGCCGATTTCGTAGACGCGCTCGAGTCCGCCGACGATGAGCCTCTTGAGGTAGAGCTCGGTCGCGATCCTCAGGTAGAGGGTCTGCTCGAGCTCGTTGTGGTGGGTCGAGAACGGGCGGGCGAATGCGCCGCCGTAGCGCGGCTGGAGTACCGGAGTCTCGACCTCGATGAACCCGTCCTCGTCGAGGGCGCGCCGAATCGCCGAGACCATCGCCGTCCGCAGCAGGAAGTCGGCCCGCACCTCTTCGTTCATCAGCAGATCGAGGTAGCGCCGACGGTAGCGCTGCTCGACATCGGTCAGGCCGTGGAAGGTATCCGGGAGAGGCGAGTGAATCTTGGCGAGCGGCTCGAACTCGGTCACCGAGAGCGACGGCTCTCCGCGTTTGGTGCGCATCGGGTGGCCACCCACCCCGACGATGTCGCCGAGGTCGAGATCGTCGAGCGACTCGCCCGGGTCCTGAACGACAAGCTGGATCCGTCCGGTACGGTCGACGAGGTCGAGAAAGACGATGCGGCCGTGCCCGCGTCGTCCCATGATCCGGCCGGCCAGCCGCAGCCGCTCCGAGCCGGTGTCCCCGGCCGCGATCGGGTCCGCCGCCGCGAGCGCTGCGGCCACGGTGTCCCGACTTCGAAAATGCTTTGGCATCACAGCCCGCGAGTCTAGAGGGCCGGCTTGCGAACCATCGCCCACGCCGTCGGCGCGCCCACCGGTGCTTCCTCCTCGAGAACGACCTCGAACCCGTGGCGGGTGTAGAAGTCGATGTTGCGCTCCGAATTCGTCAGCAGGACGCAGGGGAGCCCGGCGCGTTCCGCGCCTTCGAGGCCGGGGGCCAGGAGCGCAGATCCGATGCCCTTGCGCTGTTCGGAGGGATCGACGCCGATCCCGGCCAGGTACCAGTGCGGGCCAGGCTCGACGCGGAAGCGAATGCTGTCGACGGCCCGGCCGTAGGCGAGGAACCGCGACGTGGCCTCGCGCAGGCGGATCGGCGTCGACACGAACGCGCGCAACGCGGGGCCGAGGCGCAGCGCCGGCCGTTCGGGCGGAAGCCAGCGGGCGGCGCCACGAACCGCCCCTTGCGTCGTCCAGACGTCCGCTTCGGTGATCTCGAATCCCATTCGGAAGAGCCACGGCAGCAGCGCTTCCCGGCGTCGCGGGTCGGGCAGCACCCAGCACCACGCAGGGTCGTCGTGGAACGCACGCGCCAACACCGTTCCCGCTTCGTCGAGTTGGTCGGGACGCAACTTGACGATCTCCATCGGGCGACACTAGCGAGCCGTGCGCAGGCTCGGCCACACGGCAGCCGACGAAGCCGCGGACTAGGCGGCTTTGATCTCGAGGATCTTGAAGGTGAGGGCGCCACGCGGCGTCGAGACCTCGACGACGTCGCCCTTCTTGTGGCCGATGATCGCCTTACCGACCGGCGACTCGTTCGAAAGCTTGCTCTCTGTCGGGTTCGCCTCGGCCGAGCCGACGATGTGGTACTCGAACGTCTTGCCGGCCTGAACGTCGCGAAGCCGCACCTTGGCACCGACCGAGACGGTGTCCTTGGAGATCTCCTTCTTGGTGATGACCCGCGCCGAGAGGAGGCGTTCCTCGAGCTGGGCGATCTTGTGCTCGAGCATCGCCTGCTCGTTCTTCGCGTCGTCGTACTCGGCGTTTTCGGCGATGTCGCCGAACTCGCGCGCGACGCGAATTCGCTCCGCAACTTCACGGCGCTTGTCGTTCTGCAGGAAGTCGATTTCCTGCTTCAGCTTCTCGTAACCCTCGGGTGTGAGGATGACTTCCTTCAACAAGCGGCCTCCTGCCCTTCGATGCGAAAACGCGCGGCCCGAAACGGGCGCGAATAGTAGCGGCGTCGTCAAGGGTGCTGCAAGGACGAGGGCTACCATCTCCGGCGATGCGTGTCGATCTCCATGAGCCCTGGCTGATCGGGAACGTCGAGATCCCGAGCCGCCTCGTGCTGGCGCCGATGGCAGGCGTCAGCGTGCAGGCGTTCCGCCGCCAGGGCCGCCGCTATGGGGCCGGGCTCGTGTGCTCGGAGATGGTGTCCGTGGCCGGGATCGCGCATCGAAACGAGCGAACGCTCGGCTATCTGCGGGTCGGTCGCGACGAGCATCCGCTCGCGATCCAGATCTTCGGCTCCGACCCGGGAGCGATGGCAGACGCCGCGCGAATGGTGGTCGCGGCAGGCGCGGACATCGTCGACATGAACTTCGGCTGCCCGGTTCGCAAGGTGACGAAGACCGGTGCCGGCGCGTCGCTCCTCGACGACCCGGCCCACGCGGCCGCGCATCGTCGAGGCCGTCGCAAGCGCGGTCGAAGCACCCGTCACGGTGAAGATGCGCCGAGGGACCGAGAACGGATCACGCGCGTGCCTCGAAGTCGGGCCGCTGCTGGTGCGCGCCGGAGCGGCAGGGCTGACCCTCCACCCGCGGTCGGCGAAGCAGATGTACACCGGCACGGCCGACCATTCCCTGACCGCCGAGCTCGTCTCGCTCGTGGACGTGCCCGGTGATCGCGTCCGGCGACGTGACCTCGCGCGCGAAGGCGGAAGCCGTGCTCGCGACGACCGGCGCAGCCGCCGTGATGGTCGGTCGCGTCGCGCAGGGAAACCCGTGGGCACTCGCCGAGATCATGGGCGAGCCGGGCGAGCCGTCGCGCGAGGAGGTCGTCGCCGAGCTCCTGCTCTTCATGCGAGAGACGGAGCGCGAGCTCGGCGAGTTCCGCGCGACCGGCTTCTTGAAGAAGTTCTACGGGTGGTACCTCGGCCACGGCCGCTTCCCGCGCCCGTTCAAGCAGGAGCTCGTGACGGCGAAGACGCTCGGCGAGGTCGAGCTACGGCTGCTGGCCGCCGCGCCGGGAGCCGCTGACATTCTCGAGCGGCTGGAGGCTGACCTGCCCGACCCCGCCGGCGAGATCCTGCTCGACTCGATGCCGATCTCCGCATACGGCGGCGGCTAGCGATTGCCTGGGCGGACAGGGACGCGCTAGCGGTTGCGTTCCCAGACCAGGCGCAGACCGTGCAGGGTCAGCTCCGGGTCGACCGCGGTGATGGTTCGCGAGTGGGGAACGATCAGCCCGGCGAGCCCGCCCGTGGCGATCACCGGCGCCTCCGGCGCGCCCAGCTCCTCGCGAATCCGGTCCACGATTGCGTCCACCTGGCCCGCGAAGCCGTAGACGAGACCCGATTGGAGCGCTGCGGTCGTCGTCTTCCCGATCACGTGCTCCGGGGCGACGAAAGGCACTTTGCGCAGCCGCGCGGCGCGGCCGAACAGCGCGTCCATCGAGACCTCGATCCCCGGCGCGAGCACGCCACCGACGTACTCGCCCGCCTCCGAGACGACGTCGAAGTTCGTGGAGGTGCCGAAGTCGACCACGATCGACGGTGCCCCGTGCCGGTCACGCGCAGCAACCGCGTTCGCGATCCGGTCGGGCCCGACCTCGCGCGGGTCGTCGTAGCGCACCGGCATGCCGGTCGAGACGCCGGGCCCGAGAACCAACAGTTCGGTCCCGGCCCACCGCTCGGCGAGGGCCTCGTATTCGCGCTCGAGCTGTGGCACGGTCGACGAGAGCACGATCCCGTCGAGCGCCCCGAGGTCGAGGAACGCCCTCAGCATCACCGCGAGCTCGTCGCTCGTGTGACCGGGATCGGTTCCGACGCGGAACTGCTCGGTCAGACGGTCGCCGTCGAACAGACCGAAGACGGTCTGCGTGTTTCCGGCATCGATCGCGAGCAGCAGGGGTCGGACTACGACGTCGTCGGGCTGGGCGAGATCGCTCATGCGCTTGGCGAGCGCCTCGGCGGTCAGCGCCGGCTCCTCGCCCTCGCCGCGCAGCTCCTCGACGGTGACGTCGGCAGAGGTGTACACCTCGACGCGCGGAATCATCCGGGTCGGGCGGTTCTTGTCCCACACCCAGACGTCTTCCATCTTCAGCTGGAAGAACGGATACGACGGTTGCGGGACGTACTGGAGGTCGAGCCGGTTGCAGAGGTACGTCGCATCCTGCGTCAGCACGCAGTAGCGAAACAGCGAGTAGACCGCGCTGTATTCCCGCTTGAGACGGAGCTCGAGCTCGGCCTCGAAGTCGTCCAGTTCGTCGAGGTGACTCACCTGGCCGATTGTAGCCCTGCGAGCAGTGCGAAGACATCCCCGCGCCCGGGAACGACGAGCTGCGGGTCGAGCTCGGCGAGGGGCTCGAGGACGAAGATGCGCTCGTGGAGGTGCGGGTGCGGGACGGTCAGGCCCGGCTCGTCGATCACCTCGGCGCCGTAGAGCAGCAGATCGAGGTCGATCGTCCGCGGGCCGTAGCGGGCACCGTCGCGTGTGCGGCCGAGCTCGCGTTCGACCTCCAGCAGGCGGTCGAGAAGCGCCCGGGCCGAGAGCTCGGTGTCGAGCTCGGCTACTGCGTTCAGAAAGAGAGGCTGGTCCTCGACGCCCCACGGCTCCGTCTCGCGGATCGTGGAAAGGCGGCGCGCGCCGATGAGCGCGGCGGCGTTCCGGATCGTCGATTCGCGATCCCCCAGGTTGGCCCCGAGGCCGACGTACGCGAGCGTCACGGCCGCTCGACGGTGACGGCGGCGTGCTCGACGATAAGCCCCGCCGGCCTCACCTCGGGCTTGCGCACCCGGACCTTGACCCGTTCGGCCGGGAAGCGCTCGAGCAGCGCGTCGGCAACCGCGCAGGCGAGCGCCTCGAGGAGCTGAAACTGGCGGTCGTTGACCTCGCGCACGGTGGCGGCGACGTCGCGGTAGTCGACGGCGTCCTCGATTCTGTCGTTCGCGCCGCGCTCCCCCACGTCGAGCTCGACGTCGTAGAGGAAGCGCTGCCCGTCGCGCCGCTCCTCCGCCAGGACGCCGTGGTAGCCGAAGAGCTCGATCCCGCGAAGCTCCACTCTCATCCCGCCACCGCCTGCGCCGCGCGCAACGCCTCGACATGCTCGCGCACGTCGTGCGCCCGCAGGATCGTCGCGCCTCGGTCGAAGGCGGCAACAGCCACCCCGACGGACGCCGCCGTCGTCCCGGTCGTCGCCTCGGGGTTGCCCATGATCTTCCCGAGCGAGCTCTTCCGCGAGAAGCCGACGAGGACCGGCCGGCCAATCGCCACGAGCTCGCCGAGCCGCCGCACGAGCTCGAAGTTGTTCTCCACGGTCTTGCCGAAGCCGATGCCAGGGTCGAGGCAGACCATGTCCTCTCTGATTCCCTCGCCGACGGCGAATGCAAGCCGCTCCTCGAGAAACGCCTTCACCTCGGAGACGACGTCGTCGTAGGCGGGGCTCGCTTGCATGGTTCGCGGCTCGCCGCGCATGTGCATCAGGCACAGGTACGACCCGGCATCGGCGACGACGCCGGCGAGCTCGGGATCGCTGCGAAGGGCGGTGACGTCGTTCACGAGCTCCGCGCCGAGCTCGAGCGCGCGCCGCGCCACCGACGGCCTTGGAGGTGTCGATCGAGACCGGCTCGCCCGCGAGCGCAGCGAGTACGAGCTCGACGCGGCGCAGCTCCTCGTCGACGGCAACTGCTTCAGCGCCTGGGCGCGTCGACTCGCCGCCGACGTCGACGATCGCGGCGCCCGCGTCGAGCATTCCTCTCGCCTCGGTGACCGCAGCCTCGGGCCGAAGGTACAGACCGTCGCCCGAAAAGGAGTCGGGCGTCAGGTTGACGACACCCATCACGGACGGGCGCGGGAAGCGCTCCTCGATCGGCGGCCGTGCCTCCACCGCCGGATTGTGGACCTAGTTCGCGCCCTCTGGCTTCGGCGGCTGCATCGTCGCGCCGGGAAGCGGGAAGGGACGGGGCTTCGTCTGGGGGCGGCGCTCGGGCTCCGGAGAAGGCTCGGACGCAGGCGCCTTCTCGGTCTCCTCCGGAAATACGGACTCCTCCGATTCGCCCGCGAGAAGCCGCGTGAACTGGTCGGAGTCGATGGTCTCGCGCTCGATGAGGATCTGAGAGATCCGGTGGAGGTCGTCCATGTGCTCACGCAGCACGTTGAGCGCGAGCTCGTGCCCGTCCTCGATGATCCGCCGCACCTCGTCGTCGATCTCGCGCGCGACCTCCTCCGAGTAGTCGGGCTCGTGACCCATGTCGCGGCCGAGGAAGGGCAGGTCGGCGTCGCGGCCGAGGACGCGCGGGCCGAGCTTCTCGCTCATCCCGAAGCGCATCACCATCTGCTTGGCGGTGTGGGTGATCTTCTCGAGGTCGTTCGCGGCGCCGGTCGTCACCTCGTTGAAGACGAGCTCCTCCGCGGCGCGGCCGCCCAGCGTCATCGCGATCTCCTCGAGGAGCGCGGTCTTCGTCTGCATGTAGCGGTCCTCGGTGGGCAGCGAGATCGTGAGACCGAGCGCCTGGCCGCGCGAGACGATCGTGATCTTGTGAATCGGGTTCGTGTTCTCGAGGAAATGCCCGACGAGAGCGTGGCCCATCTCGTGGTAGGCGGTGATCCGCTGCTCCTTCTCCGAGAGCAGCCGCGCTTTCTTCTCCGGGCCGGCGATGACGCGCATGATCCCTTCTTCGAGGTCCTCCTGCTCGATCACCTTCTTGCCGTGGCGCGCGGCGAGCAGCGCCGCCTCGTTGACGAGGTTTGCGAGGTCGGCGCCGGTGAACCCCGGGCGTTCCGCCGGCGAGCGTGTCGAGGTCGATCGACCCCTCCAGCGGCTTGCCCTTCGAGTGCACCTCGAGGATCTTGCGGCGGCCGTTGCGGTCGGGCCGGTCGACCACGATCTGGCGGTCGAAGCGGCCGGGACGCAGCAAAGCCGGGTCGAGGATGTCGGGACGGTTCGTGGCTGCGATCAGGATGATGTTGTCTTTCATCTCGAAGCCGTCCATCTCGACGAGGAGCTGGTTCAGCGTCTGCTCGCGCTCGTCGTGTCCGCCACCGAGGCCGGCGCCGCGATGACGGCCGACCGCGTCGATCTCGTCCATGAAGACGATGCACGGCGACGCCTGCTTCGCCTGCTCGAACAGGTCACGGACGCGAGAGGCGCCGACCCCGACGAACATCTCGACGAAGTCCGAGCCCGAGATCGAGAAGAACGGCACCCCGGCTTCGCCGGCGACGGCACGCGCGAGCAGCGTCTTCCCCGTGCCAGGCGGGCCGTAGAGGAGCACGCCCTTCGGGATCCGGGCACCGAGCGCCTGGAACTTCTTCGGGTTCTCGAGGAACTCCTTGATCTCCTGGAGCTCCTCGACCGCCTCGTCCACACCGGCGACGTCCTTGAAGCCGATCTTCGGCGAGTCGGGAGCCATCCGCTTCGCGCGCGACTTGCCGAAGCTCATCACCTTCGAGCCCCCACCCTGCATCTGGTTCATCAGGAAGATCCAGAAGCCGATCAGGAGCAGGAAGGGCAGGATCGCGCCGATCAGCGACGCCCACGAGAAGCCGCCGGTTCCCTTCGAGTCGTAGACGACGTGCTTCTGGTCGAGCAGGTTCTCGAACTGAAGCTGCGACTGGTCACTCGGGTAGTGAACCGTGATCGTCGTCTTGTTCTTGTCGTTCAGCCTGGCCGTGGCCGAGCGCTTCCCGGGGCTGAACACGACCTCGGTGTAGTTGCCGGGGTTCGCCTGGATGTCCTGCTTCAGCTGCGAATAGGTCTTCTTGAGCGTGTGGCTGCTCTTCGGGATCAGCGTCTGGCTCGCGAGCCACACGAGCAGGACGATCACGATGAGCGGGAAAAACGCGCTGCGGAAGAAGCGGTTCACAAGATCTCTGCGGAAAGGGTACAGGAGCCCCTTTTCCGTGGCGGCGGTTTTCCCCCGCTCGCAGGGGATCCTCGGGCTAGACGCCCTCGGGCATGAGGTCGTCGTGGAGGACACCGACGTAACGCAGGTTGCGGTAACGCTCGGCAAAATCGAGCCCGTAGCCGATCACGAACCTGTTCGGGATCTCGAAACCGACGTAGCGAACGTCGACGTCGATCTCGCGCCGGCCGGGCTTCGTCAGCAGCGCGCAGACCTCGAGGCTCGCCGGCTCGCGCGACTCGAGGTTGCGCACCAGGTACGAGAGCGTCAAGCCCGAGTCCACGATGTCCTCGATCACGAGCACGTGCCTGCCCCTCGATGTTGATGTCGAGGTCCTTGAGGATCCTGACCACACCGGAGGAGTCGGTGGAGGCCCCGTAGCTCGAGATCGCCATGAAGTCGATCTCGCACGGAACGGTGATCGACCGCATCAGGTCGGCCATGAAGAAGACCGCGCCCTTGAGAACGCCGACGAGCAGGAGCTCGCGGCCGGCGTAGTCGGCGGTGATCTCGCGGCCGAGATCGCGGATCCGCGTCTGGAGCTGCTCCTCGCCGATCAGGACTTCGCCCACCCCGCGCTCGAGCTCAGCGCTCGTCATGGATCGCGTTCACCCCCTCGCACTCGACGATTCCCGGCACTGCCACGACGTCGTTCCCACGCACGACCAGGGGCCACCCTTCACGGTCAGAACGGGGGATCTTCGCGTCGACGAACACGTCCTGGATCTTCTTCGAGCGGCCGGCGATCCGGTCGCCGGCCCGCCACCCGCGTACCTTAAGCCCTGGGAGCTCGGTCGTGATGCGCCATCGTCCCCAACGCACCTCGCCGTCGAGGTCGACGGGGCTCCGTTCGAGCCACAGCCGGTCGTGCTCGCGGACAGCCTGGACGCCGCCCCCGAGATCCACGCGCTTGGAGGCCACCGGCGAGTCGATCAGCTCGGCGAGGGCAGGGGAAAGCGTGCGCCGCTCCTCGAGTGCGCGCAGGACGTTCTCGCGCGCCGCAGGATGCAGCCGCTCGAGAAGCGGGAGGATCTCGTGACGGATGAGGCCACGGGCCGTGTCGCGGTTGGAGGAGTCGGCTCGGAAGGCGAGCCCGCGTTCACGGCAGTACGCCTCGGTCTCCTCGCGCCAAAGAGGAAGTAGCGGGCGCACGACGCCGTCCTCGCGCCGGGCCTTGATCCCTTTCGTGTTCCCGCTCGACGCGAGACGGAAGAGGATCGTCTCGACCTGGTCGGTCGCGGTGTGCCCGGTCGCGCGTACGCGGTCGGTCGCGAAGCCGTACCGAATGTCGCGCAGCTCAGCCTCGGTCGCGCTCGTCGGAGTCACGCGCACGACCTCGGCGCCGAGCTGCTCCGCGCAGAGGCGCGCATCGCCGTCTGACTCCTCACCGCGCAAGCCGTAGTCGACGTGAAGCGCCGAGACGCGGTAACCAAGTTCGCGCAGCGCGCCGTACAGGCACGTCGAGTCGGGGCCACCGGACACGAGGCACGTCACCTCGCCCCCCGGCTCGATCAGTTCGTGGCGACGAATGTGCTGCTCGATTCGGTCCAGGATCGTCAGGGACACAGTGTTGCAATCACCACGTGGGAACCGCGACCCAGCTCTCCAGGAACGCAGCTGCGCGTTCGAGCTCGGCGGCCTCGAACGGATACGGCTTCGCGTGCTCGACGATCGGGGCGGTCGGACCGGGCGCGATCGCGTCGCGCGCGGCGAGCACGTAGGAGATGGGCAATGAATGGGCAACGACGAGGATCGACTCCTCCGGCCTCGCGAGCAGCAGGCGAAACGAACGCGCATATCGCTCGACGATCTCGCGTCGGCTCTCGCCGCCCGGGCCCGGCGGATCGGCTGACGAGGCCCCACCCGCCCAGGCTCGGAACTCGGCGAGAGACCTCCCTTCGAAGGGCCCGTAGCGCGGATCGCCGAGGTCGGGCACGACGAGCCTCGGCACGTCGCGGCCGCGGAGCGCTTCGTCGGCGGTTTCCTCGACACGCTGGAAGCCACTCGTCACGCACAGGCTCGAACGTCTCGGCGCGAAGCGACTGGCCAAGCGCTCGTGCCTCGGCGATGCCGACCGCCGTCAACGCCGCACGGGACAGACGGATCCCCGTTCAGAAGCGAGCGGGCGCTGTACTCGCTTTCGCCGTGTCGAGCGAAGACGAACCTCGCGCCGCCGGCGCCTTCCTCGCTCACGGAAACAGAATGCTCCGGTAGGTACCGACCCGCTGCATGCCGACCGACTCGTAGAGCGCGATCGCCGGCGCGTTATCGGTGCGCACGAAGAGGGTCACCGCCGGCGTCGTCTCGAGCAGGAGCCGGCAGAGGTCACGTAGGCCACGACTGCCGTAGCCGCGACCCCGAGCAACCGGGTCGACCCAAACCTGCTGGAGTTGAACGGCGCCCTGCGTCCAGGCCGACGCCTCCGCCTTGAAGCAGACCACGTCATCCTCGATCCAGACCCACGACCTCCCTTCGTCGACGAGCTCGCGCGTGCGCCAGCGAAAGCCGTCGGGGTCGCGGGCGAGCGGGTCGACTCCGAGCTCCTCGGCATGCGCCGCCGCGCACGCAGGCAGGAGCCGCTCGACGTCCCGCCCGGTCGCCCGGCGAAGGCCCGTCTCTCCCGCCGGCGGAGGCTCGAAAAGGGCATAGACCGGCTGGCCCGGACGATCCTCTCTGAACGCCGGCATCCGCGCTGCAGCCGCCTCCCACAGCGCGCCGACGGCGACTTCCTCGCCGATGAGCATCCGCGAGCGGCTCCGCTCCGCCGCACGGGCAAACGCTTCGCAGCCCCGGCCCGACGGCACGAGGTTCGCCCCGACATGACAGAGCGCCTCGAGCTCTCGCCTGTCGTCCTCGACACCCAGGAACCGCCCGAGCCCGCGCCGCGCCACGTCCTCGAGGAACACCCGCTCGACGGGCTCTCGTGCGCAGAATTCGAGCACCTGCTCGAGGGTCGGCTCGATCACCTGCTGCACGGACTGCATCCTCGCGCATGCGGCCCGGCGCCGGGCCGACTAGAGTCCGCCGCCATGCCGATACACATCCGCGCCGAGCCCGGCGACTACGCCGAGGCCGTGCTCCTGCCGGGCGATCCCCTGCGCGCGAAGTACATCGCCGAGACCTACCTGGAGGACGTCGTGCAGCGGAACGGAGAGCGCGGGCTGCTCGGCTACACGGGAAGCTACGGCGGCAAGCTCGTCTCGGTGCAAGGGACGGGGATGGGCTGCCCGGGAGCCACCATCGTGTTCGAAGAGCTGATCCAGCTCGGGTGCAAGAGGCTCATCCGGGTCGGGACCTGCGGCGGCCTCCAGCCCCAGCACGCGCTCGGCGACCTGATCGTGGCGCTCTCTGCCGTCCCGGCCGACTCGACCGCGATGCATCTCGTCGGCAACGAGCCGCATTGTCCGACGGCTTCGTGGAGCCTCGTCCACGAAGCCGTCCACCTCGCAAAGGGCAGCGGCGAGCATCTGCACGTCGGACCGATCGTCTCGAGCGACCTCTTCTACAACCCCGACGAGGGGCAGTACGAACGCTGGTCGAAGCGCGGCGTGCTCGCCGTCGAGATGGAGGCCGCGGCGCTGTTCACGGTCGGTGCGCTCCGCGGTGTCGAGAGCCGGCTGCCTGCTCACGGTGAGCGACATCGTCGTGGAAGGCGCGTTCACGCGGATCAGCGACGAGGAGCTGCGCGCCGCGGTGGACAGGATGACGCGACTCGCACTCGACGTCGCGGTGTCCGATTAGCCGCATCATCTTTCTCGTCAACCCAGCGAGCGCGAACGGCTCGACCGGCAAGCGCTGGCCCAAGCTCGAGCGGCGCGCAGCCGAGCTCGGCCTGACCGGTGAGACGGTCGTCTCCGAGCAGCCGGGCCACCTCGCCGAAGCCGCTCGCGACGCGGCCGCCCGACGCGCTCCTCGTCGTGGTCGGCGGAGACGGCACCCTCAACGAGGTGGTCAACGGAGTGGCGGCGACGGGCAGGGAGATAGCGGTGCTCCCCGCGGGAACCGGACAGGACTTCGGACGGACCCACGACATTCCGGCCGGGTTCGACGACGCCGTGCGCGTCGTTCTCTCCGGGCGACCGCGGACGATCGACCTCGGTCGCGTCCGCTACCGGACGCCCGCGGGTGACGCCGAGCGGTGGTTCGCCAACGTCGGCTCCGTCGGGATGAGCGGCGCAGTAGCCGCCCGCGCGAACGCGATGTCGAAGGCGCTCGGCGGCCGGATGACCTTCTTCTACGCCCTCGTGCGCGAGTTCGTCCGCTGGCAGAACACCGAGCTCACGGTCACGCTCGACGATGTGGAGCGGCGCGGGCGCATGCACGACGTGATCGTCGCGAACGGCCGCTGGCACGGGGGCGGGATGAAGCTCGCCCCCGACGCCTCGTGGGACGACGGGCTCTTCGACGTCGTGCTGATCGGCGACGTGAACAAGCTCGACTTCGTCACGACCGCCCCGAAGCTCTACAACGGACGTCACGTCAATCACCCCAAGATCGAAGTTCTCCGAAGCCGGGTGGTCGCCGTCGATGCCCCGGCACCGCTTCCGGTCGAGGTCGAGGGCGAACCGGTCGGCACGACGCCCGTCCGGTTCGAGATCGTCCCGGACGCGCTTCGCGTCCGGGTGCCGGCGTAGCCGGCCGCAGCCGAGCTCAGGCGCTCTTGCTGCGGGTCGGCCGCGTCGCGGTGCGTGCCTTGGCCGGTCGTCGGACTTCGCGCGGGTCGTGGACCGCTTCGTCTTCTCGAGAGCCTCGATGCGCTTCTCGAGCGCGGCGACGCGGCCGTCGATGTCCCCGATGGCGCCGATGAGCTTCTCGACGCGGTCCCTGACCTGCATGGCACCCTCGACCGCCTTCTTCCCCACCGGGCTCGCCGCGAGCTGCTCGAGAGCACTCTCGCCCGCCGACGTGAGTTGCGAGATCACCGTTCGCTTCGTCGCCATCGCCTCTCCTTTCCGATCGGTCGCCCCGTGAACGATACGCGACCGGCGCAAGGACTACCCTCGTCGCGTGCCGCTGATCGTCGCGCACCTCGATCTGGACGCGTTCTTCGCAGCCGTGGAGGAGCTCGAAAGCCCCGAGCTCGCCGGGCGGCCGCTCGTCGTGGGCGGGGATCCGCGCGGGCGCGGCGTCGTGGCGACGGCGAACTACGCAGCCCGGCGCTTCGGAGTCGGCTCGGCGATGTCGTGCGCCGAGGCGCTGCGCCGCTGTCCTCAGGCCGTCTTCGTTCCTCCTCGCATGAGCCTCTACCGCGACTACTCGAACGAAGTGTGGTCGATCGTCCGCGACGTCGTGCCAACGGTCGAGCAGGCAGGGATCGACGAGGGCTACCTCGACCTGGGCGAGGTGGCACCCGACTTCGACGACGCCCGCGCGCTGGCAGAGGCGGTGCAGACCGTCGTGCGAGGCCGGACTCGGCTCTCGTGCTCGATCGGCCTCGCGACCTCGAAGGTGGTCGCGAAGGTGGCGTCCGACCGCCGCAAGCCGGGCGGGCTCACGGTCGTCCGGCCGGGACGGGAGGCGGCCTTCCTCGCCCCGTTCCCGGTGCGGACGCTCCCAGGGGTCGGGCCGCGCGCGGAGGAACGGCTTACGGAGGCCGGGAATCGAGACGATCGGCCAGATCGCGGAACTCGACGACGGAGCGCTCCGCGCGCTCGCCCCCGGGAAGTCGGGGCGGCTGATCCGCGACCGCGCGCGCGGAATCGACCCGCGCGAGCTCGAAGCGTCCACCGAACGCATATCGATCTCGCACGAGGAGACGTTCCCGCACGACCTCGACGACCGCGAGCGCCTCCACGACGAGCTCCGCCGGATGGCCGGCAGGGTCGCCGTGCACTTGCGCGACCGCGGGCAGACGGCGCGAACCGTCACGACCAAGCTCCGCTATCCGGACTTCTCGATCCGCACCCGCTCGACCTCGCTGCCCGCGGGCACCGACGACGGCGACCGCATCGGCGCCGCTCGCGTGCGAGCTCCTCGACCGCGCGCTGCGCGACCGGCCAGGCCGACTGAGGCTCGTCGGCGTCGGCGTCTCTGGGCTTGCCGCGCATGCGCAGCTCGAGTTGAGCGTCGGCTAGTGCAACGATCCGAATGGTCGGGTATCGCCCACACGGGTATGGAGATCATGAACCCGCTCCCGGCCGAGAAGCTCGACGCTGCGATCGACGCGCTCGGCTACGTGGGAGGCGCGCTTGCGATCGACCTCGGATGTGGCAAGGGAGACCTGCTCGGCCGCTTGGCCGATCGGCACGCCGGAGGAGTCGGCGTGGATCTGTCGCGTGACTTCCTCGACCACGCCCGCGTGCGTGCGCCCGATTTCGAGTTCGTGGAGGCCGACGTGACGACGTACGAGACGTCGCGAACGTTCGACATCGCCGCGTCGGTGGGCAGCCCGGCGACGCTCTCACAGCTCGCTGCCCTCGTCGGACCGGGCGGGCGGGTTCTGTACGGGAACGGATACTGGCGTCAGAAGCCGACGCAGGCGTACCTGGAGGCCCTCGGCGCAACCGAAGACGAGCTCACCGACTACGCAGAGACGGTGCTCGCGGGCGAAACGCTCGGGCTGACCCTGCTCCATGCGACGACCGCGAGCGTCGACGACTTCGACCGGTACGAGGAGCGCTGGGCGCGCAACGGTGAGCGACTACGCCGCCGCGAACCCGAACGAGCCCGGCGTCGCCGAGTTCCTCGCCTGGATCCGCGCCGGGCGCCACCGCTACCTCGATCTCGGCGGCCGCGAGACGCTCGGCTTCGGGCTTTTCGCCTTCGTGGCCTAGAGTCGCACGCGTGGAACCATTCCAATTTGCCGCGGAAGTCCGCGTGCGGTTCGCCGAGACCGACGCGCAGGGCGTCGCCCACAACTCGAACTACTTCGTCTGGTTCGAGGTGGCCAGAGTCGAGTTCCTCGAGCAGTACGCCGGCGGGTACCAAAGGCTGCGCGACGAGGGAATCGAATCGGTGGTGCTCGAGTCCCACGCACGATTCCTCCAGCCGGCTGTCTTCGACGACCGGCTGCTCGTGCGCACGCGCTGTCACACCGTCCGCGGCGCACGCTTCCGGTTCGACTACGCCGTGGAGCGCGACGGCGCGACGATCGCGGAAGGCTGGACGACGCACGCAACCGTGGACGCCACGACCCTTCGTCCCACGCGGCTTCCCTCGTGGCTCGATCGACGCAATCGCTACTGGTTACGCGTCACCGTCGGAGACGCCCCCGCGTCTGTCGTAGCAGGCGCTTGGGCTCCTTCGGCTTCTTCGCCTTCGGTCCGAACCGAACGAGCTTCGGCGACGAAACGTAGTTCGAGTACCAGGTCGCGTCGGAGAGAAGCTTGCCGTCCGGCGCGTACACGCGGCGGCGCACCGACGTCGACTCCGCGGGGACGCCCGGGTCGTCGACGATCGTCTCTCCCGGCTTGAGGCTCTTGTCGAGCGTGCGCTTCAGGTGCGGCGCGGCGACCACTCGCAGCGGCGCCGTCTCGGTCTCGACGCGCCGGTGCTGCGGCGTCCCGTAGAGCGACACGACGAGCGACTACGAGCCGACGAACGTGCGCAGGAGCAGCCAATGACCGGTGTCGTTGACGAACTTCAAGTCGGTGCCCGGGTAGTTCACGGTCGCGTCACGCCCGAGCGGGTAGTGCGAGATATACAGCGCGTGGTTGGTGCGCGCCGTGATCGGAAGCCCAGCCTCGTACGCGGCGTTGAACACCGTTGTCGAGACCTGGCAGACGCCGCCGCCGAGTCCCGTCTGAAGCTCGCCGTTCACGATCACCGGAGCTTCGAGGAACCCCTTCGCCGCGGTGCGCTCACCGGTCGTCGCGTTGAACGAGAACGTGGCACCAGGCGCGATCAGCTTGTCGTCGACGAGGTGCGCGACGACCTGCACGTTGTGGATCCGGTTCGGGACTCCACCGTAGAACGTCTCGTAGCTGCTGACGAGCCCGGTGATCCCCATCGCCTTCGCCTGCGCCGTCCCGCGCCGGGGAGCCACCTTGCTGACGGTGAGGAGGGCAACGCGGTTCTGTCGGCGTTCCGCAGCAGCGAGGACGAGCGCCGACGAACGCGCCACGTCGAGCCCGACCCCGAGCCGCGCCGGGACGATTCGCACGTTCGGGCCGCTCACCGCGAAGGTGGCGCTGCGCGCTGGGTGACTGACGGTCCGGTCGAGCTTCGAGAAGTAGGTGTTCGCGGCCCGCCCGCCGAACAGTGGCTTCGCGCTTGGATTCCGCTGCAGCAGGAGCATCGAAGCAAGCTGCGACTCGTCGACCCGATGGCGCTTGCCTCGAAGAACGAGCGTGACGGGCGCCGAGAGGATGAGCCGGTCGAGCGCAAGCGCAGGCTGGAGGTCTGAGAGCACGACCTGCGGCGTTTCCGTCCGAACCGGCAGCTGGACGGGCGCCCTGTCGAAGCCCGCGAGCGCCTGGACGATCACTCGGCCGGCGGCCGTGCGGTCGAGGACCGCCCCGGGCTGTCCGGGAGCGATGGAGACCTGCAACCCGTGCCTGACCAGCTTCGCGTTCCGCGCGTGGCGATCGATCGCGCCGGCGAGGAGGCTGACCTTGTACATGACGGCAGCGTCGTAGGCGTGCGCGCTGAGGCTCACGCGCTGCGGGAACATGCGCAGCGCAAGCCGGCGGTAGCCGCGGACGAACCCGAAGCCGCCGGCGCCGTTGAGCGCGGTGTCGACAGCCTCCTGCCAGTTGCCCGTGACTCCGAGCTCGTACGGGCGGATCTTCCAGCTTTGCCCGCCTACGACGAACGTGACGGGAACCTTCGCGAGGCGCGCCGCCTTCGTCTCCAGCAAGGCGCGAGCATCTCCTACCGTCATTCCGCCGACGTCGACGCCGTCGATCTGTGTGCCCGGAGCGAGCGTGTTGGCGGCGCCGGCAAAGGCGTAGCCGACGCCGATGGCGATCGCGGCGAACGCCGCTGTGACGATCGCCAGGCGGGCAGCCCCGGCCCCGGCGCCGCCCCGGCGCCGCCGCCGACCGGCTGTGAGGGGTCCTTGCGCGCTCAAGGTGCGCAATCCTAGCGGTGAGGAGGAATTGCCCGCCGCCGATTTTGCACCAAGCCTCTACGCTTCTGGCCATGGGGAAGGTCTTCGAGCACATCACCGACGAGTTGGGCGAGTGGATCCGCGAGCAGCCCCTCTTCTTCGTCGCGACCGCCCCCGATCAGGGTGGTCACGTGAACCTGTCGCCGAAGGGGCCGATCGAGTCGTTCCGCGTCGTCGACGGGCACACGATCGAGTACGACGACCACCTCGGGAGCGGCGCGGAAACCGTGGCGCATATCCGCGACAACGGACGCGTCTGCATCATGTTCTGCGCCTTCAGCGGCCCGCCGCGAATCGTCCGGTTGCACGGGAGGGGCGAGGTCGTCCCGGTCGAAGACCCCGGCGTCGGCGGGGTGCGCGGCGTGATCCGGCTTCACGTCGAGCGCATCTCCGACTCGTGCGGGTTCGGCGTCCCGCTGATGGACTTCGTCGGCACGAGACCTCAGCGCGACCTCTGGCTCGCGCGCATCGGCGAGCAGGGGCAGCGCGACTACGTTCGCGACCGAAACGCCGTGTCGATCGACGGCCTGCCGGCGTTCGCCGACGAGCAGCGATGAACTTCGAGCTGAGCGACGAGCAGCGCCTGACTCAGGAAACGGTCCGGGCCTTCGTCGACGAGCGCGTCCTTCCCGTCGCGATCCAGAACGACATCGACCACAAGCTCGATCTCGACCTGATCCAAGGCATGGCGGAGCTCGGGCTCCTCGGGATCGTCATCCCCGAGGAGTACGGCGGCGCCGGTCTCGACTTCGTCGCCGAAGCGCTCGCCTGCGAGGAAATCGAGCGCGGCGAAGCCGCCTTTCGCACACTCATCTCCGTCCACGTCGGGCTGAATTCGCTCTCCGTCCTGCGCTACGGAACCGAGGAGCAGAAGCAGCGCTGGCTCGCTCCGCAGGCCAGGGGCGAGAAGCTCGCATGTTTCGGCCTGACCGAGCCCGGGGCGGGGTCGGACGTCGCGGCGCTGCGCACGACCGCACGCCGCGAAGCCGACGCGTATGTCCTGAGCGGGCAGAAGAACTGGATCTCGTACGCGAGCGTCGCCGACCACGCCCTCGTCTTCGCCAAGACCGACGTCGAGGCCGGCCACAAAGGGATCAGCGCGTTCCTGATCGAGAAGGGGACGCCCGGGTTCACGGCGCGCGACACCGAGCACAAGCTCGGGATCTGGGCGGGCTCAACCGGAGAGCTCTTCTTCGAGGACGTGGAGATTCCCGTGCGAGAACCGGCTCGGCGACGAAGGCCAGGGCTTCGAGATCGCCATGTACGCACTCGACCAGGGCCGGTTTACGGTCGCAGCCGGCGCGTGCGGGGTGATCCGCGCATGTCTCGAGCAGTCGACCGCCTACGCACGCGAGCGGCAGACGTTCGGCCAGGAGATCGGCCGCCACCAGTTCGTCCAGGACATGGTCGCCAAGATGGTGCTCGGCTACGAGACGTCGAAGTTGCTCGTCATGCAGGCAGCGTGGATGAAGGACACCGGGCGACGCTCAACGCGGGAGACGTCACTCGCGAAGTGGCACGCAACCGAGTCCGCCTTCGAGGCAGCACACCTCGCAGTGCAGGTCTTCGGCTCATACGGCTACAGCGCCGAGGTCGGGATCGAGCGCTACTTCCGGAACGCGCGGGCTCCGATCATCTACGAGGGGACGACCCAGATCCACAAGCTGATGCAGGCCGAGCACGCCCTCGGTTACCGGCAGCTCAACGGCGCGGGCGGCGAGGTCTCTCCGCTCTGCTCGTGGGCACCGGCACTCTCGCCTGTGCACCGCACCTAGAGCTCGCCGTCCCAGTAGTCCACCGCGTCGCCCAGGCGAAAGAGCTTCCCCGGCGGCCAGACGCCGACCTTGCCGCTATCGGGGTAGACCGCAACGGACGGCTCTCCCTTGTTCGAGAGGATGGCGATCCGGACGACTCCGTCTCCCCGATTCGTCACCTTGTGCGCCCCGTCAGGGCCCTCCGGAAAGAGGACGACGTCTCCCGGCGCGAGCTCATGCTCGCCGTCCGGGTCGCGAAGCGTCGGAGTGCCCGCGAGGACGAGGAGCCACTCCTCGTGTCCGTGCTCGTAGTGGTACGGACAGACGCTCTGACCGGCGGCGAGGTCGTACACCGAGGCGCCGAGCGCGGAGGCGCCGATCAGCGCGCCGACCCGCGCATACGGGGTCTCGTACCCCGGTGGATCGTCGTCGTCGCCCTTCGTCTCGACCTCGAAGAGATTCACTCGCCCTCCCAGTATCCGACGGCGTCATCGAGACGGAAGATCTTTCCGGGCGGCGTCGCGCCGAGCTTGCCGCTGTCCGGATAGGTGACGGTCTCGGGGGTGCGTGAAGCGGAGACGATGAGAACCGTCCCGGGGCCCCGGACCTGGTGCGCGCCCTCAGACCCCGGAGAGAAGCAGACGACATCGCCTGCACGCAGGTCGCGTTCGCCGTCGGGCCCACGGAGCACCGGCGTTCCCGAGACGACGAAGAGCCATTCCTCCATCCCATGGTGGAAGTGGTAGGGGTAGGTTCGCTCCCCCTCGGGAAGCTCGTACAGCGACGCGCCGATCCGTGATGCCCCGAGCGCCTTCCCGACCCGCACGCCGCGCCAGCGGTAGCCGTCGCGCTCAGATGAGTGATCGAACTCGGGGGCGAAGATGTTCACGCGCCGCACGGAAGCATCCTCGCACGGACGATCCGCCGAGACAACGAAGGTGCGGCGTCAGACTGCGAGTGCGGGCCGCAAGCGTGCGCCTGCGTGTGCGACTGCCACCACCGCGAGATAGATCGCGCCGACGCCGACGACGAGCCCCTGAGCTGCGATTCCGAAGGCGACCGCCTGGCTCGAGTGCATTCCGGCGGCGACCAGGATCGCTGCGCCTGCTCCTGCCTGCATCGCGGCGCCCGCGGGTGCGATCGGCAACACCGAGGCGGCCGAGGCGGCGCAGACGAAGGCGAGCGCAAGCGCGAAATCTTGTCCCATCCCGAGCGCGGCGAGCAGCACGAAGATCGCAACAGCCCGCAGCGTCCACGAAACCACGACTGCGACCCACGCGGCGACGGCGCTCTTCGACGGGGTCGAGTGATCCGACATCCATCCCGCCAGCCGGAAGCGCGCAAACCACCGAACACGCGTCAGCCGCGGGAGGCCGAGAACGACCGCGGCTGCAGCGATGCCAGACACGGCGACGACGATCAATCCGGCGCGCACCAGCCAGGGCACGTCGAGGACGATGACCGAGACCGACGCGAGCGGCGTCAGCGCAGCGCTGTCGACCAGCCCAAGCACGAACAGCGAAAGCGCGATCGCACCGACACTCGCCCGGCGCCGGCCGAAGCACCGTACGACAGCGACGCGGATGACCTCGTCGAACCGCCCAGGCAGCGCGATCCCGCCCACCGACGCGGCGCCGCCCGCAGCAGCGAGCGTCAGCATCGTCGGCCGCCCATCCCGCCGAAAGAGCCGTTGCCAACCCCAGGCCTTGAGCGCGTAGGCGACGAGAACGATCAGCGCCGCGAGCGCGACGAGCCAGGGGTTTGCATGGTGGATGGGCCAGCCCGCGCGTGCGAAGTGCCGTGCCGTGAGCCCGGCGACGGCGAGCCCTGCGAGAACGACGGCGACGTTGAGGAGGTGCTTGAGCCGCACGTGGGGTTTCATCGGCGGCAACGACGCCCGCCTCAAGGGCTTGTAGCACGCTCGAGGGGGACTGGCTAGAGCTCGAGCACGGACGGCAGCTCACGGAGATCGTCGAGGCGGCCCTCGACTTCTGGGTACCGCCCCTCCCGGTCGAGGAGCACCGCACGCATGCCGACTGCACGCGCGCCCTCGATGTCGTCTTCCACCGTGTCCCCCACCATCACGGCTTCCTCGGGTGCGACGCCGAGCTTGTCGAGCAGCGCGCGGAAGATCGAGTCGTGTGGCTTCGTCTTCCCGTGGACATGCGACGTGAGCACCGCGTCCGCGAGCAGGCCGTGGTGGGAGACGAACTCCTCGAGGTTCCTGGAAGAGTTCGAGAGGAGGCCGATCAGGATCCCCCGCTCGCGCAGGAAGTCGAGCACGGGTAGCGCGTCGTCATAGAGCTCGAAGTGCTCCGAGTGCACCCAGCGCCGTTCCATCTCGGTCGCGGCGCCGCGCGTGTCGCCCTCGCCACCCATCCCGACGATGATCCGCTCGGTGAAGAGGACCCAGATCTCCTCGTCGTGGTCGAGCTCCGGATGGCGCTTGAGCTCGCCGATCGCGGCAACTCGCGCATCGTCGTACCGCGCCGGGTCGAGGTCGAGCCCGTACCGGAGGCCGAGCTGCCGGTAACCCTCGGGCCCGAGGTCAGGCCCCGGTCTCGCGAGGGTGAAGTCGACATCGAACACGACTGCGCGCAGCACAACCGCGAAGTGAACCAGGAGCGCGAAGTTCGCCAGGGGAGCGCCGAAGGAACCTCGTTCCTCCGCGCTCCTCCTGCGATCCAATCGGGGTGCCCAGATTTGAACTGGGGGCCTCTCCGACCCGAACGGAGCGCGCTACCAGGCTGCGCCACACCCCGAGCGCGCGAATCGTACCGCTTCCCCGCCCGATCCCCGGAGGCGACGAAACCACCTTTGCATCCGTCCCCGCCGAGGTCTATATTCTTTCGTCTATGAGTGCTTCTCGGGAATCGGCGCCTCGCGTGAGCGTTCACGCCGACAACCGACTGGAGCTGAAAGACCCGGCCCGCAGCGCACAAGCGCGGCGGGTTTTTTTGTGCCACGAGAGGAGCGAGGGATGCCCAATCACCTGACGCCGGACGAGCTCTCCAAAGAGGTCGGAATCGAGCGCGACGAGGTCATCAGGATCTGCGTCGAGGAGCACGTGCCGATCTACCACGGCAAGATCGACAAGACGCTTTTCCAAGCACACCTGACGTCTGTCGGCGCGCCCGCGACGAAGCACTGACGCCCGCGCGCGAAGCTAGGTGCGGGCGCGCGCGGCGCGCTTGCTGCGAGACGAAGGCTTCTTGGCGGGCGCCTCGCCCGCGGCCGACACCGTTGCGAGCAGCGCGTCCATCAGGTCGGCGAGAGGTTTCTCGGCTTCCCCGGGCTGCTCGTCCGTTTCGAGCTCGTGGCCCTCGAGCTTGGCCTTGAGCAGTTCGCGCAGCGACGAGCGGTACTCGCTCTTGAGCGCCGCCGGGTCGAAGGGCGCTTCGAGGCTCGCGATGATCTGCTGGGCGAGGGCGAGCTCCTGGCTCTCGCACCTCCGCAGACGCCACCGCCTCGTCGATCTCCTCCTGGCCCTTGACGTCCTCCTGCACGAACAAGGTCTCGAGCGCCAGCGCATCGCCCTTCGGCCGGATCAGGCAAAGCTTCTCCTTGCCTGCGAGAACGAACGAGCCCAGAGCCGCGACGTCGGACTCCTTCATGGCCTCGAGCAGGAGCGCGTACGGCCGGCGCTGCGCCTCGGTGCCTGCGGGGACGAGGTAATAGGTGCGGTCGAAGTACACCGGGTCGACCTCGGCGATCTTCACGAAGCTCCCGATCTCGATCGCGCGAGACGAGTCACGCCGTTCGAGCGCTTCGAGCTCCGCGTCCTCGATCGGCACGAACCGGCCCTTCGAGACCTCCCACCCACGAACGAGCTCGTCGGAGCCCACCTCGACGTCGTGAACGGGACACCAGCGCTTCTGCTGAATCGGCGACAGACACTCGCGGTGAAGCAGCCGAAACGAGACGTCGGACTGGCGCGCGGACGACGCCGTCGCCGGCGCGAGGCCGACGGGGATGTTGACGAGGCCGAAGCTGATTGATCCGTTCCAGGTTGTCCGCATGTGCAGGGGAAAAGTGTAGAGGGAACGTCTGGAATTCGCCTGCCGGGCAGCCGCTCCTGCAGTCCAACCCGTCCGTCGACGCGCTAGAGAATGCGCCGGGCGCCGACGAGCGACGAGCCGTAGTGCCCGTAGAGGCTCTCGACCCTCACGACATCACCGGTGTGCGGCGCGTGGACGAACTCGCCGCCGCCGATGTAGAGCCCCACGTGACCGAGCCCGTCGAAGAAGACGAGGTCGCCGGGCTCGAGCTGGTCGGTCGGAACCGAGACGCCGTCGCTCCACATCGCGTACGACGAGTGCGGGAGCGACACACCCAACTGCGAATACGCGTACATGACGAGGCCCGAGCAGTCGAAGCCTCCCGGTGACGCGCCGGCCCAGACGTACGGCGTCCCGAGATAGGCGAGCGCGACGTTCGCAGCGCTCTGGTAGGGAGAGGGCGGCACGACCGAAGCGCCCTCGGGAGTGGTGGCAAACGCACCGACAACCGAGTTCGAGAACACCGCCTGGGCGTTGGCCTGCGTCTCGAACGTTCGCCCGCGCGCGACCTGCGCCAGCTGCAGCTCGCGTGCCCGCTGGGCCGCCTCGAGCGACGCGATCTGACCGTTGATCGAGGAGAGGAGCCGGCGGCGCTCGCCGAGTTGGCTCGCAATGGAGCGACGCTCCGCAGCGCGCTCCGCGACCAGCCGCTTCGCTGCGACGCGCGCCTTGGCGAGCGCAATCGCGTGTCGCTTGACCGCGCTCTTGAACGTGTTCACCTGGTTCAGGACGTCGGTCTCGAGCGAGGACACCTGGTTGGCGGTATCGACGCGCGTGAGGACGTCGTCGAGATTCGAGGCGCCGAGGATGACCTCGAGCGTCGAGGTCTGCGGGGTGGTGTAGAGCGTGACCAGCCGCTGCGCGATCATCCGCTCGCTCTTCTTCAGATTGCGCTTCGCCACTTTCAGCTCGTGGCTGTTGACGGCCAAGTCGTGCTTCACCTGCACGAGGCGGAGATTCGCGAGGTTGACGCGCTCGTCCGCCCGGCCGAGGCTCGAGTCGAGTGCCTGCACCTGTGCGTACACGCGCACGGCCTCCGCGCGCTTCGCCGAAATCGGGGATTGGGCCAACGCAGGAGCCGCGGCGAGAAACGCCGCGAGGAAACCGAGAAGCACGTACGGCGCCGCGCTTCGCCGCCTTTCGACGAAGGATCCCTGATCGGGAACAGGACGGCGCACCGCGAGGGGCCGGTACGTCACGAGTGGTGCACGTTAGCAATCTGTTCGGACACGGGCAACCACCTACGGCCCGGAAGCGTCCCCGAGGCCCGGCAAATCGCTCGCGCGAGCCGGTCTTTACGACCGCACCACCTGTGGTACGGTCCCGCGCGTGCTCGGGCAGGTACATCCGCCCTTCGTGCGGCTGCTCGGCGTTGCGTAGCCGTGTGCCTCGTCGTGGTCCTCTCGGCGGCGGGCCAACCGAACCCGGTCGATTCGGCCGCGAAGCTCCGGGCACAGAACGCTCAGCTGGCTGCCAAGTCCCGGTCGGCGCTCCTCGATCTCTATTCGCTCGACGCGCAGCTCGCGACCGCTCGGTCGCGCCTTGCGTCGGTGCAGCAGGAGATGCGAACGCTGCGCGACGAGCGAGCGACGTTGAGCCGCGAGCTCCGGGTTGCCCGTGTCGGAGAGCGCATCTCGGAGCGCCAGCTCGCGTCCCGCCTGCGCCAGCTCTACGACCAGGGCGACGTCAGCGCCCTCGAAGTCGTGTTCGGCGCGACGTCGATTACCGACGCGATGAACCAGCTCGACAACGTGCACCGCGTTGCGTCACTGAACGACGTGGTGCTCGCCCAGGTACGCACCGCCCAGACCCGGCTCGTCGCGACCTCGCAGCAGCTCGCGGCACGGACAGCCGACCTCGATTCGGCGCTCCGGAGGGCGACCGCCACCGAGGCGTCTCTGAACCGGACTCGAGCGGCGCGGACGACCTACCTCGCGTCGCTCGCCTCGCACCAAAACCTGAACTCGGAGCAGATCATCCGCCTCGAAGCGCAAGCACGCCTCGCGCAGACGAAGTCCGAGAGGCTGACCGGCTCTACGCCCACGGCCGTCACACGCACGGCCTCCTCCGGCGCAGCGCCGTCAGCGCCGCAGGGGAGCGGCCACACGCTCACGGTGACCATCACCGGCTACGCACTTCCCGGGAGAACAGCCACTGGAATCCCGGTAGGCTGGGGCGTCGCCGCGGTCGACCCAAGGGTGATCCCGCTCGGATCGCACATCTGGGTTCCCGGATACGGTGAGGCTGTTGCAGCGGACGTCGGCGGCGGCATCGTCGGCCCGAGAGTCGACCTGTGGTTCCCGACGGTGGGGCAGGCTCGTGTGTGGGGCCTCCGCACCGTCACGGTCGCGCTGCACTAGACGCGATCAACGATGGCCATTCGTCTCGGCGTCGCCTTCAGCGCGGACGGTGCTCCACGCTGCGACAGCCCGTGGGCAGACCGTTACAATTGCGTACCCTGCGAGCTCAGCCGGAACGGGAGGAAGACGTGACAGGAAGACGTGCTGGAACACGTGCTGTTGGTGCGTTCGCGTTCGGTGCGCTCGCCGTGCTCTTGCTGGCCCCGACCGCCGGAGCCCGGACGGGCCACTCCGCAAAGCAAGCAGCGGCCTTCGTCGTCCCGGCGATGCTGCCCCCAGCCGTTGTCGGCGTCCCCTACCCGGCGAAGCCGACACCTGCAGTGTCTGTCTGCAAGCCTGTCCCCAAGGCGGGCGGCTCGTGTGGCGCATACACGTTCAAGGCGAGCAAGACCGCGGGTCTTCCGGCCGGCCTGACGCTCGACCCCACCTCAGGCGCGATCAGCGGGACCCCAGCCGCGAACTCCGACGTGAAACCGGTTGGCTCCTTGACGCCGGGCGTCTACAAGGTCTCGATCTGCGCGCACTCGGCCGGAACGGTCTGCAAGGCCACAACGATCACGGTCTTCAGCAGATACGACGGGGTGTGGCTCGGCCAGTTCTCGGGCGACCCGGGTGCCTTCTCATGCAACACGCCCCTTTCCGGCAAGGCGAAGTTCGTCTTCACCCAGAAGGTCGCCGTCGTGAAGGGGGTCCCGGTCTCGACCCTGAAGGGCAGCGCGACGCTCACGAATCTGCCTCCGATCTCGGCGGACGGCACCCAGGACGGCCCATGCACGACATCGAGCCAGACCTTCCAGATCACCGGTTCGGTCAAGAGCCCGGAGGGGAACGGCATCGACTCCGCGTTGGGGATCTGGAACGGCAGGCTGAGCTCGGACGGCGATCAGATGGACGGCAGCCTGAACATCCAGAACACCGGGCACACAGGATTCTTCAGCCAGCTGGTGTACGTGGCGTTCCACCAGTAGCGAGCAGCGCAGAGAGATCGGCCTCGCTCAACAAGGGGACGCCCACCGCCGCCGCTTTCGCCGCCTTGGAGCCGGGGTTCTCGCCGACGATCACACCGGCCGTCTTCTTCGACACGCTGTCGGAGACTTTCGCCCCAAGCGCCTCGAGCGCCACCTTCGCCTGCTCGCGCGTCAGCGACTCGAGCGTCCCGGTGAGCACGTACTGGCGGCCGGTGAGCGGTCCCTCCTTCGGCCGGTCGTCCTCGTCGGCTTCGAGCTGCAGCCCGAGCGCCCGGAGCTCTTCGACGAGGCGCCGGTTGTCCTCGTCGGCGAACCACTCGGCGATCGCCTCGGCCCGCTCCGGGCCGATCCCCTCGCACGTGACGAGCTCCTCCTGGGTTGCGGCGATGAGCGCGTCGACCGAGCCGAAGTGTCGCGCGAGGTTCTGTGCGGTGACCCAGCCGACGTCCGGGATATTCAGACCGAAGAGGACGCGCCGGAACGGGATCGTCCGCCTCGAGGCCTCGATTGCGGCAAGTCGCATTTCGCGCGGAGATCTCTCCGTAGCCGTCCAGTCCGAGCAGTTGCTCGGCCTGCAGGCGGTAGAGATCCGGCATCGACCGAAGTAGCCCTTCGCTCCAGAGACGACGGACGAACTGCTCGCCCACACCCTCGATGTCGGCTGCAGCCTGAACCCAGTTGATCAGCGTCTCGAGCCCACGTGACGGACATGCGCGGTTCGGGCACCGGTGCATCACCTCTCCCTCGGGCTTCACCACCGGTGCGGTCGCAGAGGGGGCACCGCTCGGGCATCCGGAATGGCTTCGTCCCGCGAGCGTGTGGGCCCGCGGGCCCGACGACTTGCGGAATCACATCGCCGGCACGCTGAACGATCACGACGTCTCCCTCACGGATGCCCTTGCGGTTGATGTCCTCCTCGTTGTGCAGCGTCGCCCGCGACACGGTGACGCCGCCGACCTCGACCGGCTCGAGCACGGCCCATGGATTCAGCGCACCGGTCCGACCGACGCGGATCATGATTCTGTCGAGCCTCGTCTGGGCCGTCATCGGCGCCCATTTGAACGCGCGCGCCCACCGTGGCCGCTCGTGCAGGGCGCCGAGACGCCGCTGCTGCTCGATCGAGTCGACCTTCACCACGACACCGTCGATCTCGTAGTCGAGGTCTTGGCGCCGAGTTTCCCAGGCTGAGCACAACTCGACGACTTCCTCGATCGTCTCGACCCTCTCGACGAAGGGATTCGTCCGGAAGCCGTGCGCATGAAGCCAGTCGAGCGTCTCGTAGTGCGAGTCGAGGACGAGCCCCTCGGCCGCACCAATCCCGTACACCCAGACGGCGAGCGGCCGCGTCGCCGTGATCGTGGAGTCCTTCTGGCGTAGAGACCCGGCCGCGGCGTTGCGAGGGTTCGGCGCAACCTTCTGCTTCGTCCCGGCAAGCCGCTCGTTCAACGCTCGAAAGCCCGAGCGTGACATGTAGACCTCGCCGCGAACCTCGAGGAGTGCCGGCGGGGCCTCGCCGATCATGCTCAGCGGAATCGTGGAGATCGTTCGCAGGTTGGTCGTGACGTCTTCTCCCTGGATACCGTCGCCGCGAGTCGCGCCGCGCACGAAGACGCCCTGTTCGTAGGTGAGGTTGATCGCAAGCCCGTCGACCTTCGGCTCGACCACGAACGCAACCGGCTCGTCCGAGTCGAGACGCTTGCGCACGTCGTCGGCCCATTTGGCCAGACCCTCGCCCGTCGTCACTTTCTCCAGCGATCCCATCGGCGCGAGGTGCGCGACCTTTTCGAACCGGTCAGACGGAGCTGATCCGACGCGCTGAGTCGGTGAGTCGCGGGTGACGATCTCGGGATGCGCGCGCTCGAGGTCGACCAACTCGTCGAAGTTCCGGTCGTAGGTGGCGTCCTCGACGGTCGGACTCATCGAGGACGTAGTACTCGTAGCTCCAGCGCGCGAGCTGCTCTCTGCAGCTCAGCAGCGCGTGTGACCGGGTCAGAGGGCGGCAAGCAGCTCCTCCGGCGTGTCCACGACCGCGTCAGCGCCTGCGAGCGTGTCCGCGTGGTGAATCTGGCCCCAGGTGACGCCGACGGCGTAGAGGCCCCCAGAGCGCGCTGCCTGGATGTCGTACGGCGAGTCGCCGACGTAGGCGGCCTCCTCGGCGAGAGCGCCCATTCGATCGAGCGCGTGCAGCAACGGGGCGGGGTCGGGCTTTTGGCGCTCGGTGTCGTCACCGCCGACGATCACCTCGAAGAAGTGACCCAGCGGCACCTGAGCGAACGCGAGCGCGACGGTCGAGCGGCGCTTGGCCGAGACGACGCCGAGTCGCCGCCCTTGACTGCGCAACTCGGAGAGGACCGAGTCCATCCCCGGGCAGCACTCGAGCACCTCGTGGAGCGGCTCGTTGTGCTCGCGATAGACCCGCACGAGATCATCGACGCGCTCCGCCGAGAACGCCCTCATCTGGGCCTCGAGGCCCGGCCCACCGACGGCCGCCATCAGCTCCTCGTCGGGGATCTCGCGTTCGAGGACGGTCGTCGTCGCGTGGCGCATCGAGGCAAGGATGATCGCGCCCGAGTCGACCAAGGTGCCGTCGAGGTCGAAGAGGACGACCGGGAACCGCATGCCCCCGATCGTAGCCCGGTGTGGGCTACTCGTAGGCGACACCGACAAGGTAGAGGCCCCACGGCGGGGCGGTCGCCCCGGCAGCAGTGCGCGGGGCGCCGGCCAGGAGGTTGACGAACTCGTCGTTGCTCTGCTCGAGCATCGTGCCGACCAGCGTGCGCACCATGTGACGCAAGAACGAGTCTGCGGTGATCTCGAACTCGAGAGCATCCCCGCGCACGTGCCACCGGGCGTCGGCGACGACACGCTCGAACCTCCGGTGCTGGGTCTCGGTCGGCGTGAACGCGCGGAAGTCGTGCTCGCCGATCACAGCGGCCGCGGCGGCATCGAGTTTCTGAATGTCGATCCGACCCGGGTGCCAGAGCGAGCGGTGCACCTCGAACGGCGAACGCTCGCGCCGCCGCCAGACCCGGTACCGGTAGGAACGCGACCGCGCTGAAAACCGGGCGTGGAATTCGGGAGGAACCTCTTTCGGCCAGCACGATCGCGACGTCCTCGGGGAGAGCGTTGTTCAGAGCCTCCGCGGCACGCTCGACGCGAGGCCCGCCCTCGACGTCGACCGAGACGACGTTCGCGAGCGCGTGTACGCCCGCGTCAGTTCGTCCCGCGACCAGCAAGCTCGCCGACACTGGAGTAGAGCCTGTCGAGCGCAACCCGCAGCTCGCCCTCGACCGTCCGCTCGCCGGGCTGGCGTGCCCAGCCCCGAAAGCCACTTCCGTCGTATGCGAGCGTGAGCTTCAGGCGCATGTCAGGCGCTCCTGACGGTACTTGTCAGGCATTCCTTATGCTCTAACGGTTTGTCGTTTGTTCGATACACTCTATTATATGGCTGTCGGGCATTCGTTCCTCTTGCAGCGGGTGCAACCGGCGATGGTCGGGCTCATCGACGGTTCACTGTCGACGCTGGCGCCGATCTTCGGCATCGCCTTCTACACCCACGAGCCGCACGCGGCGTTCGTCGCAGGGCTCGCGACCGCGATCGGCGCGGCGATCTCGATGGCCTACTCGGAAGGCTTGTCCGACACGGGAGAGCTGACCGGCCGTGGCACTCCGTTGGGCCGTGGAACGATCACAGGGTTGGGAACGTTCCTCGGAGGAATCCTGCACACCCTCCCGTTCCTCATTCCCGACTACCGCACCGCCGTGATCACTGCCGCGATCGTCGTCGATGTTCGAGCTCATCGGGCTCGCGGCGCTGAGGTGGCGATTCTTCGGGACGAGCTTCGTCACGTCGCTCGCTCACGTCACGCTTGCAGGCGCGGTGATCGCGATCGTCGGGGCTGTCGTCGGCTCAGGAGCCTAGGACTGGTGCTCGGCGCCCGCTTCGGCACCAGGCTCTGCACCAGGCTCTGCACCGCGCTCGGCGTCAGCTGACGGCTCGGCTGGATCGGCCTCTGCAGCAGGTTCCGGCGTTTCCTCGACGGCCACCTCGGGAGCGTTCCGTGTCGCCGGCCTCGTCGGTCGCCTCCGGCGCATCGGCAGCACTTCCGGCTCCAGCTCGGCAGCCTCTTCTGCAACCGCCGCCTCCGGCTCCGACTCGGCCCCTGGCTCGAGCTCGGCCTCGGGAGACTCCTCGACGACCGCGGCCTCAGCGGCCGGACGCACGCGCACCTTGGGAACGACCGGCTCGTCCAGGAGCTCGAGGTAGACCATCTCTGCCGCATCGCCGAAACGCGGCCCGAGCCTCACGATTCGGGAGTAGCCTCCCGGACGATCGGCGAACCGGGGCGCGACTTCGGCGAAGAGCTTGTGGACGACGTCCTTCGAGCGCAGGAAGGCAACAGCCTGACGACGGGCATGCAGGTCACCGCGCCGGCCGAGCGTGATCATCCGCTCGGCAATCGGCTTGACGGCCTTCGCCTTCGTCACGGTGGTCTTGATTCGACCGTGCTCGATCAGCGACCCCGTGAGGTTGGCGTAGAGCGCTTTCCTATGCGCCGAGTCCCGCCCGAGCTTCTTGCCTGTGCGCTGGTGCCGCACCTACGACTCCTGTGTTGACCCGTTGTCGCCGCGCAGGCGCAGGCCATGCTGGGCGAGCGTCTCCTTGACCTCTTCGATCGACTTCTTCCCAAAGTTCGGGATCGAGGCCAGCTCGTGCTCGCTCTTCGTCACCAGGTCACCGATCGTCTCGATCCCAACCCGCTTCAGGCAGTTGTAGGAGCGAACGCCGAGCTCGAGCTCTTCGATCGGGAAGTTCTCCATGCCGTGGGCGTGAGAGACGTCGCTCGCGGTGCCAACACCGTCTGACGACGTGGCCTCGGCGCCGAAGCCCTCGATCCTCTCGAGGTCGGTGAAGATGGCGAGCTGGCGGATGAGGATCTCCGCGGCCTGCGTGATCGCGTCCTTCGGATCGATCGACCCGTTCGTCGTGATGTCGAGGATCAGCTTGTCGTAGTCGGTGCGCTGCCCGACACGGGCTGCTTCGACGTCGTACGAAACGCGTCGGATCGGCGAGAACATCGAGTCGACGGGAATGACCCCGATCGTGTGCGCCTGGCCCCGGTTCCCCTCGGCGGGGACGTACCCGCGACCACGCCCGATCGTGAGCGTGATCTCGAGGCGGCCCTTCGACGACAGGTTCGCGATCTCGAGCTCGGGGTTCAGGATCTCGAGATCGGCCGGAATCTCGATGTCGGCGGCGGTGATCGTGCCCTCACCCTTGGCGGTCACGCGAACCTCGACCTCGGGCGAATCGCCGTGGAGGATGCAGACGAGCTGCTTCAGGTTCAGGATGATGTCCGTCACGTCCTCGCGGACGCCGGGAAGGGTCGTGAACTCGTGCGCGACGCCCTCGATCTTGACCGAGGTGACCGCGGCGCCGTCGAGCGACGACAGCAGCACACGGCGCAGCGAGTTCCCGAACGTGTAGCCGAAGCCACGGTCGAGCGGCTCGATTGCGAAGACCCCACGGTTCTCCTTGACTTCTTCGTGGGTGATCTTCGGGACGTGGAAATCGATAACGGTGCTACGAGCAGACATCTACTTCCTTTCCTCGAGTCGAGCTACTTGGAGTAGAGCTCGACAATCAGCTGTTCCTGGACCGGCGCGTCGATCTCGTCGCGCTCGGGCCACTTCAAAACCTTCCCCGTCAGGCCCTCGTGATCGGCCTGAAGCCACGGCGCAACGGCAGCGGTCAGGTCGGTCGCGTCCCGGACGGTCTGCTCGGCGGTCGAGCCGCTCTTCAGCGTCATCACGTCGTCGGGCTTGACCTGGTAGCTCGGGATGTTGACGCGGCGCCCGTTGACCAGGAAGTGCCCGTGACGCACGAGCTGGCGCGCCTGCGAGCGCGAGGCAGCAAAGCCGAGCCGGTAGACGACGTTGTCGAGTCGCGTCTCGAGCATCCGCAGCAGGTTCTCGCCCGTGACGCCGCCCTGGCGAGTCGCCTTCGCGTAGTAGTTGCGGAACTGTGTTTCGAGCAGGCCGTAGTACCGGCGGGCCTTCTGCTTCTCGCGGAGCTGAAGCAGATACTCGGACTGCTTGATACGACCACGACCGTGCTCGCCCGGCGGATAGCTGCGGCGCTCGATCGCGCACTTCTCGGTCAGGCAGCGCTCGCCCTTGAGAAAGAGCTTGATGCCCTCCCGGCGGCACTGCTTGCACTTCGGCGACGTGTCCCGAGCCATGACCTAGACCCTCCGTCGCTTCTTCTGGCGAACGCCGTTGTGCGCCTGCGGAGAGACGTCCTTCACACCGAGGATCTCG
Organism: uncultured Actinomycetes bacterium; assembly: GCA_963815945.1. Lineage (GTDB taxonomy): Bacteria > Actinomycetota > Thermoleophilia > Gaiellales > Gaiellaceae > PALSA-600. The sequence continues at coordinate 126,743 of CAWFIN010000004.1, forward strand.
AGCCCCGCGGCTTGAAGCGAGCGGATCGCCGTCTCACGTCCCGAGCCGGGGCCCTTCACGAAGACCTCGACCTTCAGGAGACCGTGTTCCATGCCCTTGCGCGCAGCGGCGTCGGCCGTCACCTGTGCGGCGAACGGAGTCGACTTCCTGGAGCCCTTGAAGCCTGCGGAGCCCGCCGACTCCCACACGATCACGTTTCCTTCCGGATCGGTGAGCGCGACGATCGTGTTGTTGAACGACGTCTTGATGTGGGCCTGGCCGATCGCGATGTTCTTGCGAACACGGCGGCGGGTGCGACCGCGTGTGGCCGCGGCCTTGCGGGGAGGCGCCATTACTTGGTGGCTGCCTTCTTGCCGCGGCCGACAGTCTTCTTCGGGCCCTTGCGCGTGCGCGCATTCGTCTTGGTGCGCTGGCCGTTCACCGGAAGGTTGCGGCGATGCCGTAGCCCGCGGTACGCGCCGATCTCCGACAGACGCTTGATTGCCTGCGTGCGCTCGCGGCGAAGGTCGCCCTCGACTTGGTACGTCGCGTCGATGTGCTCACGGAGCTTGGAAACCTCGTCCTCGGTCAGGTCACGAACCTTCGTGTCCGGCGAGAGCTCCAGCGCGACACAGATGTCGTGAGCGCTCGGCTGACCGATGCCGTAGATGTACGTCAGCCCGATTTCGAGCCGCTTCTGGTTCGGAAGGTTGACGCCGGCGATACGAGCCATGGCTCCTTTACCCCTGCCGCTGCTTGTGACGAGGATTGGTGCAGATGACCAGCGTGCGGCCGTGCCGCTTGATGACGCGGCAGCGTTCACACATTGGTTTGACTGAAGGTCTGACTTTCATGTTCTGTGGCGGTACGTGATGCGCCCGCGATCGAGGTCGTACGGCGACAATTCCACTCTCACCTTGTCGCCCGGAAGAATCCGGATGTAGTGCTTGCGCATCTTTCCGGAGATCGTCGCCAGGATGTCGTGGCCTCCGTCCAGCTTGACCCGAAACATCGTGCTCGGGAGCGCTTCCGTGACCTCACCCTCGACCTCGATCTTTTCTTCCTTGCTTGCCATCCTCTCTCGTCCGGACAGAAAAAAGTACGGCTAGGTGCCGCGAGCGGGTCATGGTACCAGTACGGACGCCGTTTTCGTGAGGATCCTGGGCCCGTCCTTCGCAATCGCCACGGTGTGCTCGAAATGCGCTGCAAGCGAGCCATCGACGGTGGAGATCGACCACTTGTCGTCGTGGACGTAGACCTCCGGTGACCCGGCCGTGATCATCGGCTCGATCGCAATCGTCATCCCCTCGCGGAGCTGCGGGCCGCGGTACGACGTGACGAAATTCGGGACCTGCGGGTCTTCGTGGTAGGAACGCCCGACACCGTGCCCGACGAGGCTCCGGACGACCGAGAAGCCTGCGCTTTCGGTGACCGCCTGGACAGCGGCCGAAATGTCTCCCACGGACGCGCCGAGCTGCGCGGCATCGATGCCCGCCTGGAGAGCCGCCTTGCACACGTCGAGCAGGCGCTGCGCCTCGGAATCGATCTCGCCGACCGCGAACGTCGCCGCGGAGTCCGCGATCAGCCCCTCCTTCGTGACGCCGACGTCGACCGAGATCACGTCGCCGTCGCGCGCGACGTACTCGTTCGGGATCCCGTGCACGATCATGTCATTCGGGGAGATGCAGGTCGCCGCCGGGAACCCCTTGTAGCCCTTCGAGGTCGGAACCCCGCCGTTCGACCGGATGTACTCCTCCGCCAGCCGGTCGAGCTCGATCATCGAGACGCCTGGCTCGAGACGCTCCTCGACGAGCGCGAGCGTTCCCGCCACGACTTCGCCTGCACGGGCCATCAGCTCGATCTCGCGCTCCGATTTCCTGATGATCACTGCGGCCCGCCGGTCTGTTGGGTCACTGCCGCGTCCGCCGCGTCGAGCCGGTCCAATGCGTCCTCGACCTCGGCTGCGACCTGCTCGACCGACCCGCCGGCGTGGAGCGTCACGAGCTTCCCGGTCACGCGATAGTGCTCGACGATCGGTTCGGTCTCGGAGTGGTAGATCGCAAGCCGCCGCGCGATCACTTCGGGCGTGTCGTCGGACCGGTTTTGGTCAGCGGCGCGCCTGAGCATCCGCTCGGTCGCCACGTCGTCTGGGAGATCGAAGAAGAGGATCGCGTCGAGGCCGCGGTCGATCCCGGCCAGCATCGAGTCGAGTTCCTCCGCCTGGACCAGGGTGCGCGGAAAGCCGTCGAGGACGAACCCCTCACGGGCATCGTCCTGGGACAGCCGCTCGCGGATCAGCTCGACCGTCAGCTCGTCCGGGACGAGCTCGCCCGCTGCGAGAATCGGCTCGACCTGCCGGCCGAGAGGGGACCCGGCTGCAATCGCGGCCCTGAACATATCGCCCGTCGAGACGTGCGGAATGTCGTGGCCGGCTGCAATCCGCGTTGCTTGCGTTCCCTTACCCGCGCCCTGGGGACCAAGGACGAGCAGGTTCACTAGCGGAGGAACCCTTCGTAGGAACGCATCATCATCTGCGATTCCATCTGTCTCATCGTGTCGAGCGCGACGCCGACGACGATCAGCACTGAGGTGCCGCCGAGCGCGCGGCCGGTCGCCTGCGAGAATCCTCCATAGCGGATGAACAGGGACGGGAGCACCGCAACGGTCGCGAGATACAGCGACCCGGGCAGCGTCAGTCGCGTCATGACGCGGTCGAGGTATTGCGCGGTCGGGGGCCCGGGTCTGATGCCGGGGATGTAGCCGCCGTTCTTGCGCAAGTTGTCTGCCTGGTCGACCGGATTGAACTGCACCGCCGTGTAGAAGTACGTGAAGATGATGATCAGCACGGCCTCGATCAGCAGGTACGGCCAGTTCGACGGCGAGAAGTGACTGTTGATGAAGCTCTGCGTCTGCGGGAAGAACTGGCCGATCGTCGGCGGGAACGCCATGATCGCGGCCGCGAAGATGACCGGGATGACGCCGGCCATGTTCACGCGGAGCGGCATGTAGGTCGTGCCGCCCGCCGTCTCGCGCCGGCCGACCATGCGCTTGGCGTACTGGATCGGGATCCGGCGCTGACCCTCCTGCATGAAGACGACCGCCACGACGATGCCGATTGCGACGAGCGGGAAGAACAGCTTCTCGAACGGGCCGCCGTTGATCCAGGCGTTGATCCCGGCGGGAGCCGAGGTGAGGATCGAGGCGAAGATCAGCAGCGAGATGCCGTTACCGACACCGCGCTTCGTGATCAGCTCGCCCATCCACATCAGCAGCGTCGTCCCGGCGGTGAGCGTGGTCACGATCAGGACCGTCCGGCCGCCGTTCGTGTGCAGGGCGCCCTGGCGCTCGAAGAGGTACGTGTAGCCGGCGCTCTGGGCCGCCGCGAGCACGACTGTGAGGTAGCGCGTGTACTGGTTGATCTTCGCGTAGCCGGCCTCGCCTTCCTTTTGCAGCTGCTCGAGCTTCGGGACGGCGACCGTCAGGAGCTGGAGGATGATCGAGGCCGTGACGTACGGCATGATCCCGAGCGCGAAGAGCGAGAAGCGTGACAGAGCGGAGCCGCTGAAGAGGTTCAGCAGGCCGAGAACGCTGCCGCCCTGGCCGTTGAAGTAGTTCTGGATCGTCGCCGAGTCGACACCAGGTGCGGGCAACCACGAACCGAGGCGGTACGCGGAGAGGATCGCGGCGGTAAAGATCACCCGCTTGCGGAGCTCCGGGACCCGCCACGCGTTGGCAAGCCAGGAAAGCAGGCCCTACTCCCCCGTCTCGGGCTCGCTCGGTTCCACGTCCGAAGCCTCGGCCGCCGGTGTCTCGACCTCGGCCTCCTCGTCGTCCGGCTCGACCTCTTTCGGGGCCGCCTTGTGCTTGCGCACCTTGCGGACCTTCGGCTCGCGAAGGAGCGTGACGGAGCCACCGGCGGCTTCGACTTTCTCTCGCGCCGACGCGGACGCGCCGTGCACGACGATCGTGAGCTTCTTCGTCAACTCCCCGTTGCCGAGAAGCTTGACGTCCTTGCGCACCGACCGGATGAGGCCCGACGCTTTCAGCATCTCGGGCGTGACCTCGGTGCCCGCGTCGAAGCGGTCGAGGTCGCCGACGTTCACCGGCTGCGAGTAGGTTCGGAACGGGCCGATCGGCATCGCGTCCTTCGACGTCGCGCCGCGCAGCTTGGGCACACGCATGAAGAGCGGCATCTGGCCGCCCTCGAAGCCCGCCCCCATCATGTGCGAGCCGGAGCGCGACTTCTGGCCCTTGATGCCGCGGCCCGAGTAGCGCCCCGTTCCGGAGCCCATGCCGCGGCCGACGCGCTTTCGGTCCTTGCGCGGCTGAGCGGGACTCAGGTTGGAGAGATTGAGCTCGTCGGTCATCGCCCTACGCGTCCTCGACCTTGACCAGGTGACGGACCTTGCGAAGCATGCCTGCAAGCACAGGGGTGTGGTCGTGCTCGGCAGTCTTGCCGATCCGTCCGAGACCCAGTGCGCGCAGTGTTCCGCGGTTGCGTGGGTTCTGGCCGATCGCGCTACGAGTCTGCGTCAGCCGGAGCTTCGTGTTTGCCACGTCAGACACCCGCCTCGGCCTCCAGCGGCTGGCTCTCGGGGACGGAAGGCTCCGCCTCCTCCGGTTTCCACGGCAGCACTTCGCTGATCGACTTGCCGCGCGCCTTCGCGACGTCCTCGGGCCGGCGCAGGTTGCGAAGCGCCGACTCGGCCGCCTTCAGCATGTTGATCGGGTTCGTCGTCCCGAGCGACTTCGCGAGCACGTCGCGGATGCCGCCCAACTCGAGCACGGCGCGAACGCCGCCACCCGCGATCACACCGGTGCCGGGAGACGCCGGCCTGAGCATGACCCGCGCGGCCCCGAACTCGCCGAGCACGGCGTGCGTGATCGTCTGCCCGTGCTTCGGAACCTTGAACAGGTTCTTCTTGGCGTCGTCGACTGCCTTCGAGATCGCGAGCGGAACCTCGCGCGCCTTTCCGTAGCCGACGCCGACACGCTCGACCTCGTCGCCGATCACGACGAGCGCCGTGAACGAGAACCGCCGGCCGCCCTTTACGACCTTGGCCACACGGTTGATCTCCACGACGCGCTCTTTGAGCTCTCTGGATTCGGCGAAGTCGGTTGCCATCAGAACTTCAGTCCTCCTTCGCGTGCGCCCTCGGCGAGCGCTTTGACGCGTCCGTGGTACAGGTAGCCGCCGCGATCGAACACGACCGCCTCGATCCCGGCCTTCTTGGCAGCAGACGCGAGCGCCTTGCCGACCTCGTTGGCTTGAGCGGTCTTGTCTCCCTTGAACGACTTCGGCAAGTTTGTCCATCCGGCCCCGGCGAGCGTCTTCCCGGTCGCGTCGTCGACGAGCTGCGCGAACACGCCGCGGTTCGACCGGAACACAGCAAGGCGCGGCCGGTCGGCGGTGCCGCTGATCTTGCCGCGCACGCGGCGATGGCGGCGCTCACGCGCCTGGCGAACCGACAGGGCGCTCATGCGCGCTTCCCGACCTTCCGGCGGACGTACTCGCCTTCGTAGCGGATGCCCTTGCCCTTGTAGGGCTCCGGCGGCCGAACCTTGCGGATCTCCGCGGCGGTCTGGCCCACGAGCTGCTTGTCGATCCCGCGCACGACGATCTGGGTCTGCGTCGGGACCTCGAACTCGATCCCCGTGCGCGGCGTGATGCGCACCGGGTGCGAGTAGCCGACCTGGAGCTCGAGATTCGAGCCCGTCAGGTTCGCGCGGTAGCCGACGCCCTGAAGCTCGAGGCGCTTTTCGAAGCCATTCGTGACGCCCTCGACCATGTTCGCGACGAGCGTGCGTGCGAGCCCGTGGAGCGCGCGGTCCTCGCCGCGCTCGGTCGGTCGGCTGACGATGATCACGTTCTCCTCCTGGACGAACGAGATCCGCTGCGGCACGACCTGGCGCAGCTCGCCTTTGGGGCCGTGAACCGTCACCCGGCCAGGATCGACCGTCACCGTGACTCCGGCCGGCACTTCGATGGGACGTTTTCCGATTCGGCTCATCAGACGATCACCAAACGAAACAGATCACTTCTCCGCCGATGCCCTCGCGCTCGGCGGTGCGGCTCGTGATCACGCCGCGAGAGGTGGACAGAATTGCGGTGCCCATGCCGCCGAGCACGCGCGGCAGACGGTCTTTCCCGGCGTAGATCCGGCGACCGGGCTTCGAAACGCGCTTGATCCCGTTGAGGACACGCTCGCGGCTGCGGCCGTACTTGAGCTCGACCACGAGCACCTTGTAGGGGAGCTCGCCCGCTTCGACCACGTGGTAGTCGCGCACGTAGCCCTCTTCCTTGAGGATGCGCGCGATCTCCTCCTTGAGCTTCGAGGACGGCAGTTCGACGCGGTCATGCAGCGCCTTGTTGGCGTTGCGGATGCGCGTGAGCATGTCGGCTACAGGATCGGTGAGCATTGTTTTCCTCCTACCACGAGCTCTTGGTCATGCCCGGAATGACGCCCTGGTGGGCGAGTTCCCGCAGGCAGATACGACAGAGCCCGAACTTCTTGAAGACAGCGCGCGGCCGTCCGCACTTGTTGCAGCGCGTGTAGTTGCGCACCTTGTACCTGTGCGTGCGCCCGGCCTTCGCAATCAGCGATTTCTTTGCCATCAGCTCCTCTGTTCTTCCGTCGCGATGGGAAGGCCAAGGCCGCGCAGAAGCGCCTCGGCCTGCTCATCCGTCTCGGCGGTGGTCGTGATCGCGACGTCGAGGCCGCGAATTTCCTTGATGCTGTCGTAATCGATTTCCGGGAAGATGATTTGCTCCCGAATCCCGAGCGAGTAGTTCCCGCGCCCGTCGAACGAGCCGGGGTTGAGCCCACGGAAGTCCCGGATACGCGGCAGCGCAATCGAGATCAGCCGGTCGAGGAACTCCCACATCCGGTCGCCTCGCAACGTGACGCGAGCGCCGATGGGCATCCCTTCGCGGATCTTGAATTGGGCGACCGACTTTCGCGCCCGGCGAACCTGCGCGCGCTGGCCCGCGATCGTCGACAGCTCTTCGATCGCGGCGTCGAGCATCTTCGCGTCGGTCTTCGCCTCTCCGACGCCCATGTTGAGCGTGATCTTCGCGACTCGTGGCACCTGCATCACGCTGGACACGGCGAGCGCCGAGGCGAGCTCCCCGCGGATCTCGGTGTTGTAGCGCTGCTTGAGACGCGGGACGTACGCCTCGGTCGCTGCGGCCTTGGGGCTCATTTGTCGATCTCCTGGCCGCAGCCCTGACGCTTGCAGACGCGGATCTTGATGATTTCGCCCTTGCTCTCCTTCGTCGTGTAGCCGATCCGCGTCGGGAGCTTGCACGTCGGACAGACGACCATCACGTTGCCGACCGGTAGCGGCATCGGCTTCGAAATCATTCCGCCCGGGCTCATCTGGGTGCCGCCCATGCGGTTCGTGTCGCGGATCGGGCGCGGCTTCTGGTGCCGCGTGGCGAGGTTCAGGTTCTCGACGACAACCTCTCCGTCGCGCGGGCGCGCGTCGACGACGCGTCCCTGCTTGCCGCGGTCCTTGCCCGCGAGCAACTGCACGAGATCGCCCTTCTTGACCTTCATCGACGGCATGTCTAGAGCACCTCCGGAGCGAGGCTGACGATCTTCATGAAGTTCTTCTCGCGCAATTCGCGCGCGACAGGCCCGAAGATGCGGGTTCCGCGCGGGTTGCTCTGGTTGTCGATGATCACGGCCGCGTTCTCGTCGAACGCAATCAGCGTCCCGTCGTTACGGCCAAAAGGCTTCTTCGTGCGCACGACGACCGCCTTCACGACCTCGCCTTTCTTCACAGCGCCCTGAGGGGCGGCCGACTTCACCGTCGCGGTGATGATGTCCCCGACGCGCGCGTAACGGCGCCTCGAGCCGCCGACGACACGGATGCAGAGAAGCTCGCGGGCGCCCGTGTTGTCGGCGACCTTCAGACGGGTTTCCTGTTGGATCATTTTGGCAGCTTCTGCCACGACGAGGTCTCGGCGAAGGCGCCAGTGCTTTGGTCTTCGGAGATCGGGCGCGTCTCGACGATCCGGCGAGGCGCCAGTGCTGGCTGGAGTCGCCGATCCGCGATCGTGGCTGCGTTCTGCTCGTCGTGCGCGTGCAACTTGTGCCGGCGGCGAACCACCTTCTTGTACTGCGGGTGGAGCTTGGTCGTGTCGACGGCGACGACGATCGACTTGTCGCCCTTGTCGGAGACGACGACACCACGACGTTCCTGACGGCGGCCCGGCTCGGACTCGGCCTTCGGCGTGCGCACGATCGGCTTGCGCGTCGCGGCGCGCTCACGCGGCGCCTTGGAATGCTTGTGACGGAGGGCCCTCGGTAGGCGCTTGCGCTTCTTCCGGGCCTGCGCAACGGCAACGACTTCATCGACCGGCGCATCGGCGGCAGGTTCCTCGGCAGCCGCGGGCTCTTCGGAAGGCGCCTCGTCGGACGCGGGCTCCTCGGCGGGCGCCTCTTCGTCGACCGGCTCCTGTCGGCTCTCCGGCGACCGGCTCCTTCGACGACCGGCTCCTCCTGAGCGGACGGCTCCTCGACGACCGGCTCGGTCACCTCGGCCTCCGGCTGCGGGGACTCGGCCACGGGCGTCTCCTCGGCCTGCTCGGCCGATTCCTCACTGGTCGGGTTCTCTGGGTTGTTCTCGTCGGTCATCTGCCTTCAACTCCTGCCACGTTCAAGCCTCTCTCGTTCTGGACTGTCAAAATGCGTGCGATCTCGCGCTTGGCCAGCTTCAGCCGCGTCGTGTCCTCGAGCGCGCCCGCCGCGGACTGGAAGCGGAGGTTGAAGAGCTCCTGCCGCGTGTCCGCGAGGCGCTGCACGAGCTGGTCGTTGTCGAGCTCGTGAAGATCCTTAGCCTTCAAAGATGTCACTCTCCCGTCGTACGAACTTCGTTCTGATCGGCAGCTTCTGACCTGCCAGGGCCAGCGCCTCCTTGGCGAGCTCCTCGGGCACACCAGCAAGCTCGAACATCACCCGGCCAGGCTTGATCACGGCGACCCAGCCCTCGGGTGAGCCCTTGCCTTTGCCCATGCGGGTCTCGGCGGGCTTCTTCGTGTACGGCTTGTCGGGAAAGACGTTGATCCAGACTTTGCCGCCGCGCTTGATCTTGCGCGTCATCGCGATACGTGCGGCCTCGATCTGGCGGTTGGTGATCCAACCGTCCTGAAGCGCCTTGATGCCGAAGTCGCCGAACTGCACGGTCGACTGACCCTTCGCCTCGCCCCGGCGACGGCCTCGGTGCATCTTCCGGTACTTGGTCTTCCTCGGAAGCAGCATTACGAGCTCTTCTTCCTCGAGGCTTTCGGCGCCGGCGTGTCATCGGCGGGTGTCGCTTCATCCGCAGGTGGCGACAGCGCTTTCATCGACCACGGACGCAGCAGTCGCTTCGGGCTCCGGTGCCGTTGCCTCCGGGGCCGGCGCCGTCGCTGTCATCTCCTCGACGGGCTCGGCGGTTTCGACGGTCGCGACTGCCGGCGTCTCCTCGTCGCGGGGCCGGCGCGGGCCGGGACGGCCGCCTTGCTGGCCGGGGCGGCCGCGACGAACCGGGCCGAGCCCTTCACGATCCTGCTGACGGCCTCGGCCGCTTTCGCGCGAAGCACCGAGGCCCTCGGTGACACCGCCGCGGCGACGCGCGGTGTCCTGATCTCCGAGGCGGGTCTCCTTGCCGCCGCCGGGGACGCCGCCGTAGCCGGCAGGCATGATCTCGCCCTTGTTGATCCAGACTTTCACCCCGATGCGCCCTGTGGGCGTTCGGGCCTCCGTGAAGCCGTAGTCGATATCGGCGCGGATCGTGTGCAGCGGGACGCGTCCCTCCGAATACTGCTCGGAGCGGCTCATCTCCGAGCCGCCCAGGCGGCCCGAGCACTGCACCTTGACGCCTGCGGCACCCGAGCGAATCGCACTGGCGAGCGAGCGCTTCATGGCCCGGCGGAACGAAACCCTGTTCTGCAACTGCTCGGCGATCGACTGCGCGACGAGCTTCGCGTCGAGCTCCGGGCGCTTGATCTCGTTGATGTTGATGTGGACGTTCTTCTGGGTCATCGCATGGATCTCTTTGCGCAGCGCGTCGACCTCGACCCCCGACTTGCCGATCACGATCCCCGGCCGTGCCGTGTAGATGTCGACGGTGATCCGCTGCTTGTCCTTACGAATCAGGATGTCCGAGAGGCCCGCGTGCGAGAGCTTCTTGCGGATGTGATCGCGGATCGTGATGTCCTCGAGCAGAGCGCCCGCGAAGTCCTTGTTGGCGACCATCCAGTTCGACTTCCAGTCGTGGATGACCCCGACCCGCAGGCCGCCCGGATTGACCTTCTGGCCCATTAGGCGGCCACCTTCCTCTTCCGTGGAGTTCTCGGCTTGGCCCCAGCCCCGGCTGCCGGCGCGGACTCGCTCTTGGGCGTTGCAGCTGCGGCGGATCGCTTGGTCTTCTGCGCAACCGCCTCGGGCTTGGTCACCTTGATCGTGATGTGACACGTGCGCTTGTTGATGCGCGAGACACGCCCACGTGCGCGTGCGCGCCAGCGCTTGAGCGTCGGGCCCTCGTCGACGAACGCAGCAGACACGACGAGCTCGTCGCCGTCCCACTGCAGGCTCGGGTTGGTCTCGGCATTTGCAACGGCGCTGCGAAGCACCTTCTCGACCTCGCGCGCTGCAGCCCGCTGAGTGAACGCGAGCACCGTCCGAGCCTCGGGAACCGAACGCCCGCGAATGTGGTCGACAACGAGCCGCGCCTTGCGCGGGGAGATATGGACGTACTTCGCGGTCGAGCGGACCTCGGTGGCGCTCATCGCTTCACCTGCGTCTTCGAGTCACCGGCGTGGCCGCGGAAGTGACGGGTCGGTGCAAATTCGCCGAGCTTGTGCCCGACCATCTGCTCGGAGATGAACACCGGCACGTGCTTGCGGCCGTCGTGGACCGCGATCGTGTGCCCGACCATGTCGGGGAAGACCGTGGACGACCGCGACCAGGTGCGGATCATCTGCTTCGAGCCCGAGGCGTTCATCGCCTGGATCCGGGCGAGCAGCCGCTCCTCGATGAACGGCCCCTTCTTGGAGCTTCTACTCAACGCTTCTCCTTCCCGCGGCGGCGGCCGCGGACAATCAGCTTGTCGGAATCCTTGTGCTTCGCCCGGGTGCGCTTGCCGAGAGTCGGCACGCCCCACGGGGTGACCGGGTGACGGCCGCCCTTCGACTTGCCCTCGCCGCCGCCGTGCGGATGGTCGACCGGGTTCATGGCCGAGCCGCGAACGGTCGGGCGTCTTCCGAGCCAGCGGCTGCGACCTGCCTTGCCGCCCGTGATGTTGCCGTGCTCGATGTTCCCGACCTGGCCCACGGTCGCGCGGCACGTCAGCAGGACACGCCGCATCTCGCCGGACGGCAGACGCAGCGTCGCATAGCCCGCATCCTTCGCGACGAGCTGAATGCCCGAGCCGGCCGAGCGCGCGAGCTGACCACCCTTGCCGGGCTGGAGCTCGACGTTGTGGACGAGAGTGCCGGTCGGAACGTTCTCGAGCGGCAGCGCATTGCCAGGCTTGATGTCCGCGTCGGGGCCTGACTGCACCGTCGAGCCGACACGCAGCCCTGCGGGAGCGAGGATGTACGACTTGAAGCCGTCGGCGTAGTGCAACAGGGCGATTCGCGCCGAGCGATTGGGGTCGTACTCGACCGCAGCGACCTTCGCGGGGATGCCGTCCTTGAGACGCTTGAAGTCGATCGTCCGGTAGCGGCGCTTGTGACCACCACCCTGGTGGCGAGTCGTGATGCGGCCGTTCGCGTTGCGCCCGCCCTTCTTCGTCAGCTTCTCGGTCAGCGCCTTCTCCGGCTTCGACTTCGTCACCTCGGCGAAGTCGGAGACCGTCATGAAGCGGCGGCCCGGGGACGTCGGCTTGAACCTGCGGACGGGCATGACTAGACCTGCGCTCCTTCGAAGAACTGGATCGACTGGCCCGGATGGAGCTTGACGATGGCCTTCTTCCAGCCCTGGCGTGTGCCTTTGATCAGGCCGCGGCGCTTGGGCTTCGCCTGCACCTTGACGATGTTCACGCGCGCCACCTTCACGTCGAAGAGCTGCTCGACGGCCTGGCGAATCTGCGTCTTGTGCGCGTCGGGATGCACCTTGAAGGTGTAGACACCGTCGGCCGTCCCCTCGTAGCTCTTCTCCGAGACGACAGGCTCGAGCACGATCTGCGTCGCGTCCATTACTGAGCCCTCCCCTGAACGATCGGGAGTGCGGATTCCGAAACGAGCAGCGAGCGAGCCCACACCACCGCGGCAACCTCGAGCTCGGAGGGAGCGACGACGGCAACGCGGGGAAGGTTGCGAAACGACTTCGCGGCCGCCTCCTCGCCCTCGGTGAGAACGACGACGACGGGCACGTTGAGCGACGCCGTCTCGAGCAGGCCTTTTGCGAGCTTCGTCGAGGGCTCGTCGAAGGTCGTGGCGTCGAGCAGGGCCAGCGTCCCGCCGGATGCGTGACTCGCGAGCGCGGAGCGCAGCGCAGCTTTCGCAGCCTTGCGATTCACCTTCTGCACGAACGAGCGGGGTGTCTTCGCGAAGGCATGGCCACCACCCGTGAACTGGGCGGCACGCACGGTTCCCGCGCGGGCCCTGCCGGTGCCCTTCTGGCGCCACGGCTTGACGCGGCCGCCGGAGACGAGGCCTCGGCTCTTCGTCGCAAACGTTCCCGCCCGCTGCGCGTTGAGCTCGGAACGCACGGCCTCGTGGACGAGATGGGGCTTGACCTCGGCGCCGAATACGGCCACCTCGAGCGTGACGTCCTTCGCCGCGCCACCAGATGCCGCGAGCAGCGGTGCCTTCGGCGCAGCCATCAGGCGCGCACCTCGACAAGACCGTTCTTCGGGCCCGGAACGGAGCCTTTGATCAGCAACAGGTTGTTCTCTGCGTCGACCTCGTGAACGTGAAGACCGAGCTGGGTGACGCGCTTGCCGCCCATTCTCCCGGCCATCTTGATTCCCTTGAAGACGCGTGAGGGCGTTGCGGAGGCGCCGATCGAGCCCGGCGCACGGACGTTGTGGGAGCCGTGCGAGCGAGGGCCGCTCGAGAAGTTGTGCCGCTTGATCGTTCCCTGGAAACCCTTGCCGATGCCGATGCCTGCGACCTTGACCTCGTCGCCCGGCTGGAACGCCTCGACGGTGACGGTCTCGCCTTCGACCGCGCCTTCGATCGCGCCGCGGAACTCGACGAGCATCCGATGGGCGCCGACGCCGAACCGCTTCAGATGGCCAAGCTCGGGCCGCGTGATCTTTCGCTCGGGCACCGAGTCGAACGCGAGCTGAACGGCGTCGTACCCGTCGGTCGCGACACTCTTGACCTGGACCACAGGGCACGGGCCCGCCTGGATGACGGTGACGGCGGTCACGACGTCCCGTCTCTTCGTCGAAGAGTTGGGTCATACCGAGCTTGCGTCCGAGGATTCCCTTTGCCATGTCGATCAGAGCTTGATCTCGATGTCGATTCCCGCCGGTAGATCGAGCCGCATCAGCTGGTCGATCGTCTTCGGGGTCGGGCTGAGGATGTCGATCAGGCGCTTGTGCGTCCGTACCTCGAAGTGCTCCCGCGAGTCCTTGTCCTTGAACGGGCTTCGGATCACGCAGTAGACGTTCTTCTCGGTGGGCAGGGGAACCGGCCCAGTGATCGTCGCACCGCTCCGTTGAGCGGTGTCGACGATCTGCTGAGCCGACCGATCCAGCTGCTGGTGGTCGTAGCCCTTCAGGCGGATGCGGATTTTCCCTTGCGCCATTAGTCCATCCCTACTTGATGATCTCCGTGACGACGCCGGCACCGACGGTGCGGCCGCCCTCGCGGATCGCGAACCGGAGTCCGAGGTCCATGGCGATCGGCTGGATCAGCTCGATCTCCATCTGGGTGTTGTCGCCCGGCATGACCATCTCCTGGCCGTCCGGCAGCTTGCAGGCTCCCGTGACGTCCGTGGTGCGGAAGTAGAACTGCGGGCGGTAGTTGTTGAAGAACGGCGTGTGCCGCCCGCCTTCGTCCTTCGAGAGGACGTAGACCTCGCCCTTGAAGTGCGTGTGCGGCGTGATCGAGCCCGGCTTCGCAAGCACCTGGCCGCGCTCGACCTCCTCACGCTTCACGCCACGGAGCAGCGCGCCGGCGTTGTCGCCTGCGTGGGCGTAGTCGAGCGACTTCTGGAACATCTCGAGGCCGGTGACGACGGTCTTCTCGACCTTCTCGTGGATACCGACGATCTCGACTTCGTTCCCGACCTCGATCTTGCCCTGCTCGACCCGGCCGGTGACGACCGTGCCACGACCGGTGATCGTGAACACGTCCTCGATCGGCATCAGGAACGGCTTGTCGACGTCGCGGGTCGGCTCCGGGATATAGGAGTCGACCGCATCCATCAGCTCGATGATCTTCGGCGTCCACTCCGCGTCGCCCTCGAGCGCCTTCAGCGCCGAGACGCGGACGATCGGAATGTCGTCGCCGGGGAACTCGTACTTCGAGAGCAGCTCGCGCACCTCGAGCTCGACGAGCTCGAGCAGCTCTTCGTCGTCGACCATGTCCGCCTTGTTGAGCGCGACGACGATGTACGGAACCTCGACCTGACGAGCGAGCAGGATGTGCTCGCGCGTCTGCGGCATCGGGCCATCGGCCGCCGAGACGACGAGAATCGCGCCGTCCATCTGGGCCGCGCCCGTGATCATGTTCTTGATGTAGTCGGCGTGCCCCGGACAGTCGACGTGCGCGTAGTGGCGATTGACGGTCTCGTACTCGACGTGCGAGGTGTTGATCGTGATGCCGCGCTGGCGCTCCTCGGGAGCGTTGTCGATCGACGCGAAATCGCGTGCGACGGTGTTGCCGCCCTGCTCGGCGAGCACCTTGGTGATCGCCGCGGTGAGCGTGGTCTTCCCGTGGTCGATGTGCCCGATCGTGCCGACGTTGAGATGCGGCTTCGAGCGCTCGAACTTCTGCTTGCCCATTGGTCCTCTTCCTCCGTAGATACCTGGTTAGGAGCCGCCGCCGCCCTGCTCGACGATCTCGCTTGCAATCGATTGCGGAACTTCCTCGTAGTGATCAAAGTCCATGTGGAAATCTGCCCGGCCCTGCGACATCGAGCGCAGGTCGGTCGAGTACCCGAACATCTCCTTCAGCGGGACGATCGCCTTGACGATCTGCGCGTTGCCGACCGGGCTCATCGACTCGATTCGCCCGCGCCGGGAACTGAGGTTACCGATCACGTCGCCGAGGTAGTCCTCAGGTGTCGTCACCTCGACGGCCATCACGGGCTCGAGCAGCTTCGGCTTCGCCCGCTTCAGCGCTTCCTTGAAGGCCATCGAGCCGGCGATCTTGAAGGCACGCTCGCTCGAGTCGACGTCGTGGTAGCTCCCGTCGATCAGCTCGACCCTGACGTCCACGACCGGATAGCCGGCGAGGATGCCCGGAGCCCATCGCCTCCTGGATGCCCGCGATCGACGGCCGGGATGTATTCCTTGGGGATCTTGCCGCCGACGATCTTGTCCGCGAACTCGTAGCCCTCGCCCGGCTCCTGCGGGTACAGGTTGATGACCGCGTCGCCGTACTGGCCCGAGCCGCCCGTCTGGCGGACGAACCGGCCCTGCACCTTCTCGGCGGGCTTCGAGATCGTCTCGCGATAGGCGACCTGCGGCCGGCCCACGTTCGCGTCGACGTTGAACTCGCGCTTCAGGCGGTCGACGATGATCTCGAGGTGGAGCTCGCCCATGCCGGCGATCAGCGTCTGGCCGGTCTCCTCGTCGGTGTTGACGCGGAAGGTCGGATCCTCTTCGACGAGCCGTGCGAGACCCGCGCCGAGCTTGTCCTGGTCGGCCTTCGACTTCGGCTCGACGGCCACCGAGATGACCGGGTCCGGGAAGGTCATCGACTCGAGCACGATCGGCGTCGCCTCGGCGGAGAGCGTGTCGCCGGTCGTCGTGGCCTTGAGCCCGATGCCCGCTGCGATCTCGCCGGCGCCGATCTCGTCGCGCTCCTCGCGATGGTTCGCGTGCATCTGGAGGATGCGGCTGATCCGCTCGGTCTTCCCCGTCGTCGTATTGAGCACGCGGTCGCCCGACTTGAGCTTGCCGCTGTACACACGGAAGTAGGTCAGCTTGCCGACGAACGGATCGGACATCACCTTGAACGCGAGCGCCGAGAACGGCTCGTCCAGAGCGGCAGCGCGCTCGGTCACCTCTTGCGTCTTGGGATCGAGACCCTGGATCGCAGGCACGTCGAGCGGGCTCGGCAGGTAGTCGATCACGGCATCGAGGAGCGGCTGGACGCCCTTGTTCTTGAAGGCCGAACCGAGCAGCACCGGCGTGACCTCGTCCGCGAGCGTCGCGGCGCGAAGGGCGCGCCTGATCTGGTCGGGCGTCACGGAGCTCTCGTCCTCGATGTACGCCTCGAGCACCTCATCGTCGAAGTGCGAGATCGCGTCGATCAGCTGATGGTGGTACTCGTGCGCCTGCTGGGCGAGCTCGGCGGGAATCTCCGTCGTCTCGAACTCCTGCCCGAGGTCGTCCTTGTAGACGATCGCCTGCATCTCGACCAGGTCGATGACGCCCCGGAAGGTGTCTTCGGAGCCGATCGGGATCTGCACCGGAACCGGGTTCGCGCCGAGGCGGTCGCGCATCGACTGGACGGCGGCGAAGAAGTTCGCGCCGGTGCGGTCCATCTTGTTGATGAACGCGATCCGCGGAACCTTGTACTTGTTGGCCTGCCGCCAGACCGTCTCGGACTGCGGCTGAACACCTGCGACAGAGTCGAAAACCGCCACCGCACCGTCGAGCACGCGCAGGCTGCGCTCGACTTCGACCGTAAAGTCCACGTGCCCGGGCGTATCAATAATGTTGATCCGATTGTCGCGCCAGAACGCCGTCGTGGCAGCAGACGTGATCGTGATCCCGCGCTCCTGCTCCTGCGCCATCCAGTCCATCGTCGCCGCGCCCTCGTGAACCTCGCCCATCTTGTGGGTGCGGCCCGTGTAGTAGAGGATCCGCTCGGTCGTCGTGGTCTTGCCCGCGTCGATGTGGGCCATGATCCCGATGTTGCGGACGCGGTCGAGCGCCACGCGTGATTCAGCCACGGCCATCGTCTACCACCGGTAGTGGGCGAATGCCTTGTTTGCCTGGGCCATGCGGTACATGTCGTCCTTGCGCTTGAACGCGTTCCCCTGCTGCTCGAGCGCGTCGAGAATCTCGCCGGCGAGCTTGTCTTCCATGTGCTTCTCGCGACGGTCGCGCGCGTACGAGATGATCCAGCGCAGTGCGAGCGTGCGGCCGCGCCGCTGAGGCACCTCGACCGGCACCTGGTAGTTCGCACCACCGACGCGCCGACTGCGGACCTCGAGGACCGGCGTGACGATCTTCACCGCCTGCTCCAGCACCTCGACGGGCGGACGGCCCGTCTTCGCGCCGACCTTCTCGAGCGCGCTGTAGACGATCGTCTCGGCCGTCGCCTTCTTGCCGTGCAGCATCACGCGGTTGATGAGCTGCGTGACGAGCTGGCTCTCGTACACCGAGTCGCCGCCGAGCGGCCTGGGCTGGATCTCTGCGCGGCGCGGCATTTAACTCGACTTCTTGGCGCCGTACTTCGAGCGGGCCTGCTTGCGGTCTGCGACACCCGAGGCGTCGAGCGCCGCGCGGATGACCTTGTAGCGGTAACCCGGGAGGTCCTTGACGCGGCCGCCGCGGATCAGGACGACCGAGTGCTCCTGAAGGTTGTGCCCCTCGCCGGGGATGTAGGTGCCGACCTCGATCCCGTTCGTGAGCCGGACACGCGCGATCTTGCGCAGCGCGGAGTTCGGCTTCTTCGGCGTCATCGTCGAGACGCGCGTGCAGACCCCCCTTTTCTGGGGAGCTCCTTGAAGCGCGGGCGTCTTCGTCTTGTCGCGCTTCGAGGTGCGACCTTTGCGGATGAGTTGATTGACGGTCGGCATCGATGAAATCGGCTTGTTTCAGGCAGAACGAATCGGGTCGTTACACACAAAAGGCCGGCTGGGCAAGGCCCAACCGAACCGCCGAGCATGCGTAGCGGAGCCCCGGAGAGGCGTCAAACAACGAAAACCAGCCCCGGAACGAAGTCCAAGGGTAGCTCACAAGAGGCACCGACCGCCGGCGAGGTCGATCCGGGAGCCATCCGGCGCAGGGCGAAGCTGGCCGGCGTCGGGCAAACCTACGCTATCCGCCTCAACCCTGAGGCTATTCGGCACCCCAACCGATGTCGTCGCCCGTCTCCAGCTTGCGCCAAAAGCGGACCGCGGGCTCACCGGTCACCCCGGCCTCCTGCATCAGCGGTCCGATCTCGGCCTGCATGCTCTCGAAGAACCGGGTGAAGCTCTCGGGATCAGGCCATTCGTCGATGACCATTACATCGCCGTCATCGGTCGCGTAGAAGCGGTGCGCGATCACACCGTGCTCCTTTGCACGGTCTGAGATCGACCGCATCCGAGTCGGATCGTCAGCGGCGATCTGTTCGAACTTCGTCGCGTCGCCGCGCATCCAAAGAGTCACGAGCACAGACATTTGCGCCTCCTTCGGTTGCAGGGTTCCGCGCAAGCCTACGGCGCTTCGAATCGAAGTGCCAGGTCACGGGCCCAGACGGCAGCGAGGCCGGGGAGTGCCCGGCCTCGCGTGAGTCGATCTAGGTTCGGTACCGGGCTACTCGTCGATCGCGTCGAGCGAGGTGCCGCCCTGGCCGATCTCCTCGAGCGCCTGGAGCAGAAGGTCGTGCTCGTACGGTCCGTGAGCGATCGGCTCGGTGGGGCTGATGTCGATCATCCGGTAGCGCTTGAGACCTGTCGCTGCCGGGATCAGCTTGCCGATGATCACGTTCTCCTTGAGGCCGAGGAGGCGGTCGATCTTGCCCTCGATCGCGGCGTCGGTCAGCACCTTCGTCGTCTCCTGGAACGAGGCGGCCGAGAGGAACGACTCGGTCGCAAGCGACGCCTTCGTGATCCCGAGGATCAGCGGCTCGCAGGTGGCCTGCTCCTTCTTGTCCTTCGTCGCCCGTGCGTTCTCCCGCTCGTAGACGACGCGGTCGACGAGCTGGCCAGGAAGCAGCTCGGTCTCGCCGGCACTCTCGACGCGAACCTTCTTGAGCATCTGCCGAACGATCAGCTCGATGTGCTTGTCGTGGATCTCGACGCCCTGCGACTTGTAGACCTTCTGCACCTCGGCCACGAGATAGAGCTCGGTTGCCGTCGGGCCCTTCAGCGCGAGGAGCTCCGCCGGGCTCCGCGACCCTTCGTTGAGCGCGTCGCCGGGCTCGACGATCTGACCGCTCGTCACCAGCATGCGCGTCCGCCGGGGGAGCTGGTACTCGACCGGCTCGACCAGGTCGCCGTCCTTGCCGAGCTCCGTCGGAACGACGCTGACCTTGGGGCCGCGCTCGGTCTGCTCGATCTCGATCCGCCCGCCGATCTCGGTGAGCGTCGCCGCCCCCTTCGGGTTCCGCGCTTCGAAGATCTCGACGACGCGGGGGAGGCCGTGCGTGATGTCGGCACCCGCGACGCCGCCGGTGTGGAAGGTGCGCATCGTCAGCTGCGTGCCCGGCTCGCCGATCGACTGTGCGGCGATGATGCCCACCGCGTCGCCGATCTCGCACATCTCGCCGGTTGCGAGGAAGATGCCGTAGCACGTCTGGCACACGCCGGTTTCGGCGCGGCACTTGACCACAGAACGGACCGGGACCAGCGTGTCCGGGCCGAGCTCCTGCTCGACGTGTTCGAGCAGAGGAACCGTCACGACTGCTCCGCCCTCGGCGATCGCGGTCTTGCCGGGCTTGCCGGACGCGAGCGGCTTGTACAGGCCGCCGGCCACGACGCGGCCGAGCAGTGACTTGTTCAGACCCTCGCTCGTCCGGACCGGCAGCTCGACGAAGTCGGGCGTGTTGCAGTCCGCCTCGCGGATGATCACGTCCTGCGAGACGTCGACGAGACGCCGGGTGAGGTACCCGGAGTCGGCCGTGCGAAGCGCGGTGTCGGCCAGACCCTTGCGGGCGCCGTGGGTCGAGATGAAGTACTCGAGCACCGACAGGCCTTCCATGAAGTTGGCCTTGATCGGGCGCTCGATGATCTCGCCCTTCGGGTTCGCCATCAGGCCGCGCATGCCGGCGAGCTGGCGGATCTGCTTGAACGACCCGCGGGCGCCGCTCGACGCCATCATGAAGATCGGGTTCAGCTCGTTCAGGTTCGCCTGCATCGCGTCGGCAACCTTGTCGGTCGCCTCGGTCCAGATGTTGACGATCGTCTCGTGGCGCTCGTCCTGGGTGATCAGACCGCGGTCGTACTGGCCATGGACGTCCTCGACGCGCTTCTCGTACTCGGCAAGGATCTTCTCCTTGTCCGGCGGAATGACGATGTCGTTCTTCGAGATCGTGATCCCGGCGAGGGTCGCGTAGCGGAAGCCCAGCGTCTTGATCGTGTCGAGCGCCGGCGCGAGCGTGTGCGCCCCGTAGCGCTCGGAGAGCATGAGGACGTAGCGGTCGGTGTCGGGCTTCGCGAGCGTCTGGTTCGTGAAGACGAAGTCCTCCAGCTGGCCGTCCGCGTCACCGATGAGCTCGCCGAGCTGCCGGTACACCGCGGAGTTGAACAGCACGCGGCCCGGGGTCGTCAAGTGCAGCTCGCCGCGGAACCGAAACTCGATCGGCTCCTGGAGATGGACGCCCTTGCCCTCGATGGCGATCTCGACCTCGTCGGCCGAGTCGAACCGCTTCGGACGCGGGTTGAGCTTCGTCGCGTCGAGCTGCAGAGAGATCGCGGGTCGAGTAGGTCAGGAAGTACATGCCGAGCACCATGTCCTGGGTCGGGGTCGCAAGGGGGCGCCCGGACGCCGGCGAGAGGATGTTGTTCGACGAGAGCATCAGAATCCGCGCCTCGGCCTGCGCCTCGGCGGACAGCGGCAGATGCACCGCCATCTGGTCGCCGTCGAAGTCGGCGTTGAACGCGTGACAGACGAGCGGATGGACCTGGATCGCCTTCCCCTCGACGAGCACGGGCTCGAACGCCTGGATGCCGAGACGGTGAAGCGTCGGGGCGCGGTTCAGCAGCACCGGATGCTCGGCGATCACCTCTTCGAGGACATCCCAGACCTCAGGCGTCATCGAGTCGACGTACTTCTTCGCCGCCTTGATGTTCTGGACCGACTTCCGCTCGACGAGGCGGCTCATGATGAACGGCTTGAAGAGCTCGAGCGCCATCAGCTTCGGCAGCCCGCACTGGTGCAGCTTCAGGTACGGCCCCGCCACGATGACGGAGCGGCCCGAGTAGTCGACGCGCTTGCCGAGCAGGTTCTGGCGGAACCGGCCCTGCTTGCCCTTGAGCATGTCGGACAGCGACTTCAGCGGCCGGTTGCCCGGGCCGGTGACGGCGCGTCCACGGCGGCCGTTGTCGAACAGCGCGTCGACGGCCTCCTGGAGCATGCGCTTCTCGTTGTTGACGATGATCTCGGGCGCGCCGAGGTCGAGGAGCCGCTTCAAACGGTTGTTCCGGTTGATCACGCGGCGATAGAGATCGTTCAGGTCCGAGGTGGCGAAGCGACCGCCGTCGAGCTGGACCATCGGGCGGAGCTCCGGCGGAATCACCGGAATCGCCTCGAGGATCATCCACTCGGGCTTGTTCTCGGACTTGACGAAGGCCGACACGACCTTCAACCGCTTGATCGCGCGCTGCTGCTTCTGTCCCTTGCCGGTGCGGATCGTCTCGCGCAGCGTGCGACCCTCGTCGGCAAGGTCGAGGTCGCGCAGGAGGTCGCGGATCGACTCCGCGCCCATGCCGCCCCGGAAATAGACGCCGAAGCCGTACGGCGAGCCGAACCTGTCCTTGAGCTCGCGGAAGAGCTGCTCGTCGTTCACGACCTTCTTCGGCTCGAGCTCGCGGAAGAGCTGCCACGTCTCCTCGAGGCGCTTCACCGAGTCGACGGCCGCCTCGCGTGTGTCCTCGCGGCGAGACTCGATGTCGAGGTACATCTCGCGCACCTTCAGCGACCACTGCACGATCGCGTCGAGGTCCTCCTTGCGGATCTTCCCGTCGGTGCGGAGGCACAGGTCGTTCGTGAGCTCACGGATGTCGGTCCCCGGCTCGGCGGCGGCCAGCACGTCGGCCAGCAACCCGTTGCCGAGGTCACGCGACTTCTCGAGATTCTTCGTGTCGACGGAGGCGACGACCTCGATGTCCTCGGGAGAAAGCTCGGTCCCGGTGAGCAGGCCCTCGACGATCCGGTTGATGTGCTTGGAAACGGCGCCCTTCTTGGAGCCTGTCGCCTGATCCTGCTCCTTGCGAAGCGGGACCAGCGCGGCCAGGATCTGCTCCGCCGCGACGGCGACGAGCTCGAGCTCGCGTGAGCTCAGCTTCCGGTCGTCGCGGATCGCGGCGTTCCGAACGAGCTCGCGGATCTTCTTCGCGTCCTCGGTCGTGATCTGCCCCACGAGCTCGACGAACAGGCCGCCGACGAGCGTCCGTGCTTCCTCGAGGGTCGGGAGGACCTGCTCCTCCGCCCAGGTGGCGAGGCCACGGGTCCAGAAGTCGTCGTCCTCGTCGAAGCCCTTGTCCTTGCTGGCGGCGAAGAAGTCGCGGCGGCGCTTCAGCCGCTGCTCCAGCGCTGCGAGTTGTTCGTCGCGGTCGACGTAGATGCGCTCGACCTCCGCCTTGACCTTGTCCTCGAGGTCGTTCAGATCCTTGGCCCGGGCGTCGACGTCGACATGCGTGACGATCGATGCTGCGAAGTAGAGAACCTTCTCGAGCTCGCGGGGAGCGATGTCGAGCAGGTAGCCGATCCGGCTCGGAACGCCCTTGAAGAACCAGATGTGGGAGACCGGCGCAGCCAGGTCGATGTGACCCATGCGCTCGCGGCGCACCTTCTGGCGCGTCACCTCGACGCCACAGCGCTCGCAGATGATCCCCTTGTAGCGGACGCGCTTGTACTTGCCGCAGTAGCACTCCCAGTCCTTCGTCGGGACCGAAGATGCGCTCGCAGAAAAGACCGTCACGCTCGGGCTTGAGCGTGCGGTAGTTGATCGTCTCCGGCTTGGTGACCTCACCTGAGGACCAGTCCCTGATCTGCTTCGACGACGCGAGGCCGATCCGGATCGCGTCGAAGTCGTTGATGTCGATCAAAGTGTCTCTTCGCCTCTTTCTCTAAGCAGTCGTCGGGTCGATCAGTCTTCGAGGTCGAGCGGCTCGATGTCGTCGAGCGCGCCGACCGGAGCGTCTTCTTCGTCGTCGTCGGGCACGGACTCGAGCGCCAGGACGTCGATGTCCTCGATCGCCTCGTCGACCGGGAGAGCGAGGTCGCCATCGCCGTCGACACTCTCCTGCCCCTCTTCGACCTCCTGCCCGTTCGCTTCGCGGGGAAGGGCCCGCAGCGATCCCGGCGAGAGGTCGATCCCGAGCTCTTCGGCGGCGCGGAGAAGCTCGTCGTCTTCCTCGCGCACCTCCACCGGGCCTCCGTCCTCCGAGATCACCTGGATGTCGAGTGCGAGGGACTGCATCTCCTTCAGGAGCACCTTGAACGACTCGGGGATCGACGGCTCGGCGATGTTCTCGCCCTTGACGATCGCCTCGTACGCCTTGACGCGCCCGACCGTGTCGTCGGACTTGATCGTGAGCATCTCCTGAAGCGTGTACGCAGCGCCGTACGCCTCGAGCGCCCACACCTCCATCTCGCCGAACCGCTGTCCGCCGAACTGGGCTTTGCCGCCCAGGGGCTGCTGCGTCACGAGCGAGTAGGGGCCCGTCGAGCGTGCGTGGATCTTGTCGTCGACGAGGTGGAGCAGCTTGAGGATGTACATGTAGCCGACGGTCACCTTCTGCTCGAAGGGCTCCCCGTTACGGCCGTTGAAGAGGCGCACCTTGCCGGAGCAGCGCGAGCCTGCGGGGCCCTTCTTGTCGACACCGAGCTTGATCGGGCTGTCCGGGTTCGCCTCAGACCACGCGACGAGCGCGTCGTCGACGTCCTCGACGGTCGCACCGTCGAAGACCGGAGTTGCCACGGGCGTCGGAGTGGGAGCATTGATCACGCGGCTCGCATTTCCGTTCATGACCTCGACGCCCTCGCCGCCGAACACGCCGTGTGCGGCTGCCCAGCCGAGGTGCGTTTCGAGGATCTGCCCGATGTTCATCCGGCTCGGGACACCGAGCGGGTTGAGCAGGATGTCCACCGGCCGGCCATCCTCGAGGAACGGCATGTCCTCCTCGGGGACGATCTTCGAGATCACGCCCTTGTTGCCGTGGCGGCCGGCGAGCTTGTCTCCCTCGCTGATCTTGCGCTTCTTCGCGACGTAGACGCGGACGAGCTCGTTGACCCCTGGGGAGAGGTCGTCGCCGTTGGCGCGCGAGAACGTCTTCACGTCGATGACGACGCCGCCCTCGCCGTGCGGGACCTTGAGCGACGTGTCTCGGACCTCGCGAGCCTTCTCCTTGAAGATCGCGCGGATCAGCTTCTCCTCGGCGGTCAGCTCGGTCTCGCCCTTCGGCGTCACCTTGCCGACGAGGAGATCGCCGGAGCCGACTTCGGCACCGGTGCGGACGATGCCACGGTCGTCGAGGTTGCGCAGCGACTCCTCCGAGCGGTTCGGAATGTCGCGCGTGATCTCTTCGTCACCGAGCTTCGTCGCGCGGGCGTCGATCTCGTACTCGTGGATGTGGATCGAGGTCAGCACGTCCTGCTTGACGAGGCGCTCGGAGAGCACGATCGCGTCCTCGAAGTTGAAGCCCTCGAACGGCATGAAGGCGACGAGCAGGTTCGCGCCGAGCGCGAGCTCGCCGTGGTCCGTCGACGAGCCGTCGGCGAGAACCGCGCCGACGGCGACCTTGTCGCCGAGTTTCACGATCGGCTTGTGGTGGATCAGCGTGCCCTGGTTCGAGCGCATGAACTTCGTCAGGTCGTACTCGTCACGGCTGCCGCGGCCCTCGACGACGATGTGCGTCGCGTCGAGCTCGACGATCTCGCCGGCGTTCCGCGCGATCACGACATCGCCCGAGTCGACCGCCGAGCGGTATTCGAGCCCGGTCCCGACGAGCGGCGCCTGCGGGATCATCAGCGGCACGGCCTGCCGCTGCATGTTCGCGCCCATCAGGGCGCGGTTCGCGTCGTTGTGCTCGAGGAACGGGATCATCGCCGTCGCGACCGAGACGATCTGCGCCGGCGAGACGTCCATGAACTGGATCTCCTTCGGCTCTGCCATCACGGGCTCGCTGTCGCGCGACCGGCAGAGCACCTGGTCGTGCAAGAACTTCCCGGTCTTCTCGTCGACGGGCTCCGAAGCCTGGGCGATCGTGTACTGGGCTTCCTCGGCCGCGTCGAGGTAGACGATCTCGTCGGTCACCTTGCCGCTGACGACTTTCCGGTACGGGGTCTGGATGAAACCGAACTCCGACACGGTCGCCATCGACGCGAGCGAGCCGATCAGGCCGATGTTCGGGCCTTCAGGCGTTTCGATCGGGCACATGCGGCCGTAGTGGGTCGGGTGCACGTCGCGCACCTCGATGGGCGCCCGCTCGCGCGTGAGGCCGCCGGCGCCGAGCGCCGACAGGCGGCGGCGGTGGGTCAGCCCGTCGAGCGAGTTCGTCTGCTGCATGAACTGAGAGAGCTGCGAGGAGCCGAAGAACTCCTTCAGTGCCGCCACGACCGGGCGGATGTTGATGATCGTCTGCGGCGTGATCGTGTCGACGTCCTCCGTCGTCATGCGCTCGCGAACGACGCGCTCCATCCGGTAGAGCCCGACCCGGAACGCTTCCTGGATCAGCTCACCGGTGGTGCGCAGGCGCCTGTTGCCGAAGTGCTCGTACTCGTCGAGCTCGGCGCGGATCGGCCCGCGGTCGAGCCCGAACGCGTCGGCGGCGAAGTCCTTCGACTCCTCGGGCACACCGACCAGGTGGGGCAGCGACACGAGCTTCTGGACGAGCGCGAGAATGTCCTGCGTCGTGAGAACGCGAGTGCCCTCGGGCACCTTGACGCCGAGCCGCTGGTTCAGCTTGTAGCGGCCGACCTTCGTCAGGTCGTAGCGCTTCGGGTCGAAGAACAGCGACCGCAGCAGGTTCCGAGCGTTGTCGAGCGTCGGCGGCTCACCCGGCCGCTGCTTCTTGAAGACCTCGATCAGCGCCTCTTCCTCGCGCGTCGTCGTGTCCTTCTCGATCGTCGCCTGGATGAAGTGCGAATTGTCGAACAGCTTGAGGATCGCCTCGTTGGTGCTCGTGTCGAGCTGGAAGCCAGTCGTCGGGTCCTCAGCCGGGAGCGCGCGCAGGAGTGTCGTGATCGGCAGCTTGCGCTTCCGGTCGATTCGCGCGTAGACGACGCCCTTCTTGTCGATCTCGAGCTCGAGCCACGAGCCGCGGCTCGGCATCAGGTTCGCGGTGAAGACCTGCTTCGTCGCGTCCTTGGGCTCCATCAGGTAGGCGCCGGGGCTGCGCACGAGCTGCGTGACGATCACGCGCTCGGTCCCGTTGATGATGAACGTGCCCCACTCGGTCATCATCGGGAAGTCGCCCATGAACACGCGCTGCTCCCGGATCTCACCGGTGTCCTTGTTGACGAATCGCACCGTCATCGAGAGCGGCGCCTGGTACGTCATGTCCTTCTCGCGGCACTCCTGGATCGAGAGCTGCGGCGGACTGAACTCGTAGTCGCCGAACTCGACGGCAAGCGAACCGGTGTAATCCTCGATCGGCGAGATGTCGTCGATCGTTTCGCGAAGTCCCTCACGGAGGAACCAGTCGAACGACTCGCGCTGGATGTCGATCAGGTTCGGGAGGTCGAGAACGTGCTTGAGACGAGAGAACGACTTGCGCGCGCGTGGCGCGATGACCGTCTGGGCCAAGAAGAACAGCCTCCCTTAGATGCTATGTGGTGAGGGGCGCGGAGGAAAAACGGCGAGCACAGGGCAGAACGAACGTCCGGTTGTCGGCGAACCTCCCAGGATAGCGGAGCGGCCCCTCAAGCCGCAAGACGCGCGGCGAAGGACCTGGTGGCCGATGCCTGCGGATGGTAGCACGCATCCACCGAAACGAAGCGCGGAGCCGGACTGTGCCCGGCTCCGCGCTTGAAGAACTGGTGGTCGGACCTACTTCAGCTCGACCGTGGCGCCGGCCTCTTCGAGCTGCGCCTTGACCGAGTCGGCCTCCTCCTGGTTCACGCCCTCCTTGACCGCCTGGGGCGCTCCGTCCACGAGGTCCTTGGCCTCCTTGAGCCCGAGCCCGGTGACCGCGCGAACGACCTTGATCACCTGGATCTTCTGACCACCCGCGTTGGTGAGAACGACGTCGAACGCGGACTTCTCCTCGGCGGCAGCACCTCCGTCTCCACCGCCGGCCGCGCCTGCGACCGCGACGGCGACCGGCGCCGCAGCCGTGACGCCCCACTCCTCTTCGATCTTCGTCTTCAGCTCTACCAGCTCGAGCACTGTCATCTTCCCGAGCTGTTCGAGAACGGTGTCAACTCCCGCCATTGTCGTCTGCCTCCTGATCTTCTGATTCGGATTCCTGGGATTCGTCTGCCGGAGCTTCGGCGGCTTCCGCCGCGGGCTCCGCAGTTTCTGTCTCGTCTTCGGCCGGCTCGTCTCGGCCGGCTCGACCTCTGCCTCGGTGGTGGCCTCGTCCGCGGGCTCTGTTTCCGCCTGCGGCTCGGCCACGACCTCGGCGGCCGGCTCCGGAGACACGTCGGCGCCTCCAAGCTGGTCGATCCGGGCGTCGATCAGCCCGACGAGGTTCTGGAGCGGTGCGCTGATGAGAGCGAGGAGCTGGGTCAGCGGTGCGATCACGACACCGAGCACCTGGCCGCGCAGCACGTCGAGCGGCGGCAGCTTCGAGAGCTCCTCGACATCGGCCGCCGAGATCTCGCGACCTTGCAGGATCCCGCCGCGGATCTCGAGCACCTTCGTTTCACGCGCCGAGTCCGAGAGCGCCTTCGCGACCGCGACCATGTCGCCGTCGCTCTCGATGAACGCGATCGCCGACGGCCCCTCCAGCAACGCGAGCAGCGCGTCGACACCAGCGGCCTGCGCCGCACGGCGTCCGAGCGTGTTCTTGACCACGTTGAACCTCGCCCCGTGCTCGATCAGCCGCCCTCGCAGGGCGTCGATCTGGGGCATCGTCAGGCCACGGTAGTCGGCCACGATCAGCGTGTCGGCCGTCCGAAGCTTCTCGGTCAGCTCGGCGACGACGCGCTCCTTGTCTTCTTTCTGCATTCCACCTCCTCCTTCGAAAACCGAGCCCGCACACAGGCGGACTCGCAGGGAGGACGTGCTTCCCAGGAGGCCACCTCGGGAAGGCTTCTCGATTTGCTCGCCGCCTGTTCGGCGGACGAGCGCTTCGCGCTTCCGTTCTTCGGTGACGGGGTGTCGGCTAGGTCGTAACGGTAGCGGCTCCCGCGCCTTCGGTCAGCTCCTCGACGATCCCGCGTGTGCGGGACGGGTCGATGTGGATCCCCGGGCCCATCGTGCTCGTGAGCGTGATCTTGTTGATGTAGCGACCCTTGGAGGCCGACGGCTTCGCCCGCACGATCTCGTCGAGCAGCGCGACGTAGTTCTCCGTCAGCGCCCGCTCGTCGAAGCTCTTCTTGCCGATCGGGATGTGGACATTGGCGCCACGGTCTGTGCGGTACTCGAGCTTCCCCGCCTTCGCATCGCGCACGGCTTTGCCGACGTCGAAGGTGACGGTTCCCGTCTTCGGGTTCGGCATCAGCCCGCGCGGGCCCAACACCCGGCCGAGCTTGCCGACGTTCCCCATCTGGTCGGGCGTCGCGATTGCGACGTCGAACTCGGTGAACCCGTCCTCGACACGCTTGGCGAGGTCGGCGGAACCGACCACGTCCGCGCCTGCCTCCTCGGCCTCCTTCGCCTTCTCGCCCTCGGCGAACACCGCGACCCGCACGGTGCGGCCGGTCCCGTGCGGGAGCATCAGCGTCCCGCGCAGTTGCTCGTCGGCGTGGCGGACGTTGAGACCGAGGTTCATGTGCACCTCGACCGTCTCGTCGAACTTGGCGTCGTTGGCGGCCTTGAGCAGGCGAATCGCCTCGACCGGCGAGTAGAGCTCCTCGCGGTCGACGAGACTGCGCGCCTGCCGGTAACGCTTGCCGTGGGCGCTCATGCCTCCACCTCACTGTCCCGTACGAGCACCGGGCGAAGCCCGGCGCTCGCCGCCTGGAAGACCAGATGGGCGTCGAACCGGCGGAAGCTCACGCTTCCACCTCGACGCCCATCGAACGTGCCGTCCCCGCTATGACCTTCATCGCCTGCTCGATGTCGCGGGCGTTCAGGTCGACGAACTTCGTCTCGGCGATCGCGCGCACCTGCTCGCGCGTGAGCCGTCCGACCTTGGTCCGGTTGGGCTCTGCCGAGCCCTTCTCGAGCCGCAGCACCTCCTTGATCAGGACGGCGGCGGGCGGCGTCTTCGTGATGAAGTCGAAGCTCCGGTCCTCGTACACCGTGATCTCGACCGGTGTGATGCGTCCGTTCTCCTGCGCCGTCTGCGCGTTGAACGCCTTGCAGAACTCCATGATGTTGACGCCGTGCTGGCCGAGAGCCGGACCGACCGGAGGAGCAGGGTTCGCCTGTCCGCCGGGGATCTGCAACTTGATCGTGGTGAGGATCTTCTTGGCCATCAGTCGAGCTTCTTCACCTGGTCGAACCCGAGCTCCACGGGCACCTGGCGCTCGAAGATGTCTACCAGGACCTTGAGCTTCTGCTGGTCGGCGTTGACGTCGACGATCTCGCCGTCGAAGTCGGAGAGCGGGCCGCTCGTCACCTTGACGGACTCGCCGAGCGAGAACTCGACCTGCGCGCGCGGGCGGTCGCCCGTCGCAGCGCCCGTCTTGAGGATGCGGTCGACCTCACCCTGGCCGAGCGGCACCGGCTTCGAGCCCGCGCCGACGAACCCCGTGACACCGGGCGTGTTCTTGACGACCATCCACGCGTCGTCGTTCAGATCCATGTTGACGAGAACGTAGCCGGGAAGCACGCGCTTCTCGATCTGCACTTTCTGGCCGTCCTTCGTCTCGATCACTTGCTCGGTCGGGACGACGACACGACGGAAGCGTGGCCGCTGCCCCATCGAGTCGATGCGGTGCTCGAGATTGGCCTTGACCTTGTTCTCATGGCCCGAATACGTGTTGACGACATACCACTTGAACATCGCGACGCCCTTACCTTAGGAGGACCTTCTGGACGACGTTCTTCCAGAGCTCGTCGTTCAGATAGAGGAAGACGCCGACGATCATGCACGCGACGATGACGACGACCGTGCCCTGGACGAGTTGGTTCTGGCTCGGCCACTCGACCTTGTGCAGCTCGGCCCATGACTCGGAGATGAACTGCCTCGTGCGGCCGAAGAGACCACGCCGCTGTGTCCCTGGCTCGGGCTCGCCGGCCGGGCGCGAGTCACGACGGGACGGTGTCCCGCCCGCATCGATGTGGGCCTCGCGGGCCACGGGTCAGCGAGTCTCCCGGTGGGGTGTGTGCTTGCCGCACCAGCGGCAGAACTTGGAGAACTCCACGCGGTCCGGCGTGTTCCGCTTCGACTTGTTCGTCTGGTAGTTGCGCCGCTTGCACTCGGTGCACGCGAGCGTGATCGCAACTCTGACTCCTGTCTTTGCCAAGGCCTACGGCTCCTCGTTCGACTTCGATCTCTCGGGTGACGCTTCCGGGCGCAGGCTGACGCACTGCCCCGGAGCCGCGGAAGTGTAGCGGGACCCGGGGAACCGGCTGCACTGCGGAGTAGCGGCGGGTGGGCTCGAACCACCGACCTCCGGGTTATGAGTCCGGCGCTCTGACCAGCTGAGCTACGCCGCCAAGGCCGCGACCATCGTAGCCGACCGAACCGTTACGTTCGGGGCGATGAACGAACGCTGTTGGCGCTGCAGCGCCGAAATGGAATGGCGGCATTCGACGTGGCAGTGCCCGCGCTGCGCCTTCAAGCTCGGTTGCTGCGAAGGGGAACCTCAGTCGTCGTGTGACGCGGCCGCCCCCGACCCATCGGTCGCGGATACAACACCGGCATCCTCGTCGCTCGCGCCCTCCTCGGCCTGACTGTCCTCGCACTCGGCGGCTCCGGAGCCGCCCCCGCTCCGCTCGTCGGCGGATGCGCCCTCTTCCCGGCCACGAACGTCTGGAACCAGCGCGTCGACACGCTGCCGGTGGCCAAGGACTCCGCGACGCATGATCGGCTCGATCGGTGTCGACGCCTCGGTGCACCCCGATTTCGGGTCGGGGCTCTACGACGGGCAGAAGATCGGCATCCCCTACGTGGTCGTCCACGGCAAGACGACTCCTCGCTCCCACGTGACGTTCGACTACGCGGACGAGTCGGACAAGGGCCCCTATCCCATCCCGGCCAACGTGCCGATCGAAGGCGATCCGAACCCGGGCAGCGGCGACCGCCATGCGCTGATCGTCGATCGAGACACCTGCACGCTCTACGAGCTGTATGCGCTCCACCGCGACGGAAGCGGCTGGGCCGCGGGCTCGGGCGCCATCTGGAGCCTGGGCTCGAACAGGCTCCGGCCTGCCGGCTGGACATCCGCCGACGCAGCCGGGCTGCCCATCCTGCCGGGGCTCGCCCGGTACGACGAGGTCGCTGCGGGAAGCATCGACCACGCCCTCCGCTTCACCACCCCGAGGACCCGGCGGGCGTACATCTACCCCGCGCGACACTACGCGAGCAGTTCGACCGACCCTTCGCTTCCACCGATGGGGCTGCGCGTGCGCCTGAAGCACAGCTTCAAGACGGCGGGATTCCCGCCCCAGGCGCGAATCGTGCTCGAGGCGTTGAAGCGGTACGGCATGATCCTGGCCGACAACGGCTCCCCGTGGTACATCAGCGGAGCACCGGACCCGGGATGGTCGAACGACCAGCTCCACGCGCTAGGGCGTGTGCGGGGCTCCGACTTCGAGGTTGTCGACACGTCGCGGCTTCGACCCTGACGGCAGCGTCACGCTGAACGTCGCTCCCTGCCCGGCGAGCGTCTCGACCTTCACGTCGCCACCCATGGCAACTGCGAGCTGCTTCACGATCGCAAGTCCGAGACCGCTGCCGACCGAACGCTCGCGGCTGTGCTTGTCGTAGAGAAAGAAGCGGTCGAAAGCGTGCGGGACGTCGTTGGGGTCGAGGCCCGGCCCGGTGTCGGACACGATCAGCCGGCCCGCCTCGGCGCGAACGATCACCGATCCTTCCGCCGGAGTCTCGCGCAACGCGTTCTCGACCAGGTTCGAGCCGATCTGAAGGACACGGTCGTGATCGGCCTCCACCCACGACTCGGTGCCTTCCGCGCTGAGCGCGACTCCGTACTGGAGTGCCGACGCCTGGTGGCGCGCGACAACCTCGCGCGCAACCTTGGCGATGTCCACCGGTTCGCGGCCGACGCGGAACTCACGCCGATTCATGCGGGCGAGGTCGAGGAGGTCGCGAACGAGCCGCTCGAGCCGCTTCGACTCGAGCAGGATCGTCTGCGCCGCGACCTCAGGAGTGAACGCACCATCCGCGAGCCCTTCCGCGTAGCCCTGGATCGCCGTCAGCGGCGTCTTGAGCTCATGACTCACCGAGAGCAGGAAAGCTCGCTCGGCATCGCGTGAGGCAGCGAGCTGCTCGGCCATCTCGTTGAACGCCGTCGAGAGCGAGGCGAGCTCCACCGTGCCCTGAGCCGGAAGCGGGTCCGGGGACGTGCCCTCCGCGAGCGCACGGCTCGCGTCGGCGACCCTCTCGATCGGCCGGACGATCGATCCCGCGAGCCGGAACGAGATCGCAGCTGCGAGCACCACTCCCACTCCTCCCGCGAGCAGAAGGTCTCGCAGGAACGATCCCCACGCAGCCGGTCGCGAAGCACGCTCGAGCAAGAGCAACCCGCGTGGCCCGATCGGGCGGTACGAGTAGACGAACCGCGTCCCGTCGAGCGCGAGCGTGCCGTTTGCGGACGTGTCGGGTGAGACGTACTTCGTCATCGCAGCCCGTCTGTCGACGATCACGCGCACCGAGCCGGCGACGTAGTTCTCCGCGATGTAGCTCGGCTGCCGGCCCTCCTGGGCGGCGAGCAGATCGGCGCGGCGCGCGAGAGCAGCACGGTCGTTGCTGTCGGCAGTACGCCGCGCAAGCACGGCACCGATCGCAACGGTGAGCGCGACCGAGACGACAATCGCCGCGACGATGGCGACGAACAGCCGTCCCCGAAGCGTTCTCACGGGGTGACTGCCTTATACCCCGAGCCGCGAAGCGTGCGGATCAAGGCGGGCCGGGCGAGTTTTCGCCTCAGCTGCGCAACGTGAACGTCGACCGTCCGGGTGCCTCCCGGATACTCGACTCCCCAGACACGATCGAGAAGCTGGTCGCGAGAGAGCAGAATGCCCGGGTTTGCGAGAAAGTACGCGAGCAGGTCGAACTCCTTCGCGGTCAGCTCGACCGGCTCGCCCGCGACGGTCACCTCGTGGGTTTCGCGGCTGACCAGCACGTCGCCGAGCGCGAGCACTTCTTGCGACGGCGGCGGGTCTGTCCGCCGGAGGATCGCCTTCATCCGCGCGACGAGCTCGCGGGGGGAGAACGGTTTCGTCAGGTAGTCGTCGGCTCCGACCTCCAGCCCGACGATCTTGTCAGGCTCCTCGTCGCGAGCCGTGAGCATGAGGATCGGAACGCGCGAGCGAAGACGCATCGTGCGGCAGACCTCGAAACCGTCGATGCCGGGCAGCCCGACGTCGAGGAGCACCATCCGCACCTGGTGGCGGTCGAGCTCGACGAGCGCGTCCTCGCCGGACCTCACCCAGATGACGTGGTACCCGTCTCGCGTGAGATAGGTACGGACGAGCTCGCCGACCGAGGGCTCGTCCTCGACGAGGAGAACGTTTCCGGCCATCAGCGCGAGTGTACGACCTCGGGGGGCCGGGCCTCCTCTAGCGGCCGATCGTCGTAAGCGGAGCGGGGGCCGTCCCAGTCCCAGCCTGCACGGGCCCGAGCATGGCCAGCGCCTTCACCAACCTCGGCCTCGGCGAAATCCCGGTCACCCGTTTCGCCGGCAGGCCGTCGACGCCGAGCGTCCGGGCGAAGAAGCCTGGCTGGATCTGCGAGAACGACCCGCGCCGGCCGTTGAGGACCACGACCGCGTTCGGTGCAACCTGAACCGTGACGACGCTCCCGTCAATCTCCTTGAGCGTCAACGACGACGCGGTCACCGACTGGACGCGTCCCTGGTCGAAGATCTGGGTGTGAGGCCTCCCGTGCGGTCCGATCACGTTGATCTGCGCATGCGACCAGGTGCCGGGCAACGAGGCCGTCGGATCGGCCGCAAGCGCGGACCCTGCGAGCGCGAGCGCAAGCCCGAGCGACGCCACGACGGCCGCTCCGCTTACCCGTCTCGAACCCGTGTTCACACCACCATGATTCCCCGCGGCTGTCACCGGCCCATGCGACGAACGTAAGCCGAACGTAAAACCGCCGGCGCCCCGCACAGGGGCCGCGCCGGATCCTCGGCTCGGGAACGCCGCGAAGACATTCCCCAACCGGGGGACTGTCGAAGTGCGAGTCCACGCCGATAGGGAAATTCGAGAGCCCGGAGCTGAGCCGGGTTCGAGCAAATCGACCGCAGAGTGGGGTCAGGCAGTGAAGGCAGCCAAGCAGGAAAGCAACGCCGTCCAGGAAGACGCCGGGAGGTTCCTGGCGCAGCGCTGGGGGCTCGAGTATCGAGAGGCGCACACGCTGTCGATCGATCCGAACGCGCTCGCGATCATGGGCGGAGCGGAGTCGCGCCGGTTGGGCGCACTGCCGCTGCAACTCGGCGCAGACGGGCCCGTCCTCGCGGTCGCGGAGCCGACGGAAGAGCGCATCGCCGCGGTTCGGGCGGTCGCAGGAGACAACGCAACGTTCGTCGTCGTCGCACAGGAGACCCTCGATGCCCTGCTGAACAGCAAGGTGTTCAGCGTCGAGCCGAACGGCTCCCGACCGAACGACTCACCGCTACCCGCTCGCGAGCCCGGCGTCGGTCGACGACGCCGCCGCCGAAGACGTCGCGGTAGCAGAGACCCAGCCGGAGCCGCCCGTCCGACACCGAGGCCACGCACGACGCGTCCGAGGTCGACGCAACGAGCAACGGCGACGGAACCCAAGTGCTCGACACGCTCCTGGAGCAGATCGCGGCCGGCACCGGCAACCTCAGGTCGCAGGTCATTCATCTCACCGAGTCGCTCGACGCGAACCAGCGGGAACTGCGCGAAGCGAAGGAGCAGCTGGCCGAGGCCAACAGGGCGAGCGAGGGCCACAACGAGCTTGTCGAGAGCCTCCGGGCGGAGATCGAGGGCCTGAAGGACGACCTTGCTCGCAGCCGCTCCCAGGCCGATGCGACGACGGCTCGGCTCCGCGAGCTCGTGCGGACCGTTCAGGCGCTGACACTCGAAGAGGAGGACGCCTCCGCTCTCGGCGCGACGACAGAGGACAACGAGCGCGAACGGCCGGGTCGCCTAGTGGATCAAGTGCGGCAACTCGCTTGCCGATTGCCTCTCGGAACGAGCGAAAGCGGCCACGGTCGTCTCGCTCGAACACGACGCCTGGACACCGCCCCCACATGAGGAGCACCTGACACCCCAGATTTCATGAGAGCCATCTCGCAACCGATCCGGTCGTTCGTGCCGGCATTCCGGCTCCGCCTCGCGCGGGGTTTCGTCGTGCTGCGGTCCGAGACGGCGATGGGGATGGTCGAGACCGTGATCGCGCTCTCGCTCTTTCTCGCGGTCGCGACGGCGCTCGGCGGCGTGCTGACCTCGTCGGTCGACGCGCACGGGTTCGCACACCAGCAGTCGCTCGCCCAGGAGGCCGCCGACGCTCAGATCGAGAAGGTGCGGGCGCTGCCCTACGACAAGGTCGGCACCGTGAGCGGGAATCCGCCGGGAGCGGTCGTGGCGAGCCAGTCCGCCGCGAGCCTGGGCTTCCCGGGGCTGGCGGCCACCGTGACCACCTCGATCCACTACGTCG
Organism: uncultured Actinomycetes bacterium; assembly: GCA_963815945.1. GTDB lineage: Bacteria > Actinomycetota > Thermoleophilia > Gaiellales > Gaiellaceae > PALSA-600. The sequence goes on from CAWFIN010000004.1 coordinate 162,640, forward strand.
GAGACGGCGTCCCGGGCAGCTACAACCAGCTCACGAACTACAAGCAGGTGCAGGTCACGGTCACGCGCAATTCGGACTCGCGACAACTGGCCGGGGAGGCGACATATGTGGCGCCCCCCACGCGAGCACCGTTCGGCGGAATCAACCAGGTCGCGGTCGGGGTCAGCGTGATCGACATCGGCGACAACTCGAAGGTTTCAGGAGTAGGCGATCGCACTCCAGACCGGCCCGAGCGCGCCCCGTAGCGACACGACCGACACGAACGGCGCCGTCCTGTTCGCCGGCCTTACGGCGAACCCGACGAGCGGCGGCCAGGCCTATTACAACGTCGCGGCGACGCTGCCCAGCGGCTACCTGGAAATGGCGAATGACGTCACCCAGGTTCAGCTCGGCCCGGGCCAGCTCTCGAACCTGACGCTGAGCGTCTACCAGCCGGCGACGATCGTCGTCAACCTGACGAAGGACGGGCTCCCGTATACCGGCAACGTGACCGTGACGGTCACGCCTCCCGCGGGCACGCCGCAGACCTACACGGTGACCGGCGGATCGGGCTCGATCCCGAACGAAATCCCGAACGGCCAGTACACGCTCACCGCGACGACCGCCAGCGGGCTGGTGGCGGCCGCCGTGACGCACTCGGTCCCGAACGCCTATCCCTCTGACCTCACCGTCGAACTTCGACCTCGTCCTCACGCGGCCAACGGGAACGCTCTCGGTGACTGCCTCCAACGGCGGAACGCTGATCCCGGACGCCACGATCACCGTGACCGGCGGCCCCGACTCGATCACGCTCACCGGAACGACCGACGCCAACGGCGTCGCCAACTTCACCGACGTTCCCGCGGGTACCCCCGGATACACCGTCCAGGCCGTCCTGGGCTCGTCCTCGATCCAGCAGACCGGAGTCATGATCTCCGCCAACAGCACGACGAGCGTCACCCTGGGCATTCCGATCGGAGCTGTGAAGGTGACGGTCGCGAGCGGGGCCACCCCGATCCCCGGCGCGACCGTCACGATCACCGGGCCGGCCGGGTTCACGGCCACCGGAACGACCGACGGCACCGGCAAGTACACGTTCACCGCGGTCGGCTCGGGCACCGGCTACACCGTCAGCGCGACGTACGGGTCGTCGACCGTCCAGCAGACCGGGGTCAGCGTCACCGCCGGCTCGACGACGAACGTCTCTCTGGCCATGCCGACCGGCTCGGTCCAGGTCGACGTCTCGGACGGGGTCTCGAGCCTCTGCCGGCGCGACGGTCACGCTCACTGGCCCGAACTCGTTCTCCGCGACCGGCACGACGAACGGCAGCGGCGTCTACACCTTCACGAACATCGGAACGGGCACCGGCTACACGGTCACTGCCGTCCGCGGTGCCGGCAGCGCCCAGCAGACCGGCGTGACCGTGACCTCGGGTTCCACGACCAACGTGAGCCTCGCGCTTCCGGTCGGCTCGATCCAGGTCACCGTCACCCAGAACGGAACCCCGCTGTCCGGCGCTCCGGTCACCGTCACCGGCCCGAACTCGTTCTCGGCCGCCGGCACGACGAACGGCAGCGGTATCGCCACCTTCGCCAACGTGCAGGCCGGCTCCGGCTACACGGTCTCGGCTTCGAACGGAGCCGGCAGCGCCCAGCAGACCCCTGTGACCGTCAGCACACGGGTCGACCACCAACGTCTCGCTCGCGATCCCGATCGGCTCGATCCAGGTCACGGTGAATCGGAACGGCTCCGGCTCTCGCCGGAGCGACCGTCACGCTCACCGGCCCGAACGGCTACTCGGCTTCCCCCGGAACGACCTCGGGCTCCGGCGTCTACACGTTCACGAACGTCCCGGCCGGGACGGGCTACACGGTGGCAACCGCGAGCGGTGCGGCAACGCCGCAGCAGACCGGGATCAGCGTCACCTCGGGCTCCACGACGTCGTGACCCTTACGGTCCCGGTCGGGTCGATCCAGGTCAGCGCGTTCACAGGGCGCATCCGCCTTCCCGGGCGCGACCGTCACCTTGACCGGGCCGAACTCCTTCTCGGCCACGGGAACGACCAACGGCAGCGGCGTCTACGTCTTCAGCGGCGTGCCCGCAGGCTCTGGCTACACGGCATCGCTCACCTACGGCGTCACCGTCCAGCAGACCGGCATCACTGTCACCGCCGGCTCGACCACGAACACCAATCTCACGATCCCGGTCGGGTCGATCAAGGTGACGGTGACGAATCAGAGCGCCGTGGTTCTGCCGGGTGCGACGGTCACGCTCTCGAGCACGAACGGCGTCACCGCTGCTCCGGGCACCACCAACGGCAGCGGCATCTACACCTTCACCGGCATCCCGGCCGCCTCGGGGTACACGGTGCACGCCACCTACGGGCCCGGAACGGTGACCTCGTCGAGCACGACGGTCACCTCGGGCGGGACGGCGAACGTGACGGTGACGATTGCGACCGGATCGGTCACTGCCACCGTCAAGAACGCAGCGGGCACGGTGCTCCAGAACGCCAGCCGTGACGCTGAACGGCAGCAATTCCTTCTCGGCGACCGGGACGACCAACTCCTCCGGCGTCTACACCTTCACGATCATCCCGGCCGGCGGCGGGTATTCCGTCAGCGCGACCTACGGCGCCGCAACCGCGACCGTGTCCGGGCAGACGGTGAGCTCCGGCGCGACGACCAACGTGAACGTGACGATCCCGACGGGCTCGATCGCGGTCACGGTCCAGCAGAACGGCACAGGGCTCTCCGGCGCCACCGTCACGCTCACCGGGCCGGCCTCCTACAGCGCCGTCGGAACCACGAACGCGAGCGGCGTCTACACGTTCACGAACGTCCCCGCGGGAAGCGGCTACACCGTCTCCACTTCGTCTGCGGCGGCAACCGTCCAGCAGACGGGCGTGAACGTCACGTCGGGCTCGACGACGTCGCTGACGCTGACGATCCCGATCGGCTCGCTCAAGGTGACGGTGAAGAACTCGTCGACCGGCTGCTCGCTCCGGTCCAACCAGACCGTCGTCGTGACCGGCCCGGGCTCGTTCTCGGTCACCGGGACGACCAACGCAAGCGGAGTCGTCACGTTCACGAACATCCCGGCCGGAACCGGCTACACGGCGAAGACCCCCGCGAACGGCTCGAACGGAAGCGGTTCGGTCACGATCACCTCGGGGAACCAGACGACCGTGACGCTGTCGCAGAACGGGAGCTGCCCGTGAGCCCGCGGCGGGCCCGGAGGGGTCTCGGGACGCAGGACGGGTTCACGGCGATCGAGATGCTCATCTCGATGATGCTGATGGGCTTCGTCTTCGCCGCCTTCTCGCTCGTGATCAGCTCGACCCTCACGCACAGCGCTCAGATCACGAGCGAGAGCGTGATCCAGACCCAGGCCCGCGCGGCAGTCGCCCAGTTGTCGAAGGACTTGCGCCAGGCCTTTCCCCCGTCGACGACCGCGACCTCGCCGTTCGTGACGACCGCAGGCGTCATGTCTCCGACCTCGATCACCTTCTACTCTCCCGACGAGACCTACTCGGGAGGCTCGCCGGCAACGTTCCACCTGCGCGAAATCTCCTACCAGCTCACCGGCGGCAAGCTCCAGCGCCGCTTCGCGCTCGCCACGAACACGAACGGGCCGCCGTGGACGATGCCGGCATTCAGCGCCTGGGTGACCCAGCTGAGCGGGATCGTCAACACCGACATCTTCACCTACTACGACGGGAGCAACCCGCCCGTCACGACCACGAACCCGGCCGCCGTCCGCACCGCGGTGATCAAGGTCACCGTGATGGCCGTACCCCGACGGGGGCAAGCAGTCGACGTTTTCCGACAGCTCGACGCTACGGGTGACGTCGACGTCATGAGGGCCATGAAGCGCCTCCGTGGCGAGTCCGGGCAGGCGATGACCCTCGTCGTGTTCGCGGTCGCGCTCCTCTCGACGCTGGCGGTCGGCCTCACCGACCTGGTCACGAGCGAGACCCAGCGCAGCGGCCAGCTCGTCTCGAGCGACTCCGCCTACCAGGCGGCGGAGTCGGGGATCGACACCTACGCCGCGAAGCTGCTCGACGACCACCTCTACTTCTTGCACTACGTCGCTCCCGGTGAGTCGACCCGCGTCTCGGGCGCGCTGACGGTGAACGCCGGAGGAATCTGGACCGGCGGAATCACATGGACGTACCCGAACGGCAAGAACGCCTGGAGGCAACTCGGCAACGGCTACGCCTACAACCTCGAGATCACGGCGCCGAGCGGCTCTGCGACACCGGAGCAGCAGGCGATCCAGATCATCTCGACCGGCTGCCGCTGGGACGCCGGCGCAGCCGCCTGCGGCGCGGCCGCGAACAGCGCCGTGCGCGTCGTCCAGACCCTGCTCCTCCCCTCGTCGGTCGCCAACTTCCAGATGCTCGCGAACACCGCCATCACCTACGGGGCAACCGCGACGACCAACGGCAAGGTCTACTCGACCGGCAGCGTCACGCACAACGGGACGGCAAGCGGGAACATCTACTCCGAGACGCACGTGCTCGGCACGCCGACCCTGACGGGCGGCGCTCTGAAGTACGACTCCGACCTCGAATCCGAACATCCGAACAGTGATCAAGGACCCGATCGACTTCTCCACCTTCCTCACGTCGATCTCGGACATCCAGCGCGCTTCTCAGGGCGGGGGCGTCTACCTCGCGCACACTCCGGCCCCGGACGCGTGGCTCGTGGTCTTCAAGTCGAACGGGACGTTCACGGCCGCGTCGTGCACCAAAGTCGGAAGCTCGGATGTCTCGCAGGTCGCGCCCACGTGCGGCGCAGCCACGACGTACAACGTCCCCTCGAACGGAGCGATCTACTCCGACCAGTCGGTGATCATCGGCGGCTCGGGAGCGGCGAATGCGTCGACGGTCAACGGCCGCGTGACCGTGACCTCGAACAACACCATCGTGATCGGAAACAACATCAGCTACCAGCCGTCGACGAACTCCATCCTCGGCCTGGTCGCGAAGAACGACATGATCGTCGCCTACTGGGCGCCGAACAGCCTCACCTGGTACGCCGCGACGATCGCGCAGAGCGGCCAGTGGACCGATACCTGCGGGAAGTTCGGGTACGGCTGCTCGACACACGGCACGATGACGTTCAACGGCTCCACGGCGACGAACCAGGGTGGTTCGATGTCGATGTTCACGACCCGGGTCTACAACTACGACCAGAACCTCCTCTGGCTGCTCCCGCCATGGTTCCCGACGGTCGAGAAGCCCTACAACGTTCTCCTTCAGCGCGAGCTGCTGCCCGGCCTGTAGACGGGTCTCATCAGGGCCGCTAAAGAAGCGAGAACGGGCCGCCGATACACCCAGCAGTGGACTTCAACGGCCTCTTGCTGCAGGTTTCAGAACTGGGCGCCAGCGACGTCCATCTCAAGCTGGGCCAGCCACCTCTGATTCGGCGAGACGGCGAGATCGAGACGCTCCCCGGCCACCCGTCTCTCACCGAGGAAGACCTCGACGCCGTCGTCGCGATGGTGACGCGGTCGATGCCGGACCGCCGCTCGAGCTTCGACGCGAGCGGAGAGCTGGACGTCGGCTACGAGAGCGCCGGGGCCAGATTCCGGATCAACGCCTTTCGGCAGCGAGGCGCGATCTCGGTCGTCTGCCGGCTGATTCCGCGCAACGTCCCAAACTTCGAGATGCTGCTCATGCCCCCCGGGGTGAAGCGACTGTCCGAAGAGCACCGTGGGCTCGTTCTCGTCACCGGGGCAACCGGGTCGGGCAAGTCGACGACGCTCGCCGCGATGATCGACAACATCAACCGCACGCGGCGGCAGCACATCATCACGATCGAAGACCCGATCGAGATGCTGCACCCGGACCGGGAGAGCATCGTCAACCAGCGCGAGGTCGGCCTCGACACCGTCTCGTTCGCCCAGGCGCTTCGGCGGGCACTCCGGCAGGACCCGGACGTGATCCTGATCGGAGAGCTTCGCGACTCCGAGACGGCGGAGACCGCGCTCCAGGCGGCCGAGTCGGGTCACCTCGTCTTCTCGACCATGCACACCGTCGATGCCGCCGAGACGCTCGGACGCATGATCGAGTTCTTCCCGGCGGCGAAACAGCACTCGATCCGCTCGATCCTCGCCGGCGTGCTCAAGGGGGTCGTCAGCCAGCGTCTGCTCCCGAAGCAGAACGGCGGCCGGATCGCGGCAGTCGAAGTGATGGTCGTCAACGACCGGATCGCCGAGCTGATCCGCGAGAACAGGGCGGAGGACATCCCGGCGGCGATCAAGGACGGCAGCTTCTACGACATGCAGTCGCTCCCCCAGGCTCTGATCGACCTGACGATCGCCGGGCATGTCAGCCGGGAGGACGCCGCAAACGCGGCTCCGAACCGGCACGACTTCCTGATCGCCCTCGCACACGTCGAGAAGACACTTGCGGCTGAAGCCGCAGCCGAGACGGCTCCGCCGGCCGAGAACGACTGGAAGACGCTCGTTTCGACTTCTGGCCCTTCGACGTCCGGCGCGGAGTGACCGTGTCCATTGCTGCTCTGGCTTTCGCCCCCGGGCTCGCGATCGGGAGCTTCCTCACCGTCGTCGCCGCGCGGATCCCGGCGAAGCTCTCGATCGTCCGCCCACGTTCGACCTGTCCGTCTTGCTCGACCGAGATCGCCTGGTACGACAACATCCCGGTTCTCTCGTACGCGCTGCTCCGCGGACGCTGCCGGAGCTGCAGCGCGCACATTCCGGTGAAGTACCCGCTGATCGAGTTGTCGACGGCCGTGCTCATCTCGGCCTGCGTGCTCGCGTTCGGACCGACTCCGCACGCCGCCGTCGCCGCGTTCTTCTGCGCAACGCTCGTCGCGCTGACCGTCACCGACCTCGAGCGCCGGATCATCCCAAACCGCATCGTGCTTCCCGCAGCCGCCGTGGTCCTCGTAGCGCAGACCGCGATCGACCCCTCGCCCGAATGGGCGATCGCCGCGCTCGCGGGCGCGTCCTTCCTCCTTGCCGCCGCGCTCGCCTACCCGGGGGGTCTCGGCATGGGCGACGTCAAGCTCGCCCTGCTGCTCGGGGCCGCACTGGGTTGGACGCTTCCGGTCGGGTTGATGATCGGCATGGTCGCCGCGCTCGTTCCCGCAGCGTTCCTCGTTGCCCGGCACCGTGGACGCGCACGCAAGATGCGCATCCCGCTCGCGCCGTTCCTCGCCTTCGGGGCCATCGTCGCGCTCTTCGCGGGACACGACATCCTGCACGCCTATCTGAACCTGGGTTGACCGCTCAGCGATGAGCAGCGTGCCGATCAGGATGGAGCCGCCGGTCGAGATCGATCCAACCCAGAGCGGTCAGATAGAGACGCCAGACGACGCAACGGCAACGGAAACGGGACCGGAGCTCCGGTCGTGCCACCGCCCGGTGGTTTCAGGCGCCGCGCTTCCGACGTCGAGGAGGAGCCCGACGAGGACGGCGAGCCCGGCGAGCCCAACGACCTCGACCGCGCGCGCCAGCTGGCCGAGAGCAACGGGTTGCCGCTCGTGGACCTGGCGGTCACAGGAGTCTCTCCCGAAGCAACCAAGCTGATTCCTCTCGCGGTGCTCGAGCGCGTCAAGGCGATCCCGTACTCCGTCGACGAGACACTCGCTTCGAGTCGCCCTCACCGACCCCGACAACGTCCATGGCATCGACGAGCTCCGCCTCACAGCTCGGCTGCCGGTCGAGTTCGCCGTCGCGCCTCTCGAGGACGTCATGCTCGAGGTGCGACGGCTCAGCCGGGCCAACATCGCGTTCGCGGCCGTCATCGACGAGGACTTCGCGGCGATCGAGGACACAACCGACGACCTCGAGGCCGACGACGGGATCTCCGAGGGGCCGATCGTCCGGCTTGTCAACTCGATCATCTTCCAGGCGGCCGAGGACGGGGCGAGCGACGTGCACTTCGAGCCGCAAGAAGACGCGCTCACCGTCCGTTTCAGGGTCGACGGAGTGCTCCTGGTCGCCCAGCGAATCCCGCGACAGTTCGCTGCCGGAGTCGTGACGCGCCTGAAGGTGCTCGCGAAGCTCGACATCGCCGAGCGGCGCAAGCCGCAGGACGGCCGACTCACGCTCGGCGCCGGCGCGGCAGGACGTGTGCTCGACATCCGCGTCGCGACGCTGCCGACGGTCCACGGAGAGTCGATCGTGATGCGCCTGCTCGACAAGTCGCGCAGGGCTCCGACGCTTGCGGAGCTCGGGCTGTCCGCGAACATGCACCGCCAGCTCGCGGAGATCGTGAAGCGGCCGACCGGCGCGCTGCTCGTCACGGGGCCGACCGGATCGGGCAAGTCGACGACGCTCTACGCGGCGCTCTCCGGCATCAACAAGCCCGAGATCAACGTGATCACGGTCGAGGACCCTGTCGAATACCGCCTCGCAGGCATCAACCAGGTTCAGATCAACACGCGCGCCGGGCTCACGTTCGCGACGGTGCTGCGCTCGATCCTGCGCTCCGACCCCGACGTGATCATGGTCGGCGAGATCCGCGATGTCGAGACGGCGAAGATCTCGATCGAGTCGGCATTGACCGGCCACTTCGTGCTCTCCACGCTGCACACGAACGACGCGCCCGCCGCGCTGACACGGCTGAACGAGATGGGCGTCGAGCCCTTCCTCACCGCGTCGGCCGTCTCCGCCGTGCTCGCACAGCGGCTGATGCGAAAGCTCTGCGCCTTTTGTGCCGAGGACTACGAACCGACCGAAGCCGAGCTGCTGGCGGCGCACGTTCCGCAGGACGAGCTGCACCGTTATCGCGGCGTGACGTTCAAGCGCAAGGTCGGCTGCACGCGCTGCGGCACCACCGGGTACCGGGGACGGATCGGCGTCTTTCAGTTCCTCGAGGTGACCGAGGCCGTCGCCTCCGCCGCAGCTCGCGGCGCGTCCAAGGACGAGATCAACCGCATTGCGGCCGTCCGAGGGAATGCTGTCGCTCTGGGACGACGGGCTCGAGAAGATCACGGCGGGCCTGACCTCCGTCGAGGAGCTCGGCCGCGTCGTCTCGTGACCCTGCTCGAAGCCGGACTCACTCATTCCGGGGGACTCGTCGCGAGAAACATCCCCCATTTGGGGCTAAGCCGTCTCCTCCCCGGTGCCGATCGTGTGGGTGCACGCCCTCCACTCACTCTCTCTCAGCCCCAAGGAGCAAAACCACATGATCGATCGTCTGAAGAATCGCCTGCACTCTGAAGAGGGCTTCACCCTCATCGAACTTCTGGTGGTCATCGTGATCATCGGCATCCTGCTCGCGATCGCGGTTCCGTCGTACCTCGGCTTCCGCGCCCGCGCACAGGACACGGCCGCCGAGGCCAACATCCGCGCCGCGGTGCCGTCGGCCGAGGCGTACTTCGCGGATCACAACTCGTACGCGTCGATGAACGCCGCGACGCTGAAGGCCAGCTACGACAGCGGCTTCTCGAACGCCGTGACCGTGATCGAACGCCGGCGCGAGCGGCTACTGCCTGTCCGCACCTGGCCAGTCCGGCACGACCTGGTACTACTCGGGCCCGGGCGGCGGCACGGCAGGCGGCGTGACCAAGGTTCAGGCGAACGCAGACAACTGCTAAGCCCGACCTAGCCTTCAGATCGTCCACTCTCGAGGGGCGGCGGGCCAATGGCCCGCCGCCCCTCGCGTTTTCGGAGGGCAAGGCAGTTCTCAAGTCACTTGCAGCGTCGGCCGATAGCGACGGCATGGCGGTCGAATCGGCATTTCCGGCTCCCCGTGCGATCGCCGCCAGCCGGATCAGGATCGGAGCAAGGGCTTCCCTCGCCGGCGATCGTCTGCATCTCGTTTGCCGTCAGGACGCTTGCAGCGATCGCACATCCGACCCCGACCTACTTCCCCGACGAGTACGTCTACGCGGCGGTCTCCCGCTCGCTGGGAGAAACAGGACGGCCGCTCGTTCGCGGAGCCGGCGCCCATTTCCCGGCGCTTCTCGAGCCGCTGCTCGCCGCACCGATCTGGGCCTCGGCGTCGACTGCGACCGCATATCACCTGATCCAGGCCGAAAACGCCCTCTTCATGTCGCTCGCCGCGGTGCCGGTCTACCTGATCGCACGGCGCCTGGCTTTCAGCACCGGGTATTCGCTCGCCTGTGCCGCGTTCTCGCTCGCCGTTCCCGACCTTGCGTACTCGGCGTTCAACCTGGCCGATCCCCTGGCCTACCCGCTCGCGCTCACGGCGCTGCTGGCGGCACTGGTCGCATTGCAGGCTCCGAGCAGGCGAAGTCAGCTCGCATTCGTCGGCCTCGCGACACTCGCCACCCTCGCCCGAGCGCAGTACGTCGTGCTCACACCGGCCTTTCTCGCGGCTGCGACCGTGATCGACCGGCGCACGGTTCTGCGGGTGCAGAGGCTGCCGATCGCGATCTTCGCAGCCGGCGCAGCCGGGGCACTCGCACTCGGCTCTGGGAAGGTGCTTGGCTACTACTCCTCGGTGGCAGGCCTCCACCTCGGTGGCGGCCTCCTCCGCTGGAGCGGGCTCGACCTCTTCCTCCTCACGCTTGCGGGTGGAATCGTGCTGGTACCGGGGGCGCTCGTCGGCATGGCCCACGCGCGCGGGCGCCGCGACAGCGCCTTCGCAGTCTTGGCTGCATTCTTCGCGGCCGGGCTCATGTTCGAGGCCGCGCTCTACGCCTCGAACGGCTCCGATCGCTTTCACGAGCGCTACCTGTTCGCGCTCCTGCCGCTCCTGCCACTCGGTTTCGGCCTCTATCTGCGCCAGGGCCGCCCGGGCCGGCTGTTCGTGACTGCTCTCGCAGGCGGAATCGTCGCCCTCACCGCTGCGGTGCCGCTCTCCCAGTACGCCACCGGGACCGGGTTCGTCGACTCGCCGCTCCTCTGGGCGGTGTCGCAAGTCGAGTCGCTCGCCGGTGTCGGTACGGGCTCGCTTCTCGTCGCAGCGTGTGCCGGCGTCGCCGCCGTGATTGCCGCAACCGTCGCGTGGAGCCGGAGCTGGCAGCCTGCGTTCGCTGCGGCCCTCGTGCTCACGGCACTTATTTCAACCGGGGCCGGCGCCTTCGACCTCGCGCACTCGCGGGCAAGCCGAACTCAGCTCGTGGCGTCCGACCCGGGGTGGGTCGACGCGCAGAAGCTCGGAGACGTGGCCGCGGTGCAGACGAGTCTCGCACCGCGAGCCGCGCTCGTCGAACAGCTTTTCTGGAACCGGTCGCTCACCCGCGAGCTCGTCCTGGCGCCCGGCGCCGAGCCGACCGATGCGTTCGCGGCGCCGCCGGTGAGGATCGACCGGACTGGGGTTCTCCGGACCGGCGGGAACGTCGTGCGCTCGCCTCTTCTCTTCCAGCGGTTCGCCGTCACGCCGGTGTTCCAGGGTGCCACGTTTATAGCGAGGGCCGGCTCGTTCACGCTCTGGAGGCCGGCCGGCGTAGCGCGTCTCCGACTGCTCGAGACCGGGCGGTTCTGGGACGGCTGGCTCGCCCAGAGCGGCCGGCTTGAAGTGTGGCCGGGTGCGATGCACCCAGGAACGGTGTCCTTCACGCTCTCCCTGCCGAAGACGGCCTCATCCGCAGTCACGATCCGCTTCGCAGGACGAAGCTTCCGGTTGGCACCCGGTGACCGCGTCCCCGTTTCCTATCGCGTCCAGGCCGGAGGGCGTTGGCTCGTTCGTTTCCAAACGAGCGCCGGCGGTCGTTTCCTGGGTGATCTACGGCCCGTCAGCGTGCGCTCCACCACCCCGCGCTTCACACCAATTCCAGGGTCAAGCCCCACCACAGAGGTGCCGATAGTGAGCGTGCGATGACTCCGCTTTCGATCGACGACCTCGTGACCCAGATGAGCGACCTTGGCGCGTCAGACCTCCATCTGACGCCGTCGTCGCGCCCGATGGTTCGCCGTCGCGGCGAGCTCGAGCCGCTGACCGACCGGGAGGTTCTCACGCCCGAGATGTCGCAGCAGCTCATCTACCACATCCTCTCGACGGAGCAGCAGAAGATCCTCGAGACACGCCGAAACATCGACATGGCGTACTCGGTCCCGGGAGTCGGCCGCCTGCGCGTCAACGTCTTCTTCCAGCGCTCCGCCCTCAGCGCGGCGCTCCGAATGATCCCGACCGACATCAAGTCGCTCGCCGAGCTCGGCCTGCCACAGCACATCGAGGAGCTCGCGGCGAAGCCGCGCGGGCTCGTTCTCGTCACGGGACCCACCGGCTCGGGTAAGTCGACGACGCTCGCGGCACTGGTCGACCAGATCAACAACTCCCGGTACGAGCACATCCTGACGATCGAGGACCCGATCGAGTTCCTGCACGAGCACCGGACGTGCATCGTCAACCAGCGCGAGATCGGCTTCGACACGCCGTCGTTCTCCGAGGCGCTTCGCGCCGCGCTACGCCAGGACCCGGACGTGATCCTCGTCGGCGAGATGCGCGACCTCGAGACGATCTCGACGGCGCTGACGGCTGCAGAGACCGGACACCTCGTGTTCGCCACGCTGCACACCCAGAGCGCACCGCAGACGATCGATCGCATCATCGACGTCTTCCCCGCCACCCAGCAGGATCAGGTCCGGATCCAGCTCGCGGGAACGCTCCAGGGCATCGTCTCCCAAACACTCGTTCCGACCGCCGACGGGATGGGGCGCGTGGCTGCGCTCGAAATCCTGCTCCCCGACGACGCCGTTCGCAACCTGATCCGGCAGGGCAAAGTCGAGCAGATCTACTCGGTCATGCAGACCGGCACGGCCCGGGGCATGCAGACGATGGAGCAGTCCCTCGCGGACCTGATGCTCCGCGGTGTGATCTCACGCGAGAACGCGCTGGCGCGCAGCTCGCGGCCAGAGCAGCTCGACGCGTTGCTCGAACGCGGCGTGACTCTTTCCACCCCTTACTCCAGCTCACACAACGGGCTCCAACTCGCGGAGGCGTGAACGAATGGACCTGAAGAAGGAGATCAAGCTCGCCGACCTGATTCCGAAGCGGTCGGCGTTCAAGCGAAGCGGCAAGCCGGTGTCGGCTCCGAAGCGGCAGACGATGCCGCCCGAGCTCGTCGGCCTGAAGATCGAAGCCGGCAGCCTTTCGGCGGCCCAGATCGTCAACAACGGCAACAAGAAGCTCGTGCGCATCGCGCAGGCGCCGCTCGGCCAGGGCATCGTCAACGCAGGCGAAGTCCGTGATCCGGCAGCACTTTCGAGCGCTCTGATCGACTTCTTCAGGACGAACGACCTCCCGCGTCGCGGCATTCGGCTCGGGCTTGCGAACAGCCGCATCGGTGTACGCATGATCGAGATCTCGGGTGTCGAGGATGCCCAGCAGCTCGAGAACGCGATCGGCTTCCGGGCACACGAGATTCTCTCGGTTCCGATCGACGAAGCCGTCGTCGACTACCACCTCCTCGAATCGAACCTTGGCGACGACGGGGTGACCACACACCGGATCTTGCTCGTGGTTGCCTATCGCGACTCGATCGACCGCTACCTCGCAGCGATGCGCGCAGCCGAGCTGGAGCTCTCCGGGATCGACCTCGAAGCGTTCGCGCTCCTGCGGGCCTCGACACCGCTCGAGAGCAGCGAGATCGAGCCGACAGCGGCGGTCGCGGCGATCTCGATCGATCGTGACCTGACAACCCTCGCGATCTCCAACGGCTCCGTGTGCCATCTCACCCGGGTGCTCGAGTGGGGCGAGGCGAACATCGACACCGCTTTCGTACGGGCGTTGCGGGTGACCGCGGCGCAGGCCGAGGAGCTCCGGCAACACCTCTCACTTACAAGCGACATCGAAGGACACGATTCGGGCGGCGGACCACCTTCGGCGCAGATCCGCGAGATCGTCGGCCGCGAGCTTCACACGCTCGTCCGAGAGCTCCAGTCCTCGTTCCGGTTCTACCAGTCTCAACCCGACGCGCTCCCGGTCGGCGAGCTGCTGATTTCGGGTTCGCTCGCCGACGTCCCCGGCTTCGCGAAGACGCTGGCAAGTCAACTGGGCTCGTCGGTCGGCACCGCCGACCCGTTCGCACGCGTCGAGTTTGCTGAAGGCTTCGAGCGGCCCGAGAAGGCCGGCGGACTCGCCGTCGCGGTCGGCCTGGGGATCGAGGACTGACATGAAAGCCGTCAACCTCCTTCCAGCAGACGCACGCGCGGTCCACCGCTCGGCAGCTGCACAAGGTCTCCGGCGCCCGCCGGTGATCGCCGCCGCGGCAGCGACATTCCTCGTCGTCGCCGGGCTGATGGCCCTCGTCTGGACGTCGAATTCGAGCGTCTCCGACAAGCAGAAGCAGCTCGACGCGCTCAAGGCCAAGATCGCCGCCACTCCATCCCCCGAGGCCGTGATCCGATCGGCGGAAGCTGCAGCCGGGCGGACATCGCCTACTGTGCAGTCTCGCCGGGCCACGGTGACCGGTCTCGCCGATAACCGGCTCGCATGGGATGAGTTCCTGGCGACATTCTCGAACGTCGTTCCCGAAAACGTGTGGCTCCAGAGCTTCCAGGCGGCCACGCCCGGAGCAGCGGCGACGCTTGCGACCGCGCAAGCCGCGAGGGCGGCCGCAGCCGCTGCGAGCGTGGCAGCCGGCACCACGACCACCGCCTCCGCTCCTGCACAGACTCCTTCCTCCTCGACCGCTGCCGGAGCCACGAGTTTCAAGATCACCGGCTTCACGTACTCCCAGCCTTCGGTCGCCCGCCTGATGCGGCGGATGGCGCTCGTGCCCTGGTTGACCGACGTAAACCTGGTCACGAGCTCCAAGTCAGCGATCGGATCCGACACCGTCTACCAATTCACACTCGAGGCGAGCGTCATCCCGACGCCGGAGGTGCCCAAGTGAACGTGGCCACGCTCGATCTCTCGCCCCGCAAGCTCGCCCTCGTGATGCTGGCGACGATTCTCGTCCTCTGCGCTGCGACCTGGTTCATGCTCGTCGCACCAAAGCGCGACAGCGCGACGAGCCTTCAGTCGGACATCAAGGATGCCCAGGCACAGCTCACCAAGGCGCACGCCAAGAGCACCAAGGTCGCTGCACACCAGACCGCACTGAACGAGCTCCGGCTGGATCGGGCGATGCCGAACATCCTCGCTATGCCTCAGGTCGTCATGCAGCTGAGCCGCGTTGCGGACGAGGTCAACGTCTCGTTCGACTCGATCGAGCCGCAGGCGGCGATCCCGTACTCGGGGTTCACCGAGGTCCCGATGACCGTGATCGTTACCGGTGACTTCTTCGCGATCGAAAAGTTCCTGCGGGAGGTCCGGACTCAGGTGCAGCCCGCTCCCAAGTCGGGACACGTGATCGGCCGTCTGTTCGACGTCCAGGGCGTGACTCTCCAGCAGACGACACCGGCACCCAAAGTGTCGGCGACGCTGACGATCGACGCCTTCTACTACACGGGAATCCCGCTCGCGCCCCCGGTCACCGCCACGGCGAGCGCAGGAGCGTCGGGAACCTAGAGTGGCCAAGCGAGTCGGCAGAAGCGGCGCGAGCCGGAACGAGAGCGCGCGGGAGGCGGCCAAGGTTCGCCGCCAGAAGATCATCGCCGGAGCAGGCGGCGCTCTTCTGCTCGGCCTGCTCGCGATCCAGGGACCGGGAACGCTCCAGCAGCTCTCCGGAGGAACTAGCGCCCAGCCGACGCCACCGCCTGCAGTACCCGTCGCGAAGCGGGCCACTGCGGTCAAAGCGTCGAAGGCTGCGGCGAGCCCGGCACGTCTGCGGCGGATGGCGGCGACGAATCTGTTCGTCCCCCAGGTCGCCTCGACAGCTGCGACGACCGGCAACCCGACCGTAGGACTGACCCTCGCGTCAGGGCCGAAGGTCAGGAGCAAGAATTTCGTCGTGAAGGATCCATTCGACCCGCAGATCTCGACGCCGTCCGCCGCCGTCCCCACCACAGCGGTCATGACCACATCGGCACCGGGGCAGGCAACCGGTTCCACCACTACGGCTGAAACGGGAAGCTTCATCGTCGTGATCGCCTCGGTCCCCGCCGCGCGCGGGCCGGAGGCCGGCGCGCGGGCCGTACGCACCGCGCAGAACGCGGGTCTCAAGAACGTCTTCCTTACTCCTCCGGCAAACGGTCACAAGGGTCACTTCACGATCTCGACGGGGCCATACTCGTCGACGGCAGCGAGGGGTGAGCTGATCCGGGCGCTCCGAAACGGCTACCCCAACGCATTCATCCGCAAGCTCCCGAGCGCCCAGGGCGGAGGCTTCTGATGACGTCATTCACCTATTCGGCCATCAACGCGCAGGGCCTGGAGCTCAAAGGTGAGCTCCATGCTCCCGACCTCGACGCGGCAAAAGAACAACTTCGCCAGCGGGGACTCCTGCCCAAGCGCCTCGCAGCAGCGAAGAGCGGCACCGCCTCGCCGGGTCGCGGCATGTTCAAGAAGGTCGACGCGAAGGCGCTCCAGATCTTCTCGCGGCAATTTGCAACCCTCATCGAAGCCGGCGTCAGCATCGTCGCCGCGCTCTCGATTCTCCAAGACCAGACCGCCGACAAGCGCCTGGCTCCGGTCATCGCCGAGGTTCAGGCCGACGTCGAGTCGGGAATGATCCTCTCGAAGGCACTGGGACAGCATCCCCAGGTGTTCAGTCGGCTCTACGTCTCGATGATCGAGGCGGGTGAGGCTTCCGGAACGCTCGACACCGTTCTCGACCGGCTCGCGATCCAGATCGAGAAGCAAACACAGATCAAGCGGCGGGTCAAGAGCGCGATGGTCTACCCGATCGTCGTCCTGTGCTTCGCGGCGCTCGTCCTCTGCGGAATGCTGCTCTTCCTGGTTCCTGTGTTCGTGAAGATCTTCTCTCAGCTGGACGGCCAGCTGCCGACGCTCACGCAGTACGTCGTGAACGCCTCGAACCTCCTGCGGAACTACTGGTTCATCATCTTCCCGGCAGTCGGTGGTGCGATCTGGGGGCTGCTCAAGTGGAAGAAGACCGAGCAGGGCCGCCAGGTCTGGGACCGGTTCAAGCTCCGGATCCCGATGAAGATCGGCGACGTCGTCCTCAAGGTGACGATGGCGCGGTTCTCGCGAACGCTGGCGACGCTCGTCGGCTCCGGCGTCGACATCGTCAAAGCGCTCGAGATCACCGGCAACACGTCGGGAAACTGGGTCGTCGAAGAGGCGCTCAACGAGGTGCGCGTGAAGGTCAACGAAGGCGTGCCGATCGCCCAGCAACTGATCGCGAACCCGATCTTTCCGGCCATGGTCAGCCAGATGATCAGGATCGGCGAGGAGACCGGAGAGCTCGAGAAGATGCTCGGGAAGATCGCCGACTTCTACGAAGACGAAGTCGACACGTCAATCGCCTCGCTGACGTCGATCGTCGAGCCACTGATGATGATCGGCGTCGGAATCATGGTCGGCATCGTCGTCATCTCGATGTATCTGCCGATGTTCAAGATGCTGTCGCTCGTCAAGTAAATTCTCGACGAGCGCGGCCGAGCCGCTGAGAGTTCCCTGGCCCTTCTTCGGGCGCTCAGCGCCCGAGCATGTCCAATACGCGAAGCGGCACCCGAGCGACTCCACGCTGCTCGCTCGGGCCGGCGAGATCGCCCTCGAGGATCCGCTGGATACTCACCCAGAGGAGCTTCGTGCGGGCAATCCGCCATGTGAGTCGAGGCCAGCGGTCGATTGCCTTCTTCAGCTTCCACGAGGCCCGATGGAGCGGGGCGAGCGCCTCATCCACAGCCCCAGCGTACGGCGCGAGGGTCGGCGAGCGGCCGCCGATCAGGTCGAGGATCGCCGCCGAAGCGAGCTTCGACGAGACGAAGCATTCGTACATCCCGTCGCCCGAGACCGGATCGAGGAGACCGGCCGCGTCACCCACGAGCAACGCGCGTTCGCCGGCAATGCGCATTCCGGGCCGGCGCATCGGTAGGCGGTGCCCGCGGAGGTTCTCGAGCGCCTCGGGATCGAGCCCGTGCGCCTCGCACATACGGGCAAGGTGTTCGCGGATCCGTGGCCCCTCGGTCTGCCACGCGCCGACGCCCACATTTGCGTGGTCGCCCTTCGGAAACACCCAGCCGTAGCCGCCTGGGATGCCTGCGAACTCGACAACCGCGCGGCGTGCGTAGCGCTCGCGCGAAAGCGTTCCGTACGGAACATCCCCTTCGTACGCGAGCCCATGGACAATCGCACCACCGAGCTCGACGGCCTTGGCCGTCAACCCGTTAGCGCCGTCGGCCCCCACCACCGCACCGGCGCGGACACGTTCGCCGCCGTCGAGCACGACCTCGTTCCCGGAGCCAACCCGGACCGTGGTTCCCTCGAGTACCTCCGCTCCCCGCTCACGCGCTGCATCGAGCAGGAAGGCGTCGAGGCGGCGGCGCTGGGTCATCCAGATCAGCGGCTCGGCGGTGTGATGGACGACGGCGTCTCCGTATCGGAACCGGAGCTCGAGCGCGTCGACCCGCTCTTCCACGACCGGCGAGGGATCGACCGGGCACTGCCGGACTGCACGGAGCGTGAGCCCGCCGCCGCAGGGCTTGTCTCGCGGGAACCGCGCCTTGTCGACGACGAGCACCGATGCCCCGGCATCACCGAGCCGCCACGCAAGAGTCGAACCTGCGGGCCCTGCCCCGACGATCACGGCATCGAAGTACTTCACGGGCCTGAGGCTACAATGCGCCGCGCTCCAGGGGGTGTGCCCGAGCGGCCAAAGGGAACGGGCTGTAAACCCGTCGGCTCAGCCTACGGAGGTTCGAATCCTCCCGCCCCCATTGCCTCGATTTCCAGGAGTAACGGAAACAAGCAAACCGTCTGGTATGAACCGCGACCTCCGCAGCGCGGTTCCTCGGCGTCAGCGTCCAGCCCGCGGTGTCCTCGCGCAGACTGCGATATCGTCGTCGCGTGCCGGTGTTCCCGTCCCTCCGAGCGGGCCAAGGGAGGGGCCGTGAGTGAGCGGCTGGATCGTCGGCTCGTCGCTGTGATGTTCACCGACATGGTCGGGTACACGGCGCTCATGCAAGCGGACGAGCTTCTGGGACTCGACAAGCGCGACCGCTACGTGAGGGCGCTCGAGAGTCACCACGGTGCATTCGGCGGGACGATCGTCAAGCGGCTCGGGGACGGCAGCATGAGCATGTTCCCGAGCTCGCTGGCAGCGGTACTCGCCGCTGTCGCGATGCAGCGGGAGCTCGCAGCGCAGGAAGTTTCGGTTCGCATCGGCGTCCACGTGGGCGAAGTGATCGTCGAGCCCGGGGATCTCACCGGCGACGCGGTGAACATCGCGTCGCGAATTGAGTCATTCGCGGTGCCCGGCGGGGTGATGTTGTCCGACTCCGCCTACGATCAGATCAAGAACCGGAGCGACGTCGGCGTCGTCCGTCTGGGGCGGTTCAGGCTCAAGAACGTCGGGCGGCCGGTCGAGCTCTACGCGGTCTCGGCCGACGGCGTCGTGGTGCCGGACCCGGCAACGCTCGAGGGCAAGGGCGAGCGGTTTGCCAGCCTGCCCGGCAACCTGCCCCACCCGGCCGCGCCGCTGATCGGGCGCGAGCGCGAGGTAGCGTCGATCGTCGAGCTCGTGCGGGAGCATCGCGTGGTCACGATCACCGGCCCGGGCGGCGTCGGCAAGACCCGTCTCGTCGTCGAACTCGGCCGGCGGCTTGCCCCGGAGTTCCTCGACGGCGTCGCCTTCGTGTCGCTGGCAGACGTCACCGAGGCCGAGGCGTTCGTCCCGACTCTCGCGGAATCGCTGGACGTGAAGGAGGCCGAGGGCCGGACGCTCGGAGAGGGGATCGTCACGCTCATCGGCGACCGGAAGGCGCTCCTGCTCCTGGACAACCTCGAACAGATCGTGGCGGCCGCGCCGGAGGTGGCAAGGTTCGTGGAGCGCTGCCCGGGGCTCCGGATCGTGACCACGAGCAGGGCGCCGCTGAGAATCGCCGCCGAGCGGGAGGTCCCGCTCGCCCCGCTCGAGATCGAGCCGGCCGTCGCGTTGTTCGTCGAGCGTGCCGGGGCGGCCCGGCCATTCGAGCTGACGCCCGCAAACGCCGCGGCCGTCGAGGCCGTGTGCCTGCGGCTCGACGGGCTGCCGCTGGCCCTCGAGCTCGCCGCAGCACGGCTGCAGCTGCTGTCGCCCGAGGCGCTCCTCGAGCGGCTCGACCGGGCTCTCGACGTGCTCACGTCCGGTGCCCGCGACATTCCCGAGCGCCAGCAGACCCTGCGCGCCACGATCGACTGGAGCCACTCGCTCCTCGAGGAGCCGGAGCAGCGGCTCTTCCGCCGCCTGGCGGTCTTTGCCGGCGGGTTCACGCTCGCCGACGCCGAGGCCGTCTGCGCGGATCCCGGCGAGACGGTTCTCGACGAGCTGGAGTCACTCGTCGACGGGGCGCTCGTGAAGGCGGAGGGCCGGGGCGACCGGCTCCGGATGCTGCAGACGATCGGCGAGTACGCGCGCGAGCGGCTCGAGGCGGCGGGAGAGGCGCGCGAGGTCGCGCTGCGGCACGCCCGCCGGTACGCGATCCGAGCTGTAGAGATCCGCGACGGCGTCGAAGGCGCCGATCAGGTCGGCGCGGTCGAGCGGGGAATCGCCGAGGAGGGAAACATTCAGGCCGCCCTCGACGCTCTTCTGGCGGCGGCGCGCGACGGCGACGAGACCGCCGCCGAGCAGGGCATGCAGACGTGCGGCGATCTGTGGATGTACTGGCACATCCGTGGCAAGAACCTGACCGCCCGGGACTACGCCGCGTCCTTTCTCGACACCGGCGCCGGCGCGTCTGCCACGGTCGGCCGTGCGGGCGCACTTCGCACGGCGGGGCTCGCCTCGTGGATGCTGGGCCGGCTCGAGCGTGCGGACGAAGAGTGGGCCGAGGCGTACGCCATCGCATCCGCGCTCGGAGCCGACCGCGAGCTCTGCCTCAGCTCGATGTGCCGGGCTCTCGGGTTACTCGGGGCCGACCACGAAGCTGCGCGCCGGTGGGCCGGAGAGAGCGTCGAGCGGAGCCGCGCCCTCGGCTTCGCGTGGTCAGAGGCATTTTCTTCGGCCTTCGAGGGGTTCGCGAGCGCGCTCGCAGGCGACCCCGACGCCGCGCGGTCGAGGTTCACCGAGGCACTCGCAATTCAGCAGCCGCTCGGCGACGAGGAGGGGGCCGGCGTCTCCCTCAGCGGCCTCGCCCAGCTAGCCGCCCTCGGCGGTGACCTGTCCGGGTCGCTCGAGCTGTACCGGCAGTCGCTCGCCGCGTTCGAGGCGATCGGCGACCGGGCCGAGGAAGCGCGGATTCTCTCCGAGATGGCCTGGACGCACCTCCGTGACGAAGGCACCGGGCTTGCACGGCAGTACTTCTTCGAGTCGGTACAGGCCTACACCGACGTGGCGAGCGTCCGTGGGATCGGGCTCTCGCTGATCGGGCTCGCGGCCACCGAGGCAGTCGAGCACAGGCCGGAAAGGGCCGTCCAGATCGCCGCCGCGGCCGAGGTCTACGCCGACCAGGAGGGCATCGTCAACGTCTATTCCGACGAGACGCCGGGGCGCGAGTTCGTCGACCAGGCACGAGCAGCGCTCTCGGCCGACGATGTCGCCCGCGCGACCGAGCTCGGCCGCAGACTCACGATCAAGGAAGCGCTCGACCTGGCCAGGACCCCTCAAACGGCTGCGTAGGCACGCCGGCGGCCCGCCGCTAACCGGCCGTCTCGTAAATGCCGTAGCGCACTCGCCGGAACCGCTGGTCACGTCCGATCGCGTAGGTGGACAGCGCCTCGTTCACAGATGAGAACGGCACCCGTTCTCCGTGCAACTCCTCGACGGCGGCGTGAACCTCACGCACTCGCATCGGACAGCTGGCGAGCTCGAGAACACTGATGACCGCGTCAAGGAGGGTTCCCTGCCGCCGCCGCAACGGTCGCCCGACCACCGCTATTTCCGGTGTCCGGGCAAGCAGGCTTTGATGCAGTGCGGCCAACCTAGGCAGCCGCCCCTGGTTGAAAAAGGTTCCAAAGTGCTCCGCTTAGTTCCATTGCCTCGAGTTCAAGAGGCGACGGAAAATGACGAACATGTCAGGCATGAATCCCGACCTCTCCCGGCGGGTTCTGCCTGTCAAATAGCCAGAGGCCGTGGACGAAAACACCGGTTTGCGCAGATCGACCATGACCGTTCCGGCAATCGTCGAGAATTCGGCCCGCGACACGATTTGTCCCCGCCTTCAATCGCCGACGTCGCCGGCCGACGCGATCAGGGGCCGAGCGTGACCTCGACGACGCTGCCGCTGCCCTTCATCGTGATCGTGTGGTGCGCACCTGACACGGGCTGAACGAAGAGCAGTTCGTTGTCCGGGGACATTCCCTTCGGCACCCTGACCTTGAACGTCGCGGTGGCGCCGGGCCCGGCGAGCACGATGTCTCCGTAGTACACCTTGTCTGCCGCCCGCAGGGCAGATTGGGCGCCACCGGCCTTGCGCTTCACGGCGAGGTGGCCACCCGAAGCCGATTCGACGACCGCGACGACGGGCTGGGCGTGAGTGAGCGCCGGAGTGGCCGAGCCGCCAGCCGCGAAGACGCTGCCGGCGAGCAGCGCCACCACGCTGATGGCCACCGCCCGCACCATCAGCCCTTGATCCCGATCACGCCGCCGTTGGTCTGGATCTCGAGCGGCTCTTTGAGGGCGCCGCACTTGGCCCACAGGCCGCCCTTGCTGATCTTGAGCGCGTCCGTCGTGGTGCTGTTCACCGACCGTTCAGTCGTGATCTCTATTTCCGAGCTCTTGTTGACGCCGACGCGCCCGCCGAGGGCGAACTCGAGAGCCATGACAGTGTTTCCGTCGGTGCCGATGACGTCGCCGGGCTGGAGGAAGTCGCCGGAGTAGAGAAGCTTGCGCGGCCCCATTCCGTCACGCTGGACGTAGGCGCTCGTCCGCTGGCCCGGCGTGACCGACTTCTTCTCGACGACGACGGCCACGGTGCCGGGGGGAGCGCCGGTGAAGAGGCTCGTGGGAGGGGTCGTGGTCGTGGCTGTCGTCGCCGGCCGGGCAGGCTGCGGTGCCGCCTTCGCGTTGTGCAGGCGGAGCAACCAGTCGGCCCAGTGCTCGCAGAACCCGACGGCGGTGCTGCCACACGCGAGGCCGTAGACGTTGGCCACGGCAGTCACACGGAGGGCGGTTCCGTCGAGGAGCGCGGGCCCTTCCGGCGACTCGTAGCTGACGGAGAAGTTGCACATCCGGTTGTTGTCCTCGCAGCCGAGGTACGGGACGACAGCGAGCGTGTCGTGAACGTTGACGCCCCAGACGGCGAGCGATGCCCCGTACAGCGGGGCCCACTTGATGCTGACGGTGCATGCCGCCTGCGGAGCTTTCAGCACCGGCGGGCAGGGTGGCGGCGTGTCCAGCGAGAATTCGTACTCCTGCCCGCTGAGCATGTCGATCGTGTTCGCCTGCGACTCGCTGGACGTGCTGTTGCCGGCGAGCGTGCTCCCAGTCAGCGTCACGCCGCCGACCGAAGCCCCGTCGAGGCAGTGCTTGTAGCTGCGATGCAGGGGGTTCAGGCAGTGCGGCGCGAACACGGTCGGGTCGTTCGTGTTGTACGACGGGTTGCTCATCGACGACTGGACGCCAGCGGCCGCGAGCGCGACTGCAGGTAGAAGGCACACGATCCGCCGGGCCCAGGTGCCCATCAGCCTGCGAGGCCCCGCTGTGCACGCGACATCGCGAGGAATCTACACCGCCCACCGAACGCGACGATCCGGCGATAGCGTCCTGCGGCGCATGGCTACGCTGGCCTCCGTGGCCGCGCCGACAAACAGGAAGCAACCTGCTGACGGCGCTGATCCCCGGCTCGATAACCACGTATACGACGCGTTGCTGGTCGTCTCGTTCGGTGGCCCGGAGGGGATGGACGATGTGATCCCGTTCCTCGAGAACGTGACCCGCGGACGCAACATCCCGCGGGAGCGGCTTGCCGAGGTTGGCCATCACTACGAGCTCTTCGGAGGCGTCAGCCCGATCAACCAGCAGAACCGTGACCTGATCGCGGCGCTCGAAGTCGAGCTCGCCTCGAACGGCATCGACCTGCCCGTCTTCTTCGGCAACCGCAACTGGGACCCCTATCTCACCGACACGCTGAAGACGATGCGAGCTGCGGGCGTACGGCGCTCGCTCGCGTTCTTCACGTCGGCGTTCAGCTCCTATTCCGGCTGCCGTCAGTACCGGGAGGACATCTACAACGCCCAGGCGGCTGTCGGGCCGAGACGCGCCCGAGGTGCTGAAGCTCCGCACGTTTTACAACCACCCCGGCTTCGTCGAAGCGAACGCCGGTCGCGTGCGCGACGCACTTGCCCAGATTCCCGAGGAGCGGCGGGCCGGCACACCTGTCGTCTTCACGGCGCACAGCATCCCGACGGTGATGGCCGAGAACTGCCGGTACGTCGACCAACTCACGGAGACATCACGGCTCGTGGCAGCGGCGGTCGGAGCGCCGTCTCACTCGGTCGTCTACCAGAGCCGCAGCGGCTCGCCGCACACACCGTGGCTCGAGCCCGATGTGTGCGATCACCTTCGCGAGCTCCGCGCGCAAGGCGTCGCCGACGTGGTCGTCGCGCCCGTCGGCTTCGTCTCGGACCACATGGAGGTGATCTTCGACCTCGACGTCGAGGCCGCCGGAGTCAGCCGTGAGATCGGCCTGAACATGGTGCGAGCCGGCACCGCCGGAACGCACCCCGCATTCGTCTCGATGATCCGAGAGCTGATCCAAGAGCGTCTGGGCGACGTGAACAAGCGCACCTCTGGTCGCTTCGGCCCGAACCCGGATGTTTGCCCGGCCAACTGCTGCCTCGCCGGCACCGGCAAGCCGTCCCCCTGGGACGCGCCCTAGCGGCAGATCATTCGCGCAGGCGCAAGGCCCACGCGGGTAGCCACGCCGAGCGCCTCCCCGCCTGGCACGCATACAGCGCGACGACCGTCGCGACGAGCAGCGTGTTGCGAACGACCAGGAGCCAGATCTCACCGTCGTGGCGGGCGAGCAGCCCCGCGTAGCGGTCGGGGAAGAGGACGTTCGTCGCGAGCATCGCGGCCGTGAAGAGCGCGACGGGCAGAGCGGCGCGCGCGAGCACGATCACGGGAGCGACCCAGAGCAGAAATTGCGGCGAGAGAACCTTCCCGAGAAACGCGCCCGCAGCAAGCGTGGCCGCGGCGGCGGCCATCAGGTCCCACTGCCCACGGTCGGAGCGAACGAACAGGATGGCCGCCGCGGCGATCGCCGCCACCTGAACGATCGTGTGCACCGTCGCAGCCACGCCGGCCCCGGGCCCGAACACGCTCCATCCCCCGCCATCGAACGCCAGCCGGACCGGCCGGTGCAGTACGAGCAGGAGGGACGATCCGATCGTGTCGAGGTGCAGGTGCCGGTTCGCCTGCTGCATGACGCTGTTGTAGAGACCGACATGCCCGAGAATCGCGAACGGCCCCATGAGCACGAGCCCGACCGCACAGAACGCCGCGGCCGCCCGGACGCGAACGCTCCGATCGACTGCGAGCAGCGCGAGCGGCAAGAGGATCAGCGGATACACCTTCACGACGGCTCCCAGCCCGAGCAGGGCAAGCGCCGCAACAGGACGATCCTTCACGAGCAAGATGAGGACGCCCAGGCAGATCGCCGTCGGCCACATGTCGAAGCGGCGAAGGACGAACGCCCCGAGCATCAGTGGAGCGAGACCCGAGAAGACGAGCGCCGCGTACCGCATCCGCATGCTCATCCCGAGCCGCGCGAGCAGCAGCGCGAGCAGCCCGAGGCAGAGGATCAGGCCGGCCGCCGCGAGCACCCGAAACACGGCGAGGTAGTGCCTGTCCGAGGTCAGCAACGAGGGGAGCGCGAAGAGAGGAAGCGCACCCGGCGGGTATTCGGGATGGAAATCGCGGTAGGGGACCTGACCTGCTGCGATCAGGTCACCGTAGTGACGGAACACCGGAATGTCGCCGTCCGAAGATCCCCCACGAAACAGCAACGGGCAGGTGAGCAGAAAGGTCGCGATACCGGCTAACCCCGGAGTGAGCCACTTCACGTGCGCGCAACCCTCCAAAACAGGACAAAGGTCACGGCGACGAGAAATCCGTTGCGCACCGCGAGCATCGCGACGGCTGCGGTGTCCTGCTCGCGCAGATGCGCGAACCGCCCGAGGAACAGCCCCCGGGATGCGACGCATGCCACCGCGAAGCAGGCCAGAGCCACCCCGTCGCAAAGCACCGCGAAGGGGGCGAGCCAGAGGAGGTACTGGGGCGAGAGCACCTTCCCGGCCACTGCGGCGACGGCGACGGTCGCCGAAGCCGCCGCGATCAGATCGGACGGGCGGCGCTTCGAGCGGCGATAGGCGAGAGCGACGAGGAGGACGAGCACGATTTGAAGCGTCGACTGGAACACCGCGATGCCGTCAGCCGCCGACCCGCGGACGCTCCACGAGCCCGACTCGAAGTACACGCGTACCGGCCGGTCGACGACCGACAGCACCGAGGCGCCGACCGACTCGAACTCGAGGTGCCGATCGACCTGGTAGGCCACCGAGTTGTAGACGCCTCCGTGCGAGAGGACGGCGAACGGAGCCCAGCCGGCGACGACCACGGCTACAAACACCGCGAGCGAGCGCCGGGGGATGCCGTGCACGAGGAGAAGCGGCAGCAACAGCGCCGGCCAGGTCTTGACGAGCGTTCCGAGCCCAAGCGCGAGCAAGGCGAGGTTCGGATGCCGGCGAAGCAGCACGAGCGTGGCGAGGACACACGCCGTCGGCCAGGCATCGAAACGCATCAGCGAGAACGGCGCAACCACTATCGGAACGACCGCGAGCACACCGAGAAGCAGAGCGTTGCCCCGGCGTCCGGGGTAGACGTCGAAGAGCAGCACCGCGGTGAGCGCGAGGACGAGAGCCCACCCAACCGCGTTCTCGAACCGGTACCAGGTCACGAAGTGTCCGAGCGCAGGAAGCGTGAAGAGGGGTATCGAACCGGGCGGATACTCGACGGCGAAGTCTCGGTAGGGCACCTGCCCCGAGATGACCGCATGACCGTAGGAGCCCAGTTCGGCGACGTCGCCGTCCGCGGGGGTCCGCCAGAGGAAGAAGCACGAGAGGCCGAACAGGCCGATCGCACCCGCGACCACATTCCGCCTCACCTGCGGATCCCGCCGGCTCTCCGTCCAATCACCGTACGCGGGGCGCCAACCATCGTTCCAGTGCATGGTGGACCAATCACCGGTCGCGCGATGCCTCAACGCGCCTTTCGCCACATGCAACGCGGCTATATGATCGCCCGCATGACGCTGGCTTCGCGGCGGCGCTGGACGGCACTTGCTGCCTTCGCGCTGCTTGCGCTGGTCGCGGAACTCCTCGGGCGCAGCATCACGCTCCGCGTCGATCGCACGCTGTCGGTCGTCGACCCGCTCGCGACCCCGACGACGCGCTACTACCCGTTCTTGCTCGCGGGGGTAAAGGTGCTCGCGGCACTCGCGGCGGCGGCTCTCGTCTGGCGGGTCCTGCGCGCACACGCCACGGCGACGGGCGCCGAACGACTGCTCGCCACGATCGGGCACAGGAGACCCGACCGCCGGCCTCGTCTGCGGGTGCGGCTTTCGGTTCGGCTCTGGTTCGCGTTCGTTCGCCGGCGACGTCCCTCTGGTACCTGGTTCAGAACGACGCGCTGCGCGTGTCGCACGGGCGCTGGCCGCTTCTCGCCCCGTGGCTCCACACGTATGCCCTGGCCGTGTTCGCGGTCCTCGCGATCCTGGTCGCGATCGGGTGGGCGGCGGTGCAGCGACTGGCTCGCAGACGTCGAGGACTTCGCCTCGACATCCCTCGGCCGGGCCCACCGGCTCCTACCGTCGCTGACGGCGCCTCCCCGCAGGCATCGTGCCGGAGGCAGCGCACCGCGACATCTCTTCGGGCTCTCCTTCGAGTCACGCCCGCCTCCGCTCCGCGCCTGACCCGCGGTAGGCGTTTTCCGCGGGTCGTCCGGGTCGTCTGACACGCGGAGGGAGAGATGGAGAGTCAAGTCGTCACGCACATGCCGGTTGCCCGGTCTCGAACGGGCCTCCGGGCGCGCGCCGTCGCAGCACTCGGCCCGCTCGCAACGATCGGGGGCGTCTTCTGGGCGTTCGCCCAGCCGGACCGGGTCACGCTGCTGCACCCGCGCGGGCAGGGCTTCTGGTGGCTCCTGATCGAGCCACCGCTGCTCGTCGTCGCAGTCGGCGTGTTCTTCACGTACGCGATCGCCAGGCCGCTGCTCGTCGACCTCGAGGAGAACGGTGGAACCCAAGGCTGAGATGGTGCACTGGCTCTTCGGAGCCGGAGTCCTGCTCCTCGGGCTGATCATGTTCGCCGAGGTCCTCGTCGGCGAGGAGGTCTGGCGGTTGCGCCCCTGGCGGATCTACCTCTGGCCGGGAATCGCGTTCGCGCTCGGCGTCCTCATGTGGCCGGTGATGGCCTTCTACACCAACTCGGCGATTCACATGGTCGCGCACGGCACCTGGGCGCAGGCGCTGATGGCGATGGGCGCCGTCGAGCTCGGGCTCGCGAAAGGAAAGCTCCACAACCGCTGGTGGAGGCTCGCGCGCTCCGGTCGGGATCGCCGTCTCGGGCCTTGCGTTTCTCGCGCACGAGCAGAACCCGTGGTTCTTCGCGCGTGCCGCATTCCTCCACCACGTGATGGGCTGGTCGCTGATCGTCGCCTCGCTGGTGGCGCTCGGGATCGTTTTCCGGCCCCGTTCGATCGTGCTGCGAACGGGCTTCGCGATCGTCGTCGTCGCGCTCTCGGTGCTGCTTTTCTCCGACCGCGACGTCGCGCCGATCTTCGGTCACATCTCACCGCTCGCGGGGCAGCCGCACCGATGAGGAGAGCAGCCGTCTGGCTCGGGGCCCTGGCGCTCGCCCTCCCGGCGGCGGGTCTCGCACACGCGACGCTGAACGGCGCGTGGCCCGGGTTCCAGCAGGAGCTCACGAGCAGCCCGAAGACCGTGAGACTCCATTTCGACCAGTTCGTGACGCTGCCGTCGATCCAGGTGCTGAACGACTCCGGACGGAACTTCGCCGGATCTGCAGCGGCGCACGGGCTGACGGTGACGGCCCCGGTGAAGCATCTCCCCGACGGCGCGTACACGGTCCGCTGGCACGCGCTCTCGGCCGACAGCCACGTCGTGTCGGGCGTCTGGACGTTCGGCGTCGGCGTGCAGAGCGCCGCCGCCGACCGAGGCCTTCGGCGCTGGCGGGCCGACCCGTACCGAGCACGTCGTCCGCTGGCTCTACTTCGTCGCGTTCGCGCTCGTGATCGGCTCGCTCGCGCTTCCGCCTGCTCTGCCTTCGCGGGATCGCCCTGCCGCCGGCAGTCGAGAGGCGCATCTACCTGCTGTCGGCAATCGGCGTGATCGGCGTGCTCGAGATCGGGATCGTCGGCTTCTGCCTGCGCTGCGCCGACGTGCTCCAGCTTCCGTTCGGGAAGTTCGTCTACGGCGACCTCTCACCGATCTCGGGTGGCACACGCTTCGGCACGGCCTTCATCGCGATGACGCTCGGATTCGCACTCGTCGCGGCGCTTCGTCTACCTCGCGTGGCTGCTGGAACGGCCGGTGCTGCTCGTGGCCGGCGCTCGCGCTCTCACTCGGCTTCGTCGGCGGGCTCTCGCTGTCGGGCCACGACGCTGTCGACCCTGGCTCGTCCTGGCTGAGCGAGCTCGCCGACTGGGTGCACCTGTCGGCCGCATCGATCTGGGTCGGCGGGCTCGTCGTCGCTCGTCGTCGCGGTCTGGTTCGTTGCGCCCGGCCTTCGCCGCGAGGCTTTCCTGCGCTTCTCGCAGCTCGCGACCGGCCTCGTCGCGCTCGTCCTCGCTGCCGGGACATACCTCAGCGTCGTCCGGCTGCCTCACTTGGCCGACCTCTGGACACAGCGCTACGGCCAGGTGCTGCTCGTCAAGCTCGCCCTCGTCGCGATCGTCGTCTGTTTCGGGGCGGCACATCACTTCCTCGTGCGGCCGAGGCTCGCAGGCGGCCGGTGACGGGTTCCTGACGCGCGTCGGACGCAGCCTCGCGGGGGAGTGCGCGGTCGCCGTCTCGGTGCTGCTCCTCGCGGCGATCCTCAGCGACTCGAAACCGCCGCCCCGGCCGGCGGGAGCGTCCGCTGTTCGGCCGGCGCCGCGCTGAGCTCGACCGCAACCTCTTCAGCCCAGGCGGCGATTGCGTCCCAATCGCGCGCGTCCGACTCGGCCATGCGGCTGAACGGGAACAGGTGCTCGCTAGGGTCGAGGACTCCGCCGAAGATCGCGACCGACACCGGCGTGAGCGACGGAACCTTGGCGAGCGCGGCGTCGAGCTGCTTGCGCGACTCGGCGACCTGGGTCTCATCGAGCGAGAAGGGCCCCATCGCGAAGACGGCCACCGGCATCGTGGCGAGAGCGTGTTCGTTGGCGGAGAGGAATTTCCGCGCGTCCGCGTGCAGGCGACCCATGTAGATGGCTGATCCCAGAACGACCGCGTCGTACCCGTCGAGCCCGGCGACTTTGTCCGCACGCTTCGTCTCCACCGGGAAACCACACTCCGCGAGCGTCGAGGCGACCGCCTCGGCCACCTCCTGAGTCGACCCCTTCTTCGTTGCGTACGCGACGAGAATCGACATCGGCTCCTCCTTTGTCTCACCGAGAGCCAAGCACCTCAGCCGTCGCCGGGCATCCGGGCAACGCCGTATCCCGATCCGTGAAAACCGCGGATCGACCGCTGGTCGGGGGAGTACGGTACGTCCGGGCCGGGGGCTAGGTTTGCGGACCCCGTGGCCGCAATCGACGTGATTCCCGACAACACCATCACCGTCCTCGACCACGGCTTCGTTCGGCTCGACGATTCGATGGCCGACGACCTCTCGGTCGCCAACGCGGCTCGCGTCTCGTTCGCCCGGCGCAAGGACGAGATGGACGAGGCCGACGAGGGCCTGATCCGCTTCCTGATGCGCGACCGGCACGGCACGCCGTTCGAGCACAACGCATTCCGCTTCCACGTTCGCTGCCCCATCTTCGTCGCGCGCGAGTGGTTTCGCCACCGCATCGGGAGCTTCAACGAGTTCAGCCTCCGCTACGCGAAAGCGACAGACGACTTCTACGTCCCGGCCGCCGAGGACGTGCGCTCACAGGTCGGGAAACCGGGCGCGTACACGTTCGAGCCCGTCGGCGCCCGAGCTGGCCGAGCAGACGCGGGAGGAGCTCGGGGCCGTCTACGAGCACGCGTTCGCGACCTACGAGCGACTCGTCGAGGCCGGCGTCGCGCGCGAGCTCGCCCGGTCGGTCCTCCCGGTCGGGGCCTACACACAGTTCTACTGGACGCTCAACGCGCGAGCACTGATGAATTTCGTCTCGCTCCGGAACTCGACGTTCGCGCAGCTCGAAATCCGACGGTACGCGGAAGCGGTCGAAACCTTTCTCGCAGAGAAGATGCCCGTCACCCACGCTGCGTTCGTCGCAAACGACCGCGTCGCGCCGTAGCGGCCTCCAGGCTCCTATTCAAAGTTCGCGTCCAGTTCATACGCATTCTTAACCTTCTTTCACGAAACTACCCGTATTCTCTCGGGGACGGCCGGAATGCTTCGGGGGCATCGGCCGTTTAGAGGATTGTCGGGCGAAATGCGGAAAACCGCGTGTCCGGCACAACCGTAAAGGGAAGGATTGAATTGAGTAACGACATCGCCACCATGCACGTCCACGAGGCCGTAGAGGCGCTCGCGGCCCTTCGTGAGGAGCGCGGCCGCCTGCTTTCGGCGGACGTTGCCGACGCGGTCCAGGCGTACGAGCTCGACGAGCTCGAGGCCGAGGCGCTCGCCGCGGAGCTCGACGGGCTCGTCGAGGACGAAGCCGACCTCGATCTGGACCTGCGTCACGACGCATCGTTCACGACCGACTCGCTCCAGCAGTTCCTCAACGAGGCAGGACGCTATCCGCTGCTGACCGCCGCTGAGGAAGTCGAGCTCGCGAAGCGGATCGAGCGCGGCGACATGGCCGCGAAGGAGCGCATGATCACCAGCAACCTTCGCCTGGTCGTCTCGATCGCCAAGCGCTACCAAACGCAGGGCATCACGCTCGGCGACCTCGTCCAGGAAGGCGTGATCGGGCTGATCCGCGCGACGGAGAAGTTCGACTGGCGCAAAGGCTTCAAGTTCTCGACCTACGCGACCTGGTGGATCCGTCAGGCGGTCCAGCGTGGCGTTGCCAACAAGGCCCGCACGATCCGGATTCCGGTTCATGTCGTCGAGCGCGAGCAGAAGGTTTCCCGCGCCGAGCGCGAGCTCACTGCGAAGCAGGGTCAGGCACCGACGGACGAGGAAATCGCGGCGCACTCCAAGCTTCCTCTCGCGCAGGTACGCGAGGTGCGGGCCGCAGCGCGAGCCGTTGCATCGACCGACGCCCCGATCGGAACCGACGGTGACTCGAGCCTCGGCGACCTGTTCGCAGCGCAGGGACCCTCGACGGAGGACGAAGCGGACGCGACACTCCGCGACGATGCCGTTCGCCGTGCGGTTGCGAAGCTGCCGGGCCGCGAGCGCGACGTGATCGCGCTGCGCTTCGGGCTGGTCGGCGACGGGCCGACCTCACTCGAGCAGATCGGTAAGCAGCTGGGCCTCACCCGCGAACGGGTACGCCAGATCGAGGCGCAGGCGCTTCGCCGCCTCTCCGAAGACGAAGATCTCGCCGCCGCGGCCTAAGCCGCGCGCCGGGCACAGCGAGGCCGGGCTTCCCGTCCGGCCTCGCATTCGCTGCGCCCAGTAGGGCGCAGCGTCGTTCTAGGCCATGGTCATGACGGTGCGACCCGGCCACCGGTCGGCCTTGTCGATCGCCGTCACAACCCACGTCGTCGAGGCCTTCACCTCGTACGGCACCCAGAAGCGCAATCTTGTCGTGCCATTCAGAACGCGGAAGCCACCACACGGGTAACCGGGCTTCCCCTTGCGCATGACGAAGACTTCGTAGTAGGCGTACTTGCCGGTCTGTTTCGGCAGACCTCGCACGGCGAAATCGACGGGCCAGTTGCCGGCCGAGTCCGGTGCCCCGACACGAATCGAGGCAACCGCGTTCGAGCCGCTCATGGCAGCGACACGAACAACATCGGTGCTCCCTCCGCCGTGGTGCCCGACGAGGTAACCGCCGCCGAATGCCGCGACTGCCAGCGCTGCCGCCAGGACGAGACCGGCCGCGATCCTCCGCCGAGATTGCGGGAAGCGGACGACTCGGGCCTCGGTGACACCGGCCGGCAGCGTCTCCAGACCGGCCGGAAGATCCGGCGGTTGCCCGGCCGCAGCGAGCAACTCGTGGACATGCCGCAGCCGCTCCCGCTCGACGCGGCCCAGTCCCTCGGTATCGACGAAGTCGTCGAAACTGTCCGTCATCGAAACTCTCCTTCCAGCAAACCTGCGAGCCGCTCCAAACCACTGCGGGTGCGCGTCTTGACGGTGCCGAGTGGAACTCCCAGCGACTCGGCGACCTCGCTCTGTGAGAGCCCGCTCCAGTACGCGAGCTCGATCACCTCGCGCTCGCGCTCGGGGAGTTCCTCGAGCGCGCGATGAACCCGCCACCGCGTCCACGACTCTTCGGCGCGAGCGTCCGGCCCCGACTCGGACGACATCTCGTCGGGCACCTCGACCGGCGTTTCGGTTCTCGCGCGCCCGCGGTCGGCGATCGCGTTTCGTGCGACCGCGTACAGCCACGGGGCTCCGGGGCCGCGCTCGGGCCGATACGTCTTCGCCGCGCGCCAGATCGAGACGAAGGTCTCCTGCACGGCGTCCTCGGCACGGCCCCGGTCGCCGAGCCGTCGCAGAGCGAGCCCGAGAACGGGCCTCGCGTACCGCGCGTAGAGCTCCTCGAGAGCGGCGCGGTCTCCTGTCCCGGCGAGCTGGATCAGCTCGCCGTCGGAGACCGGGCCGCCGACCGCGCCGACGGCAGGCTGGCGCGCCGCAAATTCCCCCTCCGAGACCACGTGGGCAATCCTAGGCGTCGCAGCCACCACTGCCATTGCGGAGTACTACGGAGAAGAGGCTCTGGCGGTTTGCGCGTCTAACCCTGAGCCTCCGCGTACCTGCGCCCGACCTCGTCCCAGTTGACCACGTCCCACCAGGCCGCGAGATAGTCCGGGCGGCGGTTCTGGTACTTGAGGTAGTAGGCGTGCTCCCAGACGTCGATCCCGAGGAGGGGTGTCTTGCCTTCCATCAGCGGGGTGTCCTGATTCGGCGTCGAGGCCACCGCCAGTCCGGTTCCGTCCCAGAGAAGCCACGTCCATCCGGAGCCGAACCGCTTCACACCGGCGTCGTTCAGCGCCGCCTTGAGCTGGTCGGGGTCACCGAAGGTTGCCTCGATCGCCGATCCGAGGTCGCCGGACGGGTCGCCCCCGCCGTTCGGCTGCATGATCTGCCAGAACAGCGAGTGGTTGGCGTGTCCGCCGCCGTTGTTCCGGACAGCGGCGCGCTTGTCCTCGGGAAGGAGGTCGAGATTCGCCAGGACCTGTTCGAGCGGCTTGCCGTCCCACTCCGTTCCGGCGAGCGCCTTGTTCAGATTGTCGACGTAGGCCTGGTGGTGCTTGTCGTGGTGGATGCGCATCGTCTGCTCGTCGATCGTCGGCTCGAGCGCGTCGTAGTCGTAGGGAAGCGGCGGAAGCTCGTACGGCATCTCTTCTCCTTGGGTCGCCTGGTGGACAGGGGATATGTCTGCGCCGCGGCGTGCGGCTTCTTAGGATGAAAGCCTACGGACTCAATGGCCCTCTTCGTCGCGCTCGTCGTCCTCGGCTAC
The DNA here is from genome assembly GCA_963815945.1 of uncultured Actinomycetes bacterium. Lineage (GTDB taxonomy): Bacteria > Actinomycetota > Thermoleophilia > Gaiellales > Gaiellaceae > PALSA-600. The sequence continues at coordinate 197,287 of CAWFIN010000004.1, forward strand.
ATCGCCGGCTCCTGCCCGTGGGGCTATTGGCTCGTCCGTGTCTTCCGTGGCGAGGACATTCGGGAGTCGGGAAGCGGCAACATCGGCGCGACGAACGTCTGGCGAACGTACGGGCCCACACTCGGTGTGCCGGTGGTTCTGCTCGACGTGCTCAAGGGCTTCGTGCCCGCATACCTCGGCGTCGTCGCCGTTTCGCACCTTTGCGGCATCCTTGCCGGCGCGGCGGCAATGCTCGGCCACTGGCGGCCGCTCTTTCTCCGCTTCGAGAAAGGCGGAAAGATGGTGGCGACCGGCGCAGGTGTGTTCATCGCCGTCGCTCCTTGGATCGCGCTCGTCGCCGGGGCCGTGTGGTTCACGCTGTTCCTGCTGACGCGATACGTCTCGGTAGCGTCCATCGCGGCCGCCCTCACCCTCCCGGTCAGCGCCGCGGCTCTCGGCTATCCGGCCTCGGTGATCATCTTCGGCGCGATCGTGGCCATCGGAGTCGTCGCACTCCATCGCGGCAACCTGCGCAGGCTCCGCGCCGGCACCGAGAGCCGAGTCCGGCTCAGGCGGGCGGCCCAGGCCTAGCCAGGGTCGCGACCCCGACGACGTGCTAGCAGGGGCCACCAGACATAGACATTCGTCGGCTTGCGAACGAAGCCGAGCTTCTTGTAGAGACGGTTCGCGGCCTGGCGGTACGGCAGCGAGGTCAACTCGAGCATCAACACACCGGCCGCGGCCGCGCGCTTCATCCCCTCGCGTGTCAGCGCCTCGCCGATTCCCTGGCCGCGCGCGGACTCGTCCACGATCACGTCCTCGATGCGGCCCTTGAGCCCGGACGAGACGCGATAGAGAACAAGCGTCAGCATTCCGATGATCCGCCCGTCGTCGTCTCGCGCGACGAGCATCGTCTGCGTGGACACCGCCTCCTGGAGCTTCTCGAGTGTCGGCGGCGTCCGCGCTTCGCTGAGCTGCGGCAGCAGCCGTGCGACGACCTCGACGAGCTCCTCGTCAGCTTCCGTGAGCTGCTCGATGGTCATCGCAGGAGCCTCGAAAGACGGCGGTCCTTGAGCAGGCGGCCTTGCGTCTGGCATTCCGGGCAGTAGTAGATCGTGTGCTCCTCGAAGTCGACCCGGGCAAGCGGGGTGGCGCAGCGGGGGCACGGTTCCCCGAGCCGGTTGTGGACGCGGTAGGTGTGGTCGTTGTCGGCGCCGTGAAGTCGAAGCTCGAGCCCGCGCGCCAGCTCCTCGTGTATCGCTGTGGCGAGCCGGTCGATCTCGTCCGGGATGAGCTGCGTCGAGAGCGCATAGGGGGAAAGCCTCGCCACGTTCAGGATCTCGTTCGCCCACGCGCGACCGATCCCGGCGATCGCTCGCTGGTCGCGAAGCAGCGAGTGGAGGCGTCTCGAGTCCGACGCGAGGATCTTCGTCAGGGCGTCGGAGTCGATCTCGTCCGCCTCTGGCCCCAGATGTGCCAGCTCGTGGTCGAGCGCGGCCGGGCGAAGAAGCCACACGCCGGCGCGCTTCTTCTTGCCGGCCTCGGTCAACACGAGCTCACCACCGTCTGTGAAGCGAAGTCGGAACGCAGGCGTCTTCGGCCCCTTTTCTCCGGCCCGGACGTAGCGCAGACGCCCCGCGCTCATCAGGTGCACCATCAGGACGAGCTCGCCGTCGAGCGACGGAAAGAGCAGCCGCTTGGCCCGCCGGCCTGCACCCGCGAAGGTCTCACCCTCGAGCGCCGCGAGCGGAGGGTCGAACGTCTTCAGCGTCGCGATATGGGCAGGACCCGCCCGCTCGACCGGAAAGCGCTTGACGTTCTCGTCGAGCTGGCGGCGCCAGGCCTCGACCTCGGGTAGCTCTGGCATTACCCTCCTGCAGTGGACCCGATCAGGGTAACGGTGCGGAGGGGCGGCGTCATCGAGTCGGTCCACCGCGTGCACGTCGCTTCGCACGACGGCGTGGAGCGCGGCGAGGACCTCCTGTGCTTCCTGCGCTCATCGGCCAAGCCGATCCAGGCTGTGCCACTCGTCGAGGCCTACGGCGACCTGGACGACGACGAGATCGCGATCGCGTGTGCATCGCATCGCGCGGACCCCGAGCAGCTAGCAGCCGTCCGCAAGCTGCTCGCCCGCGCACGCGCTACGGTCGACGACCTCGCAAACGGCCCGCAGGAGGGCAGGCCCGAGGGCAAGCTCGGCCACAACTGCTCGGGAAAGCACGCCGGGATGCTCGCGGCCTGCCGTGCGAACGGGTGGCCGTTCGAGGGCTACCGTCTGCCGGATCACCCTTTGCAGCGTCGCATCCACGAGCTCGTGGGCAGCAGCGAGACCGCGGTCGACGGCTGCGGCCTCCCGACCTACGCGATGACGCTAACCGACGCTGCACGGCTGCTCGAGCGCGTGCCCGCGAGGATCTCCAAATCGATGCGGGCCTTGCCGGGCCTGATCGGCGGACCCGGCAGCGCCGACACCGAGCTGATGCGCCTGCGGCCCGGCTGGCTCGCGAAGAGCGGTGCCGAGGGGCTCTTGTGTGCCGTCTCACCGAGCGGGCGCGGACTTGCTCTCAAGGTCGAGGACGGCGCGGGCCGTGCGGTCGGCCCGGCGCTCGGCTTGCTGCTCGGGATCGAGGAGCTTGCCTCGATCGAGGTACGAGACAGCCTCGGCGAGGAAACCGGGGCTATTTCAGCAGTTCCCTGACGCTACTCTCCCTGGGCGGCTGTGATCGAAACTCGACCTTTGGCGTTCTCCAAACGACTGCTCGTCGCGGTCCTCTTTGCCATCTCGATCGGATGGGCCGGCGCGGGGACGGCAGCGGCCGATGCTGGAATCGGTGACATCGTGCCGCCGCAAGGTCGACGCGGTCACCTCGACCGCGGGCTTCGCGCCGGTCGGGTTCATCGGCCCCTCCGACGAACATGACGTATCACGGCGGGGCCGTGATGCACTCGAACACGACGTACGCCATCTACTGGGTGCCGGGCGGATCGACGGTGAGCACGAACTACACGAGTCTGATCAGCGGCTTCCTCCAGAACGTCGCCACCGGCAGCGGCGCGGCGACGAACGTCGTACTCGACGACGGCCCAGTACACGGACGCAACCGGATCGGCCGCATACAGCTCGACCTTCGGGGGCGCCGTCGTGGACACGACGCCGTTCCCGTCCGGGTGCTCGAACTACATCTACCCGGTGTCGAACGCGCCGCCCACCTCCGCAACGACAAGCCATTGCGTGACCGACTTCCAGATCCAGTCCGAGATCAACAGCGTGATCACGGCGCAGGGGTGGCCGCGCGGGGCCGGCAACGTCTACTTCCTGTTGACGCCGCAGAGCGTCGGCGCCTGCTACGGATCAGCCTGCGTTCGTCCTCCACCGGGTCGGGGTTCTGTGCGTACCACGGCAACTTCGGCAGCGGGGCAAACACTGTCCTCTACGCGACCATCCCCTACGCCGCGTCGTCGCCGGTCAGCTGCGGGTCCGGCCAGTCTCCGAACGGCGACGACGCCGACTCGACCATCAACCTCGTCAGCCACGAGCACGCCGAGGTGATCACGGACCCGCGTGCTGGACGCGTGGTACTACGGGGACGTCAACGGGGAGAACGGCGACTTGTGCGCCTGGGTCTTCGGCTCGCCGCTCGGAGGCGGTTCCGGCGCCCGCTACAACCAGGTGATCGGGTCGGGGCATTACTACCTCCAACTCGAATGGAGCAACGTCGACGGGGGCTGCAGCTCCGACATGAGCCCGCCCGTGAATAGCTCTGCACCCACAGCGCCCAGTGGGACGACGCAGGTCGGACTCGCACTCACTGCAGCCCCCGGGAGTTGGACGAACGGCGTCTACGTCTACCCGGGGCCGGATCCAATGAACCCGCGGTGGGTCAGCGCGACGCCCACGTACGGATACCAATGGCAGCGCTGCGGCGTGAGCTGCTCCGACATCACGGGAGCAACGTCATCCACCTACACGCCGGTCACGGCGGACGTCGGCTCCAAGCTCCGCGTCGGCGTCTCGGCCGCTGTCGGTCACGGGACGAGCGGGCTCACCTACTCACCCCAGACCGGCACCGCCGTCACGCAGCTGCCCGTGGCGGTGAACACAGCCCTTCCGCAGATCAGCGGCACGGCGCAGGTTGGTCAGGTGCTGACGGCTTCGCCCGGAATCTGGACGAGCACCACAACGCCGACGTACGCCTACCAGTGGCGCCAGTGCAACGCCGCCGGGAGCTGCACCGACATCCCCGGCGCGACCTCACCGACCTACACGCTCGCTGCAGGCGACGGAGGCTCGACGATCAGGGTCACCGTCGTGGCGACGAACGCCGGCGGCCCGAGCGCCCCCGCCACATCGCTGCCGACCGCGCCACTGCCGCAAATGGCCGCACCGACCAACACCGCTGCGCCGTCGATCTCGGGAACCGCCCAGGTCGGGCAGACGCTGACCGCCTCGCCCGGAAGCTGGACGAGCGGTGCCACGCCGACCTTCACCTACCAGTGGCGAAGCTGCGACTCCGGCGGCACCGGTTGCACCGACATCCCCGGCGCGACCTCGCCGGCCTACACACTCGCGGCGGGCGATGCAGGCTCGACCATCAAGGTCGCCGTCTCGGCAACCAATGCCGGCGGTACGACCGGGCCCGTCGCATCGCCTCAAACGGCGATCGTCGCGGCACCGGCATCCGGTGGTGGCGGCGGCGGTGGAACCGGTGGCGGTGGAAGCGGTGGCGGTGGAAGCGGTGGCGGCAGCACAAGCGTGACCACCACCCCGGCTTCGGTCATCCCGACACCCTCGGCGGCACCGACGACGACTCAGGCGCCATTCACTCCGGCGAGAACGCTCACGACTCACGAGGTCGTCGTGCCCAAGGCGGTCGTGCTCGCCGCCGCGCTCACTCACGGCAAGACCGGGAAGCTTCGGGTGAAGCTGACCACCGGCTCTGGCAAGACTCTCGTGACCGCGACGATCAAGCACAAGGCGAGTCTCATCGCAAAGGTGAGGTCGAGGTTCTCCGACATGAAGACCGGGAAGACGTACACACTCCCGTGGAAGCCGCCTACGAGCCTGCGCGGGCCGATCACCGTCTGCATGGTCGCGACGAACTCGGTCGGCAAGAGCGGCAAGGCGGCCTGCGCGGCCGCGACCGTGCTCTAGGACGGACCGTCTGCGAGCTCGGAGGCCCGCTCGAGCGAGATCCAGACGTCGGCGCCCCCGCCGTCCGTCGTGCCGACACCGGTACTGCCACCGTGCGCCGATGCGATCAGCGCGACGATCGCGAGCCCGAGCCCGGTCCCGCCCGCACTCCGCGCGTCGTCCGCACGGCTGAACCGGTCGAAGGCCCGCTCGGCGAAGCCGTCGGGGAAGCCCGGCCCTTCGTCGGTCACATGGAGCTCGACGCGGGTCCCGAGCCTGGCGATCGACAGCCGCACGGCTCCGTCGCCGTGTGTGAGTGCGTTGTCGACGAGATTCCCGATCGCCTGCTCGATCCGCACCGGGTCCGCTTCGATCGTCGCATCGTCCTCGCCCACGACCACGACCGACCTCCCGAGCTGCGCAGCCCGGCCGGAAAACCGCCCCGCCACGTTCCCGAGAAGCTCCCTGGCCAAGACCCGCTCGGGTCGAACCGGAAGTGAGCCCTGGTCTGCGCGGGCGAACAGCAACAGGTCCTCCGCGAGCCGAGTGAGCCGTTCTGTCTCCTCCGCAGCTGACCGCAGCGCCTCCTCCAGCTCCTCCCGCGAGCGGGGGCGGCGCAAGGCGAGCTCGAGCTCGGTGCGCAGAAGCGCGAGCGGGGTTCGCAGCTCATGGCTCGCGTCGGCGATGAACCGGCGCTCGTGCTCGAACGACGCTTCGAGCCGCGCCAGCATGTCGTTCAACGTCTCGGCGAGACGCGCGATCTCGTCTCGGCTCGGCGGAACCGGCAACCGGCGGCCTGGAACGGAGGCGGTGATCTCCGCTGCCTTCCGCCGCATTGCCTCGACGGGCCTGAGCGACGCTGCGGCAAGGAGATACCCGGCGAGAATCGCGAGTGCGAGAGCCGCCGGGGCGGCGATCAAGAACTCGGTTCGCAGCCGGTGGAGCGTCTCTTGACGCTCGTTCAACGGGCGTGCGAGCACGAGGGCGACACGCGAGCCGTCCAGGCGCGCCGGCACCGCGAGGATCCGCCAGTGCCCGGAGAGGCCGATGATGTCGTCCTTCGTCTCCTTCACTGCGTGACCCGCAAGAACCCGGCTGCGACCGGACGCGTCGAGCAGCGGGAGCAGCCGCGCCTGCGAACTGCTTACGAGTGCGCCTGCCGGGTCGACCACCTGGACGATCGACGCCCGGCTCGGGGCGTCCTCATCGAGCAGGTTCTTACCCTCGTCGAGGCGGGGGACCGCTTCGCTCGCCTGCAGGCGCAAGGTCTGGTCGACGCTCGAGATCAGCGCGGCTCCCACACGGACGTAGACGAACGCCCCCATCCCGGCCAGCACCAGGGCCATCGCGAGCGCGAACGGAAGGGTCAGCCTGACGCGGATCGGTAGCGAGCGCGTCAACGGTCAGCTGGGCGAAGGCGGTAGCCGACGCCGCGCACGGTCTCGATCGAGTGGCGCCCGAATGGGCGGTCGACCTTCTCGCGGAGGTAGCGCACGTACACGTCCACCACGTTCGACCGGCTCTCGAATGCCATATCCCACGCACCGTCGAGGAGCTGGACGCGTGAGAGCGTCTCGCCCGCCCGCCGCATGAACAGCTCGAGCAGCGCGAACTCCTTCGCCGAGAGGTCGATCTCCGTGTCGCCGCGCCATGCGCGATGGGCGGCAGGATCGAGCCGCAAATCGTCGACCTCGAGCATCGTCGGCCGTTCCGCGGGCACGCGCCGCACCAGAGCACGGAGGCGCGCGAGCAGCTCGGCGAACGAGAACGGCTTCATCAGGTAGTCGTCCGCCCCGGTGTCGAGCCCGGTCACGCGATCCTCGACCGCGTCGCGTGCAGTCAGGAGCAGCACAGGCGTCCAGATGCCCCGAACGCGCAGCTCGCGACAGGTCGCGAAGCCGTCGAGACCGGGAAGCATGACGTCGAGCACGATCGCGTCGTACGCGGTGGCACCTGCCATCCACAGCGCGTCTTCCCCGCGCTCGGCCACATCCGCGGCGTGCCCCTCCTCGACGAAACCCCGCTTGAGGAGCTGCGCCATCTTCGGCTCGTCCTCCACGACCAGCACGCGCATATCCGGGATTGTCGCGGTTGTGGGATGAGCGGAGCGTGAACTTCACTCATGTCCCTTTCATGCGGGGTTGTTTCACTCGATGGCATGCAACAGGTTGGCCAGCTCCGCATAGGTCGAACGGCACGCGTCGCGCACCGGATCACCGGCGGCGTCGAGGGGAACTCCCGGCTCACGGCTGCGGCGGCGGGTGTGCTGATCGTGCTGCTCGCGATCGAGGGCGCGACCATCCCGTTCCTGCGGCCGCTGCTCTCGGTTCACGTCTTCGTGGGCATGCTGCTGCTCGGGCCCGTCGCATTGAAACTCGCGACGACCGGCTACCGGTTTGCCCGCTTCTACACGCGTCGGCGCGAGTACGTCGAGAAGGGGCCTCCGGCCCCGCTCATGCGACTGCTCGTCGCGCCCGTGCTCGTCGCGTCGACGCTGACCCTCTTCGGGACAGGCGTGGCGCTCGTCGCCTTCGGCCCCCCGGGCGGCGTCATGATCGGCCTTCACAAGGCCAGCTTCATCGTCTGGTTCGGGGCGATGTCGATCCACGTGCTCGCATACGCGCGCCGGGCGGCGCGAGACGCCGTAGCCGACTGGGGACAAACCAAGATCGGCGGCGCGACCCTACGGGCCGCCCTACTCGTCGGCGCGCTCGCTGCCGGCGCGATCGTCGCGTACCTGACTTTGCCGCTCGCCGGGCCCTGGGCCCACTGGGCCGCAACCAGCATGGGTGGGTAGCGGGACCGCGCTCTACGATGGGCGTATCGAACGCCCGCTTTTCGCACGGCACCTGAACGCGCGCCTGCGAGTTCTCCGCGCCAACGGGACGACACTCCTGCAGACGGGTGCGGCGGCGGGAGTCTCCTGGTACATCGCGCACACCCTGCTTCACCACCAGAGCGCGTTCTTCGCGCCCGTCGCGGCGGTGATCGTACTCGGCCTCGCGCCTGGCAACCGAACCCGCCGGGCGATCGAGATCGTGATCGGCGTGGGCGTCGGAATAGCCGTCGCCGACCTCCTCGTCACCGCAATCGGCCGCGGTCCGCTCCAGGTCGCAGTCGTCGTCCTGCTTGCGACCGCCGGTGCGATCCTGCTCGGAAGCGGGGTGCTGGGCGTCTCTCAGGCCGCGTCGTCCGCAGTGATCGTGGCAACCGTGAGCGCGACGGCCGGCGGCGTCGTGCAGACACGCTTCGTCGACGCGCTCATCGGCGGCGCGGTCGGGCTCGCGGTGCTCGCGATCGCCCCGCGAAACCCCGCTCGAACCGTGAACCAAGCAGCGAAGCCGCTGTTCGCCGAGCTGGCCGGGACGCTCGACGACGTCGCAACGGCACTCGCGACGAAAGACGCCGCCGGAACGATGCATGCACTCGACCGCGCACGCCGGCTCGACGAGCTCGTCGTGCAGTTTCAGAACGCCCTCGAGCTCGCGGGCGAGACCGTGCGGATCGCGCCCTCGCAATGGCACGAACGCGGGCGGGTCGAGCGCGCCGTGAAGGCAGCACCGCACCTCGGCTTCGCCGTTCGCAACGTCCGCGTGCTCGCACGCTCGGCGTTGCGCGCCGTCGAGCTCGAGCCGGCGATACCCGCGGGGCTCGTCACGTCCGTTCGCGACCTCGCCGGCGGAGTCAGACTCCTCGAGACGACGCTCGAGCTCGGTAGCGGCGCCGAGGCCGTGGCCCAAGCGGCAGAGCACGCCGCGGCGGAGGCGACGCGCTCCGTCGAGGACGGAATGGGATTCGCGATCGGCGTGCTCGTCGGCCAGGTCAGATCGACAGCAACCGACCTCCTGCGGGCATTGGGGCTTGACCGCAACGAGGCCGTCAGCCAGCTTCGGGCGGCAGCCTCCGAGCCACGCGACTGACGCCGAACGGTTCTCTCACAGCAACCTCATTCTGGCTCGCTACCCTGATTTCGAGTCATGCGGAGCACGACGAAACTCATTCCTGTCGCCGTCGCCGGGTTGCTGTGCGCCGCGGTTTTCGGGGCGGCGCTCGTCGGCACCGCTGTCGCGCGTGCGGCCGACACCGCCGTCTCGGTCACACTGACCAACACGAAGGTCTCGCTTTCGCAGAAGACCGTCACGGTCGGCACAGTCCGATTCACGGTCGCGAACAAGAGCACCACGGCCCGGAAGTTCAGCATCGCGGGGAAGACGACGCCGACGATCGCGCCCGGGAAGACCGTCACGCTGCGAGTCAAGTTCACGTCGAAGGGAAGCTACGCCCACGTTTCGACCGGTCGCGGCGGCAGTGTCAAGGGTGCCCTCGTCGTCGTCTCGCCCACTCCGCAGGGCACGCCGATCCAGAGCGGATCGAGCTCGTCGTCTTCGAGCACCGCCGGTTTGAACGTCTGCCTGCATCCAGTGTCGACGACCGTGCATGTGTTGATGACCGACGGGCATTTCGAGTTCTCGCAGACGACGATCCCCTGTGGCTCCGTCACATTCGTGATGACGAACGCGGGCACGCTGGAACACATCATTTCGCTCGGCGGGGGCGCCAAGCCGGGATTGAACCCGGGCCAGACAGGGTCGATGACGGTGAACATGATCCCCGGTGACCAGTACTGGGAGTGCGGCACGTTCGGGCACGACGACGTCGGCGAACAAGGCGTCCTCGTCATCGTCTGACACGGCCGACAGCCGGGCGTCACCGGGTTGGTTCTGGCCCACCGCTCGACTGTTCGAGAGGAACGTCCCGGAAGGTCGCGTACAGGCCGACGTCGTAGACGCTCTTCAGCGCACCCGCGATGAGAAACGGCGCCCCCAGGGCTCCTCGCAGCGCGACACCCGCGATCAGCGGGGCAACCGGCCGCGTGATGTACCGGGCGGTGTTCGTATAGGCGGCGGCTGCGGTGCGCTCGCTCGGATCGACGACGGCGACGACGTACGCCTGGCGCGTCGGGACGTCCATCTGCGATAGGAGCGAGCGCGCGAGCAGAAGGCCGATAGCGACAGGCAGGGTTGGCGCAAAAGCGATCGCTGCCAGCAAGACGTTCGACGGCAGGTGCGTGAAGACCATCGTGCGCAGCAGGCCGAACCGGCCGGCGAGCCTCACGGCGAAACGGAAGGAGACCGCCTGGAGAAGCCCGACTGCGAAGAAGACGGCGCCCAGGGTATGCGCCGACGCTCCGTACTTCTCCACGAACAGGTACGCGATGAACGTCTGCGGCACGAAGCCACCGCCGAAGCTGTCGAGCGCGAAGAGCGCCGAGAGCCGGTGCACGATCGAGCGCGAGCGGTGAAGTGGCGGGCGCGACTCTGCTTCGAGCTCGTGCCCGACCTCGACACCCGGCGAGAGGCGGGCCGAAACCAGAAACCCGATCGTGGCCGCAACTGGATACGCGAGCAGCCAGTGCGCGGAGGAGCCGACGAACGTGACCAGCGCCCCGAGCGAGCCGGCAATGACCGCGACCGTGTTGTAGGTGCCGAACAGCCGCGTCGTGTCGGAACCCGGGACGGTGTGCGGCAACATCGCCTGCTCGAGCGACGTGAAAGGGCCCGATTCGACCACCTCGGTCGAAACCGTCCCGGTCAGGGCGGCCAGGATCAGCACGGGGAACCAGCTCGTCAGCGCGAACGCAGTCCCTGCGAGGGCCATCGCGATGAAGAGCAGCCGGTAGGCGCGCCGCCGCCCGAAGCGATCACCGTGACGCCCGATCAGAACCGAGACGAGGGACGTTCCCGCGAGCAGTCCGGCGAGAAAGACGCCGACCTGCGTTCCCGAGAGCCCGCGCCCGGCGAGCGTCACACCGATCATGACCGACCCGAGCCCGTACGCAAGCGCCCGCGCCCCCTGGGCGACGACGATTCGGCGAGCGTCGGCGCTCAGTTCCCTCATCGCCGCATCCTCGCACCACTGCGACGATCCCCAGGCCGAGACCTCGCCGTGCCGGATCGTCCTCCCGCGCCTCCCGGCTAGTGCGCGTGCACGTGCGCAGACCCGAGGCTGCGCTCCGGAACGCGGAGAACGAGTAGCGCCGCAAGTGCCGTGGTGAGCGGGACGGCGGCGATCAGCCCAATCGAGCCGACGAGCATCGCGACGATCGGCTCCGCGACCGACTCGCCGTTCACGGCCGAGCCGAACGACGTGCCGCCGACGCTGAAGACGATCAGAAGCGGGAGGGAAGCTCCCGCGTAGGCCAGTACCAGCGTGTTGATCGTCGCCGCGATGTGATCGTGGCCGACACTCATCGCGTGCTTCACCAAGCCCGTGAAGCCGAGCTCCGGGCTCGTCCGGCGCAGCGCGATCACGAGCGACGCCTGCGTCACCGTCGTGTCGCCGAGCACCCCGAGCGAGGCGATCACCATCCCCGCAAGCAGCAGGCCGCGGACGGAGAGGCCAGTCGCCGACTGGAGGTACACGGCCTCGTCGGAGGTGAGCCCGCTCAGATGAGCAAGGTGTGTGAAGAGGTCCGCGAGACCGAGGGTCAAGAGCAGCGCCGCTGCCGTTCCCAGGCAAGCGGCGAGGGACTTCGCGCCCCCGCCGTGGACGAGCGGAATCGTAAGCAGCATCACCCCGAGCCCCCCGAATGCCGCAACCTGGAGCGGGGGCCGGCCATCGGCAATCGCGGGGACGACAAAGAAGACGATCATCGCCAGGCTTGCGACGAGCCCGACCAGCGCACGAACTCCACGAAAGCGGGCCGCGCCGACGACGACCAGGGCGAAGGCGAGCGCGAGCCAGAGAAGCGGCTGATGGCGCTGAAAGTCCGAGAACGAGTACTCCGGGAGCGTCGAGGCGCCGAGCGCAGTGGCCGGCAGGCGCGGGTTCTTGTAGACAAGGATCTTGTCGCCGAGCGCCATCGTTACCGTCCCGCCCGCGTCCCCGAAGCGAAGTGAAGTGGTCGTTCCCTTGTCGGGCCCGCCGGTGAGCTTTGCTGTGACCACAGTGCAGTGGCGAGCGCTCGGAGCCCGGCAGCTGACCGACCGCACGCCAACCACATCCGCCCCGTAGCTCTTCGGCGGAGCGAGCTGGGATGAACCGGCGATCGAGCGATGGCGAGGCCAGTTCTCGACCACCCCGCCGAGGGTCGTCCCGACAAGGATGACGAACAGGGCGAGAAGAGCGAGCGCGGTGTGGGACCGCCTCATCGCGGAAGTCTCGCAAGCGACCCGGTCGGCAGCTTCTTGATTCTGGGAATAGTTATCGTTAGCATTCGTCGCCGCGTGTCCGGTCCCTTCCACTACGCCTTCGTCCAGCGCGGGCTGCTCGAGGTCCTGCTGCTTTCGGTCCCGGCCGGCCTGCTCGGCGTCTGGATCGTGCTCCGCGGCCTGGCGTTCTACTCGCATGCCGTCGGCACGGCGGCGTTCCCCGGGCTTGTGCTCGCGTACGGGCTCGGCTTCTCCGCGCCACTCGGAGCGCTCGCAAGCGCGCTCGTCTTCGCATTCGGCGTCGAACGGCTCGCGCGCCACCGGGGCGGGGGCTACGACAGCCTGACGGCGCTCATCCTGGTCGGGGCTCTCGCGTGCGGGGTGATCCTCGCGAGCGACGTCTTCCACTCCGGCTCAGCCGTCGACACGCTCCTGTTCGGGAGCCTCCTGCTCGTCGGAACGCGAGATCTCGTGCTGGCGGCGGCTGTCGGCTTCGTCGTCCTCGCGTTGAGCCTCGTTCTTGGCCGACGTTGGCTCGCACTCGGCTTCGACACCGAGAACGCGGCCGCACTGGGCGCCCGTTCTGCCCTTCCCGATGCCACCCTCCTCGTGCTCGTCGCGCTCGGCGTGGTCGCGGCGCTCTCGACCCTTGGCGCGCTGCTTGCAACCGCCCTCTTCGTCATTCCCGCCGCGACGGTGCGGCTGTTGACGCGACGGCTCCTCGTCTGGCAACTCGCCTCGGTCGCGCTGGTCGCGCTGGAGGGCTCCGCGGGGCTCTGGCTCTCGGTCGAGCTGAACGTCCCGCCCGGGGCTGCGATCGCCATGCTCGCCGGAGCGGGCTTTGCGATCACGGTCGCGGCCCGCGGGGTGTGGGAGCGGCCTCCCCTGCTCGCGACCGCAGCGGCCGCGATCATCCTCCTGTCGATCGCGGGCTGCGGCTCGAACCGAAGCTCGAGCAGCAGCATCAGCACCGTCGCGACGACGACCCAGATCGGCGACTTCCTCCGGCAGGTCGGCGGCCAGCACGTCACCGTCCACCAGATCCTGCAGCCGAACACCGACCCGCACGACTACGAACCGCGACCCGGCGATGTCGAAGCCACGGCAGGCGCGAGCCTCGTATTCGAGAACGGCGACAACCTCGACAGGTGGATGACGAAGGTGATCTCGGCCGCAGGCGGGAAACCGACGGTCGTCGTGCTCGGGGACACCGTGCCCCTGAAGATCGCAGGCGAGAGCTCGGGCCGCGAAGCCTCACGCTACGACCCCCACTGGTGGCACGACCCATTAAACGCGGTCGCCGCCGTTAACCAGATCCGCGACACGCTCGTGCACGCCGACCCGTCGCACGCAGCCGCGTATCGGCGTGCCGCCGCTGCGTACACCGCGCGGCTGCGTGCGCTCGACCGGGGCATCGCCTCCTGCTTGGCGACCGTCCCGGCAGCGGAGCGCAAACTCGTCACCGATCACGACGCATTCAACTACTTCGCCGCCCGCTACCGGATCAAGGTCGTCGGAGCGGTGATTCCGTCCCAGACGACACAGGCCGAGCCCTCCGCCGGCGCGATCGCGAAGCTGATTGCCCTCGTCCGCCGCGAGCACGTGCGCGCGGTCTTCCCGGAGAGCTCCCTGAGCCCGAAGCTCGCGAGGGCGGTCGCGCGCGAGACCGGCGCGCGCTCCAACTACACGCTGTACGGCGACACGCTCGGCCCGCACGGCTCGCCCGGCGCGACGTACGTCGCGATGGAACGGGCTAATGCCGACTCGATGGTGCGAGGATTTACCGGCGGAATGCACGGGTGCACCTGAGCACGCCGCCGATCCTCGCCGTCGAAGGCCTTGCCACCGGCTACAGAGGGACGACCGTGCTCGAAGGGGTGTCGTTCGACCTCACCGTCGGCGAGCAGATCGGCGTGCTCGGCCCGAACGGCGGCGGAAAGTCGACGCTCTTCCGCTGCCTGCTCGGCGAGCTTGTTCCGCTCGCAGGCTCGTTCCGGGTCACGGGAGGGTTCGGCTATGTGCCGCAGACCGAGCGTTCGCGCCTCGACTACCCGGTCGACGCCTTGGACGTCGCCCTCATGGGAACGCTCTCGCGCCTGCCCTGGTGGCGGCGACCCGGTCGCTCTGACCGGCGGCTCGCCCATGCAGCCCTCGGGCGTGTCGGACTGACCCCCCAGGCGCGCACTCAGTTCGGCAAGCTCTCGGGCGGGCAGCGCCAGCGCGCGCTTGTCGCCCGCGCACTCGTCCAGGACGCCCGGGTGCTGCTGCTGGACGAGCCGTTCACCGGTGTCGACCGGCCGAGCGCCGAGCTGCTCGAGAAGCTCCTCGCCGAGCTCGCAGCGGAGGGACGCGGGATCCTGATCGCGACGCACGACATCGACCAGGCCCGGGCCTCCGACAGAGTCCTCTGCCTCAACCGGCGACAGATCGCCTTCGGCCCACCAGCGGAGACGCTCACACGCGCGGTGCTCGAGCAGACCTACGGCGGCGCGATCGTCGCGATCCCAGGTGATGGCGGTGCGATCGGCATCCTGCCGCCGCACCACCACGACCACGACCACGACCACTGATGCTGCACGCCTTGACCGAACCGTGGGCACAGGGGTTCCTCCAACGGGCCGTCCTCGAGCTGGCAATCGCCGGGATCGCCGGCGGGGCGCTCGGATGCTGGGTGGTCTTCTACGAGCTCTCCTACAGCGCGGAGTCCCTCGCGCACGCGCTCTTCCCCGGTCTCGTGGTGGCGGCGCTGCTCGGCGTCCCGCTCCTGCTCGGCGGAGCGGTCGGCGTCGCTGCCGCGGCCGCAGCGATCGCCGTGTTCGGACGAACGCCCGAGATCGGCCGCGACACCTCGGTCTCGGTGGTCGTCACGACGTTGTTCGGCTTCGGCGTCGTACTGGCACTCTCCCCCTCCTCCCCGCCCGGACTGAACTCGCTCCTGTTCGGGAACGTTCTCGCCGTCACGAGCAGCGACCTCGTCGTTTCCGCGGCCCTCACGACGTGTGTGATCGCGGTCCTCGCGCTCCTGCACCGGCGGCTCCTCGCCGTCGGGTTCGACCGCGGCAGCGCACGTGGCTTCGGGGCCCGCCCGCTCGTCGCCGACCTCACGCTGCTCGCACTGATCGCAGTCGCGGTGATGGTGGGCGTCCAGGCGCTCGGGAACCTGCTCGTCGTCGCCATCATCGTCGGGCCCGCGGCAACCGCCCGGCTACTCACGCACCGGCTTGCACCGATGATGGTGCTCGCGTCGGCGCTCGCCGTCGGGGCGGGGATCGCGGGCCTCTACGTCTCCTACTACGCTGAGCTCGCTGCAGGGGCATCGGTGGCCGCCGTCATCGTCGCGGGCTATCTCGTCGCCCTGTCGTGGAGCGTCGTGCGGCCTAGTTGAGGCTCTCCGGCCAGTTCGGCGAGATGTCCGGGTCGTCGAGGAAGCCGTGTCCCTTGCACGCCGCCGGGTCGCGCAACGCCTGCGCGTCGCCGTCGACGAGGTCGACCACGCGAGGGTTTCCCGGCACGAGGTGCTGCCAGCGCCGGCGGAGCTCGAGCCCGAGCTCGATGAGCTGCCGCGGCGGCAGCGCAGCTTTCGAGCGCACCACGATGTACCGGGGAGCCGGGCTCGCGACCACCACGCCCCGCACCGCCTCGAGCGCCGGGCGCGCGAGCGCCTCCTCGTCGGAACGCGCTGCGTAGAAGATCCAGATCCCGTGTCGGGGCGGCGCCGGAGTGGACAGGAAGGACACGACCGGGATGCACGTGTCGTCGTCGACGAGCGTCATCGACGGAACCCTGAGCTCGCAGGTAGCGGTCGAGCAGGTTCGCGGGCCGGCCGAAGTTGAACGCCCCGAGGTAGCCGGTCGTGTCCTCCGACCCGGTCGTGCCGAACATCACGGCGCCCCGGCCCTCCTTCTCGACAATCGCAGCGATTCGGCCGAGCTCGAGGTGGCTGAGCTGTCGCTGCCGCGCGAGCACGACACGCGTTTCGAGCGTCATGAGCCCGACGAGAAGGATGGCGAGCACGACCCAGCGGGCCCGTCCGGCCCAGCCGGCCACGGTCGCGCAGCCAACCGCAACCAGCAGCAGGAACGAGGGCAGCGCCGGGAGCATGTAGCGGTCGAAGAAGAGCGCGGAGAGCCCCTTCGTCGGCACGAGGGTGAAGAAGAGGACGGGCAGGCCGGCCGCCAGCACGGGGACAGCCGCAGCGCGCCACCCCCTGGTAAGAACGAGCGCGATCAGCCCGCCGATCGCAAAGGCGGTGAACCAGTTCAGGAGGTGCGTCATTAAGGTGGTCGGCCAATCTTCCATAGCCATCCGCCTTCCAAAATTTTGGGACCAGATAAAGTTTGGGCAGAATGCGGGGAGCGGTGACGCCGTCCTTAGGATCGTCATGACCGACCCCCTGCGGCAATTCCAGTCCTTTGATCGCATTGCCGAAAGTGAGTAGATTGTTCGAAATCGAGCTGCCAGAGAACTCCCCAAACCTCTCGGCCATCCTTGACGAGGACGGATCCCAGAATTCCGGGGATGAGCACGATGACATCGCGCATAGGCTGCGGCTCGGGCATGTGCGTTACTTCGGTTGGTCGTGTGCGCGTAGAGTCTGCGGGAATTCGAGCACAAAATTCTCCCGCGTCCCCCGCATCGTGCAAGGTCCATCCGACTTATATCAGCTTAGGACCATACAACTCCTACAATAATCGGCCAAATTCTGACCAATCGGCGGAGTGATTTCATGGGCCGTAGCTTTGTTATGCGGCTATCGCGGCACTTCGTGCGCCATCCTGGCTAGTCGAGGGGACACAAGATGTCGTACCTGCGCGTGTGGGCCGTAGCAGGCGATCCGACGGTGCGGGCGCGGCCCGGGACGCGGCCCGCCGAGCGATTCCCGACGCCCCTTGTCAGCTTCGAGAACCGCGACATGTCCGGGATCAATCAAGCGCTGACCTGTCGGTCGGGGATGCCGGTCGTAACGGCCGCGTTTTTCACATGAACGCAGGCCGTGGAACAGCGGGGACGATTGCAGGGATCCTATGGAACTCGACGATCGGCGCTCGCCGTCCGAAGAGCTTGGCAAGGCCCGCTGGCGAGTCCGACGGTCGAGCGGCTGTTTGTGCGCCCCGGCGCCGCCATGGGGGCGCTCGGCGGCCTCCGCGCTGGGTGGGTCCCGATGGGTTGGCGGCGGCCCTCGCGCGTGTATGGCGCATGAAGTTGGTAAACGCGGCCGGAAAGGCCTGTGGGACGGCGGGGTGTTTTGCGGCCGGTGTCGGCGGGTCGACCCCGTAGCTCGGTGGTCTCCGAGCCCTCCGAGCTTGAGCTCGGGGCCGCTGGCCCCGAGCTCGCGATTCGCCTAACGCAAGTTATGTGACGTCAGCGTTGTAACCAGCTCTTCAAAATTCCATCAGGTCCTTGGCCACGAAAACTTGACCCGAATAGTGCCTTTTTAACTCCCTCGATGTATCGCGAGTAATCATCGTTTGGGCTCGGCTGCAGGTGTGTCATAACGACCGTCTTCACGTTCGCATGCGCTGCCATCTTACCGAGGTCCTCCGGTAACAAATGCTCCTCGATGTGGTGCCGTATCAAATTCTTTTGCTGATCAGGCGTCATGAGTTGCCAGCGTCCGGCTTTGATTTCTTCCTCTTTGTATTCTCGGATTGGTTGCTTCGGAGACGAGCAAATCGGCACCTCTGGCAAGCTCCGCTATAGCATCGCTCGGCACCGGTGTCGCCGGTAAACACGACCGAGCGATCCGCCGCGTCAAATCGGTAGGCGCATGATTTGTATTTGCCGTATCCCGGGCTGCCGCGTGGGAAGTGGAAATGAGTGTTTTCGACCGCAGTAATCTCGATGTTCGAGTCCTGGAAAACCAAGCCCTCGCCAATGTCTTTGCTGCTGAACAGCTTCGTTGGCGGAATGCTTTAGTCCCATCGCTGATTTTTATTTCTGCATTGACGGTCAAAAACTGTAGCAACACTTCAACGCCCATTGCCGTACCCGGCGGGCCGTCAATGTTCACGACCTTGGCTGGATTGCCGCGGTCATATAACCACGTCATGAGCCCGCCAAGGCCGCCGGTGTGATCACTGTGGGGATGTGTAATAAAAATGCCGCTGATATTCCAAAAGTTGATACCTAGCCTGATAAGGCGCCGAGAAACGCCATCACCTGCATCTATGATGTAGGCGGCACCATTGGTGATAAGCACGTTAGAGGATTGGGCACGGTGAATGTCAGGAGTTCGGTCCGCTCCTGTCCCCAGCGTGATGAGACGAGTTCCGGGCTGCAGCTATTGGAAAAATTACACCGATTTTCGACGTGCGTGAAAGGGGCTTCGGCCGCATTTGTCCGATGCCGTTGTCGAAGGATTTGTTGCGGTTGCTCACGCCTGCACTTGGCCCGACCCAGACGAACTCATCGGTGCCCATCGAGTCCGGTGCTGGAGCACAACCGGACGCTCTTGCGAGAGCCGACAAACGAAGCGATTGACCCGAATGTATGGTGCGGCCGTGCGTTGCAAGAGGTTTTCGTCGATCTGTCGGTTTTGGGTCTTGCATCAATGCATCCGGCCTCACGTCGGAGCTGTTGTGCTCCGGGCCATCATGGATATCAGCGCGCGTGCGTTCTTGCCGCATAAGGCTCAAAAGGGCCCACGTGTTCCGCGATTTCCTTTAGAAAGCGGCAAATCTTTGGCGAATTGGGACAGATGCCTTTAAAATTCGCGATCAGGATCACATTTGCGCGTTCGGAACGCCATGATTTGTGGCGAAAGGTGGCCACGGGTTTGTCAGTTCGGCCTTGATGGTGGCAGATCGTGCGTGCTCGTAACACACTCAATATCTGGTGAATGTCGGCTAATTTCGTTGACTGCACGGCACAGCCAGTCGTTAAGATATTTTCGGACGGACTACGGCGACGCCAAGCAAGACACCGCGCGACGGTCGCAGCCTCTCGACACGAACTTGGCACATCGCTCAACAGTTGAGGAGATGCCGAATGTCCAAAATCCATGTGGCACCCACTCCGGCGCCCTACACCCATTCGCTGCGCATCCTGTTCACCATCGACGGCTCCGCGATTGCCATCGCGAGCGTCACGCGCGTGGCGATGCGCGCGCTCGGCTCGATCGCCGCCCCCGCTTCCGACAAGCGCACCGGCTACTGGTTCGAGATGCTCGGGGCGAACGGCGAGTTGATGTACCTCCGCCCGCTGCGCGATCCGCTGCCTGACAGCGTCGAGGTGTTCGATGACCCCGACGGCGGCACCCTGCGCCGTGTGCCGCGCAAGCGCCCCAAGCAGGCCAAGTTCGAGGTGATCGTGCCCGATCTGCCTGGCTCCACGCAGTTTCTGCTGCACGGACCGGCCGCCAACGAGGCGTCGCACGCGGCAAGCGACATTCTGCTGCGGCACGGGATGGACGAGTTGCGCGCGC
>CAWFIN010000005.1:0-49272 GCA_963815945.1 uncultured Actinomycetes bacterium
CGAACGCGCGGCAGGGTGGACGGGACTGCTGCCCGGCACGCCGGTTGCGGTCGCCAACGTCGACGCGCACGTGTCCGCTCCCGCCGTCGGCTGCATCGCACCGGGCGAGCTCGTCGTGATCATGGGGACGAGCAACTGCCATATTCTCCTCGGCGACCGTCTCGTCTCGGTCGAGGGGATGTGCGGCGTCGTCGAGGACGGCGTCCTGCCGGGCCTCTTCGGCTACGAGGCGGGCCAGTCGGCCGTCGGCGACATCTTCGCCTGGTTCGTCGAGAACTCCGTCCCGCCCCAGGTCTACGAGCTCGCGCAGGGGCGCGGTGTGGACGTGCATCACCTTCTCGAAGAGCAGGCGGCGGCGCTCGCGGTGGGCGAGAGCGGCCTGCTCGCGCTGGATTGGTGGAACGGCAATCGCTCCGTGCTTGTCGACGCCGATCTCGCGGGGCTCGTCGTGGGGCTCTCGCTGTCGACGCGTCCGCACGAGGTCTACCGCGCGCTACTCGAGGCGACCGCCTTCGGCACGAGAGTGATCATCGACGCCTTCGAGCGCGCGGGCGTGCCCGTCGACCGGATTGTCGCCTGTGGGGGCCTGCCCCATCGCAATCGGCTGCTGATGCAGATATACGCCGATGTGCTCGGGCGCCCGATCGGCGTGGCCGCGTCGCAGAACGCTCCCGCGCTGGGCGCGGCGATGTTCGGCGCCGTAGCCGGCGGCGCATACGGCACGATCGGGGAGGCGTCAGAGCGGATGGCGGCGCCTGCCGCCGGGACATACCTCCCGGTCGACCGGAGCCGGCACGGGTATGAGACGCTCTATGCGGAGTACGTGCGCCTCCACGACCTCTTCGGGCGCGGCGGCGGCGACGAGGTGATGAAGACGCTGAAGCGCGTCCGCGACGAGACGAGGGACGTTGCCGCGACTGCCTCGAGTCGCTAGCGAGCGAGCAAAGGAAGCTGATCATCGCGTTACCTTGTTTCCGTTGCGACAATGCTCCGGTTTCCACAACGAGACCGAGCAAGGCCTCCAGAAAACGTTCTAAGCCTAGAGCGTTTGCAAAAGGGCACAAACGAGCCCGGGAGTGAACCCTTCGTTCGTTGTGAAGGGGTCAGAAGATGTACCCCTCACGTACCCTCGACGGGGTTTGGCGTTGTCACAGCAGAAGAAACCCCTGCAAATCTGACGAAGCCGACGCGCGGACTCGAACCGCGGACCCCTTCATTACGAGTGAAGTGCTCTACCAGCTGAGCTACGTCGGCGGGGGACTGGGATAGTACCGCGCCCCCGGGCGCCGACCCGCGCGGTACCTAGAAGACGGTCGCGCGGGCGCGCTTCTGGGCCGCGTCGAACGTGTCTTCGGCCTCCGCGCGGTTGCCGAAGCCCTCTCGTGACCACTTTCCCCTCGTGGTCGAGGTCCTTGTAGACCTGGAAGAAGTGCTCGATTTCGTCGCGAAGGCCAACGGGAACGTCGTGGATGTCGCTGAGCAGGCCCCAGCTCGGGTCGTTGAGCGGCACGCAGATGATCTTTTCGTCCGCGCCCTTTTCGTCCGACATGTGGAAGACCCCGATCGGCCGGACGCGGATCCGGCAGCCAGGGAAGGTCGAGTCGCTGACGAGGACGAGCGCGTCGAGCGGGTCGCCGTCCTCAGCGAGAGTGCCCTCGAGGTACCCGTAGTCGGCCGGGTAGCTCATCGAGGTGAAGAGCCGGCGGTCGAGCACGATCCCGCCGAGCTCGTCGTCCCACTCGTACTTGTTGCGCGATCCGCCGGGGATCTCCACGAAAACGACGTATTCCACGCCGGCAGTTTACGCGCGCGCGCTCAAACCCGCAGCTCGTGCGAGACCGTGACGAAGAGCGCTTCGAGCGCGAGCTGCGGAGTGAGGTTGAACTCCTCGAGCCGCCGCCACGTCTCTCGCACGGCCTCGGCGGCGCGTTCGGCGCCGATGAGCCGCTCGCGCGTCGCGTCCTCGCGGAGCTCCTCGAGACGGTCGACGTGGACCGCGGCGCGCTCCGCCCCGACGGCGACGACAACGAGGTCGCGGTACCAGGCTTCGAGCTCCTCCAGCTGGGCGAGCAGCTCCTCGCGCTCGGCGCCGCGCTGCGCGCGCCGCACGCGCTGCTCGCTCTCGCGGGCGGTCAGCTCGAGTGCCTGCACCTTCGCCTCCTCGACGGCCTTCGCCTCGGAGCCGCGCTCGCGCGCGCATTCGAGGAGCGCTGCGGCTGCAACTGCGGGCTCGAACGCGGGCTCGCGGTACGCCGTCCGCGCCTGTTCGAGCAGGATGGTGCGTCGCGAGGCGGCACGGGGGTCGAGCAGCCGCGCGACCCTGTCGAGGCGGCCTCCCGCGACACGCGCCAGCGCGATGCGCCGCTCCTCGTCGAGCTCGGGCGCCCGCGCGTCGACCAGCTCGCGGATGGCCCGCTCGGAGAGGCGGCGGAACGGCACGAGCTGGCAGCGCGACCTGATCGTCTCCGAGATCGGGCCGAGGTCGTCGGCGATCAGCACGATCACGGCGTATTCGGGTGGCTCCTCGAGGTCCTTGAGCAGCGCGTCGGAGGCGTCGTCGTTGAGCAGATGCGCGCTGAGGATGAGGTAGACCCGCCGGTCCGCCTCGAACGGCCGCATGTGGAGGTCGCGGCGGAGCTCGCGAATCTCGTCGATCCGGATCATCTCGCCGAGCGCTTCGAGCTCGTACAGGTCGGGGTGCGTGCGCCTGGTCGTGCCGAGGAGCTCGCGTGCGAACGCCCGCGCGAGCGGTCGCTTGCCGACGCCGGGCGGCCCGTGGAAGAGATACGCGTGCGCCGGTCCCTCGGCCAGTGCAGCGTCGAGGAGGCGCGTCGCCTCAGCCTGCTCGCGCGCCGACTCTCGCAAGCTCGTCACGAATCTCCTCTGCGATCTCGGTGGGTGGTCTTGTCGCGTCGAGCGCCGTGCACCGCTCCGGGAACATGGACACGATGCTCGCGTACCCCTCGGCGAGGCGGCGCCTGAAGTCGTCGTCTTCGCTCTCGATCCGGTCGGGCTCGCCGGTCAGCCTCGCACGCGATGCGTCGGGATCGAGCAGCAGCACGAACGTCTTCTCGGGGAGCAGGCCGCCCGTCACCGCCATGTTCAGCTCGTAGACCGGCTCGACGCCGAGCCCCCGCGCGAGCCCCTGATAGACGAGCGACGAGTCGACATAGCGGTCGCAGATCACGACCGTCCCGGTCGCGAGCGCGGGCCGGACCACACGCTCGACGAGCTCGGCCCGGGCGGCCGCGAAGAGCGCGGCCTCGGCCCAGCCTGTCATCGCCGGTCCGTCGAGCAGCGCGTCGCGCAGCCGCTCGCCGAGCGGTGTCCCGCCGGGCTCCCGCAGCAACAGCACCTCTCGTCCCTCTCCGCGCAGCCACTCCGCGAGGAGGGCGGCCTGGGTCGTCTTTCCGGAGCCGTCGATGCCTTCGAACGTCACGAACATGGTTCCCGCCTACGATACGTCGATGCGGGCAATCGTGACGGGAGGGGCCGGGTTCATCGGCTCGCACCTCGTAGACGCTCTCGTCGCTCGAGGCGACGAGGTGACGGTCGTCGACAACCTTGCGTCGGGGAAGCGCGAGAACCTCAACCCGGCGGCAACGTTTCTCGAGAGCGACATCGGCGAGGGGATCGACGCCACCGGCGCTGACGTCGTCTTCCACCTCGCTGCCCAGGCGGACGTTCAGACGTCGGTCAAGCGCCCCGACTACGACGCAGAGGTGAACGTCGTCGGCACCGTGAAGGTGGCCGAGGCCGCCCGGGCAGCCGGCACGCGGGTCGTCTTTTCGTCGACCGGCGGTGCGATCTACGGCGAGTGCGACGAGCCGGCGCGGGAAGACTCTCCGCTCCGCCCGCTCTCGCCCTACGGGATCGCGAAGCTTTGCGCCGAGGAGTACCTCCTCGGCTGGAACCGGATCCACGGGGCCCGGAACGTCGTGCTTCGGTTTGCCAACGTCTTCGGGCCTCGCCAGGACTCGGGTCTCGAAGGAGGTGTGGTGTCGATCTTCCTCGAGCGGATGGCGCTCGGCCAGGAGACGATGATCTTCGGCGACGGGCTGCAGGAGCGCGACTTCGTCTACGTGGGCGATGTCGTCGCGGCGATCCTGGCGGCGACGGGCTACCCAGGGGGAGTTCTGAACGTCGGGACGGGAGGGGCAACCAGCGTGCTCGACCTGCACCGCGCTTGCGCTGCAGTCGCGGAGAGCGCCGCGCCTCCGTCGTTCGCGCCCGCCCGGCTCGGGGACGTTCAGCGGTCGGTCCTCGACACGTCACGCACCGCCACCGAGCTCGGATGGACGCTCGACCGTCTCGCTCGACGACGGGTTGCGCCGGACGTGGGAGTGGATGACCGCGAGGTAGGACTCCGGGCGCGCCCGGAGAAATCGCCACGTGCGTGGATGCCCCGCTCTCACCGCATGAGCTCGTGCGCCCCTGGCGCACGGCGACGATCGTCGCCAGTCTGGTCGCCGCGGTCGAGCTGATCCTGCTCCTCGGCGCGGGGCTGTTGCTCGTGGCCAAGCCGCTCTCGCACGCGATCCAGCACCATGCCGAGGCGACGGCCTTTGCCCCGGTGAAGAAAGCGCCGGTTCGCGCACCGTTGCCGAAGCCCCAGCCGGTCGGCAAGGTGAAGCTCACGAGAGCCCATACGTCGATCCTCGTCCTGAACGGCAACGGCCGCAACGGTGCCGCAGCGGCGGCCGCCGGCGCGCCTTCACGGTCTCGGCTACCGCATCTCGGCGACCGCCGACGCACGACGGCATGACTACGCGACGACCGTCGTGATGTACCGCCCGGGTTACCGGGCCGAGGGCGTCCGTCTCGCGCGCGACATCCACGCGAAGGTCGTCGGCCCTCTCGACGGCATCTCGGGAAGCGTGCTGCACGGCGGCCAGCTGGCCGTCATCCTCGGCGCCTGAGGCTCTAGCAGCGCGGCTTGCCGGAGTTGACGAGCTTCAGTGCCGCGTCCTTCTGGGCGACGCCGGGGTCCTGCGGGTTGAGCTGGTAGAAGCGCTCGAACTCCGGAAGCGCGTGACGCGGGCAGCCGAGCCCGAGGTCGAAGGCCGCGAGCGAGTACCAGGCCTCGGCGCTGTGCGGCTGGACGCGCGTTGCCTCCACGAGCAGCCCGCGGGCCCGGCCCAGGCGGCCGCGGGCCTGCTCGGCCAGCGCCTGGGTGAAGATCGGGTCGACCGCGAACGGGTCGAGCGACCGCGCGCGCTTGGCGAGCGTGACGGCGCGGGCGGGACGGTCGAGGGCAGCCGCCGCCTGGTTGGCGAGGCGGTTGCCGGACCAGACGGTGAAGAGCGAGAGCAGCACGACGATCCCCGCGCCCGCGCCCAGGAGCGCCTTCCAGACGGAGAACCCGCGCTTCTCCTCCTGCGTCGCCCGCACGGCGAGCGCGCCGGCGACGAGGAACACGGGAGCCGAGACGGCGACGAAGTCCCAGTCGATGTCGAGCAGCCCGTGCAGGACGTACGCAGGCAGCGCGAGCGAAAGGGCGAGCTCGGCGTCGCTGCGGCGGCGGGCGAGGAAGACGAGCGTGACGGCTGCTGTGATGAACAGCAGGGCACCGACGGCGCCCGTCTCCGTCAGGAACTGCACCGGCAGGTCGTGAGGCTCGGTCGCCGCATCGAGGTTCGTCGCGCGGTAGCGGAGGTTCGTGAACTGGAACGACCCCGCGCCCGTTCCGGTGACGGGGTGCTGCTTGAACGCCTGCCATGACTCCTTCCACCAAACCCAGCGGTGGTTCGATCCGGCGTCGACGAAGCGGCTTTGGGAGTTCGAGATCTCGGGGGCCGACGGGTTCGTGAAGTCGTGCCACCAGGTGTGAGCGTGTGTTGCCGCGACGGAGAGGGCGACGACCGCAATCACCGCCGCGAGCGCCACCGCTGCGCCGCGAAGCCCCCGCGTCGGCTCGGGTCTGCGGCAGCTGCGCGAGCAGCGCCGCCACGATCGCCGCCGATGACGAACGCACCTCCGAAGAGCAGCCCGTCGTGGACGCGCGTCGCGTGGGACTGGGCGTCGCTCGTGACGCCGTGGAGCGAGAGCGCTGTGGCTATCACGACGGCGGCCGGGATTCCCGCCGAGACGAGCGTCGTCGTCGCCGCGATCCACGCGCCGGAAAGCGCGATCCACGCGATCACGACGACGACCGCGATCACGACGCCGCCGCGCGAGTAGGTGAGGGCGATCGCGACCGCCCAGCCGTAGACGAGGAGCGCACCCGCAGTTGCCCTGCCGTCCCGCGAGCCAGAGGCCGAGTGGCAGCGCGATGGCACCGAGCAGCGCGAGCGCGTTCCAGTAGCCGACCGGAGCGCGGAGCCGCGCGATCCGGCGCGTAGTCGTCGTACAGCGCCGGGAAGACCTTGCCGGCGAGCGACCAGACGCAGAGCGCGCCGAGCAGGCAGGAGAGACCGAGTGCGAACTCACCCGTGCGACTCGCGATGTACGCGCCGACAACGGCGAAGGCGACGTAGACCGCGGTTCGGTTCGCGTATTCCCAGCTCCGGTCGGGCTCGATCGACCAAGCGATCGACGCCGCGGACCAGGCGGCGAGCGCGACGAGCGGCAGGAGCGCGACGAGCCCGCGCGGCGCCTCACGGGTCGCTGCGAGCCAGACCGCGACGGCGATCGCAGCCGCTCCGAGCCAAGGAATCGACCCGTTTCCGGCGGCGCCACCGAAGAAGAGCGCGGCGCCGGTGAGCGCAAGGGCCGCGCCGAGGGGTGACAACAGTTGCCGTGTCACCGCCATGCGTCGCGACAGTAACATTGAACGCAGACGGTCTTGGCGGCGCTAACAAACGCCTAACCGGGTCCGAACCGCAAGCACACAGCAGTTCGAAACACTCGCATCTACCCGCCTTGATCGCCGCCCCGTTCCCGACTTCGTGATGCCAGCTGCCAAGCCTCTGCTTCGTGCGCTCGTCGTCGCGTGCGCGTGTGCGCTGCTGCTGCCCTTGGCCGCGCCGGCCTCCTCGACGACCGCGGCGGACACGCCGTGCTGGGTGAAGCTCCTGAACGACTGGTACGACGGCCGGATCGACCACGTCTACCCGATCCCGTGCTACCGGGCACGCGATCGACCACCTGCCGACGGACGTCGCGGTCTACTCGAGCGCGCACGACGACATCAACAGGGCGCTTCAGCTTGCGATCGCCCACAAGAACAATCCGAACGCGCCGGTGCCCACGGTCACGAGCAGCTCGCCGGTGACCCCCGTGACGGGTTCGACGACCACGACGACCACGGCAGCAGCGAGCTCCGGCCGCGATTTGCCGTCCGGCCCGATCCCGAGTGCGATCAACAACAGCTCGCCCGGCGGAGCATCGTCGTTCCCGCTGCCGCTGATCATCCTCGGGAGCCTCGCCGGTCTTCCTGCTCCTGCTCGGCGCCGTGGGGCTGGTCGTGCGGCGCATGCAGGGCCGGGACGGGAACGCGTAGCGGCGTTCCGCAGCGGACCGCGCTACGCGTCTCTCGGCGAGAGAGACCCTGAGCGATACCTTTAGCGAGCCGTTTCAGCGGCTCCGTCCGACCCTCGTCTTAGGCTGCTCGGTCCGCTGATGGACCGGTATTGAAAGGATGACGAGATGGCGTCCGTAGAACAGGAGCACAGGGTCGAGATCAACGCCGACGAGCTTGCGAACTCGGTAGCGCACGAGGACGCGAGCCTCGCCGTGCGCCGCTACTTCACGATCGCCGGCCGCGACCCCTTCGACGAAATCGAGTGGGAGACCCGCGACGCGTTCATCGCGGGCAAGGACAAGCCCACCTTCGAGCAGAAGGATGTCGAGTTTCCCAAGTTCTGGTCGCAGACCGCGACGAACATCGTCGCGCAGAAGTACTTCCGTGGCCGCATGTCGTCGCCGGAGCGCGAGCGCTCGGTGCGCCAGATGATCGGCAGGATCGTCACGACGATCGGCGCCTGGGGGCGCAAGGACGGGTACTTCGAGGGCGAGGACGAGGCACAGACGTTCGAGGACGAGCTGAAGGCGATCCTCGTCAACCAGCTCGCGGCGTTCAACTCGCCGGTCTGGTTCAACGTCGGCTTCGAGGAGAAGCCGCAGTGCTCCGCCTGCTTCATCCTCTCGATCGAGGACTCGATGGATTCGATCCTCGACTGGATCAGGCGGGAAGGGATCATCTTCCGCGGCGGCTCCGGCTCGGGAATCAACCTCTCGCGGCTGCGCTCCTCCAAGGAGCAACTCTCGAAGGGCGGCCACGCGTCGGGCCCGGTCTCGTTCATGCGTGGTGCCGACGCGTCGGCGGGAACGATCAAGTCGGGCGGTAAGACGCGTCGCGCGGCGAAGATGGTCGTGCTCGATGTCGACCATCCCGACATCGAAGAGTTCATCTGGTGCAAGGCGCGCGAGGAGGAGAAGGCGCGCGTGCTCGAGGCGGCCGGCTACGACATGTCGCTCGACTCGCCCGACTGGTCGTCGATCCAGTACCAGAACGCGAACAACTCGGTGCGCCTCTCCGACGCGTTCATGGAGGCGGTCGAAGGAGATGCCGACTGGAACCTGACGGCGCGCGTCGACGGCTCGGTCGTCGAGACCATGAAGGCGCGGAAGCTGATGCACGACATCGCGGAGGCCGCGTGGCGCTGCGCCGACCCGGGCGCCCAGTACGACACGACCATCAACAGCTGGCACACGCTCCCGAACTCCGGCCGGATCAACGCGTCGAACCCGTGCTCGGAGTACATGTCGATCGACGACTCCGCGTGCAATCTCGCCTCGCTGAACCTGATGAAGTTCCGCCGCGAGGACGGTGAGCTCGATGTCGAGGCGATCGAGCATGCGGTGGACGTCGTGTTCCTCGCGCAGGAGATCCTCGTCGGAAACTCGTCGTATCCGACACCCGAGATCGAGCGGAACGCCAAGGCTTACCGGCAGCTCGGTCTCGGCTACGCGAACCTCGGGGCGCTCCTGATGGCGCGTGGGCTTCCGTATGACTCCGACGAGGGCCGCGCCTACGCTGCGGCGATCACGGCGCTGATGACGGGCCGCGCCTACCGCAAGTCGTCCGAAATCGCCGGGAGGATGGGGTCGTTCGCCGGCTACCAGCCGAACGCGGCCGCGATGATCGGCGTGATCGCCAAGCATCGAGCGGCGGTCGGGAACATCGCGGCCGCGGAGACGGTTCCGTCTGACTTGCTCGTCGCGGCGCGCCGGGCCTGGGACGACGCACTCAACCTTGGCGAGGTCCACGGCTACCGCAACGCGCAGGCGACCGTGCTCGCTCCCACCGGGACGATCAGCTTCATGATGGACTGCGACACGACCGGAGTGGAGCCCGACTTCTCGCTGGTCAAGTCGAAGAAGCTCGTCGGAGGCGGCGAGATCACGATCGTGAACAAGACGGTGCCGCTCGGGCTCGAGAAGCTCGGCTATGCGCCGAGCGAGGTCTCGGAGGTCGTCGCCTTCATCGACGAACGCAACACGATCATCGGTGCGCCGTATGTGAAGACCGAGCACTACCCGGTCTTCGACTGCGCGATCGGGGAGCGGGCCGTCCATTACACGGGTCACGTGCGGATGATGGGTGCGATCCAGCCGTTCATCTCGGGCGCGATCTCGAAGACGGTGAACATGCCGGAGGCGGTCACCATCGACGACGTCGCGCAGGTCTACGTCGACGCGTGGAGGCTCGGCGTCAAGGCGATCGCGATCTATCGCGACAACTGCAAGGTCGCGCAGCCGTTGTCCGGGAAGAGCGACAAGGTGCAGGGGACGATCGGCCCGATGGCAACCGCCGTCGCAGCTCCGCGCCGCCGGCGCCTGCCGGACGACCGCACCGAGGTCGGCCGCAAGTTCCGCGTCGGCGAGTACGAGGGCTATATCCACGTCGGTCTCTTCGACGACGGCACCCCCGGCGACATCTTCCTGGACATCGCGAAGGAAGGCACGACGCTGGCCGGACTGATGAACTCGTTCATGATCGCCGTCTCGCTCGGCTTGCAGTACGGCGTCCCGCTGGAGGTCTACGTCTCGAAGTTCTCGCACATGCGCTTCGAGCCGAGCGGCGCGACGAACGATCCCGACATCCGGGTCGCGAAGTCGATCGTCGATTACGTGTTCCGCTGGATGGGAAAGAAGTTCCTGACCGTCGACCAGCAGGAAGAGATCGGCATCCTCTCGCCCGAGGTGAGGGCGCGGATGGCCGCTGCGTACTCGGCCGGCGCTCCGGAGATCCCGGAGCTCGAGCCGCCCGCGCGCGGCCAGACGGCGCTCTTCAACTCGCACGAGGACGCGATCGAGTGTTCACGGTGCGGCGGGCGCATGGTGCGGGCGGGCACCTGCTACACGTGCCGCGACTGTGGGACGAGCACCGGCTGCGGCTGAGCCGGTCGATTGGAGAGGGAAGGCGGAGCGGGGCGCGGAGACGCGCCTTCGCTGGTTTCAACCGCTGGGTGACGTGACCCGATCGGACAGGGCCGCCCGGACAGCGGGAGCGACCTCGCCGCCGTACAGCTCGATCGCCCTCATGATCTTCGCGTGGGGCATCGTGCCGACGCTCAGCTGGAGAAGGAAGCGGTCGTGGCCGAAGATCTCGTGCTGGAAGAGGATCTTTTCGACCACTTCTTGCGGGCTGCCCGTGAACAGAGCTCCGCGCAGCGTCCGCTGCGCGTCGAAGTCCTGCCTGGTCAGCGGTGACCAGCCACGTTCGCGGCCGATCTTGTTCATCGTGGTCGCGAAGGGAAGGAACGACTCGTCGGCCGCCTGCTGGGACGTGTCGGCGATGAAGCCGTGGGAGTTGATGCTCAGCGCCGGGGGTGGCTCGTGGCCGGCACTGCGCGCGGCCTCCCTGTGGATCTCCGCGAACGGCGCGAAGCGCTCCGGCAGCCCGCCGATGATGGCGAGCGCCATCGGTAGTCGGAGCAGACCTGCTCGTGCCGCGGAATTCGGGTTGCCGCCGACGGCGACCCAGACCGGGAGTGGGTTCTGAACCGGCCGTGGGTAGACGGCGAGGTCGTCGAGCGGCGGGCGGTGTGATCCCGTCCAGGTGACACGCTCTGTCTCGCGAAGGGCGAGCAGCAGCTCGAGCTTCTCCGCGAAGAGATCGTCGTAGTCGGCAAGGTCGTATCCGAAGAGTGGAAACGACTCGATGAACGACCCGCGGCCGGCCATGATCTCCGCCCGTCCGTTCGAGAGGAGATCGAGCGTCGCGAAGTCCTGGAACACGCGCACCGGGTCGTCGGAGCTGAGGACACTGACGGCGCTCGTGAGCCGTATCCGCGTCGTCCGGGCTGCTGCGGCAGCAAGGGCGACCGCCGGCGAGGAGACCGCGAAGTCAGGGCGGTGATGCTCGCCCACCCCGAAGACGTCGAGTCCCGCCTGGTCGGCGAGCTCGACCTCCTCGATCAGGTCCGCGAGCCGTTCGGCGGGCGTGACGGTGCGGCCCGTGGCCGGATCGGGCGTCAGCTCCGCGAACGTGTACAGGCCGAGCTCCACGGGCACCAGAGTACGGGTGAGCGACGCAGAGCGGCCTGCGCTAGCGACGACGAACGTCACGCACGGTGCGGTCGACGAATGCGTTGCCGGCCCAGTTGACGATCCAGAGGATCGTGACGACGCCGACGTACGTCCAAAACCCGTGGACGGAGAAGTTCGGCGTGATCCAGGCTGCGAGCGCCACCATCGCCACGTTGATCACGAGCAGGAAGAAGCCGAGCGTGACGAGGATCAGCGGCAGCGTCAGGATCGCCAGCACGGGCTTCAGCACCGCGTTTGCGATCCCGAGCACGGCCGCGCCGACGAGGTATGCGGTCCAGCCGTGAATCCACACGCCGGAGAACAGGCCGTTCGCGACCCAGAGCCCGAGCGCGTTGATCGCCCACGCGAGAGCGAAGCGGGCAGGCGTCAGTGGCCGAGGCCGCCGGGGCGCCGGGAACTCATGGATCTCGATGTCGCACCTCGATCCGGAAGTCTCCACGTTCTCGGGAAGACCGGCGCTCCTGCCGTCGCCGGACGGCAGCCGAGCAAACCTTTTCGATTCCGTTGCGCTTCTTGGCGAGGAGCTGGGCCGCCCTTGGCTGGGCCGGGCGTACAACTGAAAGCGCATCGCCCAACCAACAAAAGGAGAACCAACATGCGCAAGCTCATCGTCTCAGCACTCGCCACCGGTGTCATCGCAGGCGGCGCCCTCGCCGGCTCCGCGCTTGCCTCGACCGACCACGCGAAGGTTTCCGGCAAGACCCACGTCGAGCTCCGGACCGACCGCAGCAGTGTCGACCGCACCTCGGTCGACCGCCACGTCGGCAGCTCGCAGTCGCACAGCGATCGCACCTCCCTCGACCGCTGATCGTGCGTCTGCCAAGGTGGCCCCGCCCCGAGGCAACGGGGCGGGGCCACTCCCTCTCCGGTCTCAGAAGCGGTTGTTCGGCACCTGCGGCGCGCCGGGCGGCGAGAGCAGGTAGTCACCGCCGGTGCATCCACCGAGCACGACGCCTTCGGCCCGCTTCGTGACTCTCGTGCAGGTGCTCGACCAGGTCGTCTTTCGAGTCTTGCTGCCGAAGAAGACCGTGTTCGACCCGGCGAGACCGACGCGGCACGCACCCGCCCTCCGCCCCACCGTGAACGCCAGGACGAGCTGTGCGTCGACGCCGTGACCCCGGACAGTGAGGGTCGCGGCGCGGCACGTCCCGAACGCGTGGAGGAGGCAGTCGGCCCCGGTGCCGGACATGAACAGCTGGTTTCCGTTCTGGCTCTGGGCAGTCGCCGTGCCGCAGCCCGGCGTCGCCCCCGATGCGTGCCCCGCGAATGCCGCGACACCGCATGCGGCGAGCAGGGCGGTGGCCACGCAAGCCTGGAGGTGCCGAGACGCGATCACGTTCGACGACACGGTGCCAGAATGACATCGTGTCGCGCGCCGGGCGAAGCCCAAAGGATTTCTCGCTCCGAGCACAACTTTCTTCCCGCGGCCCCTTGTCCGGCGGCCGTCCGTCCCGTAGGTTCCCTCTTGTCACTGAGCACGGGACGCGAGTAGGTCGAAGTCGTCCCAGTGGGCAAGACGCCGAACCCCGCAAGGGGCAGAGCAGAAGGTTCGCTGGGTCGATGGACGAAAGCGCACCCGGCTCGGTGGCTTTTTTTGTGCGCGTCAGCTCTCGGTGAGCAGGCCTTGCGCGATTGCGTAGCGCACGAGCTCGGCACGGCTGCCGAGATGGAGCTTCTGCATGATGTGGGCTCGGTGCGTCTCGGCCGTGCGGACGGAGATGTAGAGGCGCTTCGCGATCTCCTGGTTCGTGTGGCCGAGCGCAAGCAGTCTCAGAACCTCGCGCTCGCGCTCCGACAGCGGATCCTCGTCCGCGCGGCGCTCGGCGTCGGCTTCGGCTGCGATGAGCCGAGCGCCGAGCTCGGGATGGACGTAGCGGCCGCCGCGGGCGACCTCGCGAATCGCGCCGACGACCTCGGTGTCGGCGGCCTCCTTCAGGACGTACCCGCTCGCGCCTCCCGCGAACGCCTCCCGAACGTAGTGCGGGTCGTCCTGCATCGACAGGATCAGGATCTTCGTCTCCGGGTGCTCGTGGAGGAGGGTCGGCAGCACCTCGAGGCCACTCTGGCCGGGCATGACGACGTCCAGCAGGATCACGTCCGGTTTCGACGACCGGGCCTCGAAGACGGCCTCGCGCGCGTCGCTCGCCTCGCCGACGGTTTCGAGGTCGGCCTCGGCGTCGATGAGCAGCTTGAGACCTGCGCGGACGACGGCGTGGTCGTCCACGATCAGCACCCGAATCGTCAAGGCGCGGGGACCTCGACGACGATCGTCGTTCCCCTGCCGTGCGCCCGATTCGATTTCGAGCCGTCCGTTGAGGAGCCCCACCCGCTCGCGCATGCCCTCGATGCCGAAGCGGTCCGCGCCCGCTCGGGCCGGGTCGAAGCCTCTGCCGTCGTCTTCGATCAAGGTCGCCACCGCTCCATCCTTGCGTGTGAGGAGGATGCTGACATGTCTTGCGCCCGCGTGCTTGACGGCGTTGGTGAGCGCTTCTTGCACGATGCGGTAGAGCGCGGTCTCGATCTCGCCCGGCAGGCGCTTCGTCGCCCAGCTGCGCCTGGAAGGCGACGTCGATGCCGGTCTGTTCCGAGACCGACGTGCTCAGCCGCTCGAGCGCGGGCGCGAGGCCGAAGTCGTCGAGCGCCTTCGGTCGCAGCTCGACCGCGAGCTGGCGCACGTCCCGGAGTGTCGTGACGACGTTCTCGCGCAGCTGGGCGACGGCCGGGCGCCAGTCACCGTGAACGATCCTCTCCTCCAGCGCTTTCAGCCCGAGCAGGATCGACGTCAGCGCCTGGCCGGTCTCGTCGTGCAGCTCGCGTGCGAGGCGGCGGCGCTCGACCTCCTGCGCCTCGACGGTGCGACGGAGGGTGTTGCGCTCGATCCGTTCGGAGAGATCCACTGCGACCGCGGCCCGCTGGGCGAATGCCTCGGCGAGGCGGAGGTCGTCGTCGGAGAACCGTTCGCCGTCCGGCCCGAGCTTGTCGTGGGCGACGATGACGCCGATCGCCCGCTCGTGCGTGATCAGCGGCACGTAGATCCCGGATCGCGCGTCGAGCTCGCGAGCGAGGCTCTGGTCGATGTCGGGGTCGTCGAGCACGGAGTCGACGCGCTCGCTCCGTCGGCGTTCCAGGACGAGCGCCGCTCTTCGACGCTGCCCGCGGCGTCGTCCGGCCGACGAGCCCTTCGGCTCCCTCGCCCGCCGCTGCGGCGAAGCGAAGCTCGTCTGCGCCGGCCGGAAGGAGCACGGTGACGAGCCGGGCGCCGAGGAGCTCGCGCAGCCGCACCGAGATCAGGTCGAGCAGCCGCTCGAGGTCCGTCTCGACGACGAGCGCGGCGGCGATCTCGTTGAGCGACTCGAGTCGTTGCGACCAGCGCGTCGCGGCCTCGTAGAGGCGAGCGTTATCGATCGCGATCGCCGCCTGCCCGGCCAGCAGGGTCACGATGTCCTCGTCCTCCTGGTCGAAGTCGTCGCCGCTCTGCCTTCTCGGAGAGGTAGAGGTTCCCGTAGGCGGCCCCGCGCAGCACGATCGGGACGCCGAGGAACGAGCGCATCGGAGGATGTCCGGGCGGGAAGCCGACACTGCGCGGGTCCGCCGTGAGGTCGTGGAGGCGTAGCGGCGTCGCGTCGCCGATCAGGACGCCGAGGATGCCGCGACCGCTTGGCAACGCGCCGATCGCGGCGTGCGTCGCGTCGTCGACACCATGGGTGACGAACCGCTCGAGCCGAAGGCCGCTCGCGTCGATCACCCCGAGCGCCGCAAAACGGGCACCGGTCAGATCGGCGGCGGCGTCGACGATCCGTTGGAGGAGGCTCTCGAGCGAGAGCTCGGACGTGATCGCCATGCCTGCGTCGAGCACGGCGCGAAGACGGCGTTCACCTTCGAAGCCTTCGGTCAAGCGATCAGCCGCCAAGTGAGGATGGCGCCGGCTTCTCCTTCACGACGAGCACGGGGCACTCGGCGTCGTGGACGATCTTGCTCGACACGCTGCCGAGCAGCGCGCCCGCGATGCGCCGTGCCCGCGGGATCCGACCACGATCAGGTCGGCACGACGCGAGTGAGCAACGTTCAGAATCTGCTCGGCGACATCGCCCTCGAGAATCTCGGACTCGCTCTCGACCCCGGCGCGGTTTGCCCGCGCCGTGGCGTCCTCGATCACTGCGCGTGCGGCGTTCAGCCCTCGGCCACAGTGTGAGCGTAGTACGGATCACCGAGCAGGACACGGCGGCGTGGCACGAACGCAGACGATCGTGGCGATCGCGTCCATCGTGCGGACGAGGTCGAGGCCCGCGTCGACAGCCGCGCGGCCCCCTGGAGAGCCGTCGGCGGCGATCACGACTCGCGTCACGGCCGGGCTGCGACCTTGTCGAGCACCGACGCGACCCGCTCGGTGAGCTCGTGGAGCGCGCCGGGGCCCGCGAGTGGCGTGATCGCGAAGCGCGTTCCGTTCTTGCACTCGAGCACGAGAGCCGGACGGGTTGTGCCTCCGGGCTGGCTGCGCCGCTCGATCTTGGCGCTCACGAGCTCGTCGTAGAAGATCTTGCGGCGTGACTCGCGCGCGGCCGCCGCGGTTCCGGCGAGCTCGACGCTCTTGGCGGTGAGCTCGAGACGGCCGGCGTAAGGGGGCTGAGCGTCTTCAGACCATGCGACTGCGTACGTCATTCGGGCCAGTGTCGCCCGCCGAAGCAAGCCTCGCGTCCGGGCTTGACCGCGCACTGCGTGTGGAAAAACCCGGTCTTCGTCCTGGGCGTCCGCCCGGTGGGCGTCTTGTTATGCGGCTTGGCTCTGAGCGATCGAAACCGGACTGCGCAGCCAGATCTGCTGGGCGATCGGAACGATCAGGTGCACCTCGTTCGCGGGGACGACAAGGATCCTGCGCCCGAGGATTCCGGCGCGGATCGCGAGCAGCGGCGTGGCCGGATCGCCCGGGTTGTCGCGAACCTCCTCGACGAAGCCGATGCGCCCTTCGGCGCTCTCGACGCGATAGCCCTCGCAGTGGGCAACCCAGTAGTCGCGGTCGAACGTCGGCTCAGGAAGCGCACGAGACAGGGGTGCGGCTCGCAGGTGCTTGCGGGCGCGGATGCGATGGCTGGGTGCGACGTCGACTGCCATGGGGTCTCCCTTCGCTCGGCGGATTCGAACCCCGATCCTGCACCGCGATTGTTATCCGGGGATCAGGAAATCGCGCGGGTCCTGTGTGGATTTCTTTCCCACGCGCGAACGGAAGCCGTCAGGCACTCGGGGAGACTTCAACGCGCTGCGGTTCGAGATGCCCGGTGGCGAGCGCGTAGCGCACGATCTCGGCGCGGGTCGAGAGCCCGAGTTTGCGCATGATGTGGGCGCGGTGGGTCTCTGCGGTCCGGACCGAGATGAAGAGCATCTGTGCGATCTCCTGGTTCGTGTGGCCGAGCGCAAGCAGCCGAAGCACCTCGTGCTCGCGGCCCGAGAGGGGGTCCGTGTCCCGCGGCGCCTCTGCCTCGGGCTCGGCGGCGGCGAGCCGCGCGCCGAGGAGCGGATGCACGTAACGCCGCCCGGAGGCAACCTCGCGGACGGCCTGGACGAGCTCCGAATCGGCCGCCTCCTTCAGCAGGTAGCCACTCGCGCCTGCGCCGAACGCGCTGCGGACGTAGCTCGGGTCGTCTTGCATCGAGAGCACGAGTACCTTCGACCCCGGCGCGGCCGCGACGAGGTCGGGCATTGCCTCGACTCCGCTGCGGCCCGGCATCACGATGTCGAGCAGCACGATGTCGGGCTCGAGCTCGACGGCTTGCGCGATCGCCTCCTCGGCGTTTCCCGCCTCTCCCACGACCTCGATGTCCGTCTCGGCTTCCAAGAGCCGTCTGAGGCCAGAGCGGACGAGCGCATGGTCGTCGCAGATCAGGATCCGGATAATGCTCGCCATAGCTGAAGCATGGCGCGCTGAGGGTCTCGCGCCGTCGGGCTTGCCCGCAGAGTCGATGCGGGCTTCTACTGATCGTCGGCTACGCGGATGTCGCCCCGGCGGCGGCGCCGGGACGATCGCCACGGGGCACGGCGCGTGGTGTGCGCACTGCTGGCTGATCGAGCCGAGGAGCAATCCGCGAAAACCGCCCAGGCCGCGCGAGCCGACGACGAGGAGATCGCCTTCCGTTGCCTCGGCGAGGAGCACCTCGGCGGGCTGTCCTTCGACGGACGATCCTGGTGATCTCGACGCCGGCCGCATCCGCTTCTGCACGCTCGATCGTCGTCTCGAGCGCGGTCGTCCCACGCTGCTCGTAATCGGTGATCTCGACGGGAATCGGCACCCAGCCGGACTCGTAGGCCGCAGTCGGCATGTGCCACGCGCTGACGACCTTGACGCCGCAGCCTCGGAGCCGCGCCTCGTCGAGCGCGAACCTGAGTGCGGCGACCGCTCCTGCCGACCCGTCGACACCAACGACGACCGTGCTCATGCCGTCCCCCAGGTCGAAGCCTCTCGTTGCAGTAGCTCAGGCATCCTGCGCCGATCGTCGCGGACGTCGATCTCCGCAGCATCGGGGCGATCTCCGATAGCGGCTGCGGTGAACTACCGAGGGTGGTCGGCAGCGCGTGCGGCCTCGAGCAGGAGTCGCCGCTCGGCCGCCGCGATCAACCGCCGGGTGCGTCCGACCGTGTCGATGTTGACCGAGATCGCGTCGATCCCGGCCCGGACGAGCAGGTCGGTGTACTCGGGGTGGACGGACGGGGCCTGTCCACAGATCGAGGTCTTCAGCCCGAGCGAGTGGGCACGCGGGATCAGCTGCTCGAGGTAGGCGACCACGGCCGGGTCGCGTTCGTCGAAGACCTCGGCGAGCACCTCCGAGTCGCGGTCGGCTCCGAGCAGGAGTTGCGTGAGGTCGTTCGATCCGATCGAGATGCCGTGGACGCCGAGATCCCGGTAGCGCTCCAGGTTGAACAGCACGGACGGAACCTCGGCCATCACCCAGAGCTCGAAGCCGCGCCGGTTCAGCAGACCGCTCGCCGCGATCGCATCGCGGCAAGCCGTGAGCTCGACGGTCGTGCGGACGAAGGGAAGCATGACGTGGAAGTTGGTGAAGCCCGCGTCCCAGACCCGCCGCACGGCGTCGAGCTCGAGCGCGAACAGGTCCGGCTCCTGCATGTACCGGAAGGCCCCGCGGTAGCCGAT
Source organism: uncultured Actinomycetes bacterium (assembly GCA_963815945.1). Lineage (GTDB taxonomy): Bacteria > Actinomycetota > Thermoleophilia > Gaiellales > Gaiellaceae > PALSA-600. The sequence continues at coordinate 18,638 of CAWFIN010000005.1, forward strand.
CATCGGGTTGGCCTCTTCGGGCTCGAAGCGGTCGCCGCCCTCGAGGCCACGGAATTCGTTCGTCCGGAAGTCGATCGTCCGGTAGGTGATCGGCCTCGGGGAGAAACCGGCGGCGAAGGTCGTGAGCGCCTCGGCCATCTTCACCGCGAACTCTTCGCCCTTGCCCTGCTCGAGCAGGAGACGCGGATGTCGTCCCTCGAGCGCCTCGAGCACCATCATCTCGGCGCGAAGCAGCCCGACTCCGTCGACGTCCAGCTTGGACGCCGACGCGACCTGCGACGGCTCGGAGAGGTTGAGAAGAAGCTGTGTGGCGGTCGCCGGGGCGTAGTCGCCGGCCGGGGAGGCGGCGACCACGGGTGCAGGCGCCGCCGCCGTAATGCCTTCGAAGACGGTGCCGCGGCCTGCGTCGACCGTGACGAGCTGACCGTCGTGGAGGGTGGTCGTCGCCTCGCGGGTTCCGACGACGCACGGGATCCCGAGCTCGCGCGAGACGATCGCCGCGTGACACGTCATGCCGCCCGAATCGGTGACGATCGCGGCGGACCGGCGCATCAGCGGCACCCAGTCGGGTGCCGTCATGTGCGTCACGAGGATCGCGCCGTCCTGGAGCTTTTCGGCCTCGGCGCGAGACACGAGGACGCAGACCGCGCCGCTTCCGACGCCCGGGGCGGCCCCGAGCCCGTGAACGAGCGGCGCGCCGAGCTCCGCGGTTTCGACGGTGGCATGGCCAGTTGCGGTGACGGGCCTCGACTGGAGCATCCAGACCTTGCCGGTGTCGTCGATCGCCCACTCGGTGTCCTGCGGCTGCCCGTAGTGCCATTCGATGTCGCGGCCGAGCGTGGCGACCTCGATCACCTCGGCGTCGCTCAACACGGGTCGCGCTCCTTCACCCTGGTCGAGCATGCGCGTGGCCGTGCCGCCGCCCGGGATGCGACTCGATCGTCAGCTCCTTGACGTGCACGTCCCGCTCGACGATCTCGAGCGGTGCCTTCGAGACGATGTAGCGGTCGGGCGAAACCTGTCCGCTGACGACGGACTCGCCGAGGCCGAATGCGCCCTCGATCACGAGCGTCTCCGCCGAGCCTGTCGACGGGTCGACCGTGAACATGACGCCCGAGCGGGTCGATTGGATCTGCTTCTGGACGACGACGGCGATGTCCATCCCCGCCTGCGGCAGGCCCTTTTCTCCGCGGTAGTAGATCGTCCGGGCGCCGAAGAGCGATCCCCAGCAGCGCTTGACCGCAGCGACGACCGCGTCGGCCCCGCGCGTGTTCAGATAGGTCTCGTTCATGCCGGCGAACGACGCGGCTTCGGTGTCCTCGGCCGTCGCGGACGAGCGGACCGCGACCGGGGTCTCGGTGTCGCTTCCGGCGAGGTCGGCGTAGTCGGCGCGGATGGCGGCCTCGATCTCGGCAGGCAGAGGCTCGGCTGCGATCATCGCCTGGACGTCCTGTGCCGCCTCTTCGAGCGCCGCCGGGTCATCGACGTCCAGGGACTCGAGGCGCGCGTCGATTCGGCCGCGCAGGTTGTTGGCGTCGCAGAACGCGGCGTACGCCGGAGCGCCGACCACGAATCCGGGTGGCACGGGGAACCCGGAGCCGGTCAGCTCACCGAGATTCGCGCCCTTGCCGCCGGCGAACGGCACGTCCTCCCGGCTCAGAGCCTCGAAGCCGCGAACGAAACCCGTCGCGTCGATGAGTTCCACGGTTCCCATTGTCTACCGCCGATTCTCACTGCCCAACCGCGCCACGTGATCAGCGAATGCTCCGATCTCTGCATCGGGGAACTACCGATCTCGCAAGCGTCCGGAGGCCGTGCGTGTTGCCCGAAAACCACAACACGCACGGGCCGTAGTTTCAGGCAGTCGAATCGGGGCGGGACCGGGTGCGGCTTGGCTCATCTCGGCCGATCATGAGAGTGAACGCGCATTGGCGAGAGGAGGTGACGAACATGACCACCACCATCACGACATGGGCACCGTTCCGTGAGCTCGACTCGATGGAGCGCCGCATGCGGCGCATGCTCGAGGAGATCGGCATGGCGCCGGCGCTTCTCCCCGCCGCGGACGTCTACGAGACGGACGACGAAGTCGTCGTCGCGCTCGACGTGCCGGGCTTCGAGGAGAAGGAGCTCGACATCGAGGTCTCCGATCACACCCTGAAAGTCACGGGCGCGCGCAAGGAGTCCAAGGAGCAGACCGAGAAGGCGTTCTACCTGAAGGAGAGGCTGGAGCGGCAGTTCGAGCGCAGCTTCAGGCTCCCCGCCGACGCGGACACGGCGCACGTCAACGCGCTCTTCAAAGAGGGCGTTCTCGAGGTGCACGCGGCGAAGTTGCATACGACACCTCCGACGAAGGTCGAGATCACGAAGTGAGTGAGTGGACGAGGGTGGGGCGGCGCACCGCGCCGTCCCACCCGGCCCGGCGCGACTCCTCCCGCCGCTGGCGCGTCAGCTGATCGTGTCGACGATCTGGTAGACGATCACGTCGGGCTCGGCCGCGAGCAGGTGCCGGACGCTGCGCAGCAGTTCCATGCGAGACGGGCTCTCGCGCCACCGCTCGAAGTGCTCGGGGCTCGCCCACGATCCCTCGAGGAGCACCCGGTCGGCGTTGTCGTCGGGAACGAGCACGGACGCCGAGAGAAACCCGGGCTGCTCGCGGACGGCGATGAAGACCTCGAGCCGGTCGAGCTCGTCGAGGAGCTCGCCGCGCTTACCGCGTTTTGCCGTGAAGATGAGTTGTGACCGCGTCATGCCGCCACTATGACCGAAGTGGGGCTGCCGCATGATCGGTAGCGGGCCACCACCGGAGACCGTAGTTTCCCGAGGGCGAGATCCACGAGTCCACCGATGGCCGCAGCTGCCGCGGCGGTGAAACTGCAGCCATGGACGAAAAGCGGCTCACCGAGGTCGTCGGGCACGCGCAAGCGGCGGTCGGCGACGTGGTCGTCATCCACGGCCATCACGTCGGCGAACAGGAACAACTGGGAGAGATCCTCGAGGTTCTCGAGGGCGCGGAGCACGTCCATTACCGCGTCCGCTGGGATGACGGTCACGAGAGCCTCTTCTATCCCGGCAGCGACGCCACGATTCGCCACTCGGTCCGCCGCCCGGGCTGAGGTCGCCCACCCGGAGCCGGTGTCGCGGAAATCCCGCAGCGGCGATCCGGGTTCCTGCGGATGTGGCGCAGCCGGCGGTCGGTGACGCTGTGGCTATGAGCTACGGCCTTCATCTCTCGGCGGCGTTCGGTGCCACCTGCTCCGCAGGCCTCCTCATGGTCATGCTCGGGACGAAGAAGCGGATGCTGCGGTGGCGGGTCGATCGCAGGCGCTGCCCGTCGTGCCACCGCTACTTGGACGAATGCCGCTGTAATCGCTAGGGGCGCCCGGTCGGCGCCGCGCGGCATCGCCAGCACCCGGCCGATGTCGGTGATCGAGATCAGTCCGGCGAGCCGTCCGTGCTCGAGCACGAGCGCGCGATGGAGGTTGCCTGCGCTGAGCTCGCCCAGGGCCACGAGAGCCTCGTCGTCCGGCGCCATGACCGGCACCTCGTCCAGACGCAGCATGCATTCGCCGACGAGACGCTCGTCCCACTCGGTTCGCGGCGTCCGCAGAACGGCGGTGAACGGCAGCACGCCCACGACCTCCCCGCCTTCGACGACGGGGTACGCGACGTGCCGAGCGGCCCCGGTCACGGCATCCATGAACGAGCCGAGCGTTTGACGAGGGTCAGCCGTGATCGGTTCCGGCGCCATCAGGTCGCGAACGTGCAAGCCGCCGAGTGCGTCGCGGATCAGCGGATACCGCGCCTCCGACGTGGCGGCTTGAAGCAGGAACCAGCCCATGAAAGCGAGCCATGCTCCGGAGAAACGCGCCCTGGCTGAGGAAGAGGAGGAGGCCGCCTGCGATCAACAAGAAGGCGAAGGCGCGGGAGACGTTCGCGGCCGTACGCGTCGCCCAGTTGAAGTCGCCCTTCGCGCCCCAGAGCGCGGCCCGCAACACTCGCCCGCCGTCGAGGGGCAGCGCCGGGACGAGGTTGAACGCAAGGAGGAGGAAGTTGATGTAGCCGAGCCAGACGACGACACCGTCGATCGCGTCCGGCAGGTGGGTCATCGCCGCAGTCGCGATGAGCGCGGAGCCGATCACAAGCGTGACGAAGGGCCCCGCGATCGCGATCCGGAACTCGGCGCCTGCGTTCGGGAACTCCCCTTTGAACATGGCCACTCCCCCGAAGAGCCAGAGCGTGATCCCCTCGATCTCGACTCCCTCGCGCCGCGCCTGCACGGCGTGGCCGAGCTCGTGGAGGAGCAGAGCAGCGAAGAAGAGAAACGCCGCGACGAGGCCCATGCCGAGGTAGGCGGCTTTCGAGAGCCCGGGATTCTGGTCCGGGAACACCGCCGCCTCGAGCGACCAGGCGATCAGGGCGAAGACGATCACCCAGCTCCAGTTGAGGCCGATCTTCACGCCGGCGATACGGCCGATCGTGATCGTGGAGTTCATGCGGACTCCACCGGGCGTCTCCGTCTACCCGCCGTCGGCGTCGTCGGTCGCGAGCAGCCGGTAGAGCTCCTCCCGAGCCTCGTCTTCCTCGTCGTGAGTCTCGGCAGCGTCGAACTGGGTGCGAAGCCGGAGCAGCCACTCGGCGAGATCGGGACGTCCCGCGAGGTCGAGCTCGTCGATCGCGCAGTGCCCGCCGAGCCGCGTGTCGCGATCCCAGAACGCGCATGCCGCTCCGGGGCATGTTTCGACCCGCCCGAGTGCGCTCTGAAGCCTGCAGGTCAGCGGTTGTTCGGACGCAGCCATGGAACCAATCGTGCTCGCTGCGGCGGTGCTCGGCATCAGCGAACACCCGGCGAGCGATTCCGTAGTCGTCCGCGCCAGCTCCGTAGGAAATACGGTTGTGGAGACGCCCCGCTTTCTTCTAGAAGTTGGCGCGGTGGGGAGGATCGCAGTCGTCATCCTGGTGTCGTACGCCTTCGTGGTGCTGCTCGCGGTCGGCTTCGTGCTGTACATCGCGCTCTCCACGCGCGGGAAGCGCGAGCAGGACGAGGCGACGCTGCGGAAGCTCGGCGAGACCGAGAAGACGTGGTTCGGGATCGTCGTCGTGCTCCTCGCCGCGCTCCTCGTCGCGACGATCTCCTTCACCCCGTACGGCCGGAGCGCCGGCCCGAACGCGCAGTTCGTCAACGTGAAGGCCGTGCAGTTCGCCTGGCTCGTCGGCGCGGGCGGGAACTCGATCAAGGCGGGCACGCCCGTCGAGTTCCAGCTCACCTCCGCCGACGTGAACCACGGCTTCGGGGTCTACACCGCCGGCGGCAAGCTTCTCTTCCAGGTGCAAGTGATGCCGGGCGAAACGCAGAAGTACGTCTACACGTTCGAGAAGCCCGGCACGTACACGATTCTCTGCCTCGAGTTCTGCGGCATGGGCCACGCCCACATGCAGGGACAGCTGACGGTGACCGCATGAGCGTCGCTCGCCGTCGGCTCGCTCCCGTGGGGGAAACCATGTTTCCCCCACGTTGCCCCCTTCTTTCGATTTGTGTGGGGGAACCTCCCGGTTCCCCCACACCCCCTCCACACGCTCATGCGGCGGTTGCCCCATGAGCGGCCATTTCGCTCCCGTGGACGAGCCGCTCGAGCCCGGGCCCGAGCTCGACCGCGCCCGGAAGCTCACGCTCTACTACTTCGTCGCCTCGACGGTCATCCTCGGAGCCGCGGGCATCCTCGGCATCCTGATGCGCGACAGCCAGGCGGGCGTCGATCGAGTGCCCGACGCCTGGTTCTACGCGGTGATGACCGCCCACGGGCTCGGCGCGTTCGTCGGCTGGGCCGCCTTCGGAGTGATGGGCTTCTCGTTCTGGGTGCTCGCGCAGATCGGGTTCCCGATCAGCCGTCGCGGCGCGGTCCTCGCGATGGCCGCCTGGTGGGCGATGGTCGTCGGGGTCGCCGGCGTCGTCGTCACGTGCCTGGTCTTCAAGTTCGGCGCGTCGTGGGTGTTCCTGTACCCGCTGGCCTTCCACGGCTCGGGGAACTGGGGCGGCTGGACTGCCTTCTTCTTCAACGGCTCCGTCCTGCTCGCGGGCGTCTCGATCCTGCTCTGGTGCTGGGCGATCCTCGACACGACGCTCGGCCCGGCGCTGCACGCGGTGAGCAAGAACATCTTCAACCGCATCGGCCTCGCGCTCGGCTTCGGCTACCTCGCGCCGAAGCGGTTCGCCACGAACCCGAAGCCGGTGCCGTACGCGGTCATTCCGCTGACGGTGATCGCGCTCGACATGATCATCGCGACGATCCCGCTGGCGGTGCTGCTCGTCGAGATGATGGTGCAGTCGCTCGACCCGAGCGTGCACACCAATGCGCTGCTCGCCAAGAACGTCCTCTGGTTCTTCGGCCACCCGGTCGTGTACCTGCTCCTCTTCCCGGCCGTCGCGATGGCGTACGTGATCGTGCCGCGAATGGCCGGACGTTCCCTCGTGGCGGGCAACGTGATCACGATCGGCTGGGCGATCGCGGTCGTCGCGAACGTGATCATCTGGGCCCACCACATCTACATCGACTACCCGTCCGGCACGCCGCAGGCGGCCATCAACACGGCGATGCAGCCGCTCACCTTCTCGGTGACGATCGTCTCGGCGCTCTCGCTCTACAGCCTCTTCTTCACGATCTTCCGGTCGAAATTCGTCTGGAACGCCGCCGGGACGGCGCTCTTTCTCGCGCTCGTCGGCTGGCTGACCGCAGGGCTTTCCGGCGTCATCAACGCCACGATCGCGTTCGACCAGGTCGTGCACAACACGCTCTGGGTGGTGGGCCACTTCCACCAGATGGCGCTGCTCGCGATCGGGTTCGTGCTCATCGCCGGCGTGTACGCGTGGCTGCCTGACCTCGTCCAGAAGCCGCTCTACAGCGACGCGATGGGAAGGTGCCACGTCTGGCTGACCTTCCTGCTCGGCACGGCGAACTCGGCACTCTGGCTCTGGCAGGGGCTCCACGGGGCGCCCAGGCGCTTCGCCGTGCTGCCGCACCGCTACGACAACATCACGCAGGCCGGCGTGCCCCTCGCGATCGGTCTCGGGCTGACGCAGCTCCTCTTCGCCTGGAACATCATCCAGACGGTCCGGGGCAAGGGCGTCGGCCGCGTCGTGTCGCCTGAGCGCTCGCGCCGGCTGGTGGTGCTCGCCGTGGCGGCCGGCGTGGCGGTGGCCGCGGGAGCGTTCGCCTGGGCGTTCGGACATTCGACGTCGTCGTCGGTTTCGGCCGTCACGACGACGCCGGCGACCACGACGCCGGCCGCGAGCCTCGGTGGCGGCGATCCGGCCGCAGGCAAGGTCATCTTCGCGAGCTCAGGCTGTTCTGGCTGCCACACCCTCGCGGCTGCCGGCGCGAGCGGAACCGTCGGACCGAACCTCGACGAGAAGAAGCCCGCACTCGCGCTCGTCGTCGCCCGCGTGACGAGCGGCAAGGGCGCAATGCCGCCGTTCGGCTCGTCTCTGTCTCCTCAGCAGATCAAGGACGTCGCCGCGTACGTGGTCTCGTCCGAGCCGTCCGGCTAGCCGTGCCCGCCTAGGACGCGGCTTCCATCTCGCGTTCGACCTTCTCCGCGTGACTCCAGAGGAGGAGCGCTGCAGCGGTGCCGAGCGTCGCGATCTGCTCGGCCATCATCAGCAGGGCGGCCCGGCGCTGGTCCTCGGCTGCCGTCCAGCCGAACGGGCGGTTCAGCACGTGCTCGTAGTGCGGGTACAGCGGCCCCGCGATGAGCAACACCTCGCTGAGGCCCATGCCGGCGAGGAGCACCGCAACGGCAAGCAGCGCCCGGCGTCCAGGCGATCGGCGGCCGTGGCGCGTGGGGTCGATGATCAGCGTCCAGACGAGCAACCCGACGAGCAGGAAGGTCGCGTGCTCGGTTGCGTGCAGTGCGGGATGGTCGATCGCCGCGTCGTAGGCAGCAGGGACGTGCCAGGCAGCCATGGCAACCACCCAGACGACGAAGGCAACCGACGGACGGAACAGGAACGACGCGAGGCGGCGAAGTGGGCCGACTTTGGCGAGCCCGCGCAGCGGCCTGGCCGGGATGACGAAGACGCTCAGCGGGCCGCGCAGGCCGAGCACGATCAGGAGCGCCGCGACGTCCGCGAGCAGGAGGTGCTGGGCCATGTGCACCGACAGCAGCTTGTTCTCGCCGATCTCGTCGATCGGGGACACGAGAGCGAGCACGGCGACGAGCACGCCCGGCGGTGAAGCAGGCCGCGTTTCCGGGTTTCACGAGGTCGCGCCGCCGGGCGCGCAACCGCGAGTACGCCTGCCAGTAGAGGATGATCGCGACGATCCCCGCGGCGAGCGGCGCCGGGGCAAGGTTCCAGACGCCCATCGCAACGATCGTAGACCTGCGGGAGCTGCGAGAAGTTCGGGAAAACCCCGATTTCCGGGTGCTCGACCTCAGCGAGCATGCGAATGTGACAGAGCATGCGCGTCGAGCGCGAGCATTCGACCGTCGACCGTGCCGTGGGAAGCCGATGAGGCCCCGGTTCGCGTCCGCGACGGCCGGCGCGGCGCTCTGCCTCTTCTTGATCGCCGCCGGCGGTGTCCTCAGTCTGGCCGGGCGAGCCAAGCCGGCGGACGGTGTCTGGGCGGCTGCCGTCGGACTGCTTCTCATCCCCCTCACGTGGTCCGTCGTCCGAACTCTGCTCCGGCGCGACCTCGGCGTCGATGCCATCGCGCTCGTCTCGATGGCCGGTGCACTTGCCCTCGGGGAGTACCTGACCGGCGCCGTCATCGCTCTCATGCTCGCGGGCGGTAACGCTCTCGAGGAGAGGGCCGGCGCGCGCGCTCGGCGCGAGCTCACCAGCCTGGTCTCGCGTGTGCCGCGGACTGCCAGCCTGCTCCGAGATGGAGATGTCGTCGAGGAGGTTTCCGTCGACGAGGTGGGTGTCGGCGATCTCGTGCTCGTTCGTGCGGGAGAGGTGTTGCCGGTGGACGGGGTGGTAGAGAGCGACGAGGCGGTGCTCGACGAGTCGGCTCTGACCGGTGAGTCGCTGCCGGTCCTGCGCCACCGCGGGGCGCTTGTCAGAAGCGGGACGGTGACGACGGCGACGCTCCGCCTCCGCGCCTCCCGTCCCGCCGCTGACAGCGCGTACGCGGCGCTGGTTCGTCTCGTCAGCCAGGCCGAGACCCAGCGCGCGCCGTTCGTGCGGATGGCCGACCGGTACGCCGCCTTCTTCCTGCCGCTGACGATGGTCGTGGCCGCGGCCGCGTGGGCAGCCTCGGGCGATCCGGTCCGCGCGCTCGCCGTCTTCGTGGTCGCGACGCCCTGCCCGCTGATCCTCGCGGCGCCGATCGCGCTCCTCTCGGGCGTTTCCCGCGCCGCGCGCGCCGGGATCGTGGTCAAGGGCGCCGGAGTGATCGAGCGGCTGGGCGAGGCGCGCACCGTCGTTCTCGACAAGACCGGGACGATCACGCTCGGAACGCCCAAGGTCGAGCACGTCACCGCGAACGGCGACCTCGACGTCTCCGAGGCGCTTCGCCTCGCGGCGTCACTCGACCAGCTCTCTCCGCATCCGTTCGCGCTGGCGCTCGTTCGCGAGGCCCGAGACCGCGGGCTTCGGCTCGAGTTTCCGGCCGCAGGCCTCGAGCAGCCGGGGCGCGGCATCGAGGGGAACGTCGGCGGCCGCACGGTCGCGGTCGGAAGCGACGACTTCCTGCGCGAGCACGGCTACTCGGGCGGACGAGGCACCGGTATCCGGGCAGGGGCGCGCGCTTGTCGGTGTCGACGGCCGGCTGGTTGCGACGATCGGGTTCGCCGACCCTCCGCGGGACGACGCGATCGACATCGTCGATCGTCTGCACGAGAACGGCGTCGTGCACGTCGCGATGTTGACGGGAGACCGCTCGGCAGTCGCCGAGGCAGTCGGGTTCGCGGCTCCGGTTCGATCGGATCTATGCCGAGCAGTCTCCGGAGGAGAAGCTTGCAGTCGTGAGTGCGATCCGCGAGACGCCCGGGCTCGGTCCGGTCGTGATGGTCGGCGACGGAATCAACGACGCGCCGGCGCTCGCGCTCGCCGACGTCGGGATCGCGATGGGCTCGGTCGGGGCGACTGCTTCCTCGGAGACCGCCGACGCGATCGTGCTCGTCGACAGGATCGACCGGATCGTCGACGCGATCCAGATCGGGCGCCGGTCGCTCGGCATCGCGCGCCAGAGCGTCGTTGTCGGGATCGCGCTTTCGCTGGGGGCGATGGTGCTCGCAGCGTTCGGCTTCATCGCACCGATCGGTGGGGCGCTGCTACAAGAGGCCATCGACGTGGTTGTGATCCTGAACGCGCTTCGGGCGCTGGGAAGTTAGGCGGTGGCCGGCGGTCTGACCGAGGCAGAGGCCCTGCGCCTGCAGGCCGAGCGCGGGCCGCAGACGGCGCCACAGACGGGGCGCTCGTACGGGAGCATCCTCCGCGCCAACGTCTTCACCGTCTTCAACCTGATCCTCGCGGTCGCCGGCGCGATGACGCTCGCGTTCGGCGAATGGCAGGACGCGCTCTTCCTCGGCGTCCTGGTCGGAAACACCGCGATCGGGACGGTGCAGGAGGTGCGCGCAAAGAAGGCTCTCGACCGCCTGTCGGCGCTCGTCGTCCCGCACGCGACGGTCGTGCGCGACGGGACAGACCGTACGGTGGCAGTCGAGGAGCTGGTGCCGGGCGACCTCGTCCGGCTTTCGCCGGGCGACCAGGTCGTCGCCGACGGGGTGCTCGAGGAGGAGCGGTCGCTTCGGCTCGACGAGTCGATCCTGACCGGCGAGTCGGCGCTCGTGGAGCGGCGGGTCGGGGAGGAGGTACGCTCCGGCTCGTTCGCCGTCGAAGGAGGTGCCGCGTACGTCGTCACCGCCGTGGGAGAGGCGAGCTACGCCGCGCAGATCACGGGCGAGGCGCGCTCTTTCCGGCACCCTCGTTCGCCACTCGAGCGCGCGCTGAACCAGCTGCTGTTCGTTCTCGTCGCGATCATGATCCCGCTCGGGGTGGTGCTCGGGTACGCGCTCTGGCACCGGCAGACGACGCTGCACGACGCGGTTCCGACCGCGGTCGCCGCGGTCGTTTCGCTCGTCCCCGAGGGATTGATCTTGCTCACGAGCCTGACGTTTGCGGTCGCGGCGGTGAACATGGCCAAGCGGGGCGCTCTCGTCCAGCAGCTGAACGCGATCGAGTCGCTCGCGTCGGTCGACGTCGTCTGCGTCGACAAGACGGGAACGCTGACCGAGCCGGGCCTGCGGGTCGTGGAGGTTGTCGGGCCCGAGAGCATGTCGGACGATCTCGGGCGCTACGCGGCGTCCGCCTCCTCTCGGAATGCGACGCTTGCGGCGATTGCCGAGGCATTCCCCGCCGCTCCCGAGCCGGTCGACGAGGAGGTTCCTTTTTCGTCACAGCGCCGGTTCGGCGCGCAGCGCATCGGTGGCGTCGGTCTCGTGCTCGGCGCTCCGGAGCACTTCGCGCTCGACGGGTTCGTCGACCGGGCCGGCGAGGCCGCCCGGGAGGGGCGCCGTGTGCTGGCGTTCGGGACAGCGGGGCGCTCGAGGATCCGCATCCACCGGCGCAGGGCCTCGTCCTGCTCGCGGAGAAGCTCCGTCCCCAGGCGCGTGCCACCGTCGAGTGGCTCCAGAGCCAGGGGGTCGAGCTCATGGTTCTCTCCGGGCGACAGCCCCGAGACGGTGGCCGCAATCGCACACGACGCAGGTATCCGAGGGGAGGTCTACGACGCGACGTCCCTGCCCGAGGACCCGGAGGAGGTCCGGCGGATCGTGCTCGGTCACACGGTGTTCGGCCGGATCTCGCCGCAGGACAAGCGGCGTGTCGTCGAGGCTCTCCGCGACTCGGGCCGATATGTCGCGATGATCGGAGACGGCGTCAACGACGTGCCCGCGCTGAAGGCGTCGCGTCTCGCGATCGCGCAGGGCACCGGGACGCAGATGGCGCGCAGCGTGGCCGACGTCGTGCTCGTCGACGGCGATTTCGCCGCTGTGCCCGCGATGGTCGCCGAGGGGCGGAAGATCCTGCGCAACGTCCAGCGGGTCGCCAAGCTGTTCGTCACGAAGTCAGCGTTCGCCGCGTTTCTGATCCTGTCGGTCGGGCTCACTCCGACGGCGTACCCGCTCCTGCCGAGGCAGCTCACGCTCGCGGCCACCCTCACGATCGGGATCCCCGGGCTCTTTCTCGCCCTGGCGCCGAGCGCGGGCAGCTATACGCCGCGGTCGTTCCTCCGCGAGCTCGCACAATTCGCAGTTCCGGCGGGGACAGCAGCGGGCCTCGGGGTCGTCTCGAGCTACCTGTTTGCGCTGAACGTCCTCGGGCTCGATCTCGACGCGGCGCGCACCGTCGCAGTCACGGTGATCGTCCTCGTCGGCCTCTACCTGATCCTGGCGCTCGAGGCAGCGGGCCGGAAGCGTGGGGCGGCGGTCTCGGCGCTCTGCCTCTCGCTGCTCGCCGCGTACGTCGCGATTCTGCTGATGCCGGCCACGCGCGACTTCTTCGCCCTCGCGCTTCCCGGGCCGGCGGGGATCATGACGTCGATCGCCGGTACCGCGCTCGCGATCGTCTGGCTGGCGATGATCGACGACCGTTTCGTTCCAGGCAGGCCCTCTCGGTAGAGTCCGCGCAACCGGAGTCGTCCCGGAGCGGGGTGGCGCCCACCATCGAGCCGAGTCGGACGTGGAGAACAAGTCGATAGAGAACGAGCACACGCTCGGGCCGGTTGCCTCTCGTGGCGCCGGCGAGGCCGTGGTCACCCTTCCGTCGACGCCGCGTCTGGCTCTGCCGGGCTTCGCCCGTGGTGGGCGGCTGCGGCGGCTCCGGCTCAGGGCCTCGAGCGCTGCGGTCTCCTGGTCAGAAGGTCTCGACCGAAGCCCTGCCGCCGGGCTGACTCCGTCGACCGTCGCCTGGGCGGCGGCGGCGCTGCTCGTCTCCGCGTCGGTCGTGACGTGGTCGGACGGGCTGGACTGGACGCCCGACCGGATGCTGCTCGTCTTTCTCGCCCCCGCCCTCGTCCTGCGACGCACGACCGGGTACCTCAAGGACTTCGTGCCGTTTGCGCTGCTGATCGTCGCGTACGCCGAGTGCCGCGGCCTCGCGCACCTGTTCGCGCCGCATCCTTTCTACCGCCCGCAACTCGATCTCGAGCGCGCTCTCTTCGGTGTCGTTCCGGCGCAGTGGCTCCAGGAGCACTTCTGGATGGGACACACCCGCTGGTACGACGGGCTCGCCGACCAGCTGCTCCGTCTCCACTTCGTCGTTCCGCCCGTGCTCGCCTTCGTGCTGTGGGTCAAGAGGCGCGCGCTCTTCGTCCGCTTCGCGGCGAGCATGGTCGTGCTCTCGTTCTCGGCGGCGGTGGTCTTCGCCGCGTTCCCGACCGCCCCGCCGTGGGCGGCCGCGAAGGCGGGCCTGCTGCCGCACGTCGTGAAGCTCCCGCAGAGCACGGCTCCCGATGTCTCGTCGGCCGGGCTCTCGTCGCACACCTTCTCGGTCGCGACTGCGATTCCGGGTAACCCGTACGCGGCGATCCCGTCGCTCCACGCCGGCTATGCGTTCCTCGTCTTTCTGACCGTCGCGAGCCTCGTGCTCCGTCGCGGCGGCCGCTTCCGCTGGCCGCTCGTCGCGGTTGCCTTCGCCTACCCGCTGCTTCAGTCGCTGGCGGTCGTCTACACCGGGAACCACTACGTGGTCGACATCGCGATCGGCTTCGCCTTCGCGGCCGGCGCCTTCGTTGCGACGAACCGGGTCTGGCGACGGCTCGGCTTACCCGCGTTAGCGGCGCGAGGAACGGCAGCTTCGAGGACAGCCGCACGTCGCCGACCGCCGGAAGGGTGTCGTCGCGGCAGACCGCGGTCGCGAGCTGGCGTCGCTCCTCGGCGAGCAGAGTCGGGACGTCGAGTTGTGCGTACCGGAGCTCGTCGACGATCGCGCCACGCGCGAACCCCGGCGTCACGCCGAGCCCGCGCGTCGCTGCGAGGAAGCGGTCGAGCTGCGGGAACATCTGCCGTTCGGCGCGCTGCTCGTCCGCGCGGGTGACCGGGACGAGGGCAGTCGCCGCGAGACGTTCGAGCAGCGCCGTGTAGGCCGCCGAACGGCTGCCGAGCACCTGCCAGGCCTGGTCGAGCTGGCTCGCCGCCAACATGCGGCCGTCGATCACGCACTGTGCCGCGAGCGGCAGCGACGAGAGTTGCCCGTCGGTGACCGAAACGTCGAATTGCGCGAGCGACGGTGCGTCGCAGAGCGATGGGTCGCGGGTCCAGAGCGCGACGCAGGCTGCCGCCGTCTTGTCCGGGTCTGCGCCGGCCGCCGAAAGCGTTCCCCAGCCCCACGACCAGAGGCTTCCGACGCCGAGCTCGCCTGCGACCTGCCGGGCCGCGAGCGTCGCCAGCTTGACGTACTGCAGCCAGGTGCTCTGCGGCTGGAGGCCGGCCCGGCCCGTGGTCCCGCCCGAGTGGAATCCGAGCATGAGGCCGACTCGCGCAGGCGGTATCCCGACCGCGGCCAGCTTCCGGACCGCCGAGCGCAGGTCGACCCGCAGCTTGCGGCTGCCGGCGTTGACCCCCTGCGCCATGACCTTCGGCGCGGATTCGTACACCTCGCGCACGAGGTACGCATACGTCGAGAGCTGCTGCCAGTAGGCCGTTTCCTCGCTCGACATGTTCGGGCTGTTCGCGAGGAGCACGAAGGGCGTCGCCCCGCGCGCGACGAGCTCCTGGACGAACGCGAGCACGTTCAGGCGGTACTGGATCGCGTTGTCCAGCAGCGGCGGGCTGGCGGTGACTCCCTGCATCTCGTTCAGGGCGATCACCGGCGTGTCGCACCCCGACTGCGCTGCAGCCTTGTTGAACAGCCCGTCGGCGCGCGCGCCGATCGAGTCGGAGGGGGCCGGCGCGCCGGGTGTCCCGACATGCGCCTCGAAGTGCATCTCCCAGTAGATCGTCTGCGCGCCGGCGCGGCGAAACGCTGCCGGGATCGTGGTGCCGCTCGTCGCGACGATCGCCCCCGGCCTGGAGAGCTCGGCGCGGAGCGAGGCTGGAGCTGTGCCGTCCGCGAAGTCGATCCACAGTGGCGTCGCGTCCGGAAGCCCGCAAGGCGCAGCCTGCGCCGTCCCCGGGGCGGCGAGCCAGATCGCCGCGAGCGCGGCTACGACAACGAGTGACCCTCTCATCGTCCGCGTGAGGGTAGCGCGCCGTTGTTCGAGACGCGTGATCTTTGCGTGCGGGCTACCCGAGCCTCGCGTACGCGTAGTTCAAGAGCCGCGCCGCGTCGTTGTACTGGCGTGGCGAGTTGAGCACGACCGCGATGAGCGTCTTCCCGTGACGGGTCGCGGATTCGACGACACACGGGCCCGAGAGCGTCGTCCAGCCCGTCTTGACTCCGTTTGCGCCCGGATAGAGCTTGAGGAAGCGATTCTTGTTCACGTAGATCTTCGAGTACGTGGGTGGCGCCCACGAGACGTGCTTCACGCGCGTTCGCACGATCGCGCGGAAGCGGGCGTCGCGGAGCGCGTAGCGGGTCAGAGCGGCGAGGTCCCATGCGCTCGAGTAGTTGTTCTCGTCGATCACGCCGCTCGTCGAGTTGAAATGGCTGTCGTGCAGGCCGAGCCGGCCCGCCTCTCTGTTCATCAGCGCGATGAACGCTTTGCGTCCACCTGCCGTGGCGATCGCGAGAGCGAGCGCGTCGTCGTTGCCGGAGTAGAGGAGCAGCCCGTAGATCAGCTTCCTCGCCCGCACCGTCTCGCCGTTGCGGAGCCCTTCGCGGACAAGCGGCACCCGCGGCACCGTCCAGCCGATGTGGACGAGCGTGTCGAGCGGCAGTCGCTGGAGGACGAGGTTCGCGGTCATGATCTTCGTCAGCGAGGCAATCGGCAGGCGCATGTGCGGCCGCAGAGCCCAGACCACCTTGCCCGTGGAGGCGTCGATGACGATCGCCGCGCGCCCGCCGAGGGGCGGCGAGAAGGCGTGACGCACGGACCGTCCCGACACGAGAACCTCGGGAACGACGGCCGGTGTCGTGTGCTGGATCTGCGGCGTGACGGCGTTCTGTGGGGCGGCGCCGGAATCGTGGCTTCGTGCTACCGCGACCGCCGAGACGGACGCGGCGGCGGCGATCGCCAGCATCGCGAGGCGGCGGCGGCCGCGACGGCGCCGCGCGCGCCGCCTCCGAACGGGCTGGAGAACCTGAGCCATTCGTTGGAACTACGGGGCCGAGCCCCGAACCCCTGCCCGAAGTGGCGTGGATGCGTGGTCGCGGGCACCGCGGCGTTATGGCCTTTCGTTCAGGGAGCGGCCACTGGCCGCTCGTTCATCGGGACGTAGCTGCGTTCGGGGCTGCCGGTGTACACCTGGCGCGGCCTCGCGATCTTCTGCTCGCTGTCCTCGACGCCCTCGAGCCACTGGGCCAGCCAGCCCGCCGTCCGCGGGATCGCGAACATCACCGGGAACATCGCCGTCGGCAGTCCGAGCGCCTGGTAGATGAGCCCCGAATAGAAGTCGACGTTCGGGTAGAGCTTGCGAGAGGTGAAGTACTCGTCCTCGAGCGCGATCTTCTCGAGCTCGAGCGCCACGTCGAGCAGCGGGTTGCGCCCCGTGACCTCGAAGACCTGGTCGGCGGTCTCCTTGATGATCTTCGCCCGCGGGTCGTAGTTCTTGTACACGCGGTGGCCGAACCCCATCAGGCGGAACTCGCCTGCCTTCACGCGCGCCACGTAGTCGGGCACGCGCTTCGACGTCTCCGATCTCCTCCAGCATCTTCAGCACCGCTTCGTTCGCGCCGCCGTGCAGCGGGCCGAAGAGCGCGGCCGCTGCACCCGCGAGCGACACGAACGGGTCGGCATGGCTGGAGCCGATCGCGCGCATCACGCTCGTGCTGCAGTTCTGCTCGTGGTCGGCGTGGAGGATGAACAGCACCTCGAGCGCGCGCGCGAGCACCGGGTCGGCGTCGTACCGCGTCCCCCCGATGCGGTACATCATCGAGAGGAAGTTCTCGGCGAAGCCGAGGTCGTTGTCGGGGTAGACGTAGGGCAGGCCACGGTTGTGGCGGTACGACCAGGCAGCGATCGTCGGCACCTTGGCGATCATGCGGACGACCTCCTGCCTGCGGATCTCGGGGTCGCCGATCCGGGTCGCCTCCGGGTAGAAGGTGGAGAGCCCGGCAACGACGCTGATGAACATCCCCATCGGGTGGGCGTCGTACCGGAACCCCTCCATCAGGCGCTTGACGTTCTCGTGCACGAGCGTGTGCAACGTGACCGCCTGCGTCCACTCCGCGAGCTGCGCGTCGGTCGGCAGCTCTCCGTGGATGAGGAGGTAGGCGACCTCGAGGTAGGTGCTCTTCTCGGCGAGCTGCTCGATCGGATAGCCGCGGTAGCGGAGGATCCCGCGGTCGCCGTCGATGTACGCGACCGAGCTTCGAACCGATGCGGTGTTGAGGAACGCGGGGTCGTAGGTCATGAGGCCGAAGTCGTCCTCGTCGACCTTGATCGCGCGCAGCGCGGTGGCGCGGATCGTGCCGTCCTCGACGGCGACCTCGTAGCTCGTGCCGGTGCGGTTGTCGGTGATCGTCAGCGTGTCGGCCATGGTCCTCCTCCCTCAGTTCAGATCGGTTGCGGAAGAGTGCCTGCCAGCGCAGGGCCGTGCCGTCCTCGCCGTTCCGGTCAGGCTCCGAGCGCGGCGCGATCACCACGCAGGACGCGACGAGTGAGTTCGACTTCGGCTGGGCTCGACCGGGCTGGGACCAGGGGCGCGAGCCCGGGCCGATTTTCGGAATGGAACTGCGCAGCCGCAGAAGGAAATCTCGCCCGAGGCAACCAAGGGGAAGGGGCTGGAGACCGGGCGCTGAGTGCGTGAACCCTGCCTGGCCTCCAGCATGGCCCTAGCCCCGGCCGGGGACTCGGGCCGGAACCAAACGGGACCCTAGGCCTCGATGATGAGGCAAATGTGAAGGGCGGACCGAGCTCTCAAGGGTTCGCTCCGCGTTTCCTGTCCGATGAGTCTCCCCGCTCGATGGAGGAGGAAACGCGATTCCCTCGATCGAGGGATCAAGGTTTCCGCTTTCTGGCCGAGGAACCGACTCAGGGCGAGTTCAGCCAGCCGGAGCTTTCAACCAGCCAGAACATCGCGCAACTCCGGATGAGATTGCAGGAATGCGGCCCAGGCGTCCTCATCGGGCGATTCGCCACCCCCGGGCGTTACGTCGCGGTGACGGCGCTCGACGGCTTCGAGGGCTTCTTCGAAAAGCCGCTCTACCTCCGCGAGCCTCTCCCACACATCCTTGGCCATCAAGTCTCCTCTCCTCCAACGTCTTTCGAGCGGCTCCAAAGGAGAGGTACCCAGTACGCCTCTTGTTTAGTCTTGGGTCGGCGCAAGGCCATACTCCCGCTCGACCGCGTACTTCTGCGAGCCGCTTGTGTCGACGCCGTTGGCGACCGCGCCGCCGTTGTCGCCGGCTCGTACGGTCACGGTCGACTTGCCGAGCGCCAGTGCTTTCGGTGTGTAGGTCACAGAGCCGTCGGACGAGACGGCCGGTTGGACCGCGAAGAGGCCGGGGTTGCTGTTCCCAATTGGCGACTAGTCGGGCCCCGACAAGCGTGGGGATTTGCTGAGGCTCGGCTTCCAGTCGGGGCCGGTACGTGCGGTAGGACTGTCTCCGGCGGCTTCTGAATGCTGCAAACCCGCCCCAGCCCAGTCAGAGGCCGCCGGCGCGGAATCGGCCCATAGAGGTAGTGATCCAGTAGGGTGGATGGGTGCGCGGGACCAGGGAGTCCGCACAGGCAGCGACCGGCACGCACGACGAACCACCTGGCAGCAGGGGTGGCGGGGTCGGTCGGCGCACGCGGCTCGTGCTCGTGGGCGTCGCGTTGATCTGCATCGTCGCCGCCGGCGTCGTGCTCGCCACCCGAGATTCGCCACGGCCGCTCGACCGGGCGCAGGTTGGGACGATCGCGTCTGATGTCGTCGCGAAGGCGATCAAGGCTCAACAGGCAGCTACCGGCGACCTCTGCGGTCGTGTACCAGAAGATCTTGCCGTCAATCGTCACGATCGAGGCGAAACATCCGTCGTCCAAGGGCGGCGAGCGCGCTCGGAGCCGGGGTGATCGTCAACGCGAACGGCTCCATCCTCACCGCCTTCCATGTCATCGACGGGGCGACGAGCATCAAGGTCGGGTTCATCGACGGAACCACCACCGAAGCCAACATCGCCTCGACCGATCCCGCGACCGACATCGCAGTCCTCACGCCGCAGCGCACCCCGTCGGTGATCGTGCCAGCAGTGCTGGGTGGTGGCGGCCAGGTCGGCGACGAGGCCTTCGCCGTCGGACACCCATTCGGCTACGTCGGCTCGCTCACGTCCGGCGTCATCTCGGGCCTCGAGCGTACTGCCAGAGTGAACGACGGCAAGACGTTGCGTGGCCTGATCCAGTTCGACGCGGCCGTCAACCCCGGCAACTCCGGAGGGCCGCTGCTCAACCGCGCCGGCCAGGTGATCGGGATCGTCACCGCCCTCGCCAACCCGTCGCGCGACGGGTACTTCATCGGCATCGGCTTCGCGGTTCCGATCGGAACCGCGGGCGGTACCGCAAACGTCCCACCGAAATGAGACGAGGAGCAATGAATCGACAAGCCACACTGGACGCATCGCTCGAGCATGTCCTCTACGAGGTCAAGCGCGTGATCGTCGGCCAGGATGCCCTGCTCGAGCGGATGGTCGTCGCGCTCCTCGCACGCGGCCATCTCCTCGTCGAGGGTGTCCCCGGGCTCGCCAAGACGATGGCGGTGAAGACGCTCGCACAGGCGATCGGCGGGGAGTTCCAGCGCGTCCAGTTCACGCCGGATCTCGTCCCTGCCGACATCGTCGGGACGCGGGTCTTCAACCAGAAGCTCGGGGAGTTCCAGGTCTCGCTCGGGCCAGTGTTCGCGAACCTCGTCCTCGCCGACGAGATCAACCGCGCCCCCGCGAAGGTGCAGAGCGCGCTGCTCGAGGCGATGCAGGAGCGACAGGTCACGATCGGCCGTGAGACGCATCGCCTTCCCGATCCCTTCCTCGTGATGGCGACGCAGAACCCGATCGAGTCGGAGGGCACCTACCCGCTGCCGGAGGCGCAGGTCGACCGGTTCATGCTCAAGGTGCTGATCCATTACCCGACGTCCACCGAGGAGTTCGTGATCGTCGAGCGCATGACCACCGAGAACCCGTCGGCAGGGCGGGCGCTTGACGCCGAGCAGCTGGCCGGGCTACAGGCGGCGGCCGACGCGGTGTTCGTCGATCCCGCGCTCATGGAGTACGCAGTGAAGCTCACCAACGCCACTCGTAACGTCTCCGCGGTCGGGCTCGGGGACCTGGCGCGCTTCATCACGTTCGGCGCGAGCCCCCGCGCGTCGATCAACATGATCCTCGCGGGCCGCGCCCTCGCGCTCGTGCGAGGTCGTGAGTATGCGCTGCGCGCAGGACATCCAGGAGATCGCCCCCGACGTCTTGCGCCACCGAATCGTGCTCTCGTACGAGGCCCTGGCGGACGGCGTCGACACGGACAGCATCATCGACCGCATCCTCGCGGCTGTCCCGGCCCCCGAACTCGCGCTCCGGGAGCGGATGAACCGCGGCAGCGCCTGATCCCGGGCGACGGATGGACCCCACCCCCACCCTTGGCGCCGAGACGCCCGAGCGGCTCCTCAACCGCCTCGAATGGCAGGTGATCCGCCGCCTCGACGGCCTGCTCCAGGGGAACTACCGCACGGCGTTCCGCGGGGTCGGCATGGACTTCCTCGACCTCCGCGAGTACGAGCCCGGCGACGACGTCCGCCACATCGACTGGAACGTCACCGCGAGGATGGACACGCCGTTCGTCCGGCAGTACTCCGAGGATCGCGAGCTGACCGCATGGCTCCTCCTCGACCGCTCGCCGTCGATGGGGTTCGGCCCGATCGACCGGCCGAAGGAGCTCGTCCTGACCGAGCTCGCGACGACCTTCGCGCGGCTGTTCACCCGCAGCGGCAACCGTGTGGGGGCGATCCTCTTCGACAACGAGATCGAGGAGACGCTCCCGCCGCGTAGCAGCCGAAACCAGGTGCTCACCCTCACCCGGAATCTGATGCGGCCACCCCGGGCGAACGGGGCGATCACGGATCTGACGGGGCTCCTCGAAACCGCGCTCGGCTCGATCCGGCGACGCTCGCTGATCGTCCTGATCTCCGACTTCATCACCGCGCCGGGGTGGGAGCGTCCCCTGCTGCAGCTGACCGAACGTCACGAGGTCGTGGCGATCCGCCTCCTCGACCCCCGTGAGTACGACCTCCCCGACGCCGGCGTGATCGTGGTCGAGGACGCGGAGACCAGGGAGCAGCTATTGGTCGACTCGAGCGACGCCGAGTTCCGGCATCGCCTTCGCGAGGCCGGAGAGCATCGTGAGGCGGAGCTGCGCGCGGCGACCCTCCGCGCGGGTGTCGACATCTACGAGGTGTCGACCGCGGACGACATCGTCCAGGCGCTCGTCCGGATCATCGAGTCGCGCAAACGGCGGCGGCGGCGCTGATGTCGCTCGGGTCGCCCTGGATGCTGCTCTGCCTCGCCTGCGTCCCGTGCCTGGTGGTCGCGTACCGCCTGTCGCTCCGACAGCGAGCCCGGCGGGCCGCTCGGCTCGCGTCCGAGGGGCTCGTGCAGACGGCGGCAGCGCGACGCGTCCGCTGGCGAGCGCCACATCCCCTTTGCGCTCTTCGCGGCCGCGCTCGCGCTGATCTGCTTCGCGCTGGCACGCCCGACCATGAGCCTGTCGCTGCCGGAGCGGCAAGGCACGGTGATCCTCGCCTTCGACGTCTCGAACAGCATGCGCGCCAAGGATCTCGCGCCGACGCGGATCGCGGCGGCAAAGGCCGCGGCCACCGCCTTCGTCGAGCGCCAGCCGAGCTCGATCCGGATCGGCGTCGTGGCATTCGGCGACAGCGCCGTCACCGTGCTCAGGCCGACCAACGTGAAGTCGGACGTGATCGCCGCGATCAAGCGGCTCTCGGTGAGCGGCGGAACCTCGCTCGGCAACGGCATTTTCACCTCGCTCAGCGCGATCGCGGGGAAGCCGCTGACGATCGACGAGTCGGCTCTCGCGAGCGACGCCGGCGCCGTGAACATCGGCTACTTCGGCTCTTCGGCGATCGTGCTGCTCTCCGACGGGGAGAACACGTCACGCCCCGACCCGCTGAAGCTCGCCGAGGTCGCGTCGTCGGCCGGCGTTCCGCATCGACACGATCGGAATCGGCACGACGGAAGGGACGGTCGTTCAGATCGATGGCTTCAGCGTCGCGACGGCACTCGACGAAGGACTGCTGAAGCAGATCGCCCAGGTCACAGACGGCAAGTACTACCAGGCAGGCAACGCTGCAGCGCTCACGGGGATCTACAAGTCGATCGACCTCGAGTTCAAGCGCGTCAACAAGCCTCGTGAGGTGACGGCGCTGTTCGCGGCCGCCGGCGGGCTGCTCCTGGCTTTCGGCTCTCTCCTCTCGATCGCCTGGTTCGGGCGGGTGATCTGAGGTGTCGTTCGCCTGGCCGCTCGCGCTGCTGTCGCTGGTCGTCGCGCCTGCGCTCCTCGGCGCGTACTGGTGGATGCTGCGCCGGCGCAGGAAGCAGGCAGTCCGCTACTCGAGCGTCGCGCTGCTCCGTACGGTGCTCCCAAGGCGGAAGCGGTGGCAGCGGCACCTGCCGGTCGCCATGCTGCTCGCGAGCCTCGTCGCGCTCGGGTTTGCCGCCGGCCGCCCGAGCGTGGAGCGAAACGTCCCGTACTCGCGGACGTCGATCATCCTCGCCCTCGACGTCTCGGGGTCGATGTGCTCGACCGACGTCGAGCCGAACCGGTTGACAGCCGCGCAGGACGCGGCGCGCACGTTCGTCGAGAACCAGCCGAGCGGTGCACGGATGGGCCTCGTGATCTTCTCGGGATTCGCGGAGCTGGCCGTGCCGCCGACGACCGATCGCAAGGCGCTCGTCGCCGCGATCGACTCCCTCACGACCGGGCGTGGCACAGCCATCGGCGCGGCCATGCTGAAGGCGCTCGACGCAATCGCCGAGGTGAATCCGGAGGTCTCCCCGGTCGGCGACGCCCCCGAGACCGCTCCCGCCGCCCGCAGCGGCGAAACCCGGCACCAACGGCTACGTGCCGGACATCGTCGTGCTCCTGACCGACGGCAGCAACAACCGAGGGATCGCGCCGCTCGACGCCGTGCCGTACGCGGTCGCGCGCCGGGTTCGCGTGTTCACGATCGGCTTCGGGACGGAAAACCCCGCATCGTTTGCCTGCACGCGCGCCCAACTCGGCGGAGACGTCTTCGATCCGGGCGGGTTCCGCGGGGGCGGCGGGGGTGGGTTCGGCGGGCGTGGGTTCGGCGGCGGCGGGTTCGGCAGGGGCCGCCGCGCCGCGGACGTGCCGACCCTGCAGGCGGTCGCCGCGCAGACCGGAGGCACCTACCACAGCGCCGCGGACGCCGGCCAACTGCGCAGCGTGTTCGCCAATCTCCCGAGGGAGGTCGCGACGCAGAAGCGGCGTACCGAGATCACCTGGATCCTCGCGGCGCTCGGCGCTCTCCTCGCGGCCGCGGCGGTCGCAGCATCCATGCGCTGGAGTCCGTATCCCTAAAGGGTTCCAAAGCTCGGTCACCGGCTCGAATTGACGCTGTTTGGTACGACCCGCGTACGCGCTGCGTCTCGGTGACCTCGCTTCCTCCTGAATCTTCCCCGCATATCGGATGGGCCGGGCAGGGATCGAACCTGCGACCTTGGGATTAAAAGTCCCCTGCTCTACCAACTGAGCTACCGGCCCCGGCGCTAAGGGTACGCCCGGCCGGGCCTGCCGTCAGCGGGTGTGTGGCGGAGCGCGCCTGCGGCGCTCCCACGCGGCGATCAGCGACTCGACGTGCCGCCGTTGCGCTTCGGAGAACGAGAAGCGCTCGACGATGCGGCGTGCCTCAGCCGGGTCGTCGTTCTCGATCGCCGCCTCGAGGCGCTCGCGGAGCGGCTCCGGCTGCCGGAGCTGCCGGCGCAGCCAGCGAAGCAGGCTCACTCGCGCTGCTCGACTCAGAGGCACGGGGTCACGACCTCCTCGCGCGGTCGACCGCCAGCGCTCGGGATCCAGATCGGAGCCGTCGAGCGTCTTCCACCTGCGCAGTATCTCCGTTTCGCGCAGGAAGCCGAGGCTACTCTGCGCGCAGGCCCCCATCGTCTAGCGGCCTAGGACTCCGGCCTTTCACGCCGGCAGCACGGGTTCGAATCCCGTTGGGGGTATTCACGTCACCGCGCCCACCGCGATTGGGTGCTTTACACCTCGAGGCGCGAGCCCATGATCACCGTGCGATCGCGGGGCAGGCGAAAGTACTCGGCGGCGTCGGCGGTGATCTGCGCGGTCGCGAGGAACAGCCGTTTGCGCCAGCGGCTCATCCCGGGCGCGTCGCCGCAGTGCAGCTCGATCGTGGAGAGAAAGTACGAGACCTCGTCGTCGATCGGCATCTCGATCTCCGCCTCGCGGACGAGCTGGACGATCGCCGGGACGTTCGGCTCGTCCATGTAACCCAGCCGGGCCGCGACGTACACGATCGCATCGTCCTTGTAGCCGAGGTCGTCGACGACGAGCCGCTCGGCAGGGGGAACGTGCGGGACAGGGACCGTCTCGAGCGACAGGATCACGACGTGCTCGTGGAGGATGTGGTTGTGCTCGACGTTCGCGCGCATCGCGAGCGGGGCGGTGGTCTTGCCGCGATTCAGGAAGACTGCAGTGCCGGGCACCCGCTGCAACGGCGGGAGACATCGCATGGAGCTGATCGATGAACGCGTGGAGCGACCCCTCGTCGCGCTCGCGGCGGCGCGTCACGAGCTCGCGGCCGCGCTGCCACGTCGTGAGCACGGTGAACGCCACGACACCGACGAGCAACGGGAGCCAGCCTCCGTGCTTGAACTTCGTCAGGTTCGCCGCGAAGAACAGCCCGTCGACGGTCAGGAGGGCGCCTCCTCCGGTCGCAACCAGCCAGAGCGGCTTGCCCCACTGGTGGCGAACGACGTAGAAGAAGAGCAGCGTGGTGATCGTGATCGTCCCGGTCACCGCCATGCCGTACGCGTAGGCCAGCGCCGCAGATGTCTGGAACGTGATGACGAGGGTCAGCACCGCGATCAGAAGCGTCCAGTTGATCCACGGGACGTAGATCTGGCCGATCGTTCGTTCGGAGGTGTGCGCGATTCGCACCCGTGGGAGGTAGCCGAGCTTGGAGGCCTGCTGCACGACCGAGAACGTGCCGGTGATCACCGCCTGCGAGGCGATCACCGTCGCCGCGGCGGCCAGGAACACCATCGGGAGCTGTCCCCAGCTCGGGACGAGCAGGAAGAACGGGCTGCCGATGCTTTCTGCCGGGTTGCCGAGGATCAAGGCGCCTTGCCCCAGGTAGCTCAGGATGCAGGCGGGAAACACGAGGATCAGCCAGACGCGCGTGATCGGCGCGCGGCCGAAGTGCCCCATGTCCGCGTAGAGGGCCTCGGCTCCCGTGACGGCGAGGACGACGGCGGCCAGGGCGAAGAACGCGATCGTGAAGTGCCCGAAGATGAAGCCGAGGGCGTACGTCGGTGAGAGGGCTTTGAGGATCTCGGGCTGGCGGGCGATTCCGCGTATGCCGAATGCGCCGATCGTCAGGAACCAGACGCCCATGATCGGCCCGAACAGACGGCCGACCGCAGCAGTCCCGAGCCGCTGGAGGAGGAACAGGACGATGATGATCGCGCACGTGATCGGAACGACGAGATGCTCGACGGACGGCGCTGCGACCTTGAGCCCCTCGATTGCGGAGAGCACCGAGATCGCCGGCGTGATCATGCTGTCGCCGAAGAAGAGTGACGCGCCGAAGACGCCGGCGGCGGCGAGCACGATCTTCGTGCGTCGACCTCCGGGGACCTGCCGCCGCCGGATCAACGCGATCAGCGACATGATGCCGCCCTCTCCGTCGTTGTCGGCGCGCATCACCAGCATGACGTACGTGACGGTGACGATGATCACCACCGACCAGAAGATCAGCGAGATGATCCCGAACACGCTGTCGGTCGACGCCGCGACCGGGTGCGGGTCGCTCGGGTTGAAGACCGTCTGGACGGTGTACAGGGGGCTCGTGCCGATGTCGCCGAAGACGACTCCGAGCGCCCCGAGCGCCAATGCCGCCTGCGCGGTGCGGGGCCCGGCGCCGTCCCGGGTGTGCATGGGCCGCCGAGCCGACACTCGGCGGCTCACCCTATCTCACGCGATCGTCGGCCGATATCCGGGCCGGTCGTCGGCGCGAACTGGAAGAATCACGCGGGTGAGCTACGCGACGCGGACATCGGTGCGGGGGTGGAGCGGGCGATGAAGCTCACCGTCGTCGGGTCGTCGCCGGCCTGGCCGAACCCCGGAAGCGCCCAGTCCGGCTACCTCGTCGAGGGGCCCGGCCGGCTCCTGCTCGACTGTGGGCCGGGAGTGCTGGCGCGCCTGCGCGAGCACGAGCACTGGCCTCGGATCGACGCGATCGCGATCACGCACTTCCACCTCGACCACTTCGGCGACCTCGTTCCATGGGGGTTGGGGAGTCGTTTCGGCCCGGGCGTAGGGACGTCCAAACCCGACCTGTTCGTTCCGCCAGGCGGCGTTTCGGTGCTGAGTGAGGTTGCCGACGCGGTTTGGCACGCCGGACATGTTCTCCGACACGTTCACGATCTCGGAGTACGTGGATGGCAAGACGTTTCGCGCAGCCGGCTTCGAGGTGACGCCGATCCGGGTCCCGCACTACACGATCGAGGCGTATGCATTTCGGGTCACCGACGGGTCAGCCGTACTGGGGTACTCGGGCGACAGCGGGCCGAGCGACGCGCTCATCGAGGTCGCACGGAATGCAGATCTCTTCCTCTGCGAGGCCACGCTGCACGACGACGAGCCCGAGCCCCGGGGGCACCTCTCGTTCGTCGAAGCAGCTGCCACATTCGTCGCATCGGGGGCGCATAGGCTCCTACTCACACACCGGCCGTCCGAGCACACCCTCGGCGTCGGCGTCGAGGTCGCCCACGACGGCCTGGTGGTGGAGATCGTCCAGGCGCCCCAGCAAGCGGCCAGCGCCGGTCCCCGCCTCGAGCTGTAGCGGTTCAGTGTGGAGCGGCGCCCGGCATGCGAGGGCCGCTTGCCCTGCGCAACGCCCGCCCGAACTCCGGGATCTTCTTGTCGAGCAGGTGCACGTCCTGGTCGAAGACGACGAGCAGCCGCACGGGGGTACGTGCGACGACGTCAGCGGTGCGCTGCCCGGTCACCATCAACGCGACTTCGCCGAAATGCTGGCCCGGACCGAGCGTGGCGACGACTTCTGCGTTCCGGACGACGTCGACCTCGCCCTCCTCGATGAAGTACAAGTGGTAGCCGAACTCTCCGGAGTGGGTCACCTCGGTGCCGGCCTCGGCGGTCTGCTCGGTCGTGACTGCTGCGACCTCGGCTCGCTGCTCGTCGTCGAGCGACGAGAGGACGTCGAAGGGTGCGAGCCGCGCCGGATCCATGACGCGGACGATAACCCCTTGCGCGATGAGCGATTGTTTCGAGCTTGAGAACATTCGATGAACATCTGGAGAAGGCCCTCTGAGAGGGCTTGATTTCCGGCTTGCGTTTGTCCGTTAGCGTTCCGGACCCGTAGGACATGAGGGTCAGGCTCGTACGGGCAATTCAACTGAGGGGATGCGGAGAATGAGACACGGTCGGTTAGGGATCTTTGTGGCGATATCCGTTGTTCTCGCGGCTGGCGCAGCCGCGGTTGTGGCTTCCGGAGCGAGCACTCCGTCGAGGGCTGACGCGACGAAGAGCATCGCGAACGCGATTACCCCTCTCACTCCGCTGAACCCGATCGCGTGCGACGGCTTGGTCAACGGGCAGGTGACCATCCACGGGAATGCAGCAACGACGGGGTCCGCGACCGACGTGATCCTCGTGCTCGACCGCTCGGGAAGCATGGCCTCGCCCGCCAACGACTTCACTATGCAAAAGCAAGCGGCGAAGGATGTGCTTGCAGATCTCGACGCGGCCGACGGTAACCCCAACGGCACGATCGAAAACAATCGTGTGGGAATCGTCTATTACAGAGGCTCGACGGCTACGGTCACCGCGCTGCCCGGATCGAGCCAGAGCGTCAACACGCTCAGCGGCATCGTCGACGCGCCTTCGCCGTCGGGCTTGAGCCCGCATGACGTCGGCATCAGCACAGCGACCTCAACGCTCTTGTTGCCCAACTCCAATGGCTATGCCCGAGCGATGATCCTCTTCAGCGACGGCCAGGCAACCGGGAGCCTCTTGACCAGATCGACCAACGCAGCGAATGCTGCGAAGGCGAGTTCCGCCGTTCGCATCCTCACCGTCGGGATCGGGACGACGAGTGCAAGCCGCACGAACCTCACGAACTGGGCGTCGAACGGCGCGTACCAGTCCGCTCCCATCGTCAAGCTCACCCTCCGCACGGCTCTTGATCCGCTGGTCGTGACTCCCGCGGACTTCAACCTCACGGAGACTCTCGGTGCGACGTTCACGAACGCAACGGTCACGAACACCCCGGTGATCGGGACGGCTACGGCCGCTCTTGGTGGGAAGAGCATCGGTTGGAGCGGGACGTTCACCTCTCCCAACGACCAGATGACGACGCTCAACTATCAGGTCAAGCGCGACGGGAGCAACCTGTTCTCGGTCGCGAGTGAGGTCGTGAGCACGACGGCCCTCAGCGTCACCGGCGGGGGAACGGCTACGGTCACTCCGACGCTCGGCGCAGCGCCGATCGACGTCCTCCCGTGCGGTACCAAGCTGCTCACTTCGGCGCCGTGTACCGGCGCTTCGTGCACTGGGCAGACAGGCGGCGGGATTCAATACTCGTTGCTGAACGGAGGCGTGCCCAATACAACCGTCTTCCTTCTTGGTGTAACAGGCGGTCCGCCGGCAGGCCTTTGCCCAGGCTTCGACACGACCAACCCGAACGGGGTTCAGTTCGACATTCGACCGCTCACGACTCCGGGCCAGTTCGAGATCGTGATCCCGAAGTCGTTCCTGGGAAAGAAGAAATGGTCGAAGGCCGACGTGTGCCTCGGCACGAACATGAAGTTCGTCACAAAGTCGAGTGACGATGACGACGATGACGAGCACGGACCTCCGCACTACGCGACGCTCGTGGATCCGGATGGGCCAGGGGTCGGTCTTCCCGGCCGCTGGTGGGGCCTCCTTCCAGATAGGCCCAAGACGGTCACAATCCCGGGGCTCGGGGTTGTACCTGGCCCGTACATCACCCACCGGTCGCAGAATGCAAACGGCGATGCGGGTCGGCCGACTTCACGATGCCGTACATCGCCGGGTCGGACGGCGAGTACCTGGGCGCACCGTTCACGACCGATCACAAGGCCGCGTACGACCCTTGGTGCTACGGCGGCTAGCCTAGGACTCGCTCGAGAGTTTGCCTGAGGGAGGGCTGAACGGCCTTCCCTCAGGCAATCAATCCTCCGCCCAACCCGCGGGGAGGGCGATGATCCCGAGCTGATCGAAGAGACCGTCCCGGCGCGCCGCCACCTCGCTCGGGAGGCCCTCCAGCCGGTCGACGCGAACGAGGGCGTCGAGTGCGAGCGCCTCCTCGTACCGGTGCTGGACTCGGTTGGCTTCGACAACCGCCAGCTCGAGCGCCTCGCGTGCAGCAGCGAGCTGGCCCGTGAGCACGAGAGCCTGCCCGAGCACACGGTGAAGCACCGGCAGGACGAGCGCGCCGCCGTCGGCGCCCGCTGCCTGGCTGAGTGTCGAGCGCGTCAGCTCGGCGGCCCGGTCGTACTCGCCGCCCAGGAGGAGTGTCTCCGAAATCCGGGCATCGACGAGCAGGGTTCCTGCGACTCCGCCGCTCGTCAGGACTCCGGCGAGGACGGGGCGGATCTCGTCGAGCTCGCCGGCGCCCGGGCGATGTTTCCTTGCCGGGCCTCGAGCAGCGCCGTCTCCATCCTGATCTCGGCAACCTCGGTGGCGCCCGCGGAAGCGCGGGCCACACGCTCGGCACGGCGGAGCAAGGGCTCCGCCTCCGAGAGATTGCCCTGAGCCGACAGGATCTCGCCAATGTTGAACGACACCCCGGACACGCTCCGGGTGTCGCCCGCCTGCTCCAATGCTTCGAGCGCTCGCCGGTAGAAGCCGAAGGCCTCGTTCCACCGCCCCTCGTAGTACGCGTCCGCTCCGAGGTTGTTGAGCATCCCGCCCTTGCTCACGAGGTCGCCGAGCTCGTCGTGGAGCGCAAGCGCCCGCTGACCGTAGGCCGTCCGCGTGTCGGACTCCCCGAGAGCGTTGAAAGCCCGGTGCAGTCCGAGCAGGGCGTGGGCCACGGCCTCCTTCGCGCCGACCGCTTCGCCGTCGGCGACTGCCTGCTGCAGCCACTCCACGGCCTCGCGCGGGCGGCCGCGCCAGAGCGTGATCACGCCGAGCGATGCTTCGATCCGGCGCGCTGCGCGGTTGCAGGAATGCTGCTCACAACGTTGATCAGCGCGAGCGCACGCACCATGATTCGCTGCGCAGCCGGATAGTCGCCGAGCCGGTACGCGACCTCGCCTTCTTTCCGCAGCAGTCGCGCGCGTTCGACCATGTCGCCGCGGACACGCCGTC
>CAWFIN010000006.1:0-218289 GCA_963815945.1 uncultured Actinomycetes bacterium
TGGAGCGACTTCCTGGCAGAGCTCCATCCGCCACACACGCAGATCGGTGCGTCGCCGCCCAGCTTCGGGTCGCGTTTGCGCTCGCCGCGCTCGTGTCGTTCGCGGCCCGGCGCACGGGCGCACTCTCGCTCGCCGCAGAACGGTGAGCGGCACAGCGTGATCGCGCTCCTCGGCAATCTCTCGCGTGACCTCAGGCCAGGACAGGCGCCACAGGCAGGCGGCGGGCCGACCCACAGCGCTCGCGCGCTGGCGCGCTTCGACGTTCCGGCACGCGTGTACGCGCGTTGTGCGGAGGACGACACGGAGGCACTCTTCGACCCGCTCGTCTCCGCCGGTGTCGACGCGCGTTACGTGTCCGGCAGTTCGACCGCGTGCTTCGAGTTCTCGTACGTGGGCGAGCGGCGCGAGATGACCGTCGTCGCGGCAGGCGATGTGTGGCACCCCGGCGACCTGCCCGAGATCCCGGCCGAGGTGGAGTGGATCCACGTCGCGCCGCTCTTGCGCTCCGACTTTCCCGCCGAAACCCTCGCCGCACTCTCGACCGGGCGCCGCATCCTGCTCGACGGGCAGGGACTCGTGCGGTCGGCCCACGCCGGACCGCTGGTGCTCGACGCCGACTTCGACCCGGAGGCTCCTGCGTCATCTGACCGCGGTGAAGCTCTCCGACGAGGAAGCCGAGGTTCTCGGCGACCCCGGTGCCCTTCCGGTGCCGGAAGTTCTCGTCACGAACGGCTCACGAGGCGCAACGGTGTACACGGGCGGGCGCGTCGAGCACGTCTTCGCCGAGGCCGTCGATGCCGACCCGACCGGAAGCGGCGATGCGTTCTGCAGCCTCTACGTGGCAGCGCGGTCCGAAGGGCATCCGCCGGTGGACGCGGCCCGGCGGGCTGCAAAGCTCGTGTCGCGGCTGCTCAGGGAACGCTGAACTCGCCGCGCGCGACGATCACGGCGGAGCCACCGACGAGGACGCGCTCGATCCGATCCGGCGAGCCGTCGGCGCGTGCGTACAGCTTCGACGGACGGCCCAGCTCGACACCCTGCGAGATCTCGATCTCCTCCCCGAACCCGATGCGCCCGTGTCGCGCGAGATGCACCGCGAGCGGGCCGGCCGCGGACCCGGTCGCCGGGTCTTCCTCGATGCCGAGCGTTCCGAAGAATGCGCGCGTCTTCCAGCCGATGTTCGTACGGGCGAAGCAGTGACGCCGGCGTCTGTCAGCCGTCCCAGCGCGCGCGTGTCGGGTGCGACCGCCGCAACCTCCTCGGCCGAGCCGAGCTCGACGTAGAGGTGCTTCATTCCGTTGTCGTACACCTCGACGGGTAGGCCGGAGCCTGCTACGCCGAGCAGCGCGAAGAGCTCAGCGGTGCGCTCAACAGGCTCCCACGTCGGGATCGGCTGCTCCATCCAGCCGAAGACGATCTTGGCGCCCTCACGCTCCAGCTCGACGGGCACGACCCCGGGGGCGGTCTCGATCCGGAGCACGATCTTCTGGAGCGGCCCGCCGAGGACGAACGCGGTACCGAGTGTCGGGTGGCCGGCGAACTGCATCTCGATGGCCGGCGTGAAGATGCGAATGCGCACGTCGGCGTCGGTCGTCGACGGCGGCAGCACGAACACGGTCTCCGAGAAGTTCATCTCCTTCGCGAGAGCCTGCATCGTGATCGAGTCGAGATCGCGGGCATCCGTGAAGACGGCGAGCTGGTTGCCGGCGAGCGCCGAGTCGGTGAAGACGTCGGCGACGACGTAGCGGAAGCGGCGCACGGGCCGACTCTATCGACGCAGTCGCAGCGCCTCGCCGAGCCGCTTCGCGAGCCCCGAATCTGGCGGGGGCACTGGGCCGTCCGGGGTCGGGTCCGCCAGCTCTGCGAGTAGCCCCGGATGGACGAGCGGCAGCGCCCCAGCCTGCCGCCCCGGAAAGAGCGACGCGAGACGCTCCGCGCTGAGATAGAGGATCGAGTTCTGCGCGTACCACCAGTCGACCCCTTCGTCCTCCCAGACGAGCGGGCGCAACCAGTCGATCGCGACCAGGCCATGCTCGGCGAACAGCTCGCACCAGTAGCCCGGCCATTGCCGATTCAACCCCGGCCCTCCTTTCTGGTGAGGGATCGCCGAGGAGAAGAGGATCGCTTCGGAAAGGGCGGCGCACGAGCTGACGAACGCGGCCGCCCGCTCGGCGGGAACGTAGTGAGCCGCCTCGAGCGAGATCGCAAGGTCGAACGTCCTCTCGAGCGCAAAGGGCTCGCTGAGATCGCGGCCGAGGAAACGCTCGGGCGGGATTCTCAGCGACTCGGGAGCAACGTACGGCCCGTCGATCCCGATCACGTCCTCGACGCCGTGCGCGACGAAGACCTCGAGCCAGGCTGCCGAGCCGCACCCGACGTCGACCACGCTCCCCGGGCTCAGCAGCTCACAGAGCATCGGCACGACGACGCGAGCCGACCGGGCGGCCTGATCTCCCTGCCAGCCGAAATACGAACTGTCGAAGTATTCGGCGGAAACGCTGAGGTCGCCCACGGCGAAGATCCTAGGCGCTGCTTCTACGTGATCTTGAAGGAGATTCCAGCGGTCGCCGGGACCGAACCGCCGGCTCCGGCCTGGCGGGCGGACACGGTGCACGTGCCCGTGGCGACGAGGCGCAGCGTCACGGTGCTCCCAGAGCGAACGAGAACGCACACCTTGGGGGTCTTCCCGGAGATGGTGATTGGGGTCCCCTTGTTGCCGCCGGTCACGCGCAGAGGCCAGGTGGTGCGTCCGCTGAGCTTGGTCGGATTGGGGGGCAACGGGGCAGAGAACCTGAGAAGAACCGGGACGTTGCAACCCTTGTCGAGCATGTTGAAGGCGTCGAGGTAGGCCCTGGCGTTTCCGAGGATGTTCGCTTCCACGTCACTCAGGTTCGTGCTTGCCGCGCCATTCTGGCTCGGGAACAGAACCGCGTTCGCGCCGGAACCGTCGACCGTGAACTGGATGTTCGCCACCTGCCCGTAGCTCGAGAGCGTCACCGTCGTGCCTGACACAGCCGTCGTGGGTGAGCACCCCTGGACGGTTGTCTTCGTCGCGTTCGCCGGCGCGAATGTGACGAGGAACGTGAGGGAGACAGCCGGAGGGGTCGAGGAAGAGCACGACCCCTTGACTGCGTCGCACAAAGTGCTCGCGGGGTCGAACACGCATCTTGCAGTGAGGCCGAGGCCGTCTGCCGTTGCGCCGGCGGAGACCGTGCCGTTCGTGCGGCTCGTCCAGTTCGGGAAGAGCGGGCACGGCGGGTAGCACGCCGTACCGACCGCCTTGCCCGACGCGCACACGCTCGCGACGGCCTTCGTCCCGACGGCCGATGAGCCGGATGCGGCCAGAATGCCGGCCGCCGCGATCGCGCAGAGGAGAAGAACGCGCCTCATCCACGGCAAGTATGCGCGCTCCGAGACCCCACCCGCCAGCCGCTGCCCTGGAGGCCATCTGGCACCGAGCCTCTACTCTTCGGCGCGTGCGCCTCATCGTCGTTCGTCACGCGAAGGCCGTGCCCGGATCCCCGGACGCTTCGCGACCGCTCGCCCCGAAAGGCCAGAGGGCAGCGGTTGCTCTCGCCAAGGAGCTGCGAGCCGCAAGACCGGACGCCGTGATCTCGAGCCCGCTCGCTGCGCGCCGTCGAGACGGCGACTCCGATCGCCGAGGCCGCCGGGGTCGAGCTCGAGATCGACACGCGCCTTGCACCGGGAGCAACGGCAGACGACATCAGGGCCCTTGTCGCCGGGCGGGGAGAGACTGTCGTCATCGTCGGTCACCAGCCTGATTGCAGCGAGATCGTCTTCGAGCTCACCGGCCGCGACGTCGCGTTTCCGACGGCCGGGTTCCACGAGGTCGAGCTCTGAGCGCCGTCTCCGTCCGCGACCTTCGCAAGAGCTATGGCGAGGTCGAAGCGGTGCGCGGGATCGAGTTCGAGATCGGCGCCGGAGAGGTATTCGGGCTCCTCGGGCCGAACGGGGCCGGCAAGACGACGACGGTCGAGATCCTCGAGGGCTACCGCAAGCGCGACTCGGGCGAAGTGGATGTCCTCGGCCAGGATCCCCAACGGGCCGGGAAGGACTGGCGGCAGCGGGTCGGAGTCGTTCTCCAGTCGTCGTCGCTCTACCCGAACCTGACCGCACGAGAGAGCCTCGCGCTGTTCGCCGGCTACTTCGAACGGCCGCGCGAGGTGGACGAGATCGTCGAGATCGTCGGCCTCGGCGAGAAGGCAAACGCGCGAGTGCGGACGCTGTCGGGCGGACAGAAGCGGCGGCTCGATCTCGGGCTCGCACTCGTCGGGGATCCAGAGCTGCTGTTTCTCGACGAGCCGACCACCGGCTTCGATCCCGGCGCGCGGCGTGCCGCCTGGGAGACGATCCGCAATCTCCGCTCGCTGGGGACAACGATCCTGCTCACGACGCACTACCTCGACGAGGCCGAGCAGCTCGCCGACCGCGTGGCGGTCCTTCGAAACGGCGAGATCATCCGCGAAGGCTCTCCGGCCGAGCTGACCGGCGGCGACTCGGAGACGGAGATCCGCTTTCGACGCGACGGCCAGGAGGTCGTCGAGCACACGACCGACCCGACCCGCCGGCTGAACGAGCTGACCGGCGAGGCGCTCGCACGCGGCGAGGCTCTGGACGGCCTCGAGGTTCGCAGGCCGACCCTCGAGGACGTCTACCTGGAGCTCACGCTCGGACCGGCGAGTGAGGCTCTTCTTCCACGAGTTCGGGGCGGAGCAGCTGCTGTTCTGGCGCAACCGCGAGGCGGCGTTCTTCACGTTCTTCCTCCCGGTGATCCTGTTTCTGATCTTCGGCGCGATCTACGGCGACCACCTGATCACCAAGGAGCACATCCGCGGCTCGTCGTTCCTCGAGGCCGGGATGATCGGGTACGGGGTCGCGGCAACCTGCTTCGCCGGGCTCGCGATCACGCTCGTCGTCAGGCGCGAGTCGGGAATCCTCAAGCGCATCCGCACGACCCCCCTGCCAGGCGCGACGTACATCGCGGCCGTGCTCGGTTCGACGTTCGTCGTGTTCCTGATCGAGGCCGCGCTGATCATCGGGATCGGACGCGTGCTCTTCTCCGTCCCCGTGCCGAGCCGTCCGCTGTCGCTGCTGGCGGTGCTCGTGCTGGGTGCGGCCGCGTTCGCAGCGATGGGGCTCGGGATCACCGGCCTCGTCAAGTCTTCCGAGGGCTCGTCGGCCGTGATCAACGCGGTCTACCTGCCGATGGCGATCATCGCGGGCACGTTCTTCTCCCCCACGGCGTATCCGGTCTTCCTGCGCTGGATCGCGTACATCCTCCCACTCACCCACTACACGAAGCTGACGCGAGACGTGATGGTGCGCGATCACCACGTGTGGGCCGAGGGATGGTCGCTCGCTGTGGTGGCCGGGTGGGGCCTCGTCGGCCTTTTCGCTGCGTTGCGCTGGTTCCGCTGGCAGCCGCGAACGGGCTAGCCGAGCCCGGGCATGGCAAGATCGAGGGGACCGGAGGTCCTCTTCGGCGCCCCCGTAGCTCAGTGGAAGAGCAGAGGTTTCCTAAACCTCGTGCGCAAGTTCGATTCTTGCCGGGGGCATCGCCCATAGCAGAGCTGATTTGCAGCTCCAAGCCTGTGACTCACCCACTTCTAGGCGAGGATGTTCACAGCGCGCGCTGCGACGAGAAGAACCGTAACCGCGGCAAGCATCGATTGCCCTGCCATCAGGGTCTTGGCAGGGCGCGTAAGCGGCATTGCGTCGGTGGGGCTGAATGCGATCGAGTTCGTAAGAGAGACGTAGAAGTAGTCCCAGAAGCGAGGCGCCCAACCATCCCGTGCGAGCTCTGGGTTCTCGTCCTGCGGGAACTGGAAGTCGGGTGTGCGCGGCGCCGCCGTGAGTGCTCGGGCAACGGGGCCGCCGCAGTCCAGTTCCCAGAACGCGAGCCCGAACGCCACGGCGTCGGTGAACCACACTGCACCGCCGCTGACCAGCAACTGCCGTCCCGTTACGTGCACGCCCGAATGAGCCACCAACGACGCGACGAGCACAACGACACCCAGGACATTGAGAGCCCACACGAGACTGAGCAGCACGATCACAATCTCCCGCCGGCGATCGTGTCGCACGAGGCGGCCCAAACCGAAAAGCAGCGTCGCCGAAAGCAAGATGTACGGTGCGGCGACGACCAGCCACACCCACCACAGCGGGTGTCCAAGCAAGTCCCAGTGGGCGTGCCGGCTCACGAGCGCCAGCAGCACGAGGATTCCAGCGGCCACGAGCGCAAAGGGCGCTGCGTCGTCCCGGGCCTCGCGCACCGCCGCAACCAGACGGTCGTCCGGGTCGGGAGTCACAGCAGCGAGTTGGTCGGCGCGGCTGCTTCAGCCATCGCCCGCCAGCATGGACCCGCTATCGGACGGCCGCGCGGGGGGTTGATTCAGCGCAGAAGCAGCCGTCGCGGGCACGCTGACGGCCAGCGTCCGGCATGCGAACCTGTTGCGACCCGCCGCACGAGAGTGCGATCGTCTCGGCGGGCGCTGCGCGCCGTACGTAGTTCGTGGAAAGAGGGATCCGCGACGACCCCGATGGCATCGCGGCCCGAGGCCGTTATCCAAGTGCCATGGCCCCGCGCCGCCTCAGCCTGCTGCTGCGCCCACGACGGCTCGCGATCGTCGCAGGCGTCGTTGCGCTGGCTGCGCTTCCGTCCGCTGCGCTCGGCGACATCGCCGGGACGGCTGCGCAGAGCGACGGCGCGGCCTGGCTCTTCAACCCGCTGCAGGTGAACGCGATCGAGCTCGAGGCAAGCGACGCCGCGCTCTCCCAGTTGCGCGACGACCCGACGAAGTACGTGGATGCGCGAATCACCCTGCATGACGGCACGACGACGTACGGGCCGTATGCGGTCGGCCTGAAGCTCAAGGGACACTCCGCCTTCCGCGATCTGGACGGCAAGGCCGCCTTCAAGATCAAGTTCGCGTACTCCGTCCCCAAGCAGGAGTTCCAGGGGCTCAAGGGACTGACGCTCAACAACATGATCCAGGATCCCTCGATGATCGCGGAGGCCAGCTTCGTCGATCATGCTCACGGCGATCGGCCTGCCGGCCTCGCGCGTGGGGTACGCCTACGTACGCCTGAACGGCGCACGACTACGGCCTGTACGCGAACGTCGAGAACATCGACAAGGTCATGGCGAAGCGCTGGTTCGCGAGCACGCAGCACGTCTACGAGGCGAACTACACGACCGACGTGATCCCGGGCGATGCCGACAAGTTCGACGTGAGCGTGGGCTCGTCCAAGGACATCTCCGACCTCAAGGCGCTCATCCAGGCCGCCTCGGGCGACGCGACCGGCTGGTCGGAGCGGATGAAGCCGGTCGCCGATCTCGCGGAGATGGCGCGTGTCTTTGCCGCCGAGCACTACATCGGGCAATGGGACGGCTACTCGTACGGGTCGCAGACAGGCGCAGCCGAACAACTACGACCTGCACAGCGACGACGCAGGGCCGCTTCTCGATGATCGTCACCGGCACCGACCAGACGTGGGTCGACGGCCCGAACTTCGGGCTCACCGGCAACGGGGTGCTGTTCCGGGAGTGCCTCGCCGACGCCGCCTGCCAGCCGCTCTACATCGCCGCGTTGCGCCAGATCGCCGCCAACAAGAAAGTCGTCGGCCTCGCGACGACGGCGCGTGCGATTCGGGCCGTGATCGCCCCCTGGCGTGCGCGCGACCCCCGGCGCGAGCAGTCGGTCGCCGACAGGCGAGGCAGACGCAGCCGCCAAGATCGCCTTCATGGCCGCCCGCCCGGCGGTGCTCGAGCAGGTGGCTCGGGAACGGCTCATCCACCGCACCGGGCCGGGCTCAGGCCGTCGTCGATGAGACCGCTGCTCGGAAAGCC
The DNA here is from genome assembly GCA_963815945.1 of uncultured Actinomycetes bacterium. Taxonomy (GTDB): domain Bacteria; phylum Actinomycetota; class Thermoleophilia; order Gaiellales; family Gaiellaceae; genus PALSA-600. The sequence goes on from CAWFIN010000006.1 coordinate 7,871, forward strand.
GGTCGCTGTGCCGGCGACACCGGTTGCCGGGAAGCAGTTCACCTTCTCGCTCCCCGTGACCCGCAGCGACACCGGCGCGCTCCTGAAGACCGGCGAGTTGGTCGGCACCCCGTCGGTTGGAGGCACGTCGATCAGACACGCGGACTCGTTCAAGAACGGGACGGGCACGGCTCTCGTTCGTCGTCCCGAAGACGGCGAAGGGCAAGCTCCTGAGAGTCAAGATCGAGGTCACGGCAGCGGGTCAGACGGCCCTCGGCATCTACACGTATACGGTTCGCTGATCCCCGACCCCGCCGCGCCGCGCGGTCGACGTGTGCGGCTCGTCCGCGAAGACATGCTTTAGAGTCGTGAACAGATGGAGAACGCCACGATGACGATTTCCCTGCTCCTGGCGAAGGTCGCACCGGTGGACTACCCGGAGTTCGCGTGGCGCCTCGCCCTCGACCTCGTCGCGATCGGGATCCTCACCCACCTGCTCTTCCTGCACCGGCACGGCCGGCGCGACCTGCGCGACACGTTCGTCATCGTCAACGTCTGCGTCTTCTCCGCGCTCTCCGTGATCGGGTCGCAGAAGATCAGCGTCGGCGTCGCCTTCGGGCTCTTCGCGATCCTCTCGATCATCCGTCTGCGCAGCGAGCCCTACGACAACATCGAGATCGCCTACTTCTTCGGCTCGCTCACGCTCGCGCTGATCAACGGATTCGAGAAGACCCAGGTCGCCATCGTCGTGATCCTCAACGCTCTCGTCCTCACCACCGTTTACGTGATCGATCATCGCACCCTCGGCACGACGACGAAATCGGTCAGACGCCGCAAGGTCACACTCGACACGAGCGAGACCAACCCCGATGCGCTCGAAGACGATGCTCGCCGAGCGGATGGGGGTCGAGATCGTCAGCGTCACGATCAACGAGATCGACTACGTCAACGGAACGACAAGCGTCGTCGTCCGCTACGGCGCCGACCCCGACACGCCGCGCGACCCAGCACCGGCCGACGACGACTGAGCGTTCTCCTCTGCGGGTCTAGTTCGTCAGCGTCAGACACACAGTCGGACTGGCCGTTTCTTCTCGAATGTCGTGCGAATCTTTGTCGAGTGCTTTCCCGGCCTTGACGCGTCGCCGAGTACAACGTCCTCGAAGGAACCGCACAGCCAACGAGAGCCAGTTGCATCTCGCCACCGAACCGAGTACAGGAGCGACCGACATGAAGCCCCATCGATTGACATTCGATCCGAACCCGAAGGAACTGGCCTCGCGCGACGCCGGAGGCACGCAGGTCCTGCTCCTCTGGAGCCGTCGCACCGGACGTGCCGCCGTGGTCGTCGAGGACGCCACCGGCGAGGTCATCGAGATGGACGTGCACGAACGCGAAAATCCGCTCGAGCTCTTCCAGCACCCGTACGTGTACGCCGCGCAGCGCGGACACCCTGGATGGAGCCCCGCCGGCGAACTGCTTGTCGCGGCGTAAGGTGCTGAAGCCTCGATCGTCCGAAGACAACGGTCTAGTTCTTGACCGCGACCCTTACCGTCTTGGCGACGGCGTTGCCCTGGATGTCGTACGCGCGCACCGTGACGTCGTAGGCCCCATTTGGGACGGCGCGAGTGTTCCAGAACTCCTCACGGAAGCGCGAGAAAGGGCGGAACCAGTAGGTACCGGCGCAATGAGCCTTGGCGGGCGGCCCGACGCACTCCTGCATGTTGTCGTCCTCGATCGTTCCCGGCGCGTAGTGGACGACGTATGGCGTCTGGGGCATCTGGTCGGCGCGGAAGCTGGTTCGGTTCAGCACCACTCGACCGGTTCCGGAGTTACGAATCTGCACGGCGACCCGGAACGGCGTGAATGAGGTCGGCCAGGCCGGATTCGTCGCGAGGAAGCCGAGATACGACTGCGGGTCGGCGATCTTGGCGCGTAGCTCGACAAGACCGCGAAGCCGGTCGGCAGGAAGCACCGTCGAGGTGTCGGGCTGGGCGAGACTGACGGTCGGCAACCACGGCTTCTTTGGCTGGCGTCACGAACACGAGTGCGTTCACCAGAGGAGCCGCGGTGTCGACGTACGGCGAAAGCGGGCTGCCTGCATGGAGCGGGTCGACCCAGACACGCCGGCCCTGGTACGGCTGCCACTCGGAGACATGCACGTGCCAGACGCCGAGGCAAGACCAGCCGATCTGCTGGCCTGCCTGCACATGCTGGCGCAGGCTGACAGTCGGCGAGACGTGCCAGTAGGCGAAATGGCCGACTTCGAGCCGCCGGTCGAGGCACGGGCGCGCGGAGTTGCCCGCCGGCGCGCTGACCGTGCCAGACTCGACGGCATAGACACGGTGGGAGGCCAGAGCGGGCGCGCCGGTTTCGGGATGACCGTCGTCGACGCTGACGTCGATGCCGAAGTGGTAGCCGGACGTCGCAGTGTCGTCTTTTCCGCGTGGATCGAGGAACGAGCCTCGAACCGGGTGTTGCGAATGCTTCGGGGCGATCGGCCAGCCGCGGTAGTTACCGTTCTGGACGTATTGAAAATGCGGCGGCAATGCGCCGGGGATGCCTCCGTAGACCGGCCCGTTCGGCGTTGGCGCGAAACGCGACACGCTGGACGACCCGTATGAGGGAACGCCCGCAAGGAGCACGAAGCTACCGACGAGAACGACGGCCGAAACCGTTCCGGCGCCCCTCAAGACTTGCTCGCGCATAGGTCGTACATTGCACCGCGCAGGCAGCCCGCGGATCCGGTCGTCAGCCCGATCATGAGTGCGGACTACTACGGACGACAGCCGACCGCCAATCGGCCAGCGCTCGCGTACAGTGGTCGCAGGCGGCCAGCGACAACCCGTGCCGCTGCTCGTGTCCGCCGTCGAGTCTCCGACGATCGCATGCCGAGCCGAATTCGACGAGCCGTAGGCCAACCCGAGTGCTCATGGACGTTGCTCGCTGTCGTGGCCGGTACCGCGCTTGTCGTCGACCGCGACCGCCGCGCCGGCGCGGCACCCGGTCAGTCCGGACACAAGCGGACGACCCGGCAATCACCAGCGTCTACCCGGTCGCCCATCCGCGCGGCCTGATGGTCACGACGGGCGGCTGGCCCTACTGTCTTCAGGTCCAGGCCCTGGCGCAAGCACACCGGCTACACGCTGCTCTGCGGCCGGTACTCCAAGGACGGCTACTCAGGCTACGGGTTACGCAAGGAGCGCCATCTCGACTGGGGCGATCCTGGCTACCTCACGAGCTTCGCCGGAAAGATCGAGGCACTGCACGCGAGTGTCGGCGGGAAGCTCGTGCTGATCGGAGTCTCGTACTCCGGCTTTGGCGTCGCGACACTGGCATCCCATCATCCGGAGATTCACCCGGACAGATTGATCGTGATCGACTCCTTCCTCGACCTGGTCGCGAGACGCCACGCCCTGCCACCCACGCACGAGACTGCGAAGGAGATCGACTTGGAAACCGGCGGCTCCGACGACGCGCTCAGGCAGCGAAGCGTCAGCCTCGACGGGCTCGCGCAACTCGTCCGCCAAGGGACGCAGCTCACGGTGATCTGGAGTATCTCTCCCTCCGAGCAGCGGGAATTCGGTGGTGCAACGTGCAACCAAACCGCAAACGCGGGCGTCCTGATGCAGCTCGCGAGCACGTTGCAGCGCCCTGTCGTCGGCTGGGTGACCCAGAGCAAGCACGGCTACGACCTGTGGAACCGGGGCCGCGCGATCATCGCGGGCAAGATCCCCGGCCGCGCCGTCACGTTCCAGCCCGACGCGCCGCTCCCGCCGGGGCGGCCTGCTAGCCGCTTCCTAAGACCTCGTGCGCAAGTTCGATTCTTGCCTACGCACGGCCTGCCCTTTCAGCGTTCGTTCTTGCAGACCTGGTCATCCCGCCCGACGAGCCGGTCGAAGAGATCGTTGTAGATCTCGTCCTGGGCCGGGTCGTAGGCGCCGAGCCCCGGGCCGACCCACTGCACGTCGGGTGTCACGCCGGGGCCAAGCACGGTGACGCGCTCGAGGTCGCCGTTACCCGGGCCGCGCGGCGCGCTGTCGGGGTATCCCGGGGGCGGAACCTGCGGGACGAAGCTGTAACAGAACGCTCCGTTCCCCCGATGGAGCACTTTGCCCGCGTCGTGGCGCCAGCCAGGCCCATAGACGGAGTCGTGGGTGTCGATGTACACGAATCGGGCGTAGCCGTCTCCACGCTTGGTCGAGGACGGCGTCTTGTACCCGAATACCGGGACGCCGTCATACGTCATGCGCCCGAACAGCCCCGTCCAGGTGCCGTCGTAGGTGAAGTTCTGGGACACCTCGAGCACGGCGGTGGGACCGCCCAGTGGGAGAGGTTGAACCCGAACGATGCCTGCTGGGGCTTGAACGGTGCGAACCCGCGCATCGGAAGAAGTTTCTGCCATGACTGGACAGCCCAGTAGGTTCCGTCGGGCGCGGTGCACGCGGCGACGAGGTAGACGAGCTGTGGCCCGTCGTAGGGACGGCAGCTGTTCTCGAACCTCGTCCAGTAACCCGGGTTCTGGTACTTCAGCCGGCCACCCGTGTAGTCCATCTGGAACCGCACCTGGGGCACGTTGGGATCTGGAGGATTCGCGTTCAGCGCGCCCCAAGCCAGAACGTGGCGAAGCTGGCCGTTCGAGCGTGTGTAGGTAAGGAGCGCCTCGCCGGTCGAGTTGACGGCGAGCGACAGATTCGAGATATCGAGGTCGCCGAGCGGTTGGCTGGCGCTTGCAGCGGCCGGGCCGAACAGGCTGCACACGGCGCAACAAAACAACGCGGCGGCCCGAGCACAACGCCGGACCATCAGCCCAGGGTAGCCGCGTGCACTCCCAAGGCGGATCGAGCGAGCAGGTTCACGCGCGGATCAGCTTCGGCCGGGCGAATGACCTCGCACCGGGGATGACCTTTTCGGCGTCGAACGACAGCCACTGCTCGAGCAGCGACCCGTAGACGCCGCGGAAGTCGGAGGTCGCCTTGAGGTTGCCGTCCGCGTCGAGGCCCGTTGCTGAGGCCCGGGAACTCGCCGACCATCTGGCCGGCTGCCCTCGTGCCGATCAGGAACGCCGTCCCGGCGGCGCCGTGGTCGGTTCCCTGCGAGCCGTTCTCCTGCGCGCGGCGGCCGAATTCCGTCCAGACGAGGGTCAGCACGCGGTCGGCGACGCCTCGCGCCTCGAGGTCGCGCTGGAACGCAAGGAGCGACTTCGCGGTCAGGTCGAATGCGGTGCCGAGCGCGGCAGGCTCGCCGGAATGGGTGTCGTACTCCCCGCTCGCCTCGAGAGCGACACAGCGCATCGGCAGCCCGGCTCCGATCATCGCGGCGACACCCTGTGAGGTGCGCCGGGAAGCTGTCGCTCGACTCGGGATACGGGACGGGCGCGACGAGCTTCGTCTTGTCGGCGAACGGAAGCAGCTGCCGGCGGAGGCGATCCGACTGGACGGCGACATTCGCCGCCGTCCGCATCGCCGGGTCGCTCCCCGCGAGCGTCCCGAATCCGCCGACCGCGTCGAGCATCCGGTTCTGGACGCTGCCCCACACGTTCTGAACCCAGAAGGTGTACTGGTCGGGACCGTTGATCGCGGCGACCGGCACCTTCGCAGTCGCGAGCGCCGGCTCGAGCTGGCCGGTCATCGAGAGGCCCTGAAGCGGGTTGTCGGGCGTGCCGACGACGTCGAGATAGCGGCCGAGCCAGCCGGTGCGGAGGTCCTGGTCGATGGCGCCGACCTCCCAGTAGTGGCGGGACGTGAAGTGCGACTGGTCGGGATGGCTGTAGCCGACCGCCGGCAGCACCGAGACCTTTCCCTCCGAGTGCAGCTGAGCCAGCGGCGAGAGCGCGGGATGCCAGAAGAGGCGTGTGTCCTCGGTGAACGCCTGTCCGTCCGGAGAGGGCGAGACTCGGGCGCAGCTTGCGGTAGAGCGGGTCGCCGTCCGGGTAGAGCATCGACATGCCGTCGGCGCCGCCGGGCAGGAACACGGACACGAGGATCCTTCCCTGCCCTCCTGCCGATGCCGCCGCGATGCCCTCTTCGAAGATCCCGAGGCGCCCGGCACCGTAGACGGTGAGCGCCAGCCCGAGCGAGCGCGCGACGAACGCACGACGGCTGATGCCCGTCCCGGCAGGCAGCGGCATGCCCGGCTCGATCGCACGCACGCCCTTCGCCGGCGACGGCACGGCGCGAGAACTCGTCGCAGCAGCGGGTCATCAGGCGGTCTGGAGGTCGGGGGACACGGCGATCAGCTGGCGCAAGGCGTTCTCGACGAGCACCGGGTAGGCCTTCTTCTCCCAGTCGGCCTTCCCGTCGCCGAGCGCACGCTGCGCGAACCCGATCAGGTGGTTGCGCGTCGCGGTGGAGATCGGCGGGCTCCGCCAGAACTCCACGGCCCGGTCGACCAGCACCGCCGGATCCGAAGGCATGTCCGGCGGCGGATGGTCGGGGCTGAGAGCGTGATCCTTGAGGATGTAGTTGACGGCCGTCCAGCGGCCGAGGAACGTGGCGGTGTCGAGCCAGCGCGTGTCGTCCCAGCCGGCCACGTTCGGCGGGTAGAAGAGCTGCTGCCCGGCGAGCTGGCCGATCCAGCCCCAGCTCGGTGTTCGTGATCCCGGCGCCGATGCGGCGGAGCAGTCCGGCGGTGTGCACGACCGGCGGCAGGACCATGCGCTGCCCCTCGTAGAGGTCCGGATGGCGGAGAATCGCCTCGACGACCGGCTTCACCTCGTGTGTTCGGCGTGTAGATCGCCTCGAGCCCGGCGAGTGTCGCCTTGCTCGGCGGGGTCGGGACGAAATACGACCAGAGCTTGGTGACGAAGAACGACGCGTGGTGCGGGTTCGCGAGGCACAGCGTGCAGGCGTCCTGCCAGTTGAAGTTGCCCCTCTTTCGGAACACGGTCTTGACCCCGTCGTCGTGCTCGGCCGGATCGAAGTGGAAGTCGACGGGACCGTCGTTCTTGCTCCACCGGTCCCGCCAGCCGGTGAGCGATCGCGCCTGCTGGCGAACGTCTTCCTCGGTGTAGGCACCGGTGTCGGCGCCGAGCGTGAAGAGCTCCATCATCTCGCGGCCGTAGTTCTCGTTCGGCGCGCCTTTGCGGTTGTCGGTGCCGTTCAGCCAGAGCAGCATCGCCGGGTCGCGCGTGACGTCGAGCAGCAGCTTCTCGAACGATCCGAGCGCGTGGCTGCGAAGGAGGCGGTTCTGGTCGAGCATCAGCCGCTGCGAGTTGACCCCGCTGTTCGAGGTCGCGAACCAGTCGTGCCAGACGAGCGTCATCCGCTCGACGAGAGGCCGCGACGTGCGCACCATCCGGTCGAGCCACCAGCAGTGGTCCTCACCCCACGCGGAGTAGGGAGCCAGCGGATGGCCCTTGTCGTTGCGCGGCGGCGGCCCGACGAGCTTCTCGGGGCCGGGATCGACGAGCGAGGAGACGGCACCGGCCGAATCCCTTGGCGACGAGCGCGGCCGCTTCGCCGGGACGCGGCCCGAACCCTGCCCGCCAGAGGAGCCGTTCTGCCTGCTCGATCCCGAACTCGCCTTGATAGACGTCCACCGCTGCCTCTTTCGCTCACCCGGGGCCCGGTACCTGCCCCATGCATCGGCAGCGGGCCCGCGAACGGCAGTCCCCGAGAAGAGGCAAGTGCCCGTAAGAGTGCGGGTAGCCGTATGGCCATGACTCGCGCTCTCTGCCACGATGCGCCCATGGCACAGACGGTCCTGATCGTGGACGACCACCCGAGCTTCCGCGCGTCGGCCCAAGCGATCCTCGAAGCCGAGGGCTTCGACGTGATCGGAGAGGCCGAGAGCGGCGCTTCGGCCCTGGCCGAGGCACACCGCCTCTGCCCTGAGATCGTTTTGCTCGACGTCCAGCTCCCCGACATGACCGGATTCGAAGTCTGCGAGTCCCTCTCGACCGCGAACGGCTGCAACCCGGAGGTGATCCTTGTCTCCAGTCGCGACGCAAGCGACTACGGCGCGCAAATCGCGGCTTGCGGAGCCTGCGGCTTCGTGCCAAAGGCCGAACTCTCGGGCGCAGCGGTGCGCTCGCTCCTTCGTTGAGCACGCGCGTTCTCGTTCTGGCCATCGCCGTCGCGCTCGCGGAGGCGGCCGCCGCGGTCGCGCTGGTCCTTTCGAGCAACCACGACGACCACAAGCTCACCCAGCTCACCCTCGCACTTACGGCTGGGCTCTCGTTCATCGTTGCCGGCCTGGTGGCGATCAACCGCCGGCCTGAGAACCGCACGGGCCTCTACCTCGCAGGGGTCGGCTACCTGTGGTTCCTCGGGGCGCTCAACGACGCGAACAGCAACACCGTCTACACGTTCTCGCAGTTCGTCGGCAGCCTCGCCTTCATCCCGTTCACCGCCCTCGTCCTCGCCTTCCCGACGGGAAGGCTCGCACCGCGACCGGACCGGTTGATCGTCCGGTTCACGGCCGCCTTCATCCTCGTCTTCGCTCCACTGTTCCTGCTCTTCGCAAAGCACCCGTCTTCGTGCCGTAACTGCGGAGACAGCGTCATCGTCCTGTACGAGTCGCACACGGTCGAGAGGATCGTCCTGACGGTCACGTCGCTGATCGTCGTCGGCCTGATCGTCGCCGTCGTCGGAGTCCTGTTCCTGCGCTGGCGGCGGGCGAGCAAGGCCCTGCGCCGCATCTTGTTCCCGGTCTACGCCGCGGGGGCCGCTGCGCTCTTCCTCCTGCTGCTCGGAAACCTGAGCGCCAACTTCTCGACCGGCGTCTCGGACGCGCTGGCTCCGGTCTTCCTCGTCCTTTTTGCCGCTGTTCCCTTCGCGTTCCTGTTCGGGATCCTCCGCAGCCACCTCGCGCGCGGGTCCGTGGCACGTCTCGTCGTCGCGATCGGGGAGGGCACGCCCCTTCGTGACGCGATCGCCGAAGCGCTCGGCGACCCGTCAGTCGAGCTCGCCTACGCCGTCGAGCGAGGGACGGTTCGTCGACCGCGACGGCCGAAGATTCGAGCTCCCGCAACCGGGCTCGGGTCGCACGGCGACGATGGTCGAGCATGACGGGCGGCCAATCGGGGCGATCGTCCACGACGAATCGCTCGAGGACGAAGCCGAGCTCGTCGGGAGCGCGGCGGCGACCGTTGCCCTCGCGCTCGACAACGAGCGACTCGAGACCGAGCTGAGGGCCCAGTACGACTTCCTGACGACGATCGTCGACACCGCACCGAGCCTGCTCGTCAGCCTCGACGTCGAAGGTCGCATCCGCAACCTGAACCCGGCGACGGTCGCTGCCAGCGGTCACGGGGACGAAGAGGATGTGCGCGGCCGCTACTTCTGGGATGTCTTCATCGACGACGACGAGCGCGACGCGATGATCGAGCGGTTCCACGAAGCTTCACCTGACTTCCCGCCGGCCGAGTACGAGAACATCTTCACCAACGCCCGGGGCCAGCGACGCGTGATCGCGTGGCGGAGCGCGCCTGTACTCGACGAGGCGGGATCAGTGATCCGGATCGTTGCCGGAGGCCTCGACGTGACCCAGCGCAAGCAACAAGAAGAAGAGCTGCGCGCGTCGCGAACGCGACTCGTCGCAGCCGGGGACGAGGCGCGCCGCCAGCTCGAGCGAAACCTGCATGACGGGGCGCAGCAGCGGCTCGTGTCGCTGTCGCTCGCGCTGCGGCTCGCGCAGTCGAAGCTCGAGACCAACCCGGCCGAAACAGCCGAGATCCTTGTGGGCGCGAGCGACGAGCTTGCCCACGCGCTCGAGGAGCTGCGGGAGCTCGCGCGCGGGATCCACCCGGCGGTACTCACAGACAGAGGTCTGGGCGCTGCCCTCGAGGGCCTCGCAGCGCGATCGCCGGTTCCGGTCGAGATCGAATCGCTCCCCGAGCGACTTCCCGAGGCGATCGAGGCGGCGGCGTACTACGTGATCTCGGAATCGGTCGCGAACGTCGTCAAGCATGCGAACGCCACATCGGTCGACGTGCGGGTGCAGCGGCTGGACGGTGTCGTCGTGATCGAGGTGGCCGACGACGGGATCGGCGGTGCCGACTCCGGCGGCGGCTCCGGCCTGCGCGGCCTCGCCGACCGGGTCGCCGCGCTCGACGGCACGCTTCGCGTCGAGAGCCCGCCGTCGGAGGGTACGCGCGTCGTGGCAGAGATCCCCGTCCGGTGAAGGTCGTCATCGCAGACGACTCCGTTCTGCTCCGCGAGGGCGTCGCGAAGCTGCTCTAGGACGCGGGCTTCGACGTGGTCGGCCAGGCGGGGAATGCCGACGAGCTCATGTTGAAAGTGCGCTCGTACTCACCGCAGGTCGCGATCGTCGACATCCGGATGCCTCCGACACACACCGACGAAGGCCTGCGGGCAGCGCGGGAAATCCGCGAGAACCATCCGGCCACAGGCGTCGTCGTTCTCTCCCAGTACGTCGAGGCCGAGTACGCGCTCGACCTCCTGTCCGACAGCGCCGAGGGCGTCGGGTACCTGCTCAAGGACCGCGTGTCGGACATCGACGAGTTCGCTGCCGCCGTGCGACGGGTGGGAGAGGGTGGATCGGCGCTCGATCCCACAGTCGTGTCGCAACTCGTCGGCCGTCGCCGCAAGGACGACCCGCTCGCCGACCTCACGCCACGCGAGCGCGAGGTGCTCGAGCTGATGGCGGAAGGCCGCTCGAACCAGGCGATCTGCGACCGGCTCTTCATCACCCAGCGCGCGGTCGAGAAGCACGTCACGAGCATCTTCACGAAGCTCCGCCTCCCAGCCGACGCGGGCGATCACCGGCGCGTGCTTGCGGTGCTCACCTACCTGCGCAAGTAGCTCGCGTGGTGCGGCTAGCCGCACCCAAAGACACCTGCCCGCCGCATCGCCGTTCGAAGTCTGGGCTGCGAATCTCGAATCAAGCAGTTCACAACAACCAGACAAGAGAAACGGAGGGGGTGAGGCCATGTCACCTTTGAGGAAGTCCAACAACGTCGCGGCCCGCATGGGTCGCTGGAGCGCAAGCCACTGGAAGACCGCGGTCTTCGGCTGGCTCGCCTTCGTGATCGTCGCCGTCGCCGTCGGGCATCGCGGTCGGGACGAAGAACATCGATCAGAACGACGCGAACGTCGGCCAGTCTCACCGCGCCGACCACATCCTGCGCGACGCCGGCTTCCAGTCGGATCCGCAGACCGAGATCGTCCTCGTCCAGAGCAAGACAGCTCACAGCGACCGACCCGGCCTTCCGGGCGACGGTCGACGACGTCGTCGCAATGCGGTGAAGCCGTTCTCGACGATCAAGAACCTCCGCTCGCCGTACGCCGCGGGCCGCTCGGATCAGATCTCGGCCGACGGCCACACGGTGCTCGTCGAGTGGGACATGAAGGGCGACTCGAAGGTCGCGACGAAGAACGTCGACGCGATCACGACCGCGACCGCCAAGGTCGCGACGGCCCACCCGAGCTTCTACGTCGGCGAGGCCGGCTCGATCAGCTCGGGCAAGGCGCTCAACAAGATGTTCAACGCAGCAGCTCGCGCAGGCCGGCGAGCGGTCGATTCCGCTCACGCTCCTCATCCTGCTGCTCGTCTTCGGCGCAGTCGTCGCCGCGGGCGTGCCGCTGCTGCTCGCGCTGTCGGCGGTCTTCGCGACGATCGGCCTGGTCGCGCTGCCGAGCCACCTCGTCCCGATGGACCAGAACGTCAGCGCCGTGCTCCTGCTCGTCGGCCTCGCCGTCGGCGTCGACTACTCGCTCTTCTACCTGAAGCGCGAGCGGGAAGAGCGGGCCGCAGGGAAGGGGCATCGCGCCGCACTCGAGGCCGCCGCTGCGACCTCCGGTCGCTCGGTGCTGATCTCGGGCGTGACCGTGATGATCGCGATGGCCGGGATGCTCTTCTCCGGCGACAAGACGTACCTGTCCTTCGGGATCGCGACGATGATCGTCGTCGGCGTCGCGATGCTCGGCTCGCTGACGGTGCTGCCGGCGCTGCTCTCGAAGCTCGGCGACCGGGTCGAGAAGGGCCGCATCCCGTTCCTCGGCCGGCTCCGCCGCCAGAGCGGCGAGAACCGGTTCTGGTCGGCGATCCTGACCCCGGCGCTCAGGCACCCGCTCGTCTCGGCGATCGCCGCCACCGCCGTGCTCCTCGTGATGGCGGTGCCGGTGCTGAACCTGCACACCGCGCAGTCCGGGCTCGACACGCTCCCGAAGGGCGTCCCGACGGTCGCCACGATCGACAAGATCCAGGAGACGTTCCCCGGCGGCGCGACCCCGGCGATCGTCGCGATCAAGGCGAACACCGACTCGCCGGCGACGATCGCGGCGATCGCGCAGCTCCGCGCGCAGGCGCTCGCGAGCGGTCAGATGCACGGCCCGATCGAGGTCGACGTCAACTCGACGCACACCGCCGCCCGCGTCGCGATCCCGCTCGACGGCAACGGCACCGACTCCGTGTCGAACGCCGCGCTCAAGACGCTCCGCGACGGAGATCCTGCCGGCGACGATCGGCACGCTCCCGGGCGCGACCTACGCGGTCACCGGCGGCACGGCGGCGTCGGCCGACGCGAACGCGCTGCTCAAGCGCTCGTGGCCGCTCGTGTTCGGCTTCGTGCTCACCTTCGCGTTCATGCTGCTGCTGATCTCGTTCCGCTCGATCGTGATCGCGATCAAGGCGATCGTGCTGAACCTGCTCTCGGTGGGCGCCGCGTACGGCGTGCTCGTCGCCGATCTTCCAGTACGGCTGGGGCGAGAACATCCTGAACTTCCAGTCGCAACGGCGGGATCGCGTTCTGGCTCCCGATCTTCATGTTCGTGATCCTGTTCGGGCTCTCGATGGACTACCACGTCTTCATCCTCAGCCGTGTCCGCGAGGCGTACGACCGCGGCATGACGACCGGGGACGCGGTCGCCCACGGGATCAAGACCACGGCCGGCGTCGTCTCGAGCGCAGCGCTCGTGATGGTCGGCGTGTTCTCGATCTTCGCCACGCTGCCGATCGTCGACATGAAGGAGATGGGCATCGGCCTCGCAGCCGCCGTCCTGATCGACGCGACGATCGTCCGCGCAGTGCTCCTGCCGGCCACGATGAAGCTGCTCGGCGACTGGAACTGGTACCTGCCGAGCTGGCTCGGCTGGCTTCCGAAGCTCGAGCATGCCCCCGAGACGAGCTCCGAGCCGATCCCCGGTCACGAGCTCGGTGCCGGAGCCCGTCGCCGCGTAGGACGACAAGGCAGAGGATGGACGTGCGGGGCCGCCGGAAGGCGGCTCTCGCTCCCGTCACCGCTTCAAGGGTGAGGCGGAGTGGATCACTCCTCTGGACCACGCCGAGACGAACGCTTGACGCGTCCCGGCTGTCTTCGAATCGAAAGAAACGTGCTGGTGCTAGGCGTTCGCGTTCGTGTCAGAGCTGATCGCGAGCCACGTCACCGAGATGATCGCGACGAGCAGCGACAAGATCGCGCAACCCATCAGCCACTCTTTGCCGGCGCCGATCGCCGCGGCGACGAAGCAGCGAGGCGACGAGGCACGGAAGCCCGAAGCCGAGGAGCCAGCGGTTCTCCTCCGACGCGCCGGCGTCGGGACCTGTCGTAACGGCGTGGAGCGGGGCGGTCGCGTGCGGAGCGGCGACCACCGCAGTCGAGGCATTGCTCATGAAGTGGACTCCTTCCCTTGTTTTGCACACTCAAAATTACTTGCCGCGTCAACAACGTATGAAAGGCGTCAAGCGCCCTCGCAAGCCAAGTTCCGAACGCCACAAGACGCCATTCCGGGATGGCCCGGTCAGCGCGTCCGGGGGTCGCCAGCCGCCTTCGAGCGAAGAGTTCGTGCCTTCGTGCACAAACGGACAGAGACGGCGCGGCCGCAACCGTTTTCGTCGCTCCGGTTGGTCCCGCGCGACCGGCGACCGAGACCGTAAGCTGTGCCCGTGGCGAAGAAGCCCAGCACGCCTCGGCCTCCCCGCCCGGTCCAGGCGCCGATGCGCCGTGACAAGAAGCCCTCAGGTGGCGGGTCGTCTCTCGGGTCGATTCCGAAGTGGGTCTGGCTCGTGGTCGTCGTCGTCGTCATCGCTGCGATCGCCGGCGCCGGGTTCGCTCTTTCAGGAGGAAGCAGCAAGAGCGCGAGCACGACGAACGTCAAGGACACGATGGTCGCGGCCGGCTGCACGTACAAGGACGTCAAGCCGTTCCCACCGAAGGACAAGGCGAACTTCCACAACGACGTCCCGACCCTGACGAGCAAGGTGAAGTGGTCGACGTTCCCGCCCGCGGCCGGCGGCCACTACGGGCGCTGGGCGGTCTGGGGCTTCTACACGAGCCCCGTGAACCCGCGCCAGGTCGTGCACAACGAGGAGCACGGCGGCGTCGTCCTGTGGTGGGGGCCGAAGGTCGCGGCCTCGACCGTCGACAAGCTCCAGTCCTTCTACACCGCAAGCCCGGCAGCGATGTTCGGAACTCCGATCGCCGCGCTCGGCGACAAGGTCGCCATCACCGCGTGGACGGGCAACCCGGCGCACTACTACAAGAACGGCGACTACGGCATCGGCCACATCGCGGTCTGCCCGGGATTCGACAAGGCTGCGTTCACGACGTTCCGCGACGCGTTCCGCGGCAAGGGCCCCGAGGGGCTCCCGACCTCGGCCGACCTGCCCGGCATGGGCCCGCAGTAGCGAGCCCGCGCTTCTTCGTTAGCTGCTGGGGAGCTCGCCGAGCGTGACGCTGACCGTCGCCGCTCGTCCCCGACTGGTGCGTGATCGTCAGCTTGACGGTCTGACCCGGGTGGAAGCCTGCGAGCACCGATCCGAGATCGTCCGAGTTCGCCGTCGGCTTCCCGTTGATCGCCGTGATCACGTCGCCGACCGTGACGCCCGCCTTGGCTGCGGGGCCGCCCGCGGTCACCGCACCGACGTAGACGCCGCTGCCGGTGTCCCCGATCTGGACACCGAGGTAGGCACGGCCGGAGCTGGTCACGTGGCCGGTCTTCGCGATCTGGCCCGCGATGTCTCACGACGGTGTTGCTCGGAATCGCAAAGCCGATCCCGGCCGCCGCGCCGCCGAACTGCGGATCCTGCTGCGGCGAGCGTCGGGATCCCGATCACGCGGCCCTGGATGTCGACGAGGGCGCCGCCGGAGTTGCCGGGGTTGATCGGAGCGCTCGTCTGGATCGCGTTCTGGAGCGTGACGCCGTTGCCCTCAGGCTCCTGTCGGTTGAGCGCGCTGACGATTCCCTCGGTGACACTCGAGCTGAGCCCGAGCGGGTTACCGATCGCCATCGCGATCTCGCCCACGTTGATCTTGGACGGAGTCGGCGAACGTCGCCGGGTCGAAGCCCGGCGCCGCCGTCGACCTTGATCACCGCGAGGTCGTCCGCCGCGAACTCGCCGACCAGCGTCGCCTTCAGCTGCTTGCCCGTCGAGGTCGTCACCGTGAAGCTCGTCGACGCCGCTGACGACGTGGTCGTTCGTGACGATGTAGCCCTTCGAGTTGAAGACGATCCCGGATCCCAGGCCGCTCGACGTGCGAATCTGCACGACGGACGGCGAAACCTTGCGAAAGACGTTGATGTAGGTCGCCTGGAGCGCTGACGCCGTCGCGGGCGCCACCGCAGCCGAGGTCGCAGACGAGTGCTTGGTCGTGAAGCCGACTGTGAAAACGACGAGGGCGGCGGCCGATAGGACGATCAGGGGAATCCGGTAACGGGTCATGCTTCAGTTGTACCGGCGGCCCCTTGGACCCACCTAAGAAGTTTTCCGCACGTTTGTCAGACCGGCGCCGACGTGACCAACGGGCGCGCCGTCGGCTGCTGCGACCCGCCCATGCGGCTCGACCGTCACCGCCACGATCGCGCCGCTCGGGACCGGGTGACGAAGGCGAACGATCACCGTCTTGTCACCGGCTGCGAAGGTGCCGGCGGGGGTCGCCTTGCCGTCGACGATCACCCAGGCCTCGTAGGTCTTCCCCGCGGGCGCCGAGGCCATGTTCGTGACGACCATCGTCCCCTCTCCTCCCGGTCCGACCACGACGGAACCTGTCGCTCCATGCAGGAGGACGCTTCGCAACGCCTGATGCGATCGGTCGAGGCTGCTGCGAAGGGCGATGTTCCAGATCCCGAGCCCGACGGCGGCGACGCTCGCAGCGACCGCAAGCACGCGGATGGCGACGTCGGTTCGAGACCGAGCACGAAGAGGAATGACGTTCGACCGCTCGGCGCCGGCCGCTGCGAGGATCCTGGCACGGAGCGCCGGAGGCGGCTCCGCGGGCTCGACGGCAAACGCGAGCGCGCCGGCCGCAGCTGTCAACGACGCGAGCTCGGCCTGACAGTCCGGGCAGCGCGCGAGATGCTCCTCGTACGCGGCGCGCGTCCGCCGGGTCGAGTGCATCGAGCGCGTACGCCGGCCGTCAGTTCGTGGAGGGCGTCGTTGCCCACGTTTCTCCTTTCCCGGGCGCCTCGAGCAGCTCGTGCAGGCGGGTCAGCCCTGCGAACATGCGGCTCTTGATCGTACCGAGCGGCTGGCCGAGTCTCTCCGCGAGCTCGGACTGTGTGAACCCTCCGTAGTAGGCGAGCTCGAGCGCCTCGCGCTGGGGGTCGGGGAGCTGCTGCAGCGCCGCCTGAACCCGCTCGCGCTCGAGGCGAAGCCATGCCGCGTCTTCGGCGCTTCCCTCCGCCGTCGAGAGCGCCTCGCTGTCGAGCTGGTCGGTGCGCCGCAGGTTCTCGCGCCGGACGAGATCGACCGCACGGCGATGGACGAGCGTCAGGATCCAGGAGCTCGCGCGGCCGCGCTCGGGGATGAAGCGAGACGCGCCGCGCCAGATCGCGAGGAACGCGTCCTGGACCGCGTCCTCGGCGAGCGCCTCGTCGCGGAGGACGCGCAGCGCGAGCCCATACGCGGCCCGGCCGTACCGGTCGTAGAGCTCGGCGAAGGCGAGGTCGTCCGCGCGCGCAGCAAGCGCCATGACGGCTTCGTCGGAGAGGTGTGCGAGGTCGCGTGCCATCGATTCCGGATTCTCACGTCCGATTCGGCGCCGCGCGCGAATCGGTTCGCCTCGGTCCGAACCGGCTCGTCCTTCGGCGCGAATGGTGAGCGGCTCGCACCCGCGGGCAAGACGACAAACGGAGGGATCCAAGAGATGACTGACACCACCCGCGCACAGTTCCTCACCCGCGCCAGCAAGGGCGGCCTCGCGCTCGTTGCCGGTGGCACCGTGCTCGGTCTCGTGGAGGGAACCGCGTTCGGCAAGGGCATAGCCGACTCCGACATCGCAAAGCTGGCCGCGACCGCCGAACTGCTCGCGATCGACTTCTACGCCCGCGCGATCGCGTCCAAGAAGCTGACCGGCGACGAGCTTTCGTATCTCGTCGGAGCGAAGGCGAACGAGGTCGCCCATTACAACGCGCTCAAGGGCGTCCTCAAGACAGCGACGCCGGCCGGGCTCAAGTTCAAGTACCCGAGCGGATCGTTCTCGTCGCGCACGAACATCGGCAAGCTCGGCGAGGCGCTCGAGACCGCTTTCGTCGGCGCCTACATGGGGGCGGTCACGGCCTTCTCGAGCAACGAGTTGAAGGGTGTCGCAGCCGAGATCGGGGCATGCGAGTCGCGCCACCTGAGCGTCCTGACGAACATCGGCGAGGGGGCGATCGTCCCGGCGCCTGATCTGCCGAAGGTCTTCACGGCCGCCCAGGCGACGGCCGCGGTAACCCCCTTCATCGCCTAGTTGCGTTCCCTACTTCTTCTTCGCAACCACCGTCACCACGGCTTGCATGCCGAGCTGGCGGTGGTTCGCGATGCTGCACCAGAGGCGGTAGCGGCCAGGAGCAAGGCTGAGGCTCAGGTCGTAGTGGTCGCCCGGTTGCACCTGCGGGGTCGCGAACACACGCGTGCCGCCGACCCGCTGGAGCCGCAAGTCGTGCGGGTCCTCGCCGAAGTTCACGAGCTCGACGATCGCCGGGCCCGCCACCACCGAATGCCGTGACAGGACGAAGTAGAACTCCTTCGCGACAACCTGGAGGCGCGCAGGAGCACGGCGGCGCAGAAGCTTGCGCGGCGGTGCCGGTGAGGAGCAGGGCCAGAGCCGCGAGCGCGGCGAGCGCATTCCTCACTTGACGAGCGCCGGTCGCTGGTACGCGGCCGCGCCGGGAATGAGCGGGTTCGCGTCCGTGCCGAGCCACTGCTCGAGCAGAGCTGCGTACACCGCACGGAAGTCGCTGGTCGGAAGCAGGTTCCCCTGGGCGTCGAGACCACCGGTGAGGCCAGGGAACGTCCCGACCTGCTGCCCCTTCGCCCTCGTTCCGATGACGAATCCGACGCCGGCCGACCCGTGGTCGGTCCCGGCGGAGGCGTTCTCCGCCGCACGCCGGCCGAACTCCGACCAGACGTGCACGAGCACGCGGTCGGCGACGCCGCGCGACTCGAGGTCACGCTGGAAGGCGAGCAGCGAATCGGAGGTGAGCTGGAGCCCGCTGCTCAGCGTGCCCGCCTGCGTCGCATGCGTGTCGAAGTGGCCGGGCGAGGTGATCGACACGACGCGAAGCGGCAAGCCCTCGGCGATCATCTCCGCGAGGCCCGCGAGCCGGTGCGGGAACGGATCGGTCGTGGCCGGATACGCGACCGGGCTCTTGAAGCCGTACCGGAGCGAGCCGAGCTGCTGGTAGAGAGCGTTCGACTCGACCGCGATCGTGCCCGCCTGCTTCAGCCCCGCGTCGGTCGACTTGGCGTGGGCGGCACCGATGTTCGCGGACTCCTCGATGATCGACGACTCGAGGGGATGGGCCGGGAGGCCGGGCGCGGCGAACGTGTACTGGTCGGCCGCCTGGAGCGTCGCCACCGGCACCTTCGCCGTCGCGAGCGCCGGCTGGAGGGCGACGTCCAGCGTCAGGCCCTGCAGCGGGTTGTCCTGCGTGCCGACCGCGTCGAGGTACCGGCCCATCCAGCCGGTACGGAGGTTCGCGTCGGTCGCGCCGACCTCCCAGTAATGGCGGGATGTGAAATGGGACTTGTCGGAGTTCGCGTACCCGATCGCCGGCAGCACCGAAACCTTCCCCTCGCCGTGGAGGGTTGCGATGCCACTCGCGGCGGAATGCCAGCGAAGGCGGGCGTCCTCGGCGAAGGGCCGGCCCGAGCTCTGCGAGAGAGCCAGGGTCGGGCGGAGCGAGTAGTAGGCGGGGTCGCCGGCCGGGAACAGCACCGAGAGCGCGTCGATTCCACCCGCCAGGAAGACGGAGACGAGCACGCGCTGCGTCGACGGCGCGAGCGAGGCGGCTTGTGCGATCCCGTCGTCGAAGGCGTACGAGCTCAGGTTGGCGCCGCCGTAGACCGCGAGCGCGAGCCCCGCGGCACGCGACACGAAGCCGCGGCGGGTGAGGCCGGTGCCGGCCGGGAGCGGCATTCCCGGCTCGATCCCCGGCAGTCCACGCCCCGCCTCTGCGGTCGCCCGCCGCAGGAACTCCGTCCGGTTGCAGTCGCGGCAGTTGCTCATCAGGCGGTCTGGAGGTCGGGAGAGGAAGCGATCAACCGCCGCACGGCGGTCTCGACATCCGAGGCGAGGTTCTTGCGCGCAAGTTGCGCCTTGGCGAACCTGGTGACGAGGTCGCGTGTCTCGGGTGTGATCGTCGGGAAGCCCCAGAACTGGATCGAACGGTCGACGAGCTTCGCCGGATCGCTCGGAGAGTCGGTCGGCTGGCCGGCTCCCTGTACGAGCGCGGCGATGAACCAGCGCGCGCGGAAGGTCGCCGTGTCGAGCCAGCGGGTGTAGTCCCAGCCGCCGACATCGGGCGGGTAGAACAGCTGCTGCCCGGCCGACTGGCCGAGCGTCCACCAGGTCGAGGTGTCGATCCCACGCCCGCGCATGCGCAGGAGGCCGGCGTTGAACACGACCGGCGACTTGAGCATCCTCGGCCCGGTGTAGAGGGCCGGGTGCTTGAGGATCGCCTCCACGACCGGGAGGATCTGGCGCTGCGCATAGAGCGCCTGGAGCCCTGCAAGCGTGGCGGCGTCGTAGCGGACGGGCACGAAGTAGCTCCAGAGCTTCGAGACGAAGAACGAGGGGTGCAGCTTGTGGTTCAGGCAGAGGTTGCACGAGTCGTGCCAGTCGTACGGGCCGCTCTGGCCGAAGATCGTCTTCGTGCCCGTGTCGTGCTGCCGAACGTCATAGGTGAACGGGGTGATCACTCCCTTGTTCACCGAGCCTCGCCAGCCGGTCAGTGCGCGGGCCTGCTCCCGCACGTCGGTCTCGGTGTACGCGCCACGGTTCGCGCCGAGAGTGAACAGCTCCATCATCTCGCGCCCGTAGTTCTCGTTGGGATGTCCCTTGACGTTCTGGTTGCCGTTCAGCCAGACGAGCATCGCCGGATCCTGCGTCACCCCGACCAGCAGGTCGGCGAACGAGCCGAGGGCGTTCTGTCTGAACAACTCGTTCTGGTCGAGCATCAGCTTCTGCGACGACACTCCCTGGTTCGAGGTCGCAAACCAGCTGTGCCAGATGAGCGTCATGCGCTCGATAAGCGGCGCGGAGGTGCGCACCATCCGGTCGAGCCACCAGAGATGGTCGTGACCGTACGCGTCGTACGGAGCGATCGGCCTGCCTTTTTCGTCGTGCGGCTCGGGCCCGACGAGCTGGAGGCTGGCGGGATGGGTGAGCGAGGCGACCGCTGCGTCGAGGCCGAGCTTCGAGAGTTTTACCGCCTCGCCGGCGCGCGCGCCAACCCCTGCGCGCCAGAGAAGCCGCTCCGCCTGCTCCTTGCCGAACGGACCGCTGTAGACGGGGACTCCGCTCATCGCACACGTCCTACAGAGCAGACGTAAAGCATCTACACAAAGTACGTCAGAGCAACGTAAATACCTGTCAGACGCCGAGCCCGGCGACGGCCGGGCCTTCGATCACGTCCGCATCTCGGGCGACGAGGGTGGCGTAGCGGCCGCCACGCGCGACGAGCTCGTCGTGGGTGCCGATCTCGGCGACGGAGCCACCGTCGAGGACGACGATCTGGTCTGCGTCGCGAACGGTCGAAAGCCGGTGGGCGATCGCGATCGTCGTCCGTCCCTCGACGAGCCGGTCGAGCGCCTTCTGGACGGCGCGCTCGGTTTCGGTGTCGAGCGCCGAGGTCGCCTCGTCGAGGACGAGGATCGGCGGGTTCCGAAGGATCGCGCGGGCGATGGCGAGCCGCTGCTTTTCGCCCCCCGAGAACCGATAGCCGCGCTCGCCGACGACCGTGTCGTACCCGTCGGCAAGAGACGAGATGAGGTCGTGGATCTGCGCTGCCGCGGCCGCAGCCTCGATCTCCTTGTCGGTCGCGTTCGGTTTTGCGAAGCGCAGATTGTCGCGCACGCTCGCGTTCAGGAGATACGTCTCCTGCGAGACGACCCCGACCGCCGAGGCGATCGACGCGAATGTGAGCTCGCGCACGTCGACCCCGTCGATCGTGACAGCACCGCGCGTGACGTCGTAGAGCCGCCCGACCAGGTAGCCGAGGGTCGTCTTCCCAGCTCCCGTCTCGCCCACGATCGCCGTCTTCGTCCCAGCAGGAACATCGAAGGCGATCCGCTTGAGCGCCCAGTCGTGGCCCTCGTAGCGGAACCACACGTCGTCGAGGGAGACGTCTCCGCGCAGGTCGTGCACCTCGCGCGTTCCCTCCTCGATGTCCACGCGCAAGTCGAGGTACTCGAAGATCCGGTCGAAGAGCGCGAGCGACGCCTGGACGTCGACCGAGATCGAGAGCAAGCTGCCGACCGGGGCAAACAGACGGGTCTGCAGCGTGGTGAAGGCGACCAGGGTGCCGATGGAGATCGAGGTCGCATCCTTGGAGATCGCGAAGCCGCCGAACCAGTACACGGCAGCAGGCATCAGCGCGAACACCATCTGGATCGACGCCATCATCCAGCGCCCCGTCATGCGGCTCCGGATCTCGAGACCGGCGAGACGGCTCGACTCACCGTCGAAGCGCTCGGCAAGCTCCTGCGATCGTCCCATCGTCTTCCCGAGCAAGATCCCGGAGACCGACAGCGACTCCTGGACGAGCGAGGAGATATCGGCCATCGACTCCTGCCGCTCGGTCGCGATCTTCCGCCGCTGCCTGCCGACCCGGCGCGTCATCCAGACGAAGAGCGGCATCAGCGCGAGCGCGAAGAGCGCGAGCTGCCACGAGAGCAGGAACATGGCGATCACGACCGCGATCACGGTCGTCACGGTCGAGACGACCGAGGTCGCGGTGGACGTGAGCACGTTGTCGACCCCGCCGATGTCGTTCGCGATCCGGCTCTGCACCTCACCCGTGCGCGTGCGCGTGAAAAACGCGAGCGAGAGTCGCTGGAGATGGCGGTAGACGGCGGTCCGGAGGTCGTGCATCACGCTCTGGCCGACCTGGGTCGAGTAATACGACTGGATCACTCCGAACGCGCCGGTGATGACCGCGATCGCGACCATCCCGCAGACGAGCTCGGTGAGCAGGACCATGTTGACCTGGGGCGGGTTGTACTGCGTCTGAATGGCGGTGTCGAGGATCGCGCGCAGCAGAAACGGCGAGACGACCCCGAGTGCCGACGAGATCACGATCAGGAAGAAGACGAACGTCAGCTTCGCCCAGTAGGGACGGAACAGCCTCACGATCCTGCGCCCGTGGGCGCGGCGAACGGCCGGATCGGCAGGGCGCGTTACGTCTTCACGGGGCGACCACGGCCCCCTGCCGCCGCCGCCACCGCCGCCACCACCTCCGAACCCTCCCATCCCCATGTTCGAAACGGTAGCGCGATGCTCGCGAAACCGGTGTCAGCCGATCCCGAAGCGCCTGTCGAGCGAGTACAGCCGCGACGGCCAGATCGCGACCACGAGGCCCGGGATGCCGAGCGTCATGTCGCGGGCGATGCTCCAGAACCCGACGCTCTGGTGGGCGAGCGTGCCGAAGCAGCCGCAGTCGAGCTGGAGGCCCCGCGCCCACGCCTGAACCTGCGCGATCAGGAACGCCACCATCAGGACGCAGGTAAAGATCGCCGTCGCGCGAGTGAACAGCCCGACGAGCAAGTAGAAGCCGGCGAAGACCTCCACGAACGGGAGCGCATACGCGAACGGCTGGACGAAAACGTGCGGCAGGAGCTTGTAGAGGGAAACCTGTGCGTGGAAGTGCTCGAGGTCGAGGATCTTCGCGATACCGGCGGTCAGCCAGATCGCCCCTGCCAGGAGCCGGAGCGCCAGCCCGGCCCAGGGCAGTACGGAGCTACGCACCAGCCGCCTGGACGAGCTGCTGCCGAAGAAGTGCGTTGGGCTGCTCGCCGTCGGAGGCGAACGTGACGCGGCCCTTCGGGTCGATCACGTAGAAGGTCGGGTACGACGCCACCCGGTAGGCGTTCGACACGGGTCCCGGCGACCCGGGCGAGGTGAAACTGCCTGGGTGCGAGCTCGGGTCGAGCAGCGCCGGGAAGTCGAAGCCGTAGTAGAGGTGGTAGGCAAAGACGCTCGGCGCCGTCTCCCCGTCGGCGTTGACCGAGACGAAGGCGTACTTCCCCGCCGGCATCGACTTCGAGAGTGTGCGGATATGCGGTGCCTCCGCATTGCAATGCGGGCACCAGGTGGTGAAGAACTCGAGCAGCGTGGCCTTCCCAAGAGAGTCCGACAGGCTCACCTTCTTGCCTGTCGGCGTCTTGAGCGTGAACGCGGGCGCCTTCGTGCCCGCCTTGAGCAGGTTCGGGTTCGACGGCGGGCTCGCCGCCGACGCCGGCTGGCCCTCGACCTCGCCGACACCCGGCTCTGTCGTTGGATGAAATCCGATGTCGTGCGCTGCCGAGACGAGTGACGCCGGGGCGTTCCGGTCCGCCGCGGAAACGGTGGACGCAGGAGGCGTCGACGGCGAAGTCTTCTTCGTCAGCAGGAGAACCCCGACTACGACTGCGACGCCCAGCGCCAGGATGAGCGTCGCGATGAGCACGTTCCTCCGCGCTTGCATGACCGGCTTCGGAATCGGCGGCGGCGGCACTGCTCGCCGGTCGGCTTTGAGCCGGGACTTCCTCCCCATCAGGCCGCTCCTTGCAGTGCTTTGAGGTCATGGACGACCGCGTCGGCCGTCACTGTGGAATCGTAGATCAGCCGCTCCTGCTGCTGCGGATCGATCAGGATCTCGAAGGTCGAGTGAGTGACCGTTCCCTTCGGTCCAGCAACCGCCGCGACGTGGAACCTCTTCCACACCGCCTCAAGCTGGGAGGGGGTGCCGGTGAGATACCGAAATGCGGGCACGAGCTGGTGCTCGCGGGTGAACTTCTTCACGGAGGCCGGCGTGTCGCCCTTCGGGTCGACGCTGACTGCAAGAACGCGAAGTCCGGCGCGGCGAGCGGTCGCCGTGTGCAGGACGCGGTTCAGCGTTCCTGCGACCACGGGGCAGACATCGGGGCAATTCGTGTAGAGGAACGTGACGATCGCGTAGTGGCCCGGCGCCAGCGGGAGACCTGCCGCGTGCCCGGCCTGGTCCTGCAGCGTGAATCCGGGCGCGGGGCGCGGCGGCGTAAGCGCCGTCCCGCGGAACGCCGGAGCCGGCGTTCCCTTGGTTCCCCCGCATCCCGCACCGGCCACCGCCAGAGTCGCGAGAACGACCGCACCGACAAGCCTGAGCATCACGCTCGACGCGCTCTTCTGCGCCGCACGAACAGGACCACGGCCAGCAGCGCAAGCACGACTGCCACGCCTCCGGCGATCTCGAGCCGATCGTTTCTGGTGGACGAGCTCGGAGAGGTCACCGTCACGTGCGAGAGGTCGATGCCGCGACGCGCCGCGAGCTTCTGCACCACTCCACCCGCCGCCGCGACGAGTGCATTTCCTGCGCTCGTGCCAGGCGCTGGGAGGGCCGCCACGAGCGCCCGGTCGGCCGCCGGGGCCGGACCGTGCTTGTAGACGCCGAAGCCGTTTGGCATGACGACAAGCACCTCTCCCTTGTACCAATAGAAGAGCTCCTGCCCCAGGAACCGGGAGTACCGCACCGGTTTGCCGAAGAGGACCGGGACCGACCCCAAGTCGTATGGCTTCGAGATCACGGCGACGCGGATCTGGAAGCCGGCCTTCTTCGCTGCCGCGAGCAGCGAGAGCAGCTGCGCCGAGTGCGCCTTGTCGATGTTCGCGTCGAAGGGCAGGAACGCTGGCTGCGTGATCAGAAAGTCGCTCGCGGGATCGCCGTCGGCAATCGCGGCCGGGACAACCGCGAGGCCGAGAGCGACCCCAGCGAGCATCGCCACGAGCCGGTGGCGCGCAACGACGTTCATCCGGTTGCGTGGTCGACGAGGAAGGCGTTGAACGGCTGCCTGCCACGCGGTGTCACTTGCAGGCCGAGGCCCCAGTGCCCGACCATGACGAGCGCGGGCGCCGAGTGGGTGTAGACACCCTTCCCGGTCTCGGTCAGCCGGTAGGCCTGCTGCTGCATCTCCATGTCGAGCATCGAGAAGTTGAGGATGACATCAGCGCCGCGAACGGGCACCCCGTTCTTCGAAATCGTGACCGCAAAATCGTTCGGCACGGCGGCGCGGTTCGGAGAGACGACCACTGCGAGCTTGTAGCCTCCGGCGGTCACGGTTCTCGCCACCGGCCCGGGGCCGACCCTTGCGAGGGCTTTCGACTCGAGAGCGAGCGCGCGGGCAGGCGGAGGCAGGCTCGACAGGAGCGCTGCCGCGAACACCGCTACGGCGACGATGACCGCCTCGGCGCTGACGAGGCGGCGCAGAAGAGACGCCGCGGACGGACCGAGCTCCGCGCGATCCCGCGCTGCGGCGGCGAGCCGCGGCTTCGTTCGCAGCAGGTTCACGGCCGCAAGCGCGATTGCGAGGGCGAGCAGCGCGGCCTTGGCGAGGATCGTCTTGCCGTACGAGGTGTCCCAGAGAGCGGCGAGGATCGGGAGATGGATGATCGTCGCGGCGATGCCCGAGCCGAGCAGGACGATCACCGAGACGAGCGCAACGTTCGAGAACCGCGGCACGCACACCGAGAGCACGGCGACGCGTCGCTCGGCGGAGACGCTTCGCCAGAGAACGAGCAGACCGACCAGGCCGCCGATCCACACCGACCCGGCGGCAACGTGAAGCCAGTCCAGGGCCAGCGAAAGCGTTCGCGGTGCCGTCTGCGCGGCGTGGCCCGCCACCCCGGGTATCACCATCACCGTCGCCGCTGCAGCAAAGGCGCCCGTACCGGCGAGGAGCTCGACCACCGAGCGCTGCGCCCGTTCTGGCCGGTCGACCCAGAGGGCAACCGCGGCCGCCGCGACGAAGAGGGCGAAGCAGATCTCGAGGTCGACATAGCCCCGGCCGAAAGCAGAGGTGCGAACCAGCGGTAAGAGAGCCCCGACGTCGAAGGCCGAACGCAGCGCGAACTCTGCCGTCGCGACGAAGAGGTACACCGGAATCGCCACCAGCCCGGCTGCCGCCGCAACGTAGAACGCGACCGAAAGCGGCCGGAGCCGCGTCCCGGGAACGCGCGCAGCAACCGGGCGGACGATCGCGATCCGGAGGATGAAGAGGCCGATCGCGGTCATCACCGACAGCAGAGCCGCCCACCGAGTGATCAGGAGCGAAGGCGTCGCCGCGGTCTCGGAGATCGACGGGATCACGAACTGCGGCGCCGGGCCGGGGTTGGGCCCAACGGCGAACGTGAAGGCGCCGCGCACCGGGTGGCCGTCGACCGAGATCGCCCGCCAGTACACGAGATACCACCCCTCCTTGAGATGCCGTACGGGGACGAAGAGGGTGTTCGGGTCGGCGGCGCTGCGTGCAACCGGCGCAGTGGCCTCCTGCACGGGCGGGTCGCTCGAATCGGTGACCGAGATCGTCGCGAACCGAGGCTCGACCGCCTCGTCGAAGGTCAGCGAGACCCTCGGCGGCGAGCTGGCGAGAATCCCGCTCGCCGAGGGAAACGTCCTGATCAGGTACGCGTGGGCATACGCAACTGCCGGCAGCGCGAGCCCGACCAGGACGGCGGCTGACGCCGCGACAACTCGGCCCCGGCCTCTCACGTGAGCTGGCGCTTCCCTCCACCCGCGACGAGCGCGATCACGCCGAGCACAACACCGACGGCGCCGAGGACGAGGGCGATGATGGCGAGCGTCGAGCTTCCGCCCCCGAACGAGCTCATTGCCTCGACCGTCGCTGTGGGCGTGTCGGACGACTCGGGGCCATTCCAGTCGACGACCGACCCGTCGGAGTACGTCTGCTGAACGCCGAACGAGTAGGTCTTGCTCGAGGCTGCCAGGCCGAGGAACTGGAACAGCGAGTCCTCGCCGGTCGGCGTGCTGCCGCCCGACCAGGTCACCTTCTGGATCACGGCCGACTCACCGGAACCGGTTTGCTGGACATCGCGCTTCCATCCTGGCGCCGCGACGAAGGAGTCGATCGAGAACCCCTCCGGGAGCGTGAGGACGACTTTGGTCGTCGTCGCGTTCTCCTTCTCGGTGGGGACGACGAGGCTGTACAGCTCCGATTGCCCTGAGAGGGAGACGGACGGGCTGATCCGCGCGTGCGCGAAGGCACCGGAGGCCGCGGTCGCGGCGACCACCGCGGTCGCGGCGAGAGCGAGTGTGAGGCGGGCGTTCATGAGGCTCCTTTCATGTCACATTCAGGGTGAACGGCGCCGTCACGAGACGGCCACCGACTTTGGTCTGGAGGAAGAGGCGCCACTTCCCGGGCGCGGGCAAGAGGACGCCGACGTTCAGCTTTCCGGGTGTCGTCGACGTGCCCGTGACCTTCGCGGGCCCGAGGACACTCGTGCAGCCGGTCGCACCGGGCGAGCAAACGTGCGTGTGGAAGTAGTCGAGCGTTCCGCGGCGGAAGAAGATCGCGTGCGCGAGCGCCCCGTACCAGGGGGCGAAGCTCGCGGGACGGCCGTGCGGATCCGTCACGTTCACCGTCACGTCCTGGGCCTGAAGCGCTTTCAGGTGGGAGGCGCCGCCGAGCTTGAACCTGTAACCGCCTGCGTCGACGATGGCATCCGGAGGCGGGCAGCGCCTTCGGTTTGTAGGCGCCTGCGACCCTGATCTGGTCGAAGAGCTGGAAGTTCGTCTGCGGCCCGCTCGCCGGGTACACGTCGATCACGACCCGGTACGAGCCCGAAGCGGGGAAGACGACTTGCTGCGAGATCGTTCCGTCCGCGGCGACAGACGGATGCCGGTGAATGAAGTGCGCAAGATCGCGGCGGACGAGGATCAGATGGACGCCGGTGTGTGGTCCGGGCCCGGTCTTGAAATCCGTGAGCGCCGTCCCGTCAGGCTGGCGAATCACGAACGAAACGGTGGTCGGGCGCCCGGGACGGACAGGGACAGCAGGCTTGAAATCCGCGAGCGAGTAGACGTGGGCCGCCTGGATCGTGGGCAGGCCATTCGACGAACCTCCGCAGCCGGCGAGCGCAGGCACGACGAGCAGGAGGGCCAGAAGAACACGGACGCGGACGGTCATGTGATTCCTTTCGGGAAGAGGAAGAAGCGGTGCGGCGGGACGTAGCCGCCGATCTCGAGCACGATCTCGGCGTTCTTCGTAAGCGGGACCGATGTCGACAGGGCCGGCCACGGGCCGCCCGTTGACGTACGCGCGCACGGGCGACCGCGACGTGAACGACGCGAGACGGTGGGCTCCGAGTGGCTGGCCCCAGACGCGGAAGAGGTCGCCGACGGTTCGCGGGCCCCGTGTCGAGACCGAGAACACGCCGATCGGTGTTCTCGTCCGTACCGTGTCCGAGCAGGCGCCGATACCCGCCGGGATGACCACGGCATTGCGCCTCGGCGAAGAGCTCGACATGCACCCGGAAGGTGCCGGCGGAAGAACAGGTCGACTCCTGGACGACGCGTCCCGGCGAAGGCCTGTAGGCAGCGCCCGGGCCGATCGGAACCGGCTTCACCGAGGGATCCCCCGCGAGGGCAACCGCTGCGAGCAGAGCGATCATCGCCGGGGTCGCCGAACGTCGTCGAAATCGGGCAGAAAGCTCAGGGCTGCCGCGGCCGCGCCCCCGACGAGCGCGAGCCCACAGGCGAGACGTACCGAGGTGGCAGGAAGCGCCGAGATCACGACTCCGTGCCAGAACACGGGCAGCGAGCCGATCGTCGCAACTGCGGCGATCCCGCCAATGACACCGGCGACGTGAACGCGGCGCCGGTCGTGGAAGACGACGAGCAGCACGGCGAGGACCGCGCCGACGACCACCCCGGCGGCGATCTGGAACCACGCGACTCGACCGTTCGGAGCGTCTCTGGCAGCGAAGGTCGTGATCGCGACGAGCGCACCCAGCCCGGCTGCGGTCCCGAGCCCGACCGTGAGGGTCGACCGCCAGCCGCGCCGTAGCGCGGCCACCGCAGCCACGGCAACGATGAAGACGGCGGTTCCCGCGAGCCACGGCCACGCCGACGGGCTTCGCACCCGCCAGAACGTGCCTCTGATGACGGCCGCGCGGCCGTCGACGCTGATCGGGACCGAGAAGCTCCCGGCACGGCCCAGGCTGGCTCGCGGGCGGAGGGGCGAGGCGGTGGTCGTGCCACGCGATCGAGCTTCCACTACTCACTCGAACCCAGCCGGAGCCGGGCTTCGAAACCAGCTTGTCTGCCGCCGCCGTGGGGGAACCGGCGTTCACCCAGACCCCGTCAGGCCCTATCCGCAGGACAGGCTCGCGCAGAAGCCCACGGACGACCACGCGATGCCCCCCGGCGACCGAGACCTGGAGCGACCGGTCGCCGTCGAGCACCCGGACGCTGACCCCGGGGATCGACTGGACCGCCGGATCGATGTCCAGCCGAAAGTCGAGCGCGACGACCGGCGCGCGGCCGTGCGCCGCCGCCTGCGCGGGAAGCGCAAGGGCGGCGAGGCCAGGACGGTGACGAGACGTGCGCGCACGAGGCGCCTTGAAGGTGAACGACGCCTTCTCGCCGTTGACGACGACGCTGACCTTGTACGTGTCCCCGGGCTTGAGCGACACGTTGTTGCCGTAGTGGAAGTCGGATGCGCCCTTGGTGACGCCCTGCATCGCGACCACGGCGAGCTTCGTCCCCGCCATCGACATTGCCGTCGTGTCGGTGATCGTGATCTTCGGCTTCACGTTCGAGACGACGGCTCCGGTCGAGGCTGACTTGACGTGCAGCTCGAGGTGCCGTTCTGTCTCGCCCTTCATGGCCATCGAGCTCCCCATCATCGACCCCGAAACCATGACTTCCCCTGTCTTCAGTTTCATCTTCTTCGCGTCCGCCTGCGTGTACATGGTCTCTTCCGGACCGACCTTCAGCGTCAGCGAGTAACTCGGCGTCTTGGTGGTACGGGTGATGACCGCCGCCGAAGCCGCGGCTGCAGCGACGAGGGCGACGAGAAGGACTGCGATTGCGCGCATCCTGGACTCCTTCCTGGTTGGTGGTGTAACGCTCTGGAACCGCGCTAGGCGGTAGGCGGCGCGCGCCCGGCGGCCGCAAACGCAAGCGGCGACCGCGGGCCGACCGAGACGGCCCGGCGCAAGCTGAGCGGCGACAGGCCGAGGAAGACGCGGCGGGCGGAGAGTCGCCCGGCGGCGAGACGACCTCGCAAGCAACGCGGAGCAGCGCCGCGACGGCGGCTCCGGCGACGGCTGAGGCGACAAGCGCCCACCAGCCGCCATGGCCGAAGACGCCGGCGAAGCCGCTCGGGTGACCGACCGCGAAGACGCTCTCCAGCAACTCCTGGATGACGTAGATAGCGACGAGGCTCGCCGAGGCGAGCAGCCAGAGCCCGGCGAAGGAGCGACGCGGATGGTCGTCGCCACCCGCGACGAACGCGCGGGCGACGCGGAGCAGGAAGGAGCCGGCGCCGAGGCCGATCAGGAGCACGAGCCAGGGCGCAAGCGAGTTCAGGTACGAGTGCCCCTGCGCCGCGAGCGCGCTGTCCGCGTGCGATCCGTATGCCAGCGTGTAGCGGAGCTGGTGGACGGCGAATGCCGCAAGCGGCAGCAGCAGAACCCCGCGGCCGGAGACGACCCTGCGGGAGCGTCCGGGGGCCATGCTCGCCATGATACCTCGGAGAATCGCGTCTTCCCCAACCCGCCCGCTGGGTGACTTTCAGGAGACCCTTCATTCCGCCGGCCGCTTGGCCGGGCACGGTGCAGAGGTACTCGTATGTTCCGGCCGTCTTGAAGATCACTCGCAGCGTGGCACTGCCACCGGGTGAAATGACCGGAGTTTGGACGCCGGCACACGAGTTGCCCAGCCCACGAGTCTGCTTCGAACAGACTCGGAAGGCGTGCTGGAGTTTTCCGCGATCGGTCAGCCTGAACGCCACCGCCCGCAGCGAGAGAGGCGACGAGTGCCCACCAGCCGCCGTGGCCGAAGACACCGCCAACGCCACTCGGGTGACCGACCGCGAAGAAGCTCTCGAGCAGCTCCTGGACGACGTAGATCGCGACGAGGCTCGCCGCGGCAAGCGCCCAGAGCCCGACGAAAGAGCGACGAGGACGGTTGTCCTCCTCCGGCAACGAAAGCTCGGGCGACACGGACCAGAAACGAGCTCGCTCCGAGGCCCATCAAGAGCACCAGCCATGGCGCGAGCGAGTTCAGATAGGAGTGCCCCTGTGCGGCGAGCACGCTCCCCGCATTCGAGCCGTAGGCCAGCGTGTAGCGAAGCTGGTGAACGGCGAACGCAGCCGCCGGGAGCAGTACGAGCCCGCGACCGCGGACGATGCTGCGAAGACGCGAGTGCGTCACGGCGGGCATTTTACCCCGGGGCCTGTCTTACGGAACGGTCGCCCGCGCCGCCGCGGCTTCCTCCTCGAGCACCGCCTGGAGCTCGGGAGTGGTCGGAGCAGCCCTGTACGGCTGCTCGTCCGGCACGTCGGTCTCGTGGTAGACGCTCTCGGCGTTGACCTCCCAGATGTCGTGGCGCGCGCCCGTCAGCAGGTTGTCGACCGCGCGCATCGCCGTCAGCATCGAGTGGTCGGAGTTGTTGTAGCGGTGGAGGCCGTTCCGGCCGACCTGCTGGAGATTCTCGGTCATCTCGAGCCAGTCACGGATGATGCCGACCCGCTCGGCGTACTCGACGTCGTAGATCGGGTACGCCTTCGGGACCCGGATCGCGAAGCCGCGCTCGACCTTGCTCCGCGGAGCGAGACCGAGCTGCTCGAGCTCCCGCGCGGCCAGCTCGACGAGGTCGTCGTCGTCCATCATCCAGAGGTCGTCTCCCTCGAAGCAGAAGTACTCGAGGCCGATGCAGGCCTTGTCGGGGTCCGGAACCATCCAGGGGCTCCAGGAGCGGTAGTTCTGGATCCGGCCGACGCGAACGGCCGGCTCGTGGATGTAGAGCCAGTTGTCCGGGAACAGATCCTCGCCGTCCACGACGAGCGCCACGGTGAGGAAGTCGCGATACCGCAGCCCGAGTGCCGCGTCGAGGATCTCGTCCGGAACGCGCGGGCTCGCCATGCGAACGGTCTCGCGAAGCGGCAGCGACGAGATGACCGCCGCGGGCTCGTACACCTCGCCGCCCGCCTCGACACGGACGACCCTTCCGTCTTCGAGCTCGAGGGTCTCGACCGGCGCGCTGAGGCGAACCTCGCCTCCCTCGGCCTCGATCGCCTCCGTCATCGCGTCCCACATCTGCCCGGGCCCGTACCGCGGGTAGTTGAACTCGGAGATCAGGCTCTTGACCTTGTTCCCCTTGTTGCCGAAGAACGCGGCCTTCGCGGCCGAGAAGAACGACAGCCCCTTGATCCGCTGCGCGGCCCATTCGGCACGGATCTCGGTCGTCGGAACGCCCCACAGCTTCTCGGTGTAGGTCTTGAAGAAGAGCTCGTAGAGGCGCTTGCCGAAGCGGTTCGACACCCAGTCCTCGAACGACTCCTCCTTGCGCTTCGGCATCACCGCCGCCTTCACGTACGAGGCGACGCAGCGTGTCAGCTCGACCGGGCCGAGCTTGCGAATGACGTCCGGGCCTCGCAGCGGGTAGTCGAGGAAGCGTCCGTTCCAGTAGATCCGCGACATCCGCGGCCGGAGGAGGAACTCCTCGCCGAGGATCTCGTGCCAGAGCATGTCGACCTCGATCGACTTCGTGAAGAAGCGATGGCCACCCAGGTCGAACCGGTAGCCGTCGATCTCGACGGTCTTCGCGAGCCCGCCGACCTGGTCCTCCGCCTCGAGCACGACCACACGGCGTCCGGCCCTTGCGAGCAGGTACGCAGCGGTCAGCCCGGCGGGTCCACCGCCGAGGACGAGCACCGTCCCGTGTTCGTTGCCGTTTTCCGTCACTGTTCGCTCAGCGCCCCGGCTCGATGCTAACAGCGCCTCCCGATCGGGAGGCGCCAGGGGAACGCGCTAGGCCGGCTTGCGGACGTAGACGACCGCCTGGAGCGGCTTGAAGTAGTTCAGCTTCTGGAGGATCTCGTTCGTTCCGACGAAGCCGATCCGGCGGAAGCGCGGGTCACGCGCGATGTCACGAGTCCACGTCTGCGAGGTCAGGTAGACGGCCCTCGTCCAGCGCGACTGCCAGGCGCGGTAGTCGCGGAAGACCGGCGAGACGACGACCAGGTGCTGGCCTGGGCGAACGGACGCAAGCACCGGAGCGAGGTCGGCAGCGGGGGTGACGGCGTGGATCCGGTCGAGCGCGTCGCGCCAGTCCATCACCTGCTGGTCGCCGACAGGGCCGAGTGTCGTGGCGAAGCGATACCCGGGCCCGAGGTAGTAGCGGAGCACCGGCACCTGCTCGGGATGTGTGGAGAGAATCACGTCGCCGGGCCGGATGTCGGGCGAGACGCCCGCCGCGATCGCGCGCGCGTTCTCCTTGTTGTCCTGCTGGACGTAGTTCGTCCAGATCACGCAGACCGCGACGAGCGCGACGAGGCCGAGGCGCCCGGCACGGGCGAGGCCGGCCGCCGAGATCATCAGCAACGGCCCCAGCACGACCCCGAAGTAGCGGGTTGTCCATGCCGGCGTGATCTGGGAGGAGAGCCAGGCCAGGAGCACGGTCGCGCCGACGACCGTGGCCAGCGAGAGAACCGGCCGGCGGGCGGGGTCGGAGCGACGGCGGATCGTGGCCGCGAGCCCGACGCCACCCGCGAGCACGATCGCCGTGAACGGCGCGTCGCCGGAGAGCACCGCACCGGGCGCGAGCAACAGCGCATGGAGGCTCGGCGCCATCGCCCACGGCGCCGCGGTGTGCTTGCTCTGGGAGAGCAGCGTCGGCAGCCACGGCAGGTAGAGGAGCAGCATGATCCCGCCCGCGATCGCCGCTTCCTTCCACTTGTCGCGCGCGAACAGAAGCGTGGCGACCGCGTATCCGAGAACGAGGAAGAGGCCCCAGTTGTGCGTGTAGAGAATGAGCACGAGCGTCACGCCGAGGACCGGGAGGTAGCGTCGGCGGCCGTCCAGCACGCCGTGGACGTAGGCGATCGCGGCAACGAAGGAGAGCGCCGCGACCAGCGCGTACATCCGCGTCTCCTGCCCGTAGTAGGTCAGATACGGATCGACAGCGGCGAGACCGGCGCAGATCCAGCCTGTGAGCGCGCCGAAGATCGAGCGGCCCGCCCAGTACGCGAGTGGGATGCAGGCCAGCGCGAAGATGAGCGACAGCGCGTGGGTCGCTCGCTCGCTGTCCCCGAACGCGCCCATCCAGACGTGCAGCAGGAGGTAGTAGAGGGGCGGCGAGCCGTCCTGGCGCAGGAGACCGGGGATCGCGGTCAGCGGGTGGTGAGCGATCCCGACGGAGAGGCCTTCGTCGATCCAGAACCCGGCGCCGAGCACGCGCGTGCGGATCCACAGCGAGACCGCCGTGATCAGCGCGAGCCCGGTCACCGTCGCCCAGACCGGCATGCGCGTCGACGTCGAGCCTCAGCCCACGACCGCGGCTCGCCGCCGCCGAGCCCGAGAGCGACGACACCCCGCTTCTCAACCGGGCTCGGCCGGCGGTGACGCGATCATCTTCAGGTTGGAAACCGTCCGCTTGCCGTTCAGCGTGTAGACGACGTCAACCGAGTCGTTCTTCCCGTAGCTCCCCGCGACTCCGAGGAACATCGAGGCCATGCGCCAGAACCCGAGCTTGCCTTCTTTTTCAAGCGGGCGCTCGAAAACGAGTGCAGAGCCGACGATGTCGTAGTCGTCGCCTTCGATCTGGGGAACGCCGTTTACGAACACCTCGAACGGTGGGCGCACGTGTGGCGGCAGCTCAACCTGTGTTCTCTGTTCCATCGCTATACCATGCCACTTGCGTGGGTTGGAACGCGAGACCAGGGGAACAACACCGAGCGGGGCTCTGGGCCCGGCTCATCGCCGTCGGCGCGGTCGCTGCTACCGGCATGGCGGTCGTCTCGGGCGCTGCGGGTTGGGGAACCGCGCACCGGCTGCTCGCCGGCGTGACGCTGCCGCCGCTCATTGCGCTCGTCGTCCTCGCCTGGGTGTCCCTGCGCCGGCTCCTCGTCCCGGCGGTCGCGGCGCTCGTGCTCTTCGGGCTGGCAGCGCTCCTGACCGGGCCGACCGTGCACCTCGCTCTCGCCTCCGCTGCCTTGGCCGCGACCACGCTCCTGGCGATCCGGGTCTTCCGAAGCGGCAAGCTCGCGCGAGGAGAGGACGACCTTCGCGACTACGTCACGCTGACCAAGCCGCGCGTGATGTCGTTGCTTCTCCTGACCGGCGCCGCCGGCGTCTTCGTCGGCGCTTCCGGTGTGCCCGCGGCGGGCATCTTCGCCGCCACGATGATCGGCCTCGCGCTCGCCTGTGGCGGCGCCGGAGCGCTCAACCACTACCTCGACCGCGACATCGACAAGCTCATGGGCACGCGCACCGCGACCCGGCCGGTCGCCGCAGGCCGCATCGCGCCCGGGCACGCGCTCGAGTTCGGGATCGCGCTCTCCGCGGCCTCGTTCGTCCTGCTCGACTCGCTCGTCAACCTCCCGACGGCGCTTCTCGCCCTCGCGGGGTGCCTCTTCTACGTCTTCATCTACACGCAGTGGCTGAAGCGCTCGACGTCGCAGAACATCGTCATCGGCGGCGCGGCAGGCGCGGTGCCGCCGCTCGTCGGCGCGGCGGCAGCGACCGGCCACCTCGGCTGGGGCGCGGCCGTCATGTTCGGGGTCGTCTTCCTCTGGACGCCGCCACACTTCTGGGCGCTCGCGCTGATGATCAAGGAGCACTACGCGAAGGCGAACGTGCCGATGCTGCCGGTCGTGCGCGGCGACCGCGAGACGGCCAGGCAGATCGTCTTGTACTCGATCGCCCTGGTCGTGGGGACACTGGTGCCGGTCGCGTTCGGAGTCTTCGGCCTCGTCTACGGAGTCGTCGCGCTCGTCCTCGGTGCGCTGATGCTCTGGTGGTCGATCGAGCTCTGGCGCGACACGAGCCGCCCGAAGGCCGTACGGGTCTTCCACTACTCGATGCTCTACCTCGCGCTGCTCTTCGTCGCGATGGCCATCGACGTCAGCGTCTGAAACAGGAGCCTCCGAGGCCGCTCTGGCGGTAGGACGCTCGCGCACCGTACGGGCCTCCACCCTGGAGGCACCACGGACACAGACTTGCCCTGCCATCATGTGACGACGTGACTCAAAAGTCGGGCCGGATGCGCTTTGCGCCGAAGGTAATCCCGCTCGCGGTCGTGCTCTGCGCGCTGGCTTCCAGCTCCAGCTCGGCAGGAGCGGCTTCGAGAGGAGTCGGCGTCTGCGGTTCGGCGGTTCAGACGGGGACACTGCCCGTCTGGGCGCGCGGTGGCTTCCGCCCCCCGACGCAGCGGATTCCGCACGTGCTCGGGCGCTCGGGTGCGATCGTCGCGATCCTCTTCGCCTATCCCCTGCAGGCGCCGCCGCCAGTCACTCACAACAACAAAATCCTCTGGGTATCCCGCGCTCCCGTCAACTCGCTCACAAGTCTAAAAATCTCTGCGCAGCGGATGAACGGAACGCGGCTACTCGGCAATCCGGTTCAAAGGAGCGTCACGGGTGGCCCCGGCCCCTCGATCATCAACCTGCCCACCCCAGGTTGCTGGCGGCTTTCGCTTCGCTGGGCAGGTCGCGCAGACAGCCTCGATCTCCAGTACCGACCGAGGCACTAGACAACCTTA
This sequence comes from uncultured Actinomycetes bacterium, assembly GCA_963815945.1. GTDB lineage: Bacteria > Actinomycetota > Thermoleophilia > Gaiellales > Gaiellaceae > PALSA-600. The sequence continues at coordinate 44,750 of CAWFIN010000006.1, forward strand.
GAACCGGTCATATTGGCCGTCAGCGTTCTCTGAGGTCATTCGCGAACGCTCGGGCAGCCGACGGTCATCACCTCGTACCGAGCTTTCTGGGCGCCGAGAGCCTCCTAGTTCGGCGTCCCATGAGGTCCCTCGAGGGCGAAGGGTGTTCCCTCCGAGTCGCGACAGATCACCCACCGGTCCCCCGGATGGACGATCTCGCCGCCGAGAGCATCCACCCGCGCTACGGCGGAAGCGAGGTCGGCGACCGGAAAGTAAGGGAGCGAAAAGCGGTCGCCAGGGCCCGTGCCGCGCTCGTGCAACCCGACCACGATCCCCTCGTACTCGGTCTGCCAGCCGCGCCCATCCTCTGGTTGGCGATTCTCCAAAGTTGTCTGCAGCAACTCCTGCCAGAAGTGTCGTGCCCGCTCAGGATCGTCGGCGGGGAACTCGATCAGGAACCGAGAGCGCAAGACGTTCACACCGTACCGAGAACCCTTCGCTTGCGCTCTCCTCGTCAGGGGTCGAACGGCTCAAAGATCGCTTGCAGGGAGCCGTCGGCTTGCACGTCAAAGCGGAGGTCGATCCCGGCAACATGATATTCGTCGCTGATCGCGTCGAACGCGGACTGAACGTCGGCGCGGGTTAGCAACGGGCTCGTGAGCACCAACACGGCGCCCTCGTCGCCCTCGTAGCCCCATCTCGGGGCCAGGTCGAAAACCACCGCACAGGTCTGCCGGAAGATCTCTGGTCGTGATCGAGCCTCGAGCGGCACGCGACCGCTTCGGGTTTGTTTCGACGCAGGATGCACAAGCACCATCGTCTCGACTCCCTTTCAATCGGCTAATGAAACATAGAGGCGCCGGAGCCGGCTGTCATCGGTGAAGCCACTGACCGGTATGTCAAATTTTCCGCAGATAGCGTGAGCGGCGCGGAACCCAAACCGCCTCGCCACACCAACCACTCCGCTCTACAGCACTCGACTGGCCAGGACGACCCGGCAGGGTTCGGCCCGCCGTACCGGCTTGAGTGCTAGGTAACCGAGTCGCGGAAACCGACCGCCTCGCCGGCGATCGCGCTCGACTCCTCGACCGGGAGGATCGGTGTCACCGTGAGTCGCAACCACGGCACCCAGGGCGCCGTTGTCCGGGCAAGCGCCGCAGCGCTGTCGGCTTCGACGATCGCGACACCGCCACTACCGTCTGCGAACCCATAGAAACCCTTGAACTCCGCACCTGCGGGCGGCTGCCATTGAGCGAAGACTGCAAGCGACCGTCGCGTACCCTCCTCGCTCGTATCGATGAAGTCCCAGGTTACGTGGAAGAGCACCGGCGTACCTCCTTGAAGTCGACGGTCGAACCCTAACGAGGCCGCCACGGCCGAGCAAGCATCCTCCCAAGGAAATGCCGACCGCCGGCGGACACTCGGGCGAGGTGGGCGCCCGGGGAACATTCCCAAATGCCGGCGCACGTGAGGACTCTCTCGCACCTGAGCACCGCTGAGACTCGTGCTGCTCAGACGGCGCTGGAGGCGGCCCAGATGTTGATGTCGCTGTCGGTCGCGTAACGGTCGATCTCGGTGAGCTCGTCGGCGGTGAAGTCGAGGCGCTCGAGGGCGGCGACGTTCGCTTCCAGTTGGGCAACGCTCGATGCGCCGACGAGCGTCGAGGTGATCCGAGGATCGCGCAGTGTCCAGGCGAGCGCCATCTGCGCGAGCGTCTGCCCACGGCGGGTTGCGATTTCGTTCAGCGACCGGATCCTTGCGAGGGTTTCTTCCGTGAGCAGCTTCGGCGAGAGGGAGGTGTCCTCACTCGCCCGCGATCCCTCCGGGATCCCGTCGAGGTATTTGTCGGTGAGCATCCCCTGCGCGAGCGGCGAGAAGCCGATGCAGCCGACGCCCTCCTGCTCTAACGCGTCGAGCAGGTCGGGCTCGATCCATCGATTCAGCATCGAGTAGGACGGCTGGTGAATCAGGAGGGGCGTTCCGAGCATGCGCAGGATCGCCGCTGCCGCTCGAGTCTTTTCGGCCGAGTAGGACGAGATGCCGACATAGAGCGCCTTGCCCTGGCGAACAGCGGTGTCGAGCGCTCCCATCGTCTCTTCGAGCGGGGTTTGCGGGTCGAAGCGGTGCGAGTAGAACAGGTCGACGTACTCGAGCCCCATGCGGGCGAGGCTCTGGTCAAGGCTCGCGAGCAGGTACTTGCGCGAGCCCCACTCCCCGTACGGGCCCGGCCACATGTCGTAGCCGGCCTTCGTCGAGATCACGAGCTGATCCCGGAAGGGTGCAAGATCGTCGCGCAGCAGCCGGCCGAAGTTCTCCTCGGCCGAGCCGTACGGCGGCCCATAGTTGTTCGCCAGGTCGAAATGCGTGATACCGAGGTCGAATGCACGACGGACGATCGCCCGGCTCAAGTCGAGGGGACGGTCGTGGCCGAAGTTCTGCCAGAGCCCGAGCGAGACCGCCGGCAGCTTGAGGCCGCTGCGACCGGCTCGGTTGTAGAGCATCCGCTCGTAGCGGGCCGGGGCAGGCGCGTACGTCACGCCTTGCAGACTAGCCCGATAACCCGCCACGTCAGGGTGCGTCAGTTGGGCCGGCTGCTCGAGTGGAGGGAGGGCTGGAGGCCAGGCGTGAACCGTCGAGGTTCAACACCCGGCCTCCAGCTTGATGCGCGTCCCGGCCAGGGAGAGGACCCGTTATGGGGCCGGGACTTCTGTTGAGCGGGAGACTACTCTTTCGCCAATGAGATAAACGTGAGCGGGCGAGCCAGGGTCAACGCGATTCGCAGCGTCTCAAACGCTGGCGCAGCCCTCCGTGCTCGTCCTATGACACGTGCCGGGTCGGACGCGCGACGTACATTCATCGGGGTGCGACGTTGCGTGACACCGTTAGCGGCGGCCCTCACAACAGTGACGCTGACAGGGCTCGTGTCGGGGGCTTCGGCTTCCGGCGAGTCGTCCCGGACGCCTGTACCCGCGTTTGGCGGCTGCTCGGCGGCGGCACCAGTCATACGCCCGGAGGTAATCATCACGGGCTGTGGCGACGGTGGGCAGTACTTCTCGCTCGAGCGCTGGTCCTCTTGGACACGAGACCGCGCCCAGGCGAGCGGCACCGAGTTCATAAACTCGTGTACTCCTTCCTGTGCCGCAGGCCATTTTCTCGAGTATCGAGTTCTTGTCCTGCTTTGGCGCCCGCGCGTATGCAGCAACCGGAAGGTTGAGTTCACGCGCCTCACCGCCCGTCGGCTCACCAAAGCTTCGGCGCTCACACTCGTGAGCCCGTGGAGCCACCTCGACCCTGTGTCCTGCCCCTAGGGTCGGGCGTCAGAACGCAACGCTGGCGCGTTCCAGCGTGAACCGCAACCGGTCGCCCCTCACCTCGTAAGCGCTGTGACGTTCGCCGCAGAGATACCCGCAGCGCGAAGGAATGGCCGCATCCGAGCGTTCAGGCTCTTCAGCCTCGCACTCGCTTTTCCCGACCCGCTCGAAAAGAGCGTCGCGAACAAAGCCGGGTCGATCCCGATCGCGTCGCGGACGTCTGCAGCCGTGGACTTCTTGCTCAGCATCACGGTCGCGGCCCGGCAGTAGTTGATCTTCTTCCCGTGGTTGTCGAAGCGGAGGATGAGGCCGAAGTTTTGCTTCTGGGCGACCACCCATTGCCGAAACAGCGGTGAGTCCGGATGCACGGCGGCGAGCGTGTCGCGCACCCCGGTGATCTCCGGCCTGAACTGGTTGACGAGATCGGCGAGCAAAGCCGGCAACAGCGCGAACACCGCGGCGAAAGCCTTCGCAGGGTCCTTCTTGAACGTCGGACAGTTCTTGAGGGTCTTGTCGAGACTCGTGTTGTCGTTCTTCTTCGCTGCGATTGCACGAAAGGTCGACACCTTCGCGTCGAGCGTCCTGGCCAGCGCCCGGTCATGGGCATCGGGCGCCGGCGCCTTCGCACCGGCAGCCGAGACCGCGCCAAGCGCCAGCAGACAGACGATCGCAAGAGTTCCGCCGAGACGGATCCCGCCGCTGCGGCCCATCGCCGACGGGTGAACCAAGGCGGCCATCGACCGATCCTACCCCGGAGCATCCTGAATCGGCTGCGCCCGGCCGAAGCGTCGCCCGTTCCTGGATGGCCGCGCGCCCCAACGGTTTCGAGCAGGACGAGTCTGTGTCAGACTCGGCTCATGTGGCGCCCGCGCGTGCTCCTGCTTCTGCTCCCGGCTCTGCTCGCTGCGGCGATGGTGCCGTTCGGCGGCGCGACCAGCGGCCGGGAGGCGGCGACCGTCATAGGCAGCACGACACTCGCCGCGAACAATGGGACACCCGACCTGTTCGGCAAGAACGTTCCCGTCTTCCAGGGCGCCGCCGCCGCAGGCTATGTCACGAGCGTCCCCGCGAACGGGACGCTCACGTCGTGGAGCTTCCGCAGCGCGGGCGTCACGAAGGGCAGCCGCTTCGTCCTGCGGGTCCTGCGCCCGGTCGACACGACGACGTGGCGCGCGATCGCAACGAGCGACGCGGCCACCGTGACGAGCGTGACGGGAACGGACGCGCTACTCGGCCCGTTCCCGGCGCACCTCGCCGTCGTCGCGGGCGACAGGATCGCGCTGCAGCCAATCGACGACGGCTACACCCCAATCGAGCAGGGCGCGAACGGCAAGGACGGCGTCCGCTATTTCACGGCTCCGCTCCCGGACGGGTCGAGTGCCGCGCTCGCGCCCGGGAGCGGAGCCAACAACGGCCAGATCGTTCCGCTCCAGGCGACCCTGGACATGACCGTGACCGCCCTCGCGAACACCATTCCGCCACAGATCACGGGGACGGTATCGGTCGGCCAGACGCTGGCATGCTCGCCGGGCACGTGGGCGCAGAAGCCCGACTCGGTCGCCTACGCGTGGCTGCGCGACGGGACCGCGATCCCCGGCGCCGCCGCCGCCACCTACCCGGTCTCGGCGGACGACGCCGGCCACGCGCTGACATGCAGGACGACCGCTACCGCGGGTACGGCCTCCGGATCGGCTGCCTCTGCCGCGGCCCAGGTGCCGGCCGTACCGGTCGCCGCGGCGAACACGGCGCCCCCGCGCGTCATAGGCGTCGTGAAGCCCGGCTCGACGGTCACGTGCGACCCCGGCACCTGGACGGGCAACCCGTCATTGGCCTACACCTGGGTCTGGCAGCGGCAAGCGCGCGTCCAGCCGTTCCACCTCCGTCAGGCCGGCCGCCTGATCGGGACGACCAAGGGGAGCTACTTCCACGCCGCCGCGCCCCGGACGGTCACGGCGATCGCGGTGATCGCCACGACACGGACGCTCGTCGTCCCCGACCTCCCCGCAGACGGCGCCAAACTCGGCTGCACCGTGACAGCGTCGGGGGGCGCTGCGACCGCCGCCAAGCTCACCCTCTCCTCGCAACCGTTCCTCGTACAGACCTCGCCCCCGAGCCTCGAGCGTGACAAGCGCGGCCGGTTCCACCCGCCGTCGATCGCGCGCAACGTCGGCTCGGGCAGCAGGAACACGTGCCAGCCCGGCCTCTGGGGGAACTATCCGACCTTCACCTATGCCTGGTACCGCCTCGGCGCGCTCAGACACCAGATCGGCCCGCGCCCCCGCACGCTGCTCGCGAAGGGCCAGTCGATCGCGTTGACGCCGGTGAACGAGAAGATGGACATCGAATGCGTCGTCACGGCCTCGAACACCGCGGGCTCCGTCGCCCTCGCGAGCAACGAGTACATCGTCCCGGCCGGGGCGCCGCATCCGTTGCAGCAGCCGTTCGTCGAGGTCAAGACCGAGAGCCCCAACACGGCGCCGGGACTCGTCGGGCCGGAAGGCGGAACCGTGATCGCCGAGAAGATCCACCTGCACTGCCTCGGCGGGCACTGGGATCGCGGCGACCTCACCTTCCACACGGTTTGGCAGGGCGTCGACGCAAAAGGCAACCTCGCCCCGAACACCGCTGTCGCCGGCGAGCGCCTCGATCTCGACATGAGCCCGGGCAAGCCGGCGCTCGCGGCGGACGTCACGTGCGTGGTCACGGCGACGACGAGCCACGGCGTCTCGGCGATCGTGCGCTCAGGCGTCTTCGCAGTCTGGAACGGCTGCGTTTGGACGCGCGGGCCGGATGCCATCTCGGTCGGGACGTTTGCGAGCCCGTACGGCTTGGGGCTCGCCGCCGGCACCGTCGCGACGATCGCGACCGGCGGGCTCGCCGGCCTGGGCCTCACCGCCATCTTCGGCGACGCAGGCTACGGCGATTTCGGCCTGGCCTACGGCGCCGGGGACCGGATCGTCTACACGGTCGGCCCGAACTGCCTCGACTACCAGAAGTGGCTCGAGGGGCAGGGATACACGGTCAAGCAGCGCGACAGCTAGGCCAGGGTCGCGCTCGAGGGAGATTTCCTGACCGTGGCCCCTTAGCCGGCGGCCGAAAGGCCCAGCGGGAAGCCACAGGAGGTCTTGACGAAGCTATCGATCTTCGGGAGGTCGGCCAGCGCAATCGGGCTGTATTGCTTGAAGGAGTCCTGAATCAGTTTCCGACCGCCGGGGTCCGGCGGCGGAATCTGAAATCCCACCGACTGGAGATCCTTGAAGAGGTGGCTATAGGCCGTCGTGTAGTCGCGGAGCGTCGGAAGTATCTTCTTGGGCGCCGGTCTCGCGTTGAGCATGGCGGCGAGCGCGGTGACCGTAACGTTCGCTTCGTGCCTCTGATAGCTCGGAGCACCCACCTTCACACCTCGCGCGAGATCCGCATGGAGCTGTGTGCCGAGATCGGCGATTTCCTGGGCGCCGGCACAGAACTCCGTCTGCTTCTTCTTGGACACGGATGAACGCGCTCCCGTCTTCGCGTGCCTGACCGACCTTGCAGAGGCCGGCCCACCGGTCGAGAGAATCGCTGCAACCGCGGTCGCGGCCATCACGCAAGCCAGGAAACCACGACGCCAGAGCACACTGCGCTGGGGCACGCCGGCACGTTAGCTGATTCCGCTTTCCCCTCTTGGATCGCGACCCGGTCGCCGTCGGACTACGAACCGCTCGCTGTCAAGCACCGCTGGGCCCTGAGGGCCCACTTCCCACGCCGAGTGCGTCGCGGATGGCCTCGATCGCGGCCGTCTCCGCAGCCGTGACCCCGCCCTTCGCTTCCGCGACGGCCTCAGCTGTGCCGAGGACGAACTGCCGGTAGGCGTCGAGCTCGTCGGGTGCCTTCGCCGAGAGCGTCGCGACCGAGGCGCGCAGGACGTCCATCGTCTCCGCCTCCACCTTGTCCTTCGAGGCGGTGAAGCCGAACCCGGTGCCATGGGTGGCGGCGAGCTCACGCACTAACGCGCTCTCGCTCTGCTGACGCTGCGCCCCGACGAACTTCGCGAGTGCGCCGGCCTCACCAAAACTGTCGGTGAAGTCCGCGTCGCTCACCGAGACGAGCATCCCGGCGCCGGTCACGCCCTTGTGCATCGCCTGCCATTCCTCGTCCGTGAACTCCGCCTTCGTCGCCACGCTGCCTCCCTCCACTCCGATCCCTGTCCTGGAGACACTCTAGTCCAACGAGTATTTCGACCCGGTCGAACAGCGCGGTGGATCCGCATCGCCGAGGAGGCATAGGATCGGGCTCCCTACCGAAAGAGAGGCTGAGGATGGCCATTGGCATCCGCATCAAGCTCCCAGGCATCACCGAGGAGCAGTTCGAAAAGGGTCACGACCACATCAATCCCGATCGCACACCGCCTAAAGGGCTCCTCTTTCACGCATCTGGGCCGATCGATGGCGGCTGGGGGATCATCGACTTCTGGGAGTCCCGCGCGGACTTCGACGCCTTCTCGGCACGGATCACGGAAGGAATGGCCGCGGCGGGAATCCAGCCGCAAGGACCACCCGACGTCAAGGAGTTTCCCGTCCACGAGATGATTCACCCCTAGTTTCAGATCACGAGGGCGGGCGCTCTGCGTTCCGCGGCTCTGCAAACACTCGCGAGTCAGGTTGATAAACTCGGCGCGTGCCCGAATACAAGGTGACTGTGGTCGATCCCAGCAACGCTCTGAGCCCGAGCATCTCGTGGAAGCGGTATCGATCCGAGGTTCCGCTCGAGTACGGCAACGAGATCGTCATAGAGGCAGATGCAGGGGTCGCACCGGACGCTCCGAGCTCGCTTCGCGCTCGGGTGACCTCGGTCGACAACGATGCCTTCTATACGGACACAGTGACTGTCGAACCGATCGGCGAGAGCTAGCCGCCGGCACACCCGCGGTAGGTGTGAGCTACGCCCCGAATGGCCCGGGGCAGGCTTCGATCTTCGGGATCGAGAAGCGCGCGATCGTGCCGAAGCCCTCGGCGGGCTTGCAGCCTGGGCGACCCCGGCGTCGCATGCGACCGAGAGGAAGATGAAGGCATCCTCGATCGTGATCCCGTGCTCGTTCACGAGCAGCTTCGCCGCCTCCTCGGAGACGAGCTGGAGGGCGTCGGCGTAGTCGGTCGCGCACGCGTGCGGTACCCAGGAGTCACGCAACTCGGTCACCGGCCAGGTCGCCTGCTTGCCCTTGAGGACTTCGAAGCGCACGTCCACCTCACCGGCGATCTCATAGCGGAGGCGAAGGGGGCAAACGCGATCATCACGATGCGGTTCGATACATCCGAGCTTGGCTCGACCTGAACCGAGATCTGTGCGTACGGAACGGCGGTGCGCATCCGCAAAGCCTGAAGGTTGAGCGGCTCAGTCCGCCGGGACGTCGGGAGACCAGACGAACGGCGTTGTCGTGGTCACCGCTACGAACCCGAGCCGCTCGAGAATCGGCCGGCTTTCGTCCGAAGCGTCGACCTCCAGGTACCGCATCCCGCGCTTGGCGGCGAGGTTCGCACGGTAGGCGACAGTGGCGCGGTAGATTCCGCGGCCGCGCCACGCCGGCAGGGTCCCGCCGCCCCAGAGGGTTGCGAATTCGGAGCCTCGTTCGAATCGCACCCAGCCGGCGCACACGACAGCGTCTTCAGCCTCTGCGACCACGATGGCCACGGCTTCGGGATCCACGGTTCGCTCCGCGTCAAGACTGTCCGCGAGCCAGCTGTGGTCACACTGCCAGATCGCGTGCTCCATCGCCTCGATCCGGTCGAGGTCGCTCCGGTCGCTCACCTCGCGAAGCGACACGGCTTCAGGGAGTCTCGGCTCCCGGGCGACCTTCGCGACCCGCGCGATCACCACCGTCTCGACGTCCTCCGGGACAAATCCTGCGGCATGGAGCCGTTGTGCGAGATCGGCGGGTCGATCGTGCCCATGGAGCTTCCATTCGAACGGCTCCCCTCGCTCGGCGAAGATTCGCACCTGGCGCCGGATCAGGTCATCGAGATCTGCACCGTCGAGCCCCCCGAGATCGCGGTAGCCGACAAACCCGCGGTTGTCGAGGCCGAAGAAGCGAAGGAGCGGCCCGTCTCGCTCCGCCTGCACGCCCCGCGGCAGCTTGTCGGGCAGCCGCCCCCGGAGCTGTGCGTCGTATGCGGCCAGGAGCTCTGCGACATCCGCCTCGGACACGACCGGGACTCTAGGTCACGCGAATTCGTGGAGCCAACGTTGACGCTAGGCTCCAGCCGAACCCTCGACGAAGGAGAACGTCATGGCCGAATACGCTCGCGTAGTCACGTTCGAAGCCGACGATGCAGCCCTCGACGCGTTGCTCGACGACATCAGGTCGACAGACGGCGCACCGGAAGGCGTGCCCGCAACGCGAATCACCGTCCTCGCCGACCGAGCTGCCGGGAAGGTCGTGGTGGCGATTCGCTTCGGTTCCGAAGAGGATCTTCGCAAGGGCGGAGAGACGCTCGAGGCGATGAGCCCGCCCAACGCCGGGACGATGCGCCGGACATCCGTCGTTTCGTATGAAGTTGCGTTCGAGAAGCAGATCGCGTAGGGGTTGGGGCGACACCCAAACGAGCAGGTCGTCGGCGATAGCGATGGCTGACTCACCGACAGAGTCCGAGCGGCTCGCGCGCAACAAGGCAGCCGTGATGGCGTTCTACGACCTGATGTTCAACCAGTGCAGGCCTGCGGAGGCCATCGCGCGATACGCAGGCGAGGTCTACAAGCAACACAACCCGCACGTCGGTGACGGCAAGCAGGCTTTCGTCGAGTATTTCGAGCGGATGGCTTCGGAGTACCCCGGCAAGCACGTCGAGTTCAAGCGGTCGATCGCCGAGGATGACTACGTCGTGTTGCACTGCCTGCAGACATGGCCTGGCGACCGCGACTGGGCAGGGATCGACATCTTCCGCCTCGACGAGAGCGGGCGAGTCGTCGAGCACTGGGACGTCCTGCAGATCGTTCCGGACGGCTCCGAGAACGACAACACGATGTTCTGAAGGAGGCTAGTCGGCAGCGCGTGGGCGGAAACCCGAGCAGAGGAGATCGACACGCGAGATCTTGCCGTCGCCGACGAGGCAATAGAGCTGCTGCTCGACCACGTAGGCGTCGCCCTCCTCGACGCCCGCGAACCGATACGAGATGTGAAGGCGATCTCCGACCTGCTCGCTACGGGAGTCGAGGAGGTGCAACTCGGTCGAATCGCCGAACCACTGCGACATCAGCGACGCCGCTTCGGTCGCACCTGTGCGCTCCCTGAGGCCGGACGGGACCAGGGCGTGAAACTCGACGTCTCGAGCGAAGCAGTCTGCGAGCGCAGCCTCGTCCTGCGCGGCGATGGCGCCTACCAATCGCGTTCCAAGTTCATCGGACATGGCTGGGAGCCTACGCTCCCGCGGCCGATCGCGTCTGCGCTCAGAAAGGGTACGCGTCCAGGCACGAGGACCCTTGGCTACGCTGGGAAGAGTGCGGACGATCTGCATCGCGAGCGCGCTGACCGTGCTGGCTGTTGCCGGCACCGGCGCGGCAGAGACTTCTGCCCGGTCGAACGCACTCACCGGGAACGTCTGGCTCCTGACCACGGTGCTGGGGAAAGCGCCCGTCGCCGGGACGAGCCCCACGTCCGAGTTCACGAGTGCGAGCGTTTCCGGATCCGGCGGCTGCAACCGCTACAGCGGCAAGGTCAGCGTGTCCGGAAGCACGATCCGGATCTCGGCGATCGCTTCGACCCAGATGGCATGCCAGCCGAAGATCATGGCCCAGGAAAGTATCTTCCTGAAAGCCCTCGCCTCGGCCCACAGCTTCAGCACCAGCGGCAGCACGCTGACGCTCAAGGGCTCGAACGGCCGAATTCTCCTGACGTACAAGGCGCAATCCCAGCAGCTGGCGGGGACATCCTGGAGCGTCCTCTCCTACAACAACGGGAAGCAGGGCGTCGTCAGCGTGAACGCTGCGACGAAGCTCACCGCAGCGTTCGCGAAGGACGGCAGCCTCACCGGGTTCGCCGGCTGCAACAACTACGCCGGGACCTTCAAAGGCACCGCACCGAAGATCTCGATCTCTCAGCTCTCGTCGACGAGGAAGTACTGCGCGACGCCCACGGGCGTAATGGACCAGGAGAGCCAATATCTTGCGGCCCTGCCCACTGCGGCGACCTACCGGGTCGAGGGTCGCACGCTGGAGATGCGCACCAAGTCGGGAGCGATCGCCGCAGAGTTTCAGGCGAAGTAGACGGCGCCGGAGGTCTCTCGGAGTCGCGAGTGGCGGAAGGTATCTTCATCACCGAGCTCGAGCCGGCGCCCGGGATTCGACTCGCGGTCAAGGACCTCTTCGACACCGCGGGAGTCCGGACAACGTACGGGTCGGCGGTCTTCACTGAGCACGTGCCGGATCGCAGCGCCGAGGCGGTGCTCCGGCTCGAGCGTGCGGGGTACGCCAACGTCGGCAAGACGAACCTGCACGAGTTCGCCTACGGGGTCACGTCGCAGAACCTCCACTACGGCACGGTTCCGAATCCAGGGGCTCCCGGGCGCACGTCGGGAGGCTCCAGCGGCGGGTCGGCCGCCGCGCTCGCCGCGCACATCGCAGACGCCGCGCTCGGCACGGACTCGGGCGGATCGATCCGCATTCCTGCGGCCTGCTGCGAGATCGTCGGCTTCAAGCCGACCTACGGGCTGGTTCCTACCGATGGCGTGTTCCCGCTCGCGCCGAGCTACGACCACGTCGGGCCGATGGCGCGAGACGTCACGGCATGCTCCGAGATGATGACGGCGCTCGTTCCCGGCTTCGAGCCAGGCTCCGTCGAGTCCCTCGAACGAGTGACGGCCGGCTCAGCGTGGACCGAGCACGCTGACCCGCTCGTCCGGGCCCGCGTCGAAGCGGCCGCCGCGCTCCTTCCGCAATCCCGCCCTGTCGCTTTTCCGGAGCCCGAGGGGACGACGCCGGTCTTCATGCGTGAGGTCGGGGACGTCCACCGCGAGCTCTACGCCGAGTACGGGGAGCTGTACGGGGACAATCTCCGGCCCAAGATCGAACGCTGCATCGCGATCACCGACGCCGAGGCTGATGCAGCAGCGATCGCCCGCGTCGAATACGAAGAGCAGGCGCTCTCGGCGCTCGACGGGCTCGACCTCTTGCTGACGCCGACGCTCGGATTCGTGCCGCCGGCCGCCGATGTCGACGAGATCGCGACACGCGAGCGGTTCGTCCGCTTCACGTACCCGTTCAACCTGCTCGGGTGGCCCGCACTGGCACTGCCGTGCGGCGGGCGGAGGACGGTCTACCAGCATCGATCCAGATCGTCGGCCGCCCGGGGGACGACTCGCTCGTGCTCGCCGTCGGTCGCGCGCTCGAAGCGGCACTCGCGGTCTGACGCCGTCTACCACGTCGCCGTCGTCCAGTAGCGTGGCGGGCCATGGGTCCCGACCTCGCGTTCGCTCAGGAGCTCGCCGACCGCGCCGATGCGATCACACTCGCGCGCTTCCGTTCGCTCGACCTCCGCGTCGAGACGAAACCCGACCTGACCCCCGTCTCCGAGGCCGATCGCGCCGCCGAGGAAGCAATCCGCGAGCTCGTCGCGCGTAACCGCCCGGGAGAGGGCGTCCTGGGCGAAGAATTCGGCGACGACGGGGCCGAGACGCGCTGGATCGTCGACCCGATCGACGGAACGAGAAACTACGTTCGCGGCATCCCGGTTTGGGGAACATTGCTGGCGCTGGAACGCGAAGGGCGAGTTGACGTGGCGGTCGTCTCGGCGCCGGCGCTCGGGCGGCGCTGGTGGGCGGTGCGTGGGGGCGGGGCCTTCGCGAACGGCGAGCCCTGCCGCGTGTCAGCCGTGGGGGAGATCAAAGACGCCGTCATCTCGACGGGGTCCGCGTCCGAGATGCCCCCGGGGTGGGCCACACTCGCCGCGCAGGCGTGGTCGGACCGTGCTTTCGGCGATTTCTGGCAGCACTGCCTGGTGGCCGAAGGAGGCGTCGAGGTTGCCACGGACGCGGTGCTCAGCCTCTGGGACTACGCCGCCGTGCAGCTCCTCGTCGAGGAAGCCGGCGGACGCTGCACGACCTTCGCCGGATCCGCGCCCGCGCCGGGCAACTCGTTCCTCTCGACAAACGGCCTCGTGCACGAGGCCGCGCTCGGGTTGCTCCAGGCCTAGAGATCGTCGAGCCGCACGCGTGCGACGCGGCGCCCGAGCTCTTGGAGCAGGTCGAAGTCGCCCGCTGCCTGCGCCCGAATCAACCGGGCGAAGCCGAACGGCCGCCCCGGAATCTTGAGCTCGTCGCCGTAGTCCTCGACGACCTGGATGAAGAGGCCCGTGTTCGGCCCGCCCTTGTGAAGCTGGCCGGTCGAGTGCAGGAAGCGCGGCCCCAAACCGGTCGTGACGACGCACCCGGTGGCCTCTCGTGCACGGCCCGCGAGCGCCGCAAGCCGCTCCTCGGCCACCGGCGACGGATCGACGAACGCCTGGATCGAGACGTAGTCGCCCGGCGAGGCCTGAGCGAGCAGCTCTTCAACCGAGCCCTGCGGCTCGAGCTCGAGATCCCCTGCCTCGAGCACCGCGTTCGTCCGGTCCTTGGCCGCCTGGACGTCGGGCTGGTCGAACGGGTTGACGACGAGGATCGACCCGGCGACAGCCGTGGCGAACTCCCAGCGGAAGAACTCCTGGCCGAGCTCGTATGGGCCCGGCAGCCGAACCTCGGCCACCTGCCGGTCAAGCCCGTCGGGTGACTCGCCGGGCGCCGGAATGAGCCCCTTGCCAGACTTGCCCGTCGACTCGGCGACGAGTTGCTCGGCCCAGAGCCCGAAGCCATGGACGTCCTCGATGCAGACCTTGTCCCGGCCCGCCTCCCAGCCATGCCCGAGCTCGAAGCCGAGCTCGATACCGGGATTTCCCTCGTCGAGCCGGCAGGCATCGGCCATCTCACGTGCCCGGCCCAGCAGGCGCGCGACGTCCACCCCGAGCAGCGCTGCCGGAACCATCCCGAACGGTGAAAGCGCGGAGTACCGGCCGCCAATCGTGGGCTCCCCCGCGAAGACGGCGCGGAAGCCACGCTCTCGCGCCAACCGCTCGAGCTCTGACCCGGGGTCGGTGATCGCGACCCACTGCGAGCCGCGCGGCGCGCACTTCCAGAAGTAGTCGGCGTGCGACCTCGTCTCGATCGTCGAGCCCGACTTCGACGCGGCGACAAACAGCGTGCGCTGGAGGTCGATCCGCGCTTCGAGCTCCCGGACGACCTTCGGATGGGTCGTGTCGAGGACGTAGAACCGCTCACCGCCGAACGCCCGTCGCAGCACCTCGGGGGCGAGCGAGGAGCCGCCCATCCCGAGCACGACGACGTCGGCAAAGTCGCCGACCACGTCGTCTGCGAGCGTCAGCAGGAGATCGATCTCCTCCTGCATGCGCGAGGGCTCGTCGAGCCAGCCGAGCCACCTCGCCTCGTCGCGACCGGTCCAGATCGCCGGATCGCGCGACCAGATCCGTTCGACGAGCTCCCGTCGCCCGGTCGTCACCTCATGCCGCGGGGCTCATTGCTTCATCTCCCGCTCCATCGCCGCGACCTTCTCGAGCCGCGCGGCGTAGCGATCGCCTCCGTCGTAGCGGGCGCCCATGAAGACGGCAACGAGCTCGCGCGCCACCGACGGGCCGACGATTTCGGAGCCAAGGCAGAGGATGTTCATGTCGTCGTGCTCCACGGCCTGGTGCGCGCTGTACAGATCGTGGCAGATCGCGGCGCGGATGCCGGCCATCTTGCAGGCGGCGATCGCGGCGCCTGCACCGGAACCGCAGACGAGAACACCGCGCTCCGCGTCGCCCGACTGGATCTTCTCGCCGACGGCACGCGCCTTGTCGGGGTAGTCGACACGAACGTCGGGGCTGTCCGTGCCGAGGTCGATCACCTCGTGGCCGGCAAGCGCCTCGAGAATGGCGTCACGGAGATTGACCCCGCGGTGGTCGAAAGCGACTGCGACTCTCATCACGGCGACAATACCCAAGACGCCATGGCCGTTCTGATCGCATCGAACCTCCGCAAGGAGATCGCAGGCACGCCACTCTTCGACGGCGTGTCCTTCAAGGTCGAGCGCCGCGACCGGCTCGCGCTCGCCGGGCCGAACGGCGCCGGCAAGACGACCCTGCTCCGTGCACTCGTCGCGGAGGTGTCGATCGAGGGTGGCGAGGTCGCCTTCGAGAAGGGCGCACGCGTCACCCTGCACGACCAGCGGCCGCCGGCCGGAAGCGACAAACCGCTCCGCGACTACGTCCTCGCCGGGACGGCAGATCTCGCCGCGCTCGAAGCCGAGCTGCGCTCGCTGGAACAGAGGATGGCGGCAGGGGAGCACGACGCGCGCACGCTGCGCCGCTACTCGGAGGCCCAGTCACGGCTCGAGCATGCAGGCGGCTACGACTGGCGCGACCGGGCGGCGGCGGTCGTGCGCGGGCTCGGCTTTTCGACCGGCGACCTCGACCGCCCCCTCAACTCGTTCTCGGGCGGCGAGCTCACCCGCGCATCGCTTGCGCGTGCACTCGCCGCGCAGCCTGACCTTCTGCTCCTCGACGAGCCGACGAACCACCTGGACATCGAGTCGATCGAGTGGCTCGAAGAGGTGCTCCGCACGATCGATGCCGCCGTGATCCTCGTCGCCCACGACCGCTGGTTCCTCGAAGCCGTGACGACAGCTGTCCTCGAGCTCGACAGCGGCCGCTCGACGTACTTCCCCGGAAAGTGGCACGTCTGGCGGCGTGAGCGCGCGGCGCGAGCGCTCCACGCTGCGAAGACGGCGGAGCGCCAGGCCGAGGACATCGCGCGCCTGGAGCGCTTCGTCGAGCGGTTCGGCGCCAAGAACACGAAGGCGCGGCAGGCACAGTCGAAGGTGAAACAGATCGAGCGGATCAAGGCAAAGCAGGTCGAGGCGGGTGGGCCGGCCCGGCGCACGCTCGGGTTCGAGTTCCTGAAGCCGAAGCGCTCCGGCCGCGTCGTCGTCGAAGTCCAGCACGTCGACCTTCGCGCCGGCGCGAAGGAGCTCCTCGACAACGTCGACTTCGCGCTCGAGCGGGGCGAGCACGTCGCGCTCGTCGGCCCCAACGGCGCCGGGAAGACGACGTTGCTCGAGACGATCGTCGGCCGCCGCGAGCCCGACGCGGGCCGGGTCAGCGTCGGCCACGGGGTCGAGATCGCCTACTTCTCGCAGCACGAGGTCGAGCTCGACGAGCGCGGCTCGGTGCTCGACGCCGCCGTCGCCGGAACCGGCCTGCGCCGGCCCGAGGCGCAGGCGCTCCTCGGGCGCTTCCTCTTCTCGGGCTGGGAAGCTCACGAGAAGCGCGTCTCGGCCCTCTCGGGCGGCGAGCGGCGCCGGCTCGCGCTCGCGCTCGTCGTCGCCAGCGGCGCGAACTTCCTCGTGCTCGACGAGCCGACCAACCACCTCGATCTCGAGAGCCGCGAGGCGCTCGAAGCCGCCCTCGAGGCGTTCCCCGGCACCGCGCTCGTCGTCTCGCACGACCGCGCGCTGCTCGACGCCGTGGCAAGCCGGACGCTCGCGATCGAGGACGGCTCGATCGTCTCCTATCCGGGAGGCTGGGCCGAGTACATGCGCCGGCGAGGGACGGAACCGGAACCTCCCCAGCCGCCGCCGAAAGCACCAAAGCCGAAGCGAAGCCAGAAGGCGGCGCGCCCAACGGCACCCGCACCGACGCCGGTCGAGCTCGTCGAGCTCGAAATCGCCCGCAGCGAGGAGCGTATCGCCGAGCTCGAGCGGCGGCTCGCGGAAGACTGGACGGACGTCGACCTCCTTGCCTCGCACCGCGCAGCCCGCGACGACCTGGCAGCACTCCTGGAGCGCTGGGAGACGCTCTTCGAGACCAGCCCGGGGCCCTAGCCGTAAGTCCTAGCGCTCGAGCGGCGCCAGCGTGAGCCCGTAGCCGGAGAGCTGCTCGTGGTAGAGCTCGGCCAGCTCGCGGTCGCCCGACCAGACGATCGCCTGACCCGTGTTGTGGATCTCGTTCGCGAGCCGCATTCCCTTGTCGTAGTCGACGCCGGGAATCGTCTGGGCAAGCGCGAACGCGACACCCTCGAACGTGTTGTGGTCGTCGTTTCGCACGATCACGCGCCAGGCCTCGCCGGTGCCGGATCCCGTGCTCCGGCGGGCCCGCTCCCGGGGTGGCGTGAGGGTCGATGCTCATTCGGCGTCAAAGGTAGCGATGACCGCCTCGGCGATCACGCGCAGCGGCCGGCCCGACACCTGGCTCGCCTTGCGCAGGCGGGCGAACGCGTCCGCCTCGGTCAGGCTTCTCCTTCTCCATCAGCAGGCCCTTCGCCCGCTCGATCACCTTGCGCGCCGCGAGCGCCTCCGACAGCGAGTCGGCCTCTGCGCGCACCTGCGACGAGCTCCTCGAACCGGGCGCGCGCCGTTTCGATCGCCGGCACGATGTCCTGCTCGCGGAACGGCTTCACGAGGTAGCCGAAGACCCCGACCTCGACCGCCCGCGCGACGAGCTCCTGCTGGCCGAACGCGGTCAGCATCACGATCGGGATCGGCCGCTCCTCGAGAATCCGCCGCGCCGCCTCGATCCCGTCGAGCCGCGGCATCTTGACGTCCATCACGGCGAGATCCGGCTCGAGCTCGCGCGCGAGCGCGACCGCCTCCTCGCCGTCGCGCGCCTCGGCCACCACCTCGTACCCGGCCCGCTCGAGCAGCCCGCGCAGGTCGAGGCGGATGATCGTCTCGTCCTCGGCGACCAGGATCCTCATTCGGCCGGGAAACCGCACCTCGGCGCGCGCGCCGCCGTCGGAACGAAGGTCGAGCGTGCCGCGCAGCTCGTCCCGCACGAGCGCTCGCACGATCGAGAGGCCGGTCCCCGGCGCGGCTCGCCGACGATCCCGGGGCCGTCGTCGGCGATCGAGAGCACGATCTCGCCGTCGTCGCGGGCGAAGCTCGACCTGGACGTGCTTGCCGCCGTGCTCGAGGGCGTTCCCGAGCAGCTCCGAGAAGACGAGCGCGAGCGCCGTCGCGCCGTTGCCGGCGAGCGACACGGCTCGAGCTCGGCCTCGACCTCCTTGCCGGCTCCGACGCCCTGCACCAGCATCGCGCGCAGCCGGTCGAGCAGGTCGGCCAGGTCGACGTCCTCGTCGCGCCGCTCGGTCAGCACCTCGTGCACGGCGGCGATCGCGAGGATCCGGTTGACCGAGTCCTCGAGCGCCTTGCGCGGATCGATGACGCCGTCGGCGCGAGCCTGGAGGCGCAGCAGCGACGCCACGGTCTGGAGGTTGTTCTTGACGCGGTGGTGGATCTCCTGGGCGAGCACGCCGCGCATGACGGCGCGGCCGTGCTCGAGCGCGACCGCCGCGTGCTGGGCGATCGAGGCGAGCAGCTCGCGGTCGTGCTGGGTGAACGGCGTGGCCCGGTCGGCGACGAGCTCGCCGATCTGCCGGCCGCGCCAGCGCAGCGGCTGGCGGAGCGCGTGCGCGTCGGCGCGTCCCTCCGGCCAGGCGATCGAGCCGTCCTCGAGGACGAGCGCCGCGCCGGTCGCCGAGAGCGCGTCCATCGTCGTCTTGACGATCGCCTCGAGCGACTCCTCGAGGTAGAGCGACTCGGAGACCGCCTCGGAGATCCGCGCGAGCGCCTCGAGCTCGTGGACGCGCCGCTGCGCCTCGGCGTAGAGCTTGGCGTGCTCGATCGACTGCGCGACCTGCGCCGCGATCGCGAGCAGCAGGTCGATCTCGTCGGCGGTGAACTCGCGCGGCTCGCGCGTGCGGACGTTGAGCGCGCCCTCGAGCCGCTCGCCGCGCGCGAGGATCGGCACGGCGAGGATCGACTCGTACTCGTCCTCGGGCAGGTTCGGGAAGTTCTTGAAGCGCGGGTCGAGGTGCGCCTGGCTCGCGATCATCACCGGCGCGCGCGCCGCCGCGGCCGAGCCCGTGATGCCCTCGCCGGGGCGCATCCGCGGGCGCTGCGTCATCTCCTCGACCTTCGTCCCGTGCGTCGCGCGCAGCACGAGCTCGCCGGCACGCTCGTCGTAGAGGTAGACGAAGCACGCGTCGGCGTGGAGCGCGTCGGCGACCTTCGAGGCGACGAGCTGCGAGCACCTCCTCGAGGTCGAGGTCGAGTTGACGGCCTCGATCGTCTCGGTCAGCAGGCGTAGGTGGCGCTCGAGGGTTTCCATCCGCCTCGAAGCGTACGCTCGCGCGCGATGAGCCTCGACCAGTGGCTGCTCGCGCTGCACGTGACCGGGGCGTTCCTCGTTCCTCGGCGGAGCGGTGATTGCGCGGCATCTTCGGCGTCGCTCGCGCTGCGCAGCACGCCGGCCGAGCGAGATCGCGCTGTTCCTCGGCCTGACACGCGTCGCGGTCGTCTGATCGGCGTCGGCGCGATGCTCACGCTCGTGCTCGGGCTCTGGCTCGTGCACCGGCTCGGCTACTCCTACGCCAGTGCTGGGTGATCGTCGCCGTCGTTCTGCTCTGGTGGCGCGCGCCGCCGCCAGGCGGGGATCGGTGGCGCGCGAAGACGAAGACCGGCGCGCTCGCGCGAAGCTCGCGCGGCAGGGCGATGCGCCCGAGCGCGGAGCTGCGCGCCGCGTTCGCGACCCTCGTCACGCTCGCGCTCTCGTGGGGAGCCGGCGCCGGCATGCTCGCGATCCTCGCGCTCATGATCTGGAAGCCGGGCGCCTGATGCTCGCCGCCGTCCGCCCGGACGCCTGGGACCTGCCGCTCTTCCTGCACGTCCTCGGCGCGATCGCGCTCTTCGGCGCGACCGCCGCGGTCGCGATCCTCGCCTGCGGCCGCCGCGCAGGTCGGAGCCGTGCAAGCGCTCTCGCGCGCGGACGCCTTCGGCACGCTCCTCCTCGTCGCGCTGCCGGCCTGGGTGGTCTCTGATACTGCGGCTCGGGCAATGGACGAAGTCGAAGGAGGCACTTCCCGGACGGCGTCGAACTGGGTCGAGGTCCCGGCGACGATCGCCGGCGTCGGCATCGTCGTCGCTCCTCGCGGCGACCGGCGATCGCGTTCTCGTGGCGCGGCGAGCCCGAGGGAGCGTGGCAGCCGCGGGCGCTCGCCGTCCTGTCGGCGCTCTACATCGTCGCGCTCGGCGTCGCCTGGTGGGTCATGACCGCAAGCCCGGGCTTTGAACTGCTCACAAACTTCTTACCGACGGAGGGGGAATTTCTTTGCACGAGGAGAATAGGTTCGGAAGCATGAGCGCAGTCGCCCTCGATCTTCGTTCGACCGCCGGCTTCCTGGTGGCAGACGCGCAGGGCCGGGTCGTCGGCCGGGTCGAGTGCCCGATGTACGGCAGCTCGCCCGAGACGCCCGACGCGCTCTCCGTCCGCTCGGGGTTCTTCACCCGCAGGCGCCGGCTCGTGCCCGCCGAGTCGATCGAGCAGATCGACGACGGCTCGAGGGTGATCGGGCTGCGCGTCGAGCGCGACTCGATTCGCACGTTCCTCTAGGAGCGAGCCGTGCGCTTCGCGCGGTTGCGCGGACGCGCTCGGCGGCGGCTAGCATCCTCTCGCGCGCGCTCGGATAGTGGGCACGAGGCAACGGTCGCCTCACGACCGATTCGAGTCGTGGGGTTTTTTTTCGACCAAACCGCGGGAGGAGCGGAATGTCGGAAGAGAAGCAGTACCTGTCGAACGGCTCGGAGCTGCCGCCGACGCCGGCGAAGGTCGCTCGACTGGGCGCGCGGCGTCGGGGCGAAGATGGTCGACCTCAAGTTCACCGACCTGCTCGGCACGTGGCAGCACGTCTCGCTGCCGCTTGCGGCGCTCGACGAGAGCGCGTTCGAGGAAGGGCTCGGCTTCGACGGCTCGTCGATCCGCGGCTGGAAGGGCATCCAGGAGTCGGACATGCTCGCTGATCCCGGACGCGATCGACCGCGATGCTCGACCCGTTCACCGCCGAGCCGACGCTCTCGCTCGCTCTGCGACGTCCATGGACCCGATCACCCGCGAGGACGTACGACCGCGACCCGCGGCTGATCGCCAAGCGGGCGGAGGCCTACCTCGTCGAGACCGGGATCGCCGACACCGTCTACTTCGGCCCCGAGGCCGAGTTCTTCATCTTCGACAACGTGTCGCTACGACCTCGGGCCGAACCGCGCCCACTACGAGGTCGACTCGAGCGAGGGCTACTGGAACTCGAGCCAGCCCGGGCGTCAGCTACACGATCCGCGAGAAGCACGGCTACTTCCCGGTCGCGCCGCACGACACGTTCCAGGACCTGCGCACCGAGATGGTGCTGATCCTCGAGAGCCTCGGCATCGCGTGCGAGTACCACCACCACGAGGTCGCGACCGCCGGCCAGTGCGAGATCGACATGCGCTTCACGACGCTGATGCGGATGGCCGACCAGCTGATGACCTACAAGTACGTCGTCCGGAACTGCGCCAACCGCGCCGGCAAGGCGGCGACGTTCATGCCGAAGCCGATCTTCGGCGACAACGGCTCGGGCATGCACTGCCACCAGTCGCTCTGGAAGGACGGCCAGACGCTGATGGCCGACGACTCGGGCTACGCCGGCCTCTCGGAGATGGCCCGCGGCTACGTCGGCGGGCTGCTCACGCACGCGCCGGCCCTGCTCGCGTTCGCCGCGCCGACGACGAACTCGTACCGCCGGCTCGTGCCGGGCTTCGAGGCGCCCGTGAACCTCGTCTACTCGCAGCGCAACCGCTCGGCGTGCATCCGGATCCCGGTCTACTCGCCCTCTCCGAAGGCGAAGCGGATCGAGTTCCGCTGTCCCGACCCGACGGCGAACCCGTACCTCGCCTTCTCGGCGATGCTGCTCGCGGGCATCGACGGCATCCAGAAGGGCCTCGATCCGGGCGCCCCGGCCGACTTCGACCTCTTCGAGGAGGGCAACGAAGGCATCCCGCAGGTGCCCGGCTCGCTCGCGGAGTCGCTCGACGCGCTGGAGGCCGACCACGAGTTCCTGCTCGCGGGCGGGGTCTTCACGCGAGAGCCTGATCCAGACGTGGATCGACTGGAAGCGGGAGAGCGAGGTCGACTTCGTTCGCCTCCGGCCGCATCCGGCCGAGTTCCAGCTCTACTTCGACGCGTGAGGGCATGGGGAAACCGTGTTTATGAGCCCTTCCTCTTGGTGTTGGTTGGCGGCTGGGGCGGTGGTTCGCGGCGGTCGGGTTGCTCTGCGGCGACGCCGGCGAGCCGGCATCGCCGCCTGAGGCCGTACGCGCGCGGTTGTTGGCGGTCTCTGTGGCGGGCGCCGGTTCGGTCGGGTCGCAAGGCCTGGTCCTTAGCTCGGCTTTCGCCTCGCAAGCCGCCGGGTCGCACGCGGCGACTTCGTCGTCAGATGAGGAAACGGCGGCTCAAGGGCGAAACAAGTCCTCGATTGGAGGGCTGACGAAGGGAGAGGAAATGGCGTCAAACAAGGCAATGACGGGCTGGATCTCGTTTGCCGGCCTGCTCATGATCCTGATCGGATCTCTCGACTTCTTCGAGGGCCTGATCGCGGTGATCCGGAAGCAGTACTACGTCTTCACGCCGAGCCAGATCATCGTCTTCAACGTCTCGACGTGGGGGTGGGTGATGATGCTGTGGGGCATCCTGCTCGTCTGCGCCGGGTTCGGGCTGCTTGCTGGAAGCAGCTGGGCGCGCTGGTTCGCGATCGTGGTCGTGAGCGTGAACCTGATCGGCCAGCTCGGGTTCGTCGGCAGCTCCCAGTACCCGCTGTGGGCGCTGACTGTCGTCGGACTGACGATCACGGTCCTCTACGCGCTGACCGCGCGATGGGGGGACTCCCGCGAGGCGTACTAGCGAGGAAAAGACCGGGCGCCGGCCGAATCGACGGCCGGCGCCCGGTCGGCGTACGCGCGCCAGCGAACAGGTTTAGGCTCCGCCGATGCGCTACCAGTTCGTCGACTGTCGCTGGTCGCTCGACGACCCCGAGTTCGGGCGGGCGCAGTATGTGGCCCAGCACATCCCCGGCGCCACGTTCCTCGACGTCGAGCGTGACCTCGCCGCGCCGGCGGGCCCGAACGGGCGTCATCCGCTCCCTGCGGAGGCGGACTTCGCCCGGGCGGCAGGACGGGCTGGAATCGCTTCCGACACGTTCGTCGTCGCCTACGGCTCGCTCGGAGGCGCGGAGCGGCTCTGGTGGCTCCTTCGCCACTTCGGGCACGACGCGTGCGCCGTGATCGACCTCGATCGCTGGTACGGCCCGCTACGCGCCGGCGACGAGGAGCCGGAGCCGGCCGAGTTCGTGCCGCGGCCACGTGACAGCGACACGATCGAGACGGACGAGCTGGCCGCGCAGTTGAGCGAGCTCGTCGTCGTCGATTCGCGCATGCCGTCCCGCTACCGTGGCGAACCGAACGAGATCGACAGGGTTCCCGGCCGCATCCCGGGCGCAGTCAACGCACCCTGGCGCGACCCTCTGCCCGTGCTCCGGCGCGGCGAGCTCGTCGCGTACTGCGGGTCCGGCATCACTGCGTGCGTCACCCTGCACCGCCTCCAGCTCACGGGACGCGGCGGCCGGCTCTACCCGGGCTCGTGGTCGGAATGGGAGCAGCGCGCCGACCTCCCGGTCGAGCGCGGCTGAGCGCCTCAGGCCGTAGCGACGGTCTTGGCGGCGGCGTACGCGCCGAGGTACCGCTCCCACCGCGACGGGATCTTGGGCGTCGCAAGCCGGATGAACAGCACCGGGGCAGGCGGGCGCGGGGCGTGCGGCAGCTCCATCTGCACCTCGTGCGGCAGGCGGTTTCCCTTGCGGAGGTTGCAGGGAGCGCACGACGTGACGACGTTCTCCCAGACCGAATCGCCGCCACGTGAGCGCGGGATCACGTGGTCGAGCGTCAGGCGGCCGCTGCTCGTGCCGCAGTAGACGCAGCGCCAGTCGTCACGCGCGAAGAGCGCCCTCCGGGAGATCTTCCGCTTCACGATCCGAGGAACGCGGACGTAGTTCACAAGCCGGATGACGTGCGGCCACGGGTAGACCGTCGTGGCCGAGCAGAGCGGCCGGTCGAGCTCCTCGATGACCTCGGCCTTCCCCTTGAAGACCAGCACGTGCGCGCGTCGGAGCGAGCACACGTTGAGCGGCTCGTAGCTGGCATTCAAGACCAGGACTTGCTGCACGCTGCGGAAAATGTACCCGCCCAACCGGCGGCTCTGCGCAAACGCGAATCACGATTCGCCCTCTGGCTAACGACCCATCGCGCGCTCGACAGCCTCCTGCTCCTCGGGCGAGAGCGCCACCGAAGCCTTGCCACGATCGAGCTCCTTCACGTAGATGCGCGCGTAGTCGCGGCCCTGGATCGCCGTGATCACGACACCGCTGCGCGCGGCGTCGAGCAGGGCCAGCGACGCGGACTGGTGGCCTCCGGTGTCCTCGTAGGCGTCGTAACGGACGATCGCGTGGTTCGAGACCGCTCCGTCGACCCGACGGTCGACGCGCGCGAGCGAAGCAGCGACCTCGTCGACCGCTTTGTGCAAGTCGTCGATACGCCCCTGAAGCGAGATCGACGAACTCGACGAGATCCCTGCGCCCGCCCGCAATCAGCACGCGCTGCGCCTCGCGGACGCGACGCACCCTCACCGATGCGAACCAGGCGAGCCCGACCCCCGTGAGGCCGATCACACACCCAGCGACGCCGATGAGTCGCTGCGGTGGTCGCAGAGACGTGCATGCCCGGATCAGCCGGGCAGCGAGAAGATGACCGGGTACTGCGCCGAGTTGTTCGCCTTGTTGGCCTCTCCGGCCACCGGCTTCACGTCGACCTTCACGGTCGTCTGGGTCGCGAACGGCACCGAGCCGAGGTTGGTGAAGGTGACGACCTTCTGCTCGGCCGGATTGATAAGCAGGATCGTCTGCGTCTGGACGATCGGGCCGCCGGTCTTCTCGATCGTCAACGTGACCGGGATCCGGACCTCCTGGAAGTCGCCGGAGTCGGCGACGGTCACGGCAAACGCAAGGTCGGTCGTGGCGGTCACCGTGTTCAGGGACCCGGTGTTGAGAGTCTGGCCGCCCGGAAGCGCCTTGACCGAGACGATGTTCGTGCCGTGCAGGCCGGTCACGGTGCCGCCGGTCGAGGCGCCTCGGATCCGCTGCAGGACGAGCGCCATCGACCGGGCCGTCACGAGATCGCTGGCGACGAAATGCGACTCGGGGACGGTGACGCCGGTGACGCCGTCGTTCGTCATAGCGCGGAGGGCGAGCGCTCTGAACAGATCGTCCCAGACGACGTCGCTCGCAAGCAGCCGGGCAGCCTGTTCGGCGAGCAGCGCCGCGTCGTTCGAGTTGTCCTTCGAGCCCGCAGTGCGCTTGAGAGTGGCCGCGAGGCCCTCGATGCCGCTCACGCGGAACTGGAGTGCCTCGATCAAGTGCAAATGCTGGGCGCGGAGCGGCCCGGGAGGATTCAGCTTCTGTGCAGCCTGGACGATCTGTTGCTCCTGTTCGGCGATCCCGCGCAGCTTCGCCTCGATGTCGGTGAGCTTGAGGCCGGGTGTCGTCAACGCGGTGGCGACCGCCTTTCCGTTCGCGTTCGACTGGGACGCGATCTTGGAGACGTTGCTCATGTATGCGGAGTACGAGTTGTGCTTCGACGTGCCGGTGCACGACTTGACGAGCAGCGCGAAGACGAGCACCAGGAAGATGACCACGACGACGAGACCGAGCAGCCGCAACATGGGCGCCATGCCGTGCGGCGGTCCAGCGGGCCCATTGCCCTTCCGGC
Source organism: uncultured Actinomycetes bacterium (assembly GCA_963815945.1). Taxonomy (GTDB): domain Bacteria; phylum Actinomycetota; class Thermoleophilia; order Gaiellales; family Gaiellaceae; genus PALSA-600. The sequence continues at coordinate 70,714 of CAWFIN010000006.1, forward strand.
GAGGGGTGCGAGCCATCCGGCCGCGTGAGACGGCCTCGCTCTCGCCTGTCACCGGTTCGTCGTCGAAGAAATCGAACTCGATGTCGTCGTCTCGAGATTCCATTGCGCAGTCGAATCTACCGGGTTTCGCAGTAGAGGAAATGCTGCGGGCGTCCCGTACTGCGGAGGGTGACATCCGTCGCTCCCGAGCGCCAGCTGATCCTCGGCCGCTATCGCCCTCTGCGCCCGCTCGGATCCGGAGGGATGGGACACGTCTGGCTCGCGTGCGACGAGCAGACGGGCCTCGACGTCGCCCTCAAGATCGTCGCGCGGGAGGGCAAGGCCGCAGCCCGCGCGGAGCGAGAGGCGAAAGCCGCGGCGGCACTCCGGCATCCGCGCTGCCAGCGAATCTACGCGCTCGCGCGGGATCCCGATCACGTCTACATCTCGTACGAGTACATCCCCGGCAGAACGATGCGCCAGGCGATCAGCGCCGGAGAGCTCGACGACCAGGCGTCGATCGAGATCGCTGCCCAGGTGCTCGAAGCGCTCGCACACGCGCACGGGCGCGGAATCGTGCATCGCGACGTCAAGCCGTCGAACGTCCTTCTCGCCGATTCGCCCGAGATCGACGTGCGCCTGCTCGACTTCGGTCTCGCCCAGATGGAGGAGTTCGACACCCTGACGGCGATGGGCGACGTCCCGGGCACACTCGGGTACATCTCGCCCGAGCGCCTGCTCGGCAAGCCGTCCACATTCGCAACCGACACCTGGGCCGTGGGTGTGATGCTCTGGGAGGCGCTCGCCGGGTCTCATCCGTTCCGCGAGGGCGGAACTCGCGAAACCTCACGGAAGATCCAGAGCGGGGCGCCGCCGCTCGAATCCGTCCGCCCCGACCTCCCGCCGGCGCTGTGCAAGGCAGTCGCGTCCGCGCTGACCCTGAACCCGGCTCGCCGTCCTCCCGCAGGCGTCCTCTCGGATGAGCTGCGCAGCGCGACCAAGAAAAGCCGGGGCCGCAAGGCCGAGGTCGCCCCGGCCGAGCCGCGGTCCAGGATCAAGCTCTCCGCTGAGCTTCCCGCCCGAGCGCTCTCCGCGGGCGCGTCGGCCCTCGCGACCGGGTGGGTCGCCGCGACACTGCCGTTCTACCCCGCGCCGTGGCCGCTCGGCCTCGCCGGGATCGCTGCCGCAATCACCTTCGCAGCACCACGTGCCGGGCTCGACGTTCGCCCTCGCCTCCATCTACTTCCCGCTCGCGAACATCTCGCTCGGGCTCGGGGTTCTATACGCGGCACTCGCGGCCGGCTGGCTCGTGCTCGCGTGGAACGACGCGCGAGCAGGCCTCGTGGCGCTGACAGGGCCGCTGCTTGCCCCGTTCTACGCACTCGGGCTCGTGCCGCTTGCCGCCCAGGTCTCGCGCGGCCGTCTCCGCCACGCCGTACAGGCAGGCGCGGCCGTCCTCCTCGCAGCACTCGTCGCCGGTCTCGACCATGCGCGGCTTCCTTTCGACGCATCGGTGCCCCCGCTCGGGCTCGGCATCGCCGGCGCCGACAGCCCCGGCGCCGTGGCGTATGCGCTCTGGCGAGCGCTTCTCGCCCACCCGGTCGTGCTCGCCGAGATGGTCGTGTTCGCCGCCGCAGCGGCGATCCTCCCGAGTTTCCGCCGGCGCGGCCCTTGGCCGGCCGTGGTCTTCTCGGCTGCGTTCCTCGTGGTGGCGACCGCGCTCGCTCCGGCAGCGCCGGTGTGGCCGCTCGTCGCAACGGCCTGGGTCACCGCAGGGGTGCTCGTCGTCGAGTCACGAAACCCCGGCCTCTAGACTAGAAGGCCGGGACACCTCCGGCTCATGACCGTGCTGCGCAGCATCGAATCGAAGCTCGAGTCCCTCTTCGAGGGGGTCTTCGGCCGCGCGTTCAGGGCCAACGTCCAGCCTGTCGAGCTCGCGCGGAAGCTGACGAAGGAGATGGACGAGCACCGCAGCGTGTCGGTGTCGCGCGTGTACGTGCCCGACGAGTACACGATCTATCTCTCGCCCGCCGACCGCGAACAGTTCTCGAGCTACGAGGACTCGCTCGGTGACGAGCTTCAGGAGTACCTCGCCGAGCATGCCCGGCGAGAGAACTACATGCTGCTCACGCCACCACGGGTCAAGTTCGAAACCGACGCCGACCTCGACCTGGGCGTCTTCGGGATCGCGACGCGGCTCACGCACACCTCGCGGGTCAAACAGCCCGACGCCCCGGCGGCCCAGGCTGCGCCTGGCGCAACCATGATCTACGCACCGGTCGCGCCTCCGGCCGACGGCCCGCCCGACGTGCCGGCGGTGCTGCCAATCGCAACCGAGCACGTCGCCCTGACGTTCGGGGGCACGCGACACCCGGTGTCAGCTCCGAACGTCGTGCTCGGCCGGTCGAAGGAATGCGACATCCATGTTCCCGACCCCAACGTGTCGCGACGCCACGCGGAGCTCCGGCAGGAGGGATCGGCGTACGTGCTCGTGGATCTCGACTCCACGAACGGAATCGAGATCGGCGGGCGGCGCGTGAAGCGAGTCGACCTCGAAAACGGCACACGCTTCACGATCGGCTCGACCGAGATCACGTTCTCCCGGGAGGTTCGTTGATCGGCTCGTCGCAGGTCGAGACGACGCTCCTCGCCCTCAAGCTCGCGTTCCTCGTCCTGCTCTACGTCTTCATCTGGCGCATCGTCCACTCGGCGTCGCGTGACCTGCGGCTCCCACAGGAGTCGATGGTCCTCCGCCCGCATCAGGTGGCCGGAATGCTGCACCGGCCCACCGCGCAGAGCCTGGGCCGGCTCGTGGTCGCGGGCGGGCCCGCGCTCCCCGAAGGAGCGGTCTTCGTTCTCGACACTTCCGCGCTCTCGATCGGACGGGCGGCCAACAACGACATCGCGATCGGCGACGACGAGTACGCGTCAACCCGTCACGCGCGGTTCGAGCCGCGTCGCGACGGCGTCTTCGTCGAGGATGTCGGCTCGACGAACGGCACGTATGTCAACGGGTTGCGTCTCACGCGGGAGCAGCGGCTTGCTCCGGGTGACCTGATCCGTATCGGCGAGACCGACCTACGCTTCGAAGCGTGAGCGTCGTGGCGAGCTTCGGGGAGACGAACCCCGGCAGAAAGCGTCGTCGCAACGAGGACGCGTTCGTCTGCGAGCCACCGATCTTCGCCGTCGCCGACGGAATGGGCGGCGCCCAGGCCGGCGAGGTTGCGTCCTCGCTCGCCGCCACGGCGCTGTCCGGCGCCCTGGCCGGTCACGAGCGCGTGGCTGCCTCCGAGGCCGAGCAGACCGTCGCGGAGCTGATCCACGAGGCAAACCGGCGAGTGCACCAGCGCGCGACGAGCGACGCGACCGCCTCGGGGATGGGGACGACGATGACCGTCGCCCTCGTCGGCACCGGCGACACGGTGACGATCGGCCATGTGGGCGACTCGCGTGCGTACCTCCTGCGCGACGGGAGCCTCGAGCAGCTGACCGACGACCACTCGCTGGTCGCCGAGCTCGTGCGGCGCGGCGAGATCTCGCCGGCCGAGGCGGCGGTGCACCCGCAGCGGTCGGTGATCACGCGGGCGCTCGGCACCGAGCCCGACGTGGAGGTCGACGTCTTTTCGCTCCAGGCCAAGAGGGACGACCTCTTTCTCCTCTGCTCCGACGGGCTCTCGACGATGGTGGACGCGGAGACGATCGCCGACGTCGTCGAGCGGACGCGGACCGACCTCCAGGCCGCGACGCGGGAGCTGATCCGGGCTGCGAACAACGCGGGCGGCGACGACAACATCACGGTCGTGCTCTTCGAGATCGGCGAAGAGCCGGGACTCGCCCTCCTCGAGCCCGAGGAGGCGGACACGCTCCATCCAGAGGACGGTGTCCCGGTGCTCGTCCTCGCGTCCGAGCCGTCAGCCGAACCGCCTGCCGACTCGCCCGACGAGCCGCCGGCTGACCTCGCGGACGGAGACACCGTCGTCCTCACGGCCGACGCCGTGCGTGCAGCCGTCGCGGCCGCAGAGCCAGAACGCGAGCTCGTCCCGCTGTGGCGGCTTCTGTTCGCAACGCTCTTGATCGTCGCCCTCGCCGCCGCGGTGGTCGCCCTTGCGGTCTGGGGGCTTGCACGGTGACCGAGCGCAATCGAGAGCTCGCGTACCTCGGGCTCGTCGGCGGCCTCACGGCGATCGGGTTCGCGAGCGTCTATATCGCGAGGCAGGCAGTCGTTTCGTGGGGCTCGCTCGGCTACGCGATCTTCTTCATGGCGCTGTACCTCGCGGCGCACCTGATCGCCAGAGCGACGGTGCCGAACGCGGACCCGTACCTCCTCCCGATTGCCGGCCTCCTGACCGCGATCGGGCTCACCGAGATCTACCGGCTCGGCCCGACCGACGCGTTCAAGCAGGGCCTCTGGATCGTGATCGGCGTCGCGCTCTTCGCCGCGGCGCTGCTGGGCCTCCGTCGCGACTACCGCCAGCTCGAGTCGTACAAGTACCTCTTCGGCATGGGAGCGATCGCGCTGTTGTTCCTGCCACGGATCCCGGGACTCGGCACGACCGTGAACGGCGCCCGTCTCTGGGTGCACGCAGGCCCGCTCCAGTTCCAGCCGGGCGAGCTCGCAAAGGTCTTCCTGATCGTCTTCCTGGCGGCGTACCTCCGCGAGAAGCGCGAGGTTCTCAGACAAGGCCGGCTGAAGGATCTCGGGCCGCTTCTCCTCATCTGGGGCGCGGCGATGCTCGTGCTCGTCGAGACGAACGACCTCGGGTCGGCATTGCTCTATTTCGGGATCTTCCTGGCGATGCTCTACATCGCGACCGCGCGACTCTGGTACGTCGCGGCCGGGCTCGCGTTGTTCCTCGCCGGCGGCTACGCGGCCGACCGGAAGATCGCGCACGTGCACGAGCGCGTCACGATCTGGCTCCACCCGTGGACAGTCGGGAAGGTGTTCTGCCCGTCGACCGGGACGACGGCTCTGCGCCAGGACTGCCAGAGCTACCAGCTCGTCAAGTCCCTCTACTCGATCGGTAGCGGCGGGTTCACGGGCGCCGGTCTCGGCAAAGGCACCTTCACGACCGCCGACGGGCACCCGTTGATCCCGTACGTGAGCACCGACTTCATCTACTCCGCGCTCGCCCAGGAGCTCGGGCTCGTCGGCGCGTCGGCGCTGCTGCTCGTGATCATGCTCTTCGTCGCCCGCGGGATGAAGGTCGCGCTCCAGGCCGAGGACGGGTTCTCGAAGCTGCTCGCCGCAGGCCTCACCTTCGGGTTCGCATTCCAGACGTTCATCATCGTCGGCGGCGTCGTGCGGGAGGTCCCGCTGACCGGAATCACGCTGCCGTTCGTCTCGTACGGAGGCTCGTCGATCGTCGCGAACTTCCTGCTTACTCGCGGGCCTCCTGCTCGTCTCCCACCGGGCGAACGCAACATGAACAAGCAGATCTCGGCAGTTGGCATCGGCAGCCTCGTTCTGCTCGCATCGCTGATCGTCGCGACGACGTACTGGCAGACGTGGGCCTCCGCCGGGCTCGCTGCGCGCCAGGACAATGCGATCGAGCGCGTTGCCCAGTTCGAGGTCAAGCGCGGGCTGATCTTCGCCTCCGACGGGAAGACCATCCTCGCGGCCAACGTGCGCAAGAAGGTCGGCGGGCAGACGCTCTACTACCGCACCTATCCCACGCACGGCTTCGCGTCGCAGGCGATCGGCTATTCGACCGCAAGCCGGTCACGCGTGGGCCTCGAACATGCCGAAAACGCGTACCTGACCGCGTCGAACCAGGATCTCAGCACGTTCGTCGAAACGCTCGGCGACAAGCTCAAGGGCACGACGGTGTCCGGCAACAACATCGTCCTGAACCTCCGCGTCGGCCCGCAGCGGATCGCCGAGAGCCTGCTCGCCGGCAAATGCGGCGCGGCAGTCGTGCTCAACCCGCAGACCGGTGAGGTCTACGTCATGGCCTCGTCGCCGACGTACAACCCGAATCTGGTCGAGAAACCCGGCGGGTACGCGAAGATCCAGGCGACCAAAGCTCCCTGCACGCCGTCGGCGCCGCTCCTGAACCGCGCCACGCAGGGCCTCTACCCGCCAGGATCGACCTTCAAGACGATCACGGCGGCAGCCGCACTCGAGAGCGGTGACTACACGCCGACGACGCAGCTTCGTCGATCCGGGGTACTGCACCGAGTACGGCAAGACGATCTCGAACGCCCTGAACCCCGACCAGACCTCCGAGGTGTACGGCAGGGTGACTCTCGCCCAGGCGTACCAGCACTCGATCAACGCGGTCTTCTGCCAGATCGGGATGAAGCTCGGAGCGGCGAAGATCCTGGCACAGGCGAAGAAGTTCGGGTTCTACTCGGTGCCGCCGCTCGAAACGCCGTCCGACGCGCGATCTCCGTCGGGGCTGTACAACCAGGCGACACGGAAGCCCTTCGACCCGAAGCATGCGGACACGGCGGTCGATCCGGGGCGACTGGCGTTCGGGCAGGAGCGGATGCTCGTGACGCCGCTGCAGATGGCGATGGTGGCGGCCGCCATTGCGAACAACGGAAACGATGATGACGCCTCATCTGGTGAAGAAGATCGTCTCGCCGGGCGGATCCGTCGTCCTGCGTCCGCGACCGCGCATCCTGTCCAAGGCGACCACGCCGAAGACGGCGGCGGCGATCCGGGACATGATGGTTCAGGTCGTCGAGGGCGGAACCGGGCGTCAGGCCGCGATCCCGGGTGTCATCGTCGCGGGCAAGACCGGCACGGCCGAGACCGGCGTCAACCACGTCTACGACGCGTGGTTCATCTTCTTCGCGCCGGCCGACCACCCCGTCGTCGCCGGCGCGGTCGTCGTGGAGAACCAGCTGAACGGATTCGGCGGCAGCGTCGCCGCTCCGATCGCCAAATCGATCATGCAGGCGATCCTCCCGGACACGTCGAAAGCCAATCCGTAGAACAATGGCCTCGAGCGATCTCCTTCTCAACCGCGTGTTCGACCGCCGCTATCTGATCCGGCGCAAGCTCGGCTCGGGCGGGATGGCGGACGTCTATCTCGCCGACGACCAGGAGCTGGGACGGCAGGTGGCGCTCAAGATGCTGAACGAGCGGCACGCCACGGACGAGCAGTTCGTGGAACGGTTCCGGCTCGAGGCACAGAATGCAGCCGGCCTGAACCACCCGAACATCGTCTCCGTCTTCGACCGCGGGCAGGCAGAGGGCACCTACTACATCGCGATGGAGTTCCTGGACGGACGGACGCTCAAGGATCTCCTGATTCGCAACGGGCCGACGCCGATCCCGGTGGCGATCGACTACACGCGCCAGATGCTCAGCGCCCTGGCGTTCGCGCACCGAAACGGGATCGTCCACCGCGACATCAAGCCTCACAACATCGTCGTCGGCGACGACGGCCGGCTCAAGGTCACGGACTTCGGCATCGCCCGCTCGGGCACGTCGCAGATGACCGAAGCCGGATCGATCGTCGGGACAGCGCAGTACCTCTCGCCCGAGCAGGCCCGCGGCGCGCCGGTCGACCCGCGCTCCGACCTGTACTCGCTCGGGATCGTGATGTACGAGATGCTGACCGGGACGGTCCCGTTCACCGGGGACGCGCCCGTCGAGATCGCGATGAAGCATCTCTCGGCGATTCCGAACCCACCGTCCGTGCTCCGTCCCGAAGTCCCGCACGACCTCGACGCCGTCGTGATGCGTGCGCTCGCGAAGGAGCCCGACCAGCGCTACGCCTCCGCCGAGGAGATGGAGGCCGACCTCGCCCGCGTCGCGCGGGGTGTCGCCGTTTCTCCGAGGACCGAGGAGGCGATGACACAGGTGCTTGCGGGCGCGGGAATCGCGGCTGCGGCCGCAACGACGGTGTCGCCGCCGCGCCCGGCCACACCTCCGCCTGCCCCCGCGCCGCCTCCCTACCTTCCACCCGGTGGGCACTCCGGCCACGACGAGCCGCGGCGGCGGCGATCGTGGTGGCCCTGGCTTCTCGGACTGCTCGCGGTCGCGATCGCCGCCGGCGCCGGCTACCTCCTGTACCAGAGCATCCAGAGCCAACTCGATCAGGCCCAGACGATCCCCGTCGAGAACATCGAGCTCCTCCGGGCCGACCTGGCGATCCAAAAGCTGAAAGCCCAGGGCTTCCAGGTAACCGTCGTCCGGGACGCGAGCGACACCGTCCCGAGGGGTGCCGTCATCTCGCAGGACCCCGTAAGCGGTCTCAAGATCGCGAGAGACTCGATCGTCGTGATCCACGTCTCGACGGGGAAGACGACGGGTCAAGGTCCCTCCCGTCAAGGGTTTCTCGCTCGAGCAGGCCATCTCGACTCTCGTCGGCGCCGACCTGAAGTCGAACCCGGTCTCGATCTACTCGTCGGCGCCTGCGAACACCGTCACCGCGCAGGATCCAGCGGCAGGCACGAACGTCGTCGTCGGAACGGTCGTGCGCATCAACATCTCGAAGGGACTGAAGCCGGTGGCGATCCCGAACGTCGTCGGGAAGACCGTACGCCGATGCCTCGAGCCAGCTCGAAGCCGCAGGGTTCAAGGTCACCCGCACCGATATCGACTCGCCGAAGCCGAAAAACCAGGTCCTCGCGCAGAGCCCGGTGTCGGGAACAGACGTGCCGGCCGGCACCGAGGTCACGCTGTCGGTCTCCCAGGGCCAGCCGGTCACGCAGGTTCCCGACGTGACCGGGCAGAGCGACATCGACGCCGAAACGCTGCTCAGCGGGGCCGGCTTCAAGTCCGAAGTCCAGACGCAGACCGTGACCGATCCAAGCCAGGCCGGGGTCGTCCTGTCGCAGAGCTCCCGCGGGCGGCACGGAGGCGGCCAAGGGCGCGGTCATCACACTCACCGTCGGCCAGTACTCCCCGCCTGCCACGACCCCGGCCGTGACGACGCCGCGACGACGGCGACAACCACGACCACTCCGACCACGACGACCACTCCGACACCGACGACGACCACGACCCCGGCGGCCCCGACTCCTTGAGCGGGCGCGTCGCCGTCATCACGGGCGGCCGGTCGAGCGAGCACGAAATCGCGGTCGCCTCGGCCCAGAGCGTCGCCGGCACGCTCGCAGCGGCCGGCTGGGACGTCGTCACGATCGAAATCGACCGCGAGGGACGATGGTCGCTCGGCGCCGGCACGACCCCCGCGCTCGAGCCCGGACAGGGTCACGAGCTCGCCCGCCTGCCCGATCGCTCCATCGCGCAGGCGCTCTCGGGCGTCGACGTCGTCTTCCCGGTTCTGCACGGCCCGCACGGTGAGGACGGCACGGTGCAGGGGTTGCTCGAGCTCGCCGGCGTTCCGTACGTCGGTGCAGGCGTCGCTGCGTCGGCGCTCTGCATGGACAAGGATCTCTTCAAGTCGGTCCTGCGCGACCACGGCATCCCGGTGACGCGGAACATCACGCTCCGTGCCGGCGATTCGGCGCGGAATCCGTTCGACTACCCGGTGTTCGTCAAGCCCGCACGACTCGGCTCGTCGGTCGGAATCTCGAAGGCTCACGACGACGCCGAGCTCGAGGCAGCCGTGGCCCTCGCCTTCGAGCACGACGACAAGGTGCTCGTCGAGGAGTTCGTCGTGGGGCTCGAAGTCGAAGTCGGCATCCTTGGAGGCATGCCTCCCGTCGCCTCGCTCCCGGGCGAGATCTCGGTGACGCAGGCCGAGTGGTACGACTACGCAGCCAAGTACGACGCCGGCGGGATGGAGCTGATCGTCCCGGCGCGGATCTCGGACGAGCAGACGGCCAGAGTGCAGGAGCTCGCGATCCAGGCGTTCGTGGCGACCGAGTGCGAGGGGATGGCGCGCGCGGACATGTTCGTGCGCGAGGACGGTGAGGTGCTCGTGAACGAGCTGAACACGATTCCAGGGTTCACGTCGACGAGCGTGTACGCCGAGCTCTTCGCCGCGTCGGGAGTCGGTTACGCACTGCTGCTCGAACGGCTGATCGGCCTTGCGCTCGAGCGGCACGATCGCCGCAGCAGCCTGCGCTTCTAGCCGAGAACGGCTTCCAGCGCCTCTTCCCAGACGCCGAGGGCCTCGTCGAGCTCGGCGTCGGTGACGACGAGCGGGACGAGCACACGGATGCAGTTGCCATAGCTTCCACAGGTGATGAGCATCAGGCCGCGCGCGAGCGCTTCCTCGCTCACCTGCGCCGCGAGCTCCGGCGCCGGCTCCTGGGTCGAGCGCTCCGCGACGAGCTCGATCGCGAGCATCGATCCGAGCCCGCGCACGTCGCCGATCGCGAGAAAGCGCTCCTGCCACGCGAGCATGCGCGCCCGGATCGTCTCGCCGATCGCAGCCGACCGCTCGACGAGGCCCTCGTCCTCGATCACGTCGAGGACGGCCAGCGCTGCGGCCTGCGCGACCGGGTTGCCGACGTACGTGCCGCCGATCGCGCCCGGAGCGGCCGCGTCCATGATCTCCTGCCTGCCGAGCACGCCCGAGAGCGGCAGGCCCATCGCGATCGACTTCGCGATCACGACGAGGTCGGGCTCGACACCGGAGTGCTCGATCGCGAAGAACCTGCCGGTGCGTCCGAAGCCGGTCTGCACCTCGTCGACGACCATCACGATGCCGTGCTCGTCGCAGATCCGCCGCACGTCCGCGCAGGAACTCGGCCGGCGCCGGAACGAATCCGCCCTCGCCGAGCACCGGCTCGATCACGATCGCAGCCACGTTCTCGGGCGCGACCTGGTTCAGCAGCTTCTGCTCGAGCGCCGCCAGCGCCGCCGCGCGAGTCGACGCCGCGGTACTCGTACGGAAAAGCGGTGCGGTAGACCTCGGGCGCGAACGGGCCGAGCCCGGCCTTGTACGGGTGCGTCTTCGACGTCAGCGTCAGCGACAGCAGCGTCCGGCCGTGGAAGCCGCCCTCGAAGCGCGATCACCGCCGGCCGGCCCGTGTAGGCGCGCGCGAGCTTGACCGCGTTCTCGACCGCTTCGGTGCCGGCGTTGAAGAACGCTGCCTTGCCCGGGCCGGTGAACGGCGCGCGCGCGAGCAGGCGCTCGGCGAGCGAGACGTAGACCTCGTACGGAACGACCGCGAAGTCGGTGTGGCTGAAGCGGTCGAGCTGCTCCTGCGCCGCCGCGACCACGTGCGGGTGCGAGTGACCGACGTTCAGGCAGCCGACACCGCCCGCGAAGTCGATGAAGGTGTTGCCGTCGACGTCGGTGATCGTGACGCCACGCGCCTCGGCTGCGACGACCGGGAACGTCATCGCCAGCGGCCGTCGCGACCGCGCGCTCGAGCCGGGCTCCGATCTCCTGCGAGCGCGGGCCCGGAATCTCGGTCTTGAGCTCGATCGTGCGGGTGGTCGCCACGAACCCAGCCTAGCGAACCGGGCATGACAGAATCGCGGTGTGGTCCTGTCAGATCGCACCATCGAGCGCCTGATCGGCGAGGGCCGGATCGAGATCGACCCGTACGACTCGTCGCTCCTTCAGCCGTCGAGCGTGGACGTGCGCGTCGACCGCTACTTCCGCGTCTTCCGCAACAACCTGTACCCGTACATCGACGTCAAGGTCGAGCAGGAGAACCTGACGGAGCTCGTCGAGATCGGGGACGAGCCGTTCATCCTCCATCCGGGCGAGTTCGTGCTCGGCTCGACGCTCGAGCGGGTGAAGCTCCCCGACGACCTCGTCGCCCGGCTCGAGGGCAAGAGCTCGCTCGGCCGCCTCGGCCTGCTGATCCACTCGACCGCCGGCTTCATCGACCCGGGCTGGGACGGGCACGTCACGCTCGAGCTCTCGAACGTCGCCAACCTGCCGATCACGATCTACCACGGGATGAAGATCGGCCAGATCTCGTTCGTGCAGCTCTCCGAGCCCGCCGCGAACCCGTACGGGTCGAACGGGCTCGGCTCGAAGTACCAGGGCCAGCGCGGCCCGACGCCGAGCCGCTACTGGCAGAACTTCAAGCAGAGACGCATGAAGATCCTCGTCACGGGCGGGACCGGGTTCGTCGGGCCCGGGTCGTGCACGCGCTGCGCGCCGAGGGCCGCGAGGTTCGCGCGCTCGTGCGCACCCCCGAGCGGGCTGCGCGGCTGTCGAGCCTCGGAGTCGAGATCGCGACCGGCGACGTCACCGACCCCGCGAGTGTCGAAGCCGCGGCCGACGGCTGCACGCACGTCGTCCACCTCGTCGCGATCATTCGCGGCCGTCCCGCCGATTTCCAGCGGGTGATGGTCGACGGGTTTCGCACGGTCCTCGCGGCGGCGAGCGAGGCAGGCGTCTCGCGGGTCGTCCTGATGAGCGCCCTCGGCACCGGCGAAGACGACGAAGGACGGCGTGCCGTACTTCAGGGCGAAGTGGCAGATGGAGCGCGACCTCGTCGAGTCGGGCCTCGAGCACGTCATCTTCCGGCCGAGCTTCGTCTTCGGCCGCGATGGAGGCGCACTGCCGACGTTCATCCGGCAGGTGAAGCTCTCGCCCGTCGTGACGGTGATCGGGAACGGGCTCCAGCGGTCCCAGCCGATCTGGGTCGACGACGTCGCCGCCTATTTCGCGCGCGGCGTCGACCAGCCCGAGGCGGCAAACCGGACGTTCGAGCTCGGCGGCCCCGACACCGTCACCTGGAACGAGCTGTACCTGCGGATCGCGGCAGCCCTCGGCAAGCGGCGCCATCTCGTCCACGTCCCGGTCGGCCTGGCCCGCACCGGCGCACGACTCACCGAGCGGCTCCCCGGCGCGCCCCTCAGCGCCGACCAGGTGACGATGCTCGAAGGCCCCGACAACGTCGTCTCCGGCCCCGAGGCGACCGACGTGTTCGGGCTCGAGCTGGTCCCGCTCGACGAGCAGCTCCAGCGAGCCGTTTAAAAGAAAACGGGCCGCACGAAGGCGGCCCGTCTCCCGGTGACTAGCAGTATTTCGTAGGGCCGCTTCCGGCCGACTGTGTCAGCGGCGCGTTACGCGTCGTCCCCCACGCTGGCTAGGCGATTCCCCGTCAGGTCCCGGGGACACGTCCCTACGAGCTAGCACCTCCACTGCCCGTACTGGAAATCTCCATCTACCGGACCACCTCCTTTCCGCGGTTATCCCTACTTTAACCCGCCAGTCAAGACGGCATTCCCGGGTTCAGGGGACCTCGACCGTGACGATCCCGTCGTCGACGCGAACGGGGAAGGTTGCGACAGGGAGGTACGCCGGCAGGGACAGCGGCACGCCGGTGCGGAGGTCGAACTCGGAGCCGTGCCGCGGGCAGACGACGACACAGCGCTCCTCGTCCCAGACGCCCTCGCAGAGCGGGCCGTCGTCGTGCGAACAACGGTCCTCGAGCGCGAAGAGCTCGCCCGCCGCAGTTGTAGACGCCGATCTCGAGCGGTCCCTCGACCACGATCTTCATCGAGCCCGGCGGCAACTCCGCGAGCGGCGCGACGACGAGCTCAGGCAAAGTCCAGCCCCTGCCACTCGTCCGGCAGCGGCGTGCCCTTTGCGCGATGCAGTGCGACCTTGAGCACACCGAGGCCGAGGATCGCGCACTTGAGACGAATCGGGGTGAGCGGGAATGCCGATCTCGTCGAGCGAGCTCCTCTTTGGGGAGGGCCGCGACCTCGACGGCCGTCTTGCCCGTCACGAGGTCGGTGAGCATCGACGTCGCGGCCTGCGAGATCGCGCAGCCCTGGCCTTCGAAGCGAATCTCCTCGATCGTCTCGCCGTCGGCCGCGAAGTTCACCGAAATCGCCACCTCGTCGCCGCAGAGCGGGTTCTGGCCTTCGGCGTGCGCGTGCGGGGCCTCGAGCGTCCCGTAGTTGTGCGGGTTCTTGTAGTGGTCGAGGATGACCTCTCGATAGAACTGGTCCATCGAGTCCAGCTCAGCCGAGCAGCTCCTTGGCACGCCGCACACCGGCGGCGAGGCGGTCGATCTCCTCGGGGATCGTGTAGAGGTAGAAGCTCGCACGGTTCGTCGCCGGCACTCCGAGCTTCCCCATCAGCGGCTGGCAGCAGTGGTGGCCGGCGCGGATCGCGATCCCGTCGGTGTCGAGCACCTGCGCGACGTCGTGCGGGTGGATACCGTCGACGTTGAAGCTGACGATGCCCGCGCGGCGCTCCGGCGGGCGGCCCGTAGAGCGTGACCCCCGGAATCTCGCCGAGCTGCTCGAGCGCGTAGGCGGCGAGCGCGTGCTCGTGCTGCTCGATCGCCTCGAGGCCGGCAGCCTCGAGGTAGTCGATCGCCGCGCCGAGGCCGACGGCCTCGGCCATCGGCGAGGTGCCCGCCTCGAACTTCGCCGGCAGCTCGGCCCAGGTCGTGTCTGTCGCGGTGACCTTGCGGATCATGTGGCCGCCCATCAGGAACGGCTCCATCGCCAGCAGCAGCTCGGCCCGGCCCCAGAGGAAGCCGATTCCGCTCGGGCCGCACATCTTGTGGCCCGAGACCGCGACGAAGTCGCGTCCCGAGCGCCTGCACGTCGACACGGACGTGCGGCGCCGCCTGAGCCGCGTCGCAGACATGGATCGCGCCGCGCTCGTGCGCCCAGGCGGCGAGCGTCGGGACGTCGTTGATCGTCCCGAGCGAGTTGGAGACGAAGTTCGAGGCGACGACCTTGACGTTCCCGAAGCCGTCGAGCTCGTCGAGCCGCAGCTCACCCCGGTCGTCGACCGGGATCAGCCGGAAGTCGGCGCCTGTCCGCTTCGCGATGTACTGCCAGGGAACGAAGTTCGAGTGGTGCTCGAGCTCGGTCGCGAGGACGACGTCGCCGGGGCCGAGGTTCGACAGGCCCCACGCGTACGCGACGAGGTTGATCGCCTCGGTCGCGTTGCGGACGAAGATGATCTCGCGCTCCGACGGCGCGTTGACGAACGCGCGAGCCTTCTCGCGCGCGCCCTCGAGGGCGGCGGTCGCACGCTCGCCGAGCTCGTAGACGCCGCGGTGCACGTTCGCGTACGACGTCTCGTAGAAGTTGGTCATCGCGTCCAGCACCTGACGCGGCTTCTGCGAGCTCGCGGCCGAGTCGAGGAAGGCGAGCGGCTTGCCGTGGATCAGCTGCTCGAAGATCGGGAAATCGGCGCGCAGCCTGCGCGCGTCGAGTGTCGGACTGGCGGTTACAGCCACTGTCCTACTGTATCCGGCCGTTCTCCCGCTACCGTTGCCGCGCGATGAGCGACTACATCTTCACGATGTACAGGGCCGACAAGTTCTTCGGCCACGACCGGCAGGTGCTGTCGAACATCTCGCTGTCGTTCCTGCACGGGGCGAAGATCGGCGTGCTCGGCCCGAACGGGTCCGGCAAGTCGACGCTGCTGCGGATCATGGCCGGCCGCGAGGAGCCGTCGAGCGGCGTCGCCGACCTGGCGCCCGACGCGACGGTCGGACTCCTGGAGCAGGAGCCCGAGCTCGACGCGGCAAGGGACGTGCGCGGCAACGTCGAGGACGGCGTGCGCCCGTTGCGCGACCTGCTCGACCGCTTTGCCGAGATCTCGGCGAAGTTCGCCGAGCCCGACGCCGACTTCGACGCGCTGCTCGCCGAGCAGGCCAAGGTGCAGGAGGCGATCGACCGCCGGGACGCCTGGTCGCTCGACGCGGCAGTCGAGCATGCGATGGACGCGCTGCGGCTGCCCGACGGTGACCGTGACGTCGAGACGCTCTCGGGCGGCGAGCGGCGGCGCGTCGCGCTCTGCCGGCTGCTCCTCACGGCTCCCGACCTGCTGCTGCTCGACGAGCCGACGAACCACCTCGACGCCGAGTCCGTCGCATGGCTCGAGCGCTTCCTCGCCGAGTACAAGGGCACGGTCGTCGCGGTCACCCACGACCGGTACTTCCTCGACAACGTCGCCGGCTGGATCCTCGAGCTCGACCGCGGGAAGGGAATCCCGTTCGAGGGGAACTACTCCTCGTGGCTCGAGCAGAAGCAGGCACGGCTCGCCGTCGAGGAGAAGACAGGAGTCGGCTCGCCGGCGGACGCTCGCGCGCGAGCTCGAGTGGGTGCGGATGAGCCCGCGCGCGCGCCACGACGAAGTCGAAGGCCCGCCTGGGCGCGTACGAGAAGCTGTACGCGGACGAGCAGCAGGTGAAGCTCGACCGGGTCGAGATCCACATCCCGCCCGGCCCGCGGCTCGGCGATGTCGTGATCGAGGCCGACAGCCTCGCCAAGGGCTTCGGCGACCGGCTCCTGTTCGAGGAGCTCTCGTTCTCACTGCCCCCGGCCGGGATCGTCGGTGTGGTCGGCCCCAATGGCGCGGGCAAGACGACTCTCTTCCGGATGATCGCCGGCGAGGAGACGCCCGACGCAGGATCGCTGCGGCTCGGCGAGACCGTCCAGCTCGCCTACGTCGACCAGTCGCGCGACGGCCTCGACCCGAAGAGCACCGTCTGGAAGGAGATCAGCGGCGGGCCACGACACGATCGAGCTCGGGAAGCGCGAGGTGAACTCGCGGCAGTACGTGAGCTGGTTCAACTTCAAGGGCGCAGACCAGCAGAAGCGGCTCGGAGACCTTTCCGGCGGAGAGCGCAACCGCGTACACCTCGCGAAGATCCTCCGCTCGGGCGGCAACGTGCTGCTGCTCGACGAGCCGACGAACGACCTGGACGTCGACACGCTGCGCGCGCTCGAAGAAGCGCTGCTCGATTTCGCAGGCTGCGCGGTCGTGATCACCCACGACCGCTGGTTCCTCGACCGGGTTGCAACGCACATCCTCTCGTTCGAGGGCGACTCGCAGGCGACGTGGTTCGAGGGCACGTGGGCCGAGTACGTGGCGTGGGTGACCGAGACGCGCGGCCCCGAAGCGCTCGAACCGCACCGGATCAAGTACAAGCCGCTCACTCGCGCGTAACCTGGGCCTCCTCGACACCGGTCGTGAGCTACCCCGGCGGCGGCGAGCTCCGTGCGTATGCGGGAGGTAGGAGGTTGACGGTGAAGGCACTGCTCGAGCCGACAGGATTTACGTCGATCCGGTCGGAGTTGAGCGACGCCGTCATGGTCAGCGGACCGCCCGCCAGTACCGTCACGCCATAGCGAAAGAGGACAGAGCTTCTTCGTGGGAAGAAACCGATGTTGCAGACGATTGTCGACGAGCCCGTACAGCCGGACCCGCGCTGGTACCACGGGGGCCCTGCGAGGCGCATCGCCGGTGGGAGCTTGATGGTGAGCATGACGTGGTCAACAGGCTTCGGGCCGGTGTTGTCGGCCTCCACGAGGAACTGCAACGGACTGCCGACCGGGAGCAGCGGCGATGTCAGCTGGAAGCTCGTCCGCAGCGATCCGGGAGGTGCGGGCTTGTATCTGTAGAGCACGTACGGGCCGCTCCGGCGGAGCCGCGGGCACTGTGGGCAGTCGTCCGCCACGCCGACGAGAAGAGCGCCTGCAGGTGGCCGCTCGGAGGGATCGAGGACGACGGTCGACGAACGACTCCTCCCAGCAGCAGTGCCGTCCCACAGAAAGTCGATGTACAGCCCGTGGGCGTGAGACGCGTACACAGCGCCCCCGCGCCGAAACGCGGCATCGATCAGTGCGTGGGCGCTGGAGTCGAATGCGCTCCCGCGTTCGCTCCCGTTCCGGTGAAAGACGAGCTGCCAATGAACGGTTTCGACCACGAGTAGCGCGATCCCGGCCGCCACGATCGCTGCCCTTGCTCGCGGGCGTGGCAGCGAGCCGATCGCCTCCAGCGCCGGGAGCGCAAGCAGCGGCAGGAAGATCGGCAACGCCACCATCCGCAGGCTGTTTCGGTCGATGGTCAATGCGGCCGCCACCGGCCCGGCGACCAGACCGAAGAGCACGAACCGCCACCACGGGTCGGAGCGTCGATGCAGGAGGACGATCGCGGTTCCCGCGAGGGCGAGCGCGACCTCGACGAAGAAGAGCATCCCGGCGCCATGCACGTGATGTCGTGCGTTCGAGTCGCCGTGCACGAGCCACGCCCACAGGTTCATGTCTCTCGCGTAGTGCAGGACGAACTGCCAGCCGATCTCCCACCACGACATCCCCTGATGGATGTAGGTCGTGGCACGGAAGCGCTGGTCGAGCGCCCCCGGATGGAGAAGTGCCCAGACGGCGATCGGCGCAGCCGCTGCCAGAAACACCGCCCAGGCCACCGCGACCTCGCGTCGCCTCTCGCGGTACCAGCACAACGCGAGCCCGATGGCGAACAGCGGGGCGAGGACGCGTCCGGCCTGGTACGTGTAGGCGATTCCGGCCAGCAGCAAGCCGATCCAGACGGACTGCTGCCACCGCCACGCGCCCGCCGACGCTCGATACACGGCCAACAGGAAGAGCGCGATCATCAGTGGCAGTAACGCGACCTCGAACACGAGACGCGTGGTCTCGAACAGCCACGGGCTCAACCCTGCCAGCGCCGCGACCCCGAGCGCCGGGAACGTCCGGCGTGAGATCGCGAATGCCAGTGCGAAGAGAACCAGGACTGCGGCGAGCCCGAGGACAGCGCTGACGCCTTCCGCGACGTGCTCGGGCGTGACCCGGAAACCCGGGTGGATACACGTCGGTTGTAGTCACCGCGAGCGCCGTCCGTATCATCCTTCCGCCGTTGTGCTCGAGCGCTGGCCGAGCCGGCGCTCTCGGCAACTCGGGTCGTCCGGCAGATCGCCTAGGAACCCACGTTCGAGCGGTTGACTTCTTCAACTGTCGCTCTGATCTCGCCGGCGATGCGATGCGCCACTCGCGAGGAGACCACGAGCCGTTCGGAATCGGACGCGGTTGGGCTGCTGACTGCCGCCTGCATCCTCACTCAATGGTGGACACCGACACGGTACGGCGACTACAAGAACGAGTTTCGGTGGGCTCGGGTCGTGCTCGGCCGCGATCTCGCGTTGGTCGCGCTGTTCGCGGTCCTTGCCTGGCCTGCCAGTCGCTTCCCGTGGCCCAGACGCACTGCTGTGCCCGCAAGCGAGGGCCCCGACCTCGCCGGGTAGGCTCGACGGGTGGCCCGGCTTCTCGTCGAAGGCTCCGAGCTCGTCGTGCGTCTCTCGCTGCTCGAGCGGATCGGTGCCTTTGTACGGAACGAGCCCCGTGTGCCGGTCACGTCCGTCCGGTCCGTCCGTGCGGTCGCCGACGGGTGGCCCGAGTTGCGAGGTTACCGCGCACCGGGCACCGGCCTGCCGGGCGTGATCATGCTCGGCACCGTGCGCCGGCGTGGCCAAAAGGACTTCGCGGCGGTCTACCGTCACGGCTCCGCGGTCGTCGTCGAGCTCGAGGGTGCCACCTGGAGCCGCTTTGTCGTCACGGCCGACGACGCAGCAGCGACCGTCGCGGCGATTTCCCGCTAGCCCTGCGGAATGCGAGCTTCGAGCGCGGCGCCGAGCGCTTCACGCACCGGCTCGAGGTCGATCCGGTCGAGCACGTCCTGGAAGAACCCTCGCACGATCAGGCGCTCTGCCTCGGCTCTCGAGAGGCCGCGGCTCATCCCGTAGAAGAGCTCCTCGCGGTTGACCTTGCCGAGCGTCGCGCCGTGCGTGCAGCGGACGTCGTTCGCCATGATCTCGAGGCCCGGAATCGAGTCCGCGTGCGCCTCGGACGAGAGCAGGAGGTTGCGGTTCTCCTGGTAGGCGTTCGTCTTCTGCGCCTCGGGCTCGACGCGGATCATCCCGCGCCACACCGAACGCGCCGACTCGCGCAGCGCGCCCTTGAAGGCGAAGTCGGACTCGGTCGACGGCGCGATGTGCTCCTGGAACGTGTCGTAGTCCATGTGCTGGTCCCCGTCGGCGAAGTAGGCGCCGGTGACCCGCGAGGTTGCGCCGGGGCCGTTCAGGTCGTTCTGGATGCGGATCTTGCCCTTCTTCGCGCCGAACCCGCCCGCGACCCAGTCGAGCTCCGCGTCGCGCTCGACACGCGCGTGGTGATTGGCGAAGTGCCACGTCTCCTGCGAGAGGTTCTGGATCGAGACGTATTCGAGCTTGGCCGCCTGCTCGACGTAGAGCTCGACGACCGCGTTGGAGTACCCGCCAAGGTCGGGCCGCGCCGAGACGTACTCCTCGATCAGCGTGAAGCGCGAGCCCTCTTCCGCGACCACGAGCAGCCGCCAGAACAGGGAGCCTCCGTCGACCGTGTTCGTGATCCGCACGTACAGCGGCTTCTCGAGCACGACGCCCTTCGGGACGCGCACGAACAGCCCGTGCGTCCAGACGGCGGCGTTGTGCGCCGCGAACTTCTCGTTCCAGCCGACGAGCTCGTAGAGACGCGGATTGTCCTCGTCCGAGCAGCTCGAACGTGACCCCCTCGGGCGCGCCGACGATCTCGATCCCGGCCTCGGTGACCTGTGCGACACCGGCGACGTCGAGGTCGAGCATCGCCTGCTCCGACCGCGTTCCGGAATCCGCCGTGGTCTGGCTGAACGACTCCGGGTCGAAGCCCTTCAGGTCGGTGAATCGCCAGGCCTCGTCCTTCGTCGTCGGGAACGGGAGCTCCGCGTAGCGCGCGAGGGCTTCGGCGCGGCTCATGGCAGCCTCCCGTCCCCGTAGGGCGCGTAGCGGTGATGGAGCATGAGCGCGTTCCCGTCGGGGTCGCTGAAGAAGGCCATGTGGCAGACGCCGGAGTCGTACGTCTCACCGTAGAACTCGACGCCTGCCTCCTCCAGCTCCCGCCTCGCCGCTTCGACGTCGGGGACGCGAAGGGCGATCGATGCCGGGCTCGGGTTGAACTCGCGCCCCATCGCCTCCGGGACGATGATGCTCAGCGTCAGGTTTCCGGTCTCGAACTCGGGCCATTCAGGCTTCGAAAGGGGGTTCAGGCGGAGCCCGAGCGTCTCGCCGTAGAAACGAACGGCGCGCTCGCGATCCCGCACGGGAACCCCAACGAAATCGACCCGCTCGACGCCGAGCATCGGGCTAACCGACGGATCCTTCCATCTGGAGCTGGATCAGCCGGTTCATCTCGACTGCGTACTCGAGCGGAAGCTCCTTCGTGATCGGCTCGACGAAGCCGGAGACGATCATCGCCGAGGCCTCCGACTCCGAGAGGCCGCGCGACATCAGGTAGAAGAGCTGCTCCTCGCCGATCTTCGAGACGGTCGCCTCGTGGCCGATGTCGACCTCGTTCTCGTCGATCCGGATGTACGGGTAGGTGTCGGAGCGCGAGTCCTCGTCGAGGATCAGCGCGTCGCAGACGACCTTCGACTTCGCGCCCGTCGCGCCCTTCGCGACCTCGAGCAGGCCGCGGTAGCCGGCGCGGCCGCCGTCCTTCGAGATCGACTTCGACGTGATCACCGAGGTCGTGTTCGGCGCGACGTGGACGCACTTGCCGCCCGCGTCCTGGTGCTGGCCCTTGCCGGCGAACGCGATCGACAGCACCTCGCCGTGCGCGTGGTCGCCGAGCAGCCAGATCGCCGGGTACTTCATCGTCAGCTTCGAGCCGAGGTTCCCGTCGACCCACTCCATCGTCGCGCCCTCGTAGGCGACGGCGCGCTTGGTGACGAGGTTGTAGACGTTGTTCGACCAGTTCTGGATCGTCGTGTAGCGGCAGCGGCCGCCCTTCTTGACGACGATCTCGACGACGGCCGAGTGGAGCGAGTCGCTCGAGTAGATCGGCGCGGTGCAGCCCTCGACGTAGTGCACGTAGGCGCCCTCGTCGACCAGGATCATCGTGCGCTCGAACTGGCCCATGTTCTCGGCGTTGATCCGGAAGTAGGCCTGGAGCGGCAGCTCGATGTGGACACCCGGCGGCACGTAGATGAAGGAGCCGCCCGACCACACCGCGGTGTTCAGCGCCGCGAACTTGTTGTCGTTCGACGGGATGATCGTCCCGAAGTACTGCTTGACGAGCTCCTCGTGCTCGCGCAGGCCCGAGTCCATGTCGAGGAAGAGCACGCCCTGCGCCGTGAGCGACTCCTGGAGCTTGTGGTAGACGACCTCGGACTCGTACTGGGCGCCGACCCCGGCGAGGTACTTCTTCTCCGCCGCCGGGATGCCGAGCTTGTCCCAGGTGTCGAGGATGTCGGCCGGCAGGTCCTCCCACTTGTCGACCTGCTTTTCGGTGGGCTTGATGTAGTAGTAGATGTTGTCGAAGTCGATCCCGGAGAGATCTCCGCCCCAGCTCGGCATCGGCCGCGCGAAGAAGTAGTCGAGCGCCTGGTGGCGCATCTTCCGCATCCAGTCCGGCTCGTTCTTGTGCTCCGCAATCGCCTCGACCACCTCGTGGGAGATGCCGCGGCCGGACTTGAAGAAGTAGTCCTTGGCCTCGTCCGGATTGGAGAAGCCGTACTTGGTCCCGTAGTCGGAGCCGATGCCCTGGACGATCTCGGTCTCGGACTGCGCCACGACTACACCTCCACCTTTTCCCACTGCTTGTATCCGGTCTGCTCGAGCTCGAGCGCGAGCTCGGGCCCGCCTTCCTTCACGATCGTCCCGTCCACGAACACGTGGACGAAGTCGGGCTTGATGTAGTTGAGGATCCGCTGATAGTGCGTGATCACGAGCGCGCCCATCGACGGCCCGACAAGCTCCTTGACGCCGCCCGCGACGACCTGAAGAGCGTCGATGTCGAGCCCCGAGTCGGTCTCGTCGAGCACGGCCATCCGCGGCTTCAGCATCGCCATCTGGAGGATCTCGACGCGCTTCTTCTCGCCGCCCGAGAAGCCGTCGTTGAGATAGCGCTGCGCGAGCTCGCGCGACACGTTCAGCCGCTCCATCTGCGCGAACAGCTCGGTGCGGAACTCCTTGACCGGGATCGGGTCGTCGGTTCCCGCGCGCGCCTTGCGGATCGAGTTGATCGCGCTGCGCAGGAAGGTGCTGACCGTGACTCCGGGAATCGCGTGCGGATACTGGAACGCGAGGAAGAGGCCCTTCTGCGCGCGCTCGTCGGCGCCCGCTTCGGTGACGTCCTCACCGTCGAGCAGAATCTGGCCCTCGGTGATCTCGTAGGCCGGATGGCCGGCGATCGCGTACGCGAGGGTCGACTTGCCGGAGCCGTTCGGGCCCATGATCGCGTGCACCTCGTTCGAAGCCACGGCGAGATCGACCCCTCTGACGATCTCGGTGCCGTCCTCGAGCGAGACGTGCAGGTTCTTCAGTTCCAGGATCGCCACGGGCCTCATCGTAGCCCACCTCTGCGCCAGAGCCGGTTTCGGGGGTCATGTCGGCGGAAGGAGTAAGCTTTCCGGTATGCCAAATATTGGGCCTCTCGAGATCGTGCTCCTCCTCCTGCTCGCTCTTCTGCTCTTCGGTGCGAAGCGCCTGCCGGAGATCGGCCGCTCGCTCGGTAGCGGGATGCGCGAATTCAAGGACTCCGTCACGGGCACCAAGGTCTCCGACACGCACACGGAGCTCCCGGCCGCGACGCAGGACTCGAACGCGACAGCGAACGCAGCGACTCCGGTACCGCAAGACCGCGAACCCGTCTCGTAAGCGCCGATGCGGCCGGGGCTGCCCCGTCGCCTCGACCACGGCGAGGAGGCGACGCTCGTCGAGCACCTCGAAGAGCTGCGCCAGCGGCTCTTCGTCTGCCTCGGCGCGCTCGGAGTCGGGTTCGTCGTCGGCTACATCCTTCACGCGCATCTGATCCACTGGCTGACGCTCGCACTCCCTGCCCAAGAACCGGCAGCTCGTGACGCTGAACATCGGCGAGCCGTTCATGACCTCGCTCTGGGTCAGCCTGTATTTCGGGTTCCTCCTCGCACTGCCGGTGTTCCTCTGGCAGGCCTGGGCTTTCTTCATCCCCGCGGTCGACAAGTCACGCGCGAACGTGCTGCGGGCGTTCGTCGTGATCGCGTCCGGTCTCCTCGTCGTCGGCGTGGCGTTCGGTTACTTCGTCGCGCTTCCGGCCGCGTCCCACTTCCTCGTCAACTACGACAGCAACATCTTCAACCAGCAAATCCAGGCTCGCCCCTTCATCACGTTCGCCGCGCACGTGCTGCTCGCAATGGCGCTCGTCTTCGAGCTTCCGATCTTCGTGGTCGGCCTGACGAGGACGGGCGTGCTGACGACGACGCGGCTCCGCAAGAACCGGCGAATCGGGTATTTCGTCGTCGCGTGCATCGCGGTCGCGCTCCCGGGCATCGACCCGGTGACGACGGCGATCGAGGCCGCACCGCTTCTCGTCCTGTTCGAGCTCTCGATCTGGATGGCCTGGTTCCTCGACCGGCGATCCGAGCGCATCGAGACGGCACTCGAGACGTGACGGCGCTCTCCGCCGACTGGGTGCTCCCCGTCGACGGCCCCCCGATTCGTGACGGACACGTCTCCTGGAAGGACGGCCGGATCGTCGAGGTCGGGCCGGGCCGCAGCGAACGCCATCTCGAAGGCGCCGCGATTCTGCCCGGCTTCGTGAACGCGCACTCCCACCTCGAGTACGCCGTCTACGCCGGATTCGGCGACGGCCTCGACTTCCCGCGCTGGCTCGCGGTCCACATCGAGCGCAAGGCCCGGCTCTCGATCGAGGACATGGAGGCGGTGGCGCGGCTCGGAGCCGCCGAGTGCCTTGCGTCGGGGATCACGACGGTCGGCGACCTCAGCTACTCGGGAGCAGCTGCGACGGCGTGCGCCGACGCTCGGCCTGCGGGCGATCGTCTACCTCGAGGTGTTCGGGCCGGGCGCCGATCAGATCGAGACGCGGTTCGGCGCCAACCGAGACCGCATCGCCGACCGCCTCTCAGACCGGGTTCGCCTCGGCATCTCGCCCCACACGCCGTACACCGCTCCGCTCGAGCTGTGGCAAGCCGCGTCCGAGCTCGGCCTCCCGCTCGCCACGCATTTCGCCGAGAGCGAGGCGGAAGCCGGCTGGACACGCTCCGGGCGAGGGCCCATCGAGGCGATCCCTGCGACGTCGATCCGCGAGCTCGCTGCTTCCGGCCTGCTCTCGGGCAGCATCGCCGCCGCGCACTGTGTTCACCTCGACGACGGGGAGATCGAGCTCCTGGTTGCCAACGACGTCGCGGTCGTCCACTGCCCGCGCTCCAACGCGATGCTCGGCTGCGGGATCGCACCGCTCAGCGACCTGCGCGCCGCCGGCCTCCGGGTTGGGCTCGGCACCGACTCTCCCGCGTCGACGCCGTCGTTCGACTTCTTCGACGAGCTCCGCGCCGCGGTCCTCGTCTCCCGCGCGCGCGAGCGCCGCCCCGACGCGCTGAGCGCCGCGGACGCGCTACGGCTCGCTACGATCGACGGTGCGCGCGCACTTGGCCTCGACTCGGAAATCGGCACGCTGACGACCGGCAAGCTCGCCGACCTAACGGCGGTGTCGCTCACCGGAAGTCCGTACGATCCCGTGGAGGACCCGGTCGCAGCAGTGGTCTTCGGCGGCTCGCCGTCGCGAGTCGTGGAAACGATCGTGGAAGGCACCACCCGCTACCGCCAAGGAGAGCACGCATGGCACGAGGCACGCAGCACCGCAAGCGCCGCCCGCCGGCGAATGCTGCCGTAACGGCACCGCGCGCCGAAGAAGGACCGGGTGCAGCACGCGCGCTGGGAGGACCAGCTCTTCTTCAGTCGCCTGCGAGTGCACGCAAAGTGGATGTTCGCCCTCCTCGCGGTCATCTTCGGCCTCACCTTCGTGCTCTTCGGCGTCGGCTCCGGATCGTCCGGGATCGCGGACATCATGCAGAACTTCTTCTCCAGCTCTTCGAGCGGTGGATCGTCGTTGTCGTCGCTCCAGAAGAAAGCGCGAGCGCACCCGAAAGACGCGATCGCGTGGCGCAACCTCACGACCAAGCTCGAGCAGGATCAGAAGATCGACCGCGCGGTCGTGGCGCTCGCCCATTACGTCAAACTGAGGCCCAAAGACGAGAGCGCGTTCGAGGAGCTAGGCGGCATGTACGCGCGGCGCGCCCAGGACTACGACCAGGCATGGGCGCAGGCACTTTCGAACCTCCAGATCGTCTCGCCGTCTTCGGTCTTCCACCCGCCGTCGAGCTCGCCGCTCGCGAAGGCGTTCGCAAGCAAGGATCCGATCTCCGCCGTCGCCGTCGCACGCCTGAATGCGACGGTCAGCTCGGCGCCAACGCAACGTCGGCATCTATGCCAACCAGGCGATGCGGACATACCAGCGCCTCGCTCAACTGGCGCCCCAAAACGCGACCTACCAGTTCCAGCTGGGCGACATGGCGCAGAGCCTTTCGCAGAAGGCGGTGGCGATCAAGGCGTACAAGGCGTTCCTGAAACTCGCGCCGAACGACTCGCTTGCGCCCCGTGCGAGACAGCAGCTCAAGGCACTGGCGGCTCTCCCGGCAAAGAAGTAAACGGGCCGTTAGACTCCGTCTTCAAGGTGCGTCCGGCGGTCATCATTCTCGTCCTCACGACCGCGCTGCTCGCCGCGGGCTGCGGCGCCATCCCGTACCTCGCCGCGGACGGAGGCAACCCCGCAACCGGGAAGGCCCTCTTCACGAAGAACTGTGGTGCCTGCCACACGCTCGCCGATGCGGGGACGACCGGAACGATCGGGCCCAACCTCGACGAGGCGTTCCGGTTCGCCCGCAACCAGGGATTCGACGACTCGACCTTCCGTAACGTGATTCGCGGGCAGATCGCCTACGCGAACGTCGATCCGGAGACGGGTGCTCCCGGGATGCCGGCCAACATCCTGCAAGGCCAGCAGGCCGACGACGTCGCGATCTATGTCGCCAAGTGCGCCGGTGTCGCGAACTGCAACGTCGTCGCACCGGCAGGCTGAGCCTCGGGCGCCGAGAGCCGGGCGCTCACTAGCCGGATGCGGAGACGCGTTCGGCGTCGAGGTCGACGACGACGTGCGTCACCGGCATCACGAAGCGCTCGTGCGCCCCTGACGACGACCCCGCGCTCGAGCCAGTTCGACTTGCCCTCGGGGTGAGTCGAGATGATCAGCTCGTCCGGAGCGAACGTGCGGAGCGCGTCCTCGATCGCCTGCAGCGGGTCGTCGTCGCCGATCTCTCCGCGCGCATCGATACCGACGCCGTGGAGCGCAGCGAGCGAGCGCTCGAGCCGCTCCTCCGCCTGCGCCCGCGCCTCGTCCTCGTCCGACGTCCAGTGCTTGACGTGCGAGTTGAGCGCCGGGCAGACGACCATGAACGTCGACGGTGCTACCTCGGAGCGGCGGCGAATCTCCGAGAGGAGCGCCTGGCCCGCGACCGTCTCGTTGGCGACGACCAGAATCCGCCGCTCGCCGGCGGGATGCGGCGGCGGAGCCTGCAGCGACCGGCCGCACGACAGGCCCACGGAAGAAGATCCACCACGCCAGCACGACCGTCTCGATCGAGGAAGACCGCGAGCCCGACCCAAACGTTGATCAGCGAGCCGATCACGATCAGCACGCAGAACACGATCACCGCGAGCAGGAAGCGGAACGCCTCAGCCTCGCTACGGAAGGGGTTGTTACCGCGCACTGTGCCCAACACTACTCCGGCGAGAGTAGCCCGTCTACCACCTGACCGGAGCCGCCGGAAGTTAGAGGAGGTAGACCGTGACGTACACGATGATCCACATCACGTCGACGAAGTGCCAGTAGATTCCGCCGATCTCGATCCCGTGATGGTGCTCGGGACTGAAGTGCCCGCGGAACGACCTGATCGTCATCGCGAGCAGGATCGTGAGGCCGACGAAGACGTGGCAGCCGTGCAGGCCCGTGAGGCCGAAGAACGTCGACGCGAACGCACCGTCGCTCGTGTTGAAGCCGATCCGGCTGTACTCGATGATCTGCGTGAGCAAGAAGGTCAGGCCGAGCAGGAACGTCAGCACCATGCCCGCGCAGAGGCCGGCGCGATCGCCCTTCTTCACCGAAACGCGTGGCCCAGTGCATCGTGAAGCTCGACGTCACCAGGATCAACGTGTTGACGCCGGCGACGAAGACCGGAAGCTCGATACGGGACGGGCGGCCACGGGTGGGCCTGGATGACGACGCGGTCGAAGAAGTAGACCGTGAAGAACGAGCCGAACAGCATGATCTCCGAGCCGATGAACAGGAAGATCCCGACGATCGACCGGAGAGATCCGGGAGCTGTAGTGGATCGGAGCCGGGTAGTCGTACCCCATCCGTCCGTGGTGCCCGTGCGCGTGTGCGTCTGCTGCTGCGCTCATGACGTCAGTGATCCGCCGCCGGGACCGGTTCGGTTTGCGGAGCGCCGAAGATCGCGTGGCGCGCTCCCGGAACGCCGTACTCGTACGGCCCGCCGACGACCTGCGGAACCTCGGGGAAGTTGAAGATCGGCGGCGGCGAGTCGACCTGCCACTCGAGCGTGAGCGCCCGGTACGGGTTCGGCCCGGCGAGCTCGCCGTGCGTCCACGACCAGATCATGTTGTAGAGGAAGACGATCGTCGAAGCGCCGAGGCCGAACGCCGCGATCGAGATGAACTCGTTGAGAGCGCCGAAGCGGTCGGCGTAGTCCGCGACGCGGCGAGGCATCCCCTGCAACCCGACGTAGTGCATCGGGAAGAAGGCGGCGTTGAAGGCGATGAAGGTCAGCCAGAAGTGAAGCTTCCCGAGCGCCTCGTTGTACATCCGGCCGGTCATCTTCGGGTACCAGTAGTAGATCCCGCAGAAGATCGTGAACATCGAGCCGCCGAACAGCACGTAGTGGAAGTGGGCGACGATGAAGTAGGTCTGGTTCGCCTGGATGTCGATCGGCACCGAGCCGAGGTAGACGCCGGACACGCCGCCGATCACGAAGACCGAGATCATGCCGACGGCCCACAGCATCGGCGTGTTGAAGTGTGATCTTGCCGTTCCAGAGCGTGCCGAGCCACGAGAAGACCTTGACGCCCGTCGGCACGGCGATCAGCAGCGTCGACACCATCATCGGCACGCGCAGCCAGCCGGCCATGCCCGGCGACGTACATGTGGTGCGCCCACACCGAGAAGCCGAGCACGAGGATCGCGAGCAGCGAGAGCGCCATCAGGCGGTACCCGAAGATCGGCTTTCTGGACATCACCGAGACGACCTCGGAGATGATCCCGAATCCGGGCAGCAGCATGATGTAGACGGCCGGGTGGGAGTAGAACCAGAAGATGTGCTGGTACCCGATCACGTAGCCGCCGCCGCTCACCTCGAAGAACGAGGTGTGCATGACCCGGTCGAACGCGACGAAGAACTGCGAGCCGGCGATGAACGGGGTGGCGAGCACGACGAGCATCGACGTCGTGAAGTTCGCCCACACGAGCAGCGGCATGCGCCAGAAGGTCATCCCCGGCGCGCGCATCGTGATGATCGTGACCAGGAAGTTGAGCGCGGTCATGATCGAGCTCGCTCCGGCCCACTGCACGCGCCATGTTGAAGAACAGGTCGCCGATCGGCTGGTGTGAGCAGAGCGGCGGGTAGCACGTCCAGCCCGCGGAGGGGCCGCCGCCGGGCGCGAACATGGCCGCGACGAACATGACGCCGCCGATCGGGAGCAGCCAGAAGGAGAGCGCGTTCAGCCTCGGGAACGCCATGTCGGCCGCCCCGATCATCAGCGGAATGACGAAGTTCCCGAGCCCGGCGAACGCCGGGATGATGACGAGCAGGATCATGATGATCCCGTGCTCGGTGATGAGCGAGTTGAAGGTCTGCGGGCTGAAGTACTGCGTGCCCGGATGCGACGAGCTCGGCGCGGAAGAGCATCGCCATCATGCCGCCGATGACGTAGAAGATGATGACCGTGCAGACGTACTGGATCCCGATCACCTTGTGGTCGGTGTTGATCCGGAAGTAGTCCTTCCACGACCTGCGCGCCGTGCCCGGAGTGGTCGTCCGGAATCGTCGGCCGGCCCGAGCAGTAGCGCACCCAGTAGTCGAATCCGCCGAGCCCGGTGAGGAAGCCGAACGGGATCGTGACCATCGAGACGCCGGCGATCACCGTGCCGTTCCAGTACGGCTCCCATCCGGCCCACTTCCGGAGGAAATAGACGAGGGCGAAGCCGAGCACGGCGAAGAGCGGCGTGCACCAAAGGACGCGGTACCAGCCCGGCGCCGTCCAGCGCTTCAGCCCGGTGCGCGCCGGCGGCGCGCCGTGGTGGCCGTTCTCTTCGTGGGTGTCGTGGGCGACGTCGGTCATTTGGAGTTGGTCACTAGATATTGCACGAGTTCGTCGAGCTTGTCCTTGGGAATGGACTGCGCGAAGGTCCCTGGCATCACGTTGGGCTGGTAGCCAGGCGCGACGTAGCCGTTCGGATCGACGATCGCCTGCTTGATGAAAGCCTCGAGAGGCTGGCCCGCCTTCGCGGCCGACGCCTTGAGCTCTTCGAGATCGGGACCGATCTTCCCGGTCGAGTTGGCAGCCGAGAACGTGTGGCACGCGCCGCATCCGTTCTGCGTGAACGTCGCGAGAGCGCCGATCTCGGGGGTCACGGTGCCGGTGGGGGCCGGCGTGCTCGAGAGCTTGTACCAGGCGTCGTAGGCGAGGCTCGACATCACGATCGCCTCGCTCCGCATGACCGAGTGCCCGAGCCCGCAGAGCTCGACACACACGACCGCGTACTTGCCTTCCTGGTTCGGCGTGACACCGATCTTCGTCGGCAGCCCCGGAATCGCGTCCTGCTTCTGGAACCACTCCGGCACCCAGAACGAGTGCAGCACGTCGACCGAGGTGATCGTGAGCAGACGCCGTCCGGCCCACGGGGAGCCGGAGCTCCGGGAAGACCTTGCCGTTCGGGTACTTGAACGTCCACGCGAACTGCGTCCCGATGACCGTGACCTTGACGGGGTCCTTGACCGGCTGCGTGTTCTTGTGGAGCACGATCCCGGAGTAGATCGAGAGCGCGGTCACCAGAAGGAACGGGATCACCGTCCAGACGATCTCGAGCGTCGTGTTGCCGTGAATCGGCTCGCCGTCGCTCAGGTCACCGGGCTTCGCGCGGAAGAACAACACCGCGTACGCGATCACACCGAACACGACCGCGACGACGACGATCGAGATGATCGTCGCGAACCAGTAGGTGTCGTTGATGCGGCCGGCTTCCACGCTCGCCTGCACCGGCAGCCAAGGGATCAGGACCGCGACCGCCGTGGTGATGGCGCCCATGAGAAGCATCAACAGGAGCAGCTGGAAAAGAGATCCCCGACGCACCGCGCGCAACCTTACTGGATTGATCGAACGCGTTTCGGGGGAACCGTCACGGCGCTTGGACGAGCTCGTGCGGTGGGCGGCCAACCCACGCTGCCACAGCGCCGAAAACCCCCCACACCATGCCGTGGATCACGCCATCGGGGGACGTTCGACCCCCGATCAGGGGAATTCGCTGCGGGCTCGGGTCGGCTCGGACGATGGGATTCGTGTCGCGGCCAAACGAACTCGGGAGTGTCGATGCACGTCAGGCGGGGAACACCGGATCGGATCGGGAAGACAGGGGTGACCCGGTGAGCCGCCTCCACGGGCTTGCGATCTCGCTCATGCTCGCGGTCGCAACCGGAACCGGCGCCTACGCGATGATGGTGACTGCGAACCTCGGCAAGGCAACCTCGAAGCCGGAGGTTGCTTCGAACAGGGCGATTGCGAAACAGAAGGCGCAG
The DNA here is from genome assembly GCA_963815945.1 of uncultured Actinomycetes bacterium. Taxonomy (GTDB): domain Bacteria; phylum Actinomycetota; class Thermoleophilia; order Gaiellales; family Gaiellaceae; genus PALSA-600. Next base: position 102,015 of record CAWFIN010000006.1, read on the forward strand.
CTCAACCGGTGGAGCGCCTCGCTGACGAAGTCCCTCAAAGCAAGGCCGCCGGCACTGCCGGCCTTGCCGCAATACCGCCCTGTGACCCTCGTGACAGCGCCGGCGAGCCCGGCGATGCCTGTGGTGGCAACTCCGGCTTCGCAAACCGCGACAGCGCAGGCGGTGGCTGCAACCCCCACCCGGGTGTCCAAGCCGGCGCCGCACACAACCGGGCTTCATACCGACCTGTCCGCGTCCGTGGTTGCTCTCAACTCGGCCAAGACCGCACGCGAGGCGGAGCCCCCGGCTCGGACGGCAGCGTCAGACCGCGAGACGGAAGACGAAACGACCGGGCCGGTGCAGACCGCCACCTTCGCGGCTCCGGCGGCCCCGGTGGCACCGGCGGCGCCAGCCGCGCCAGCTGTACCTGCGGTTCCAGCGGATCCCCCGGCCCCCACGACGACCACGGCCGCAGCAGCCCCGGTCACGACCACCGTTGCTGCAACGCCGACGACGACCACCAGCGGCGCAAGCGCGTGGCAGGCCGTCCAGCAGCAATGCCAGGCGCTGAAGCAGGCGGCCGAGAACGGCACGGAGGCGGCGAAGCAAGCAGCCGAGCGGCAATGTGAAGCGCTGAAGAACGCGCTCGAGAAGCACGACTAGCGACGTGGCGAAATCGGTCGTCCGTCTGTACGTCGCCGTCATTTCGATGGCGCTCTTCTTCGCCCTCTGGGTGTCGATCGCGACCCACCCTTGGGTTGAATCGGTGCCGGCCGCGCAGGATCCCAGGCTGAAGGCACTCGCCACCCGAGAGGCCCACCTGCGCAAGCGCGCTGCTGCCGTCAAGCACACGCTCGACACCCGCTGGGCGGTCTACGAGCAGCGCCTGCGCGTTCGCCAGACTCGGATAGCGACGCTCGAGCAGCAGCACCTCGCCGATCTCGAAACCGCCAACGCAGCAGCGGTACGTGCGGCCCAGATCGCAATCCGCCAGGCATCCCAGGCGCGCTCGTACGCCGCCTCGGTGGTCACCTGGGCAAACAACGTGACGCAGACCGCCGGGTCGACATCGGCCGCCGGGACGGTCTCGTCGCAGCAGAACTACACACTGGCCCAGAACTCCGCCCCGCCGACCGGCTCGGTCTCCGCCCCCGCCCCCGGCGCGGCGGGCGCCCCGGCCAAGACAGCGGCGGTCCCGCACCCGGGCACAAGCACACCGGGAACGCCGACCGGCGTGACGCCGGCGTCGTCAACTGCCGCGGTCAACGCTCCGAGCTCGACGCCGGAGGCGCCGAGTGCAGCTGCAGCGGCTCCTTCTGCACCTGCAGCACCTTCGGCACCTTCGGCGCCCGCCGCCCCCGAGCCCGCGGCACCCGCACCGGCACCCGCGGCCGCTCCGGCTCCCGCACCGGCACCTGCGGCCGCGCCGGCCGCCGCACCTCCCGCCGCCGCACCGCCTCCGGTCACCGTGGTTGCGTCGCCCCCCGTGACCTCGACCACGAGCTCGAAGAAGTGATTGGCGTTACCCCGATCGAGGCGACGAGGTTTTCCTTCGAAGCCATGGGAGTGACGGTCGAGCTGCTCGCGGACGCCTCGGGCTCCGAAGTGGACGCCGCGTTCGCCGACGTCGCCGACGAATTCGAACGGCTCGAGCAAGTCTTCTCCCGCTTTCGCCCGGACAGCGAACTGAGCCGGCTGAACCTGCAGGGCAGCGCCACCGCGTCGCCGGAGCTGCTCGAGGTGGTCGAGGCGGCCGTCGCGGCCCGGGCAAGCTCGGGCGGGCGGTTCGACCCGGCCGTGCATGACGCGCTCGTCGCCTGTGGGTATGACCGGACGTTCAGTCAGATCGAGGACGAGGACGACAGGCGCCCGCCAGGTCAGACCGCGCCGTGCGGCGGATCGATCTCGATCGACCAGGCGCGCGGCGTGATCACGCTCGGACGCGGAGCACGGATCGACCTCGGAGGCATCGCGAAGGGCTACGCCGTCGATCGCGCCTGCGACCTCCTGGGGAGCGTCTCGCCGTGCCTCGTCAACGCTGGGGGCGATCTCGCCGTCCGCGGGCTGCTGACCGGAGACCCGTGGCCCGTCGGCGTCGAAACGGCCGGCGAGCCGTTGACGCTCGGGCTCGCGAGCGGTGCGCTCGCGACGTCGGGATGCGACTACCGGCGCTGGCGCCGCGGCGGAGAAGAGATGCATCACCTGATCGACCCCACAACCGGCCGCCCTGCCGTCACCGACCTCCTTCGAGTCACCGCCGCCGGCCGCACGGCGGTCGAGGCCGAGATTCGCGCCAAGTGCCTGCTTCTCGCGGGCGAGCAGGATGGCCCTCGAGGAGGCGAATCGATCGGGCATCCACAGCGTCCTGATCACCCGTGACGGGCGCACCGTGCTGGCAGGAGGCCTCGCGTGAGTCACGCCCCGACGTTCTGGATCGAGGCTCGGGCGAGCGGCCTTGCCGCCTACGTCCTCGTGACCTGCTCGGTGCTCGCCGGCCTGCTCGTCAAGTCACGACCGTTTGCGCCCGAACGTCGTCAAACCGGCGTCGACGCTCGAGACCCACAGGGTCCTCGCGCTCTGCTGTCTCGGAGCAACCGCACTCCACGGGTCGGCGCTGCTCCTCGACAAGACGATCCACATCACGGTTGCCGACCTCTTCGTCCCCGGAACGCTTCCGTACCGGCCGCTCTGGACAGGGGTGGGCGTCGTCGCGGCAGAGCTGATGCTCGTCGTGTACGTCTCGTTCTCGCAGCGGAAACGCATCGGCGTGAAGGTCTGGAGAAAGCTCCACTGGTCGACCTATGGGCTGTTCGCCGCCTTCACCGCACACGGGATCCTGAGCGGCTCCGACACCGCTCACGGGTGGACTCGGGCGATCTACGTCGGTTCGATCGCCGCCGTCGCCGGTGCAACCCTCTGGCGAGCGATGGTGCCGCCGTTCAAGCCCGGGCGCAACACGCGCGAGGCCGAGTCGCCCGCGCCGGCCCGAGCCTGACCGGGGCGCGGCTACCTCGCGATCGAGAGCGCGCCGATCGGACAGGCGTCACAGAGCCGGCTCGCGCGATCCTCTTCGAGCTCGGCGAGGATCATGCGCGCCATTCCCTGACAGTCCAGCTCGATCGCTTCGGGGTCGCACGAAACGCACTCGCCCGATCCGATGCAGCTGTCCGGGTCCACATTCACACGTACGAGCACTGTTGCCTCCTTGGGATTCAGAGTGTGGTGAGTAGTCGGGTCACGCCGGACTCGACGAGCTCGCGGGCCTCGCGCAGGCGCGCCGGGGCGTTGAGCAGCAGGACACAGGCCGGGGCGCCGGAGGCGTCGAGGCCGATCTCGAGCCCGTCTTCCTCGTGCCAGTCGGCTACCGCATCGGCGAGCCCGACCTGCTGGATGCGGAGCGGGCCGATGTCGCTGAAGAAGTACGGGTCGCGTAGGTACGGCGCGTCCGATCCGAGGATCGAGTCGGCCGCGTGACGTCCACTCCAGAGCGCGTGATCCCAGTGCGGAATCGCAATGTGGCCCCAGCGCGGATGCGGAAACGAGACGCAGTCGCCGCACGCCCAGACACCCTCGTAGCCGATCACGCGCAGTTGCTCGTCGGCCGGCAAGCGTGAACGCCCGCCCGTCAGGGCCGGCGAGCTCAGGCGGAAGGCTCGTGCGAAAACCGGCGGCCGAAACGACGACGTCGCAGTGAAGCTCGCCGTGGGTCGACGTCCGAATGACCGCGCCGTCCGGCCGAGGGTGGCCGAGTCGATCCGGCACGAGCCGAGGAAGCGCACGCCGAGGTCGTCGAGCACGTCTCGCGCGACCTCCGAGACGCGCGGGAGCAGCCGGGCAAGCGGGCGCTCGACCATGTCCACGAGCGTCACGTCGTGCGCGCTCGAAAGGGTCGCTGCTGTCTCCGTGCCGATCAGCCCGGCGCCCACGACGACCACACGGCGCCCGGGCAACTCGAGCCTGCGGTGAAGCTCGGCGAGCCCTGGGGCGGTGGCGTTTTCCTCTGCCTGTTCGAATCCGGGAACCGGAGGCCTCGGATACCGCAGGCCGGTTGCCCAGACGAGAGCAGGAGCCTCGATCTCGACCGCGGCGCCTCCGTCTGCGCAGGTGACGACGATCCGCCGCCGTCCGAGGTCACACGCGGTCACGATCCCGTCGAGGTGCTCGATCCCGCGCTCGACCAGCTGCGACGCGTCCGCGAAGAGCGGCACGCGGCCGGTCGTAAGCGCACGCTTCGAGAGGGGCGGCCGGTCGTGCGGAAGGCCCGGCCCGATCATCGTCACGGCCACGTCGCGCTCGGCGAGACGAGCCGCGCACGCGTACCCGGAGACCCCGTTGCCGACGACGACGACAGACGTTTTCACTCCCAAGGGCAACGGCGCAGCGCCCGGTCGCCTCATCACCCGTGCGGGCGAACCCCGCTCTTGCGCCAGGCTTGGCGTCGGCCGGTCACCCAACCGCATCGATCCGTGTGTCACACTTCGGGCAGGTGCCGCGAACCGCCAGAGTCGGCGTCACCTTGCTCGCGCTCTCTGCGACGTGCTCGATAGTCGCCCCCGACCGACTCGCCGCCGCGCCGTCTGAGTCCAGCGACAGCGCGACCGGCGTTCTGCGGGGTTGGCCATGCGCCGGTTGTCTGGTCGAGCTTCCGGCAGGCTACGACCCGTCACACCCGCCCGCGCTCGTCGTGGCGCTGCACGGGGACGAAGGCGTCCCCGACTCCATTGCCTCGCTGATGTCGTCGGTGACCCGCAGCCGAAACGTCATTCTTTTCGCGCCTCAATGTCCAACCGCCCTTGGCTGCCGGCTCTCCGACGCCGCGGGGTCGACCAACAGCTGGTGGGGTTGGCTGCAGTACTCCCGGACCTACGACGACAGCTGGCTCGGCCGCCAGATCGCCCGTGTCGAGGCGAGGTTCGCCATCGACCGCGCCCGCGAGTACGCACTCGGGTGGTCGGGGGGCGCCGACTACCTCGGTTGGTACGCACTCCGCGATGGGGGCCGCTTCGCAGCCGTGGCTTTCGTCGCAGGCGGCGTCCCCTACGTCCAGTCGTGCCCACCGACGCACCTCGCCGCATACTTCCTGCTCGGACTGGCCGATCCCCGGTATCTCTCGGGGCAACCGCTGGCCGTGAGATCGGTCTTCGAGAGGTGCGGCAACCAGACGAGGGTCGTCACCCTGCCCGGAACCGATCACCAGGCGACGATGCTCGCCCTCGAAACCCGAGGTCTCGCCTCGAGCATCCTCAACTGGCTGATGCAGCATCGCCGCTCACCCTCGAAGCGGTGAGAGAACCCGCGACGAGATCGCATCGATCAGCCGGAGCTCACCGCGAGATCACTCGGCTCGCCCACTGCGCGGACCGGCTCGGGGGGCTTTACTCGTGCGGCGAGCAAGAACGCGCCGACGACGACCGCGGTGAAAGCAGCGACGCGAGCCACGCCGACCCAGCCGGCGGGCAGCGGCTCGTGGAAGACAACCATCCCGGCCGCGATCGGTAGCGCGTTCGTCAAGAGCGTCGCGAGACCGGCGGTCGTCAGCGCACTGCCCCTCTGGAACCCGGCCTGCAAGATGCCCGTACCGGCCGTGTAGAACACGACCAGGCAGACGAGGAACGCGACGTCCGCGATCCCGCCGGAGACGGCCATCTTCGTCGAAACGTCGCCCGCCGCGAAGAGGATGCCCGCGGCGATTCCCCATGCCGGCCCGCCGCCGATCGCGCGGGCAAGCGGCCACAGACAGGCCGCCGCGGCCGCCGCGGAGACGGCGAGCCAGACCCCTACCCACACGTAGCCGGACGCAGAGCCCTCGCTGTGGGTGCCGAAGAGGCTGATGCCGAGCAGCGCGAGACCGGCGACAGACACCATCGCGCCGATCCGCTCCCGCGCCGTGAGCGGAACGTGCGTGAAGCGCGAGACCATGATCGCCAGGATCCCGATCCCGCCCGCGGCGGTTGCCTGCACGAGCGACAGCGGCGCCAGCGCGAGCGCACCGACGTAGAGGAGCCAGCCGACCGCCTCGGCGCCGAAGCCGGCGAGCCAGCGATGGTTGCCAAGAAGCGACTTCAGCGACCCCACAGGCCGCCGCAGCGAGAGGGGCGGCAGCTTCGAAGCGACGCTGTGTTCGAGCAGGTACCCGATGTTGAGGCAGAAGGCCGAGGCGACCGTAATCGCGAGCGCGAGCGCGATCTGCACGCCGAGAATCTACGCGGGTCACCAGGTGGAACGGGGCGTCAGGATCGCCCTGTTACTGGAACAGCTTGACTTCGATCACCGATGCTCTCTGAGAGGTGCCGACGATGACCTGGCCGCGGGCCGTCGAGTAAGGGCCGATGCCACCCGTGATCGCGTAGTACCGCGAAGGAGTGCCGGGGACGAACGGGCCGTTCCCGCCGAACAGGAAGAATCCGTCAGGAAGATGCATGATCCCGGTGCAGAGCCCGTCACCACCAGCTGGCCACGTGGTTAGGAGCGTGCAGTCGAGGAGGAAGCGCCCGACGGCGGTGCCGGGACCCTTCCCGAACTCGGTTGTCAAGTTGTGCAGGCGACCGGACAGGATCGCGGTCGAGCCGACCGTCTGAGCCGCGGCTGCGGACGACGGATTGCTACCCGCGCTAACCCACTGGACCGTCAGGTGGGGGGCCAAGAACTTCATGTCTTTGGTCGGGCCGGCCGCAGTTGCCCCGACGGTCCCGATCGTGAGCACCAGGCTGAGGACGCAAGCAGCCAATATCCCCATACGCTTGACCGGCATGGTGAACCTCCTTCGCGGGGATTGAGTGTTCCTCAAATGCTCTTCGAGCCGGGCCTCTGGCGCGTCCGCGAACCTACTGATGGCGCCCCTGTAGAAAGCCGCGATCGAATGTGTCGCGGCGACTGGACCTCGGGCGCGGCCACGAGGGTCGTCGCATCGGGTTCAAGCCCGTCGGGTTCCGTGCCGCCTTGCTTGTGTGAAGCGTGGCGCCCCGCGGGAACGAGGCGCCGCAACGCTGTGCGGTCATGGGCCGTGAAGGATTCGAACCTTCGACCTTGGGATTAAGAGTCCCCTGCTCTACCAACTGAGCTAACGGCCCGCAGGGCGCGCGTAGTCTAGCGGGGGATGCGTGTCCTCTCGATCGTCGGGAACCGGCCGCAGTTCATCAAGTCGGCTGCCCTCTCCCTCGCACTTCGAGAGGCCGGGATCACCGAGACGGTGGTCCACACCGGGCAGCACTACGACCCGGGCCTGTCGGATGTCTTCTTCGAGGAGCTCGGACTTCCGGAGCCTGCCTACCGGCTCGGGTTGCGCACCTCCGATCCGGCGCTGATGACCCCACACATCGAAGAGGCTGTGCGCCGCGAGCGCCCCGACTGGGTGCTCGTGTACGGCGACACCAACTCGACGCTCGCCGGTGCCGAGGCGGCGGGCGGCGTCCCGGTCGCGCACGTCGAGTCGGGGCTCCGCAGCTTCGACATGTCGATGCCCGAGGAGCACAACCGGATCGCTGTCGACCGGATCGCCGCGCTCCTGCTCTGCCCCGACGAACGCTCCGCCGCGCAGCTCGAATCCGAAGGCGTGCCGGGCCGGCGCGAAGTGGTCGGCGACGTCATGGCCGACGCGGCGCGCATCTTCGGCCCGATTGCGCGCGAGCGGTCCCGGGTGCTCGAACGACTCGGGCTCGAGCCTGGCGGGTACGCAGTTGCGACCGTCCACCGCCAGGCGAACGTGACGGAGGACGAGCGGCTGCAACGGATCGTCGAGGGGTTGCAGCGCGTCTCGGGGCCGACTCGTGTTTCCGGTCCACCCGCGGACCCGGGCAGCCCTCGACCGGCTCGGGCTCGAGCTGCCGACGATTCCGCCGCTCGGCTACCTCGACTTCGCCGCCCTCGCCTCGAACGCCCGGGTGATCCTCACCGACTCGGGCGGGCTTCAGAAAGAGGCGTACTGGTATGGCGTCCCGTGCGTGACGATGAGGCCGTCGACGGAATGGGTCGACACGGTCGAGGTGGGGGCCAACATCCTCGTCGACGACGATCCCGGCGCGATCGCGGAAGCAGCCGCCTCGGCGCACATGCCGGAGGAGCGCCCCGCGCTCTACGGCGACGGGTATGCAAGCGATCGCGTGGCGGCCGCTCTGTACGCTTGGCGACCGTGAGCGAGCACATCTGGGACGTCGGCATCATCGGCGCCGGGTACGTCGGCGTGCCTCTGGCGCAAACCTTCGCCGCAGCGGGGAAGCGCGTGTTGCTGGTCGACGCGGTTCCCGAGCTCGTCGAAGCGCTGAACCAGGGCGAGAGCCACATCGAGGACGTCCCCACCAGCGAGCTCCGGCCGCATGTCGACGCCGGACGAATCGCGGCAACCCTGGACTACGGCGACCTCAGCGACGCGCACGCGATCATGATCGCGCTGCCGACGCCGCTCACGAAGCAACGCGAGCCCGACCTCTCGTACGTGACGAGCGCTGCACGCGCACTCGCCCCTGTCCTCCGAGCCGGCCAGATCGTCGTGCTCGAGTCCACGACGTACCCGGGAACGACACGCGAGGTGTTGCTCCCGATCCTGGAGCAAGGGAGCGGCCTCAAGGCCGGCACCGACTTCCATCTCGCGATGTCCCCGGAACGCGTCGACCCTGGCCGCACCGACTGGACGACGAAGACCACGCCCAAAGTCCTCGGCGGTCTCACGCCGGCCTGCGGCGAAGCCGCCGCGGCCGTCTACCGCGCCGCCGTCGACACCGTCCACATCGTGTCGACGCCCGAGGCGGCCGAGCTGACGAAGCTGCTCGAGAACATCTTCCGCTCGGTGAACATCGCGCTCGTCAACGAGCTCGCCCAGCTCTGCGACCGGATGGACATCGACGTCTGGGAGGTGATCGGCGCGGCGGCCACGAAGCCGTTCGGCTTCATGCCGTTCCAGCCCGGCCCCGGCCTCGGCGGGCACTGCATCCCGCTCGACCCCTTCTACCTCTCCTGGAAAGCGCGCGAGTACGACTTCACGACGCGCTTCATCGACCTCTCGGGAGAGGTCAACAACAACATGCCGTATTTCTGCCGGTCGGTGATCTCGCAGGCCCTCAACCACGGCCTGCAGCGCTCGCTGTCCGGCTCACGCGTCCTCGTGCTCGGCGTCGCCTACAAGGCCGACATCGCCGACACGCGCGAGACGCCTGCGGAGAAGCTGATCCACCTCCTGCGCAACGCCGGCGCCGAGGTCGCCTACCACGACCCGCACGTGCCCGTCTTCGACGGGATGACCTCCACGCTGCTCAAGCCCGAGGACTACGACTGCGTCGCCATCGTCACCGCCCACTCGGCGGTCGACTACGCCGACGTGATCAGCCACGCGAAGGTCGTCGTCGACTTCCGCAACGCCACCAAGGGCCTCGACGGCGAAGGCAAGGTGTGGAAGCTCTAGATGCCCCAGGTCGGACAGATCGGGCTTGGGCCGTGGGGTGCGAACCTCGTTCGCAACGTGGACGAGCTCGCCCACCTGACCTGGCTCTGTGACATTTCGGACTCGCGGCGCGAGCTGTTCGCGGAGCGCTACCCGGGAACGCGGCTCACGGGCTCCTACGACGACATGCTCGCCGACCCCGAGCTCGAAGCGGTCGTGATCGCCACGCCCGTGCCCACGCACTACGCGGTGGCCAAGCAGGCGCTCGAGGCGGGGAAGCACGTCTTCGTCGAGAAGCCTCCTGCGATGCGCGGAGCCGAGATGGCGGAGCTCGTGGCGATCGCCGAGGAACGTGACCTCGTGCTCATGCCGGGCCACCTTCTCCTCTACCACCCGGGGGTGCACAAGCTGAAGGAGCTCGTCGACTCGGGCGAGCTCGGTGACGTCCTCTGCATCTACGGGAACCGCCAGAACCTCGGCGTGATCCGGAAGGACGAGAACGCGCTCTGGTCTCTCGGCGTGCACGACCTGTCGGTGATCCTGCATCTCGTCGGCGAGGAGCCGAGCGAGGCGTGGGCGCACGGGAACTCGTTCCTGAACGCCGGCGTCGAGGACGTCGTCTTCTGTTACCTGCGCTTCCCGAGCGGAAAGATCGCGCACATGCACCTGTCCTGGCTCGACCCCCACAAGATGCGGAAGATCACGGTGGTCGGCCGCGACAAGATGGTCGTCTTCGACGACATGGAGCTCGAACGCAAGGTGACCGTGTACGAAAAGGCACCCGAGGAGCCGTCGCAGACATACGGCGAATGGCGAACGCGGACGGGAGACATCTTCAGTCCGAAGATCTCCAACGACGAGCCGCTCCGGCTCGAGATCTCGCACTTCCTGCGCCTCATCAGCGAGGGCTCCGACCACACGGAAGCCCGCGACGGGCTGACCGTGGTGCGAACGCTCGAGCGTCTGCAGGACTCGCTCTCAGACGCCGGGGCCTGATGGGCGCCGACATCCATCCCTCGGCGATCGTCTACCCCGGCACGGTGCTGGGCGAGGGCGTGAAGGTGCTCGAGGGTGCCGTGGTCGGCAAGCAGCCGTCGCTGTCACCGCGCTCGACCGCGAAGCGCGAGCCGCTGCCGCCCGCCGAGATCGGAGACGGGACGATCGTTTCGACCGGCGCCATCGTGTTCGCAGGAACGCGCGTCGGCGCACGCGTCATCCTCGGCGACCAGTCCTGCGTCCGCGAACGCGTGGTGATCGGCGACGACGTCGTCGTCGGTCGTGGGACGCTCGTCGAGAACGACACGACGATCGGCGCGCTGACGAAGATTCAGGCCGATGCCTACATCACCGCGTACTCGACGATCGAGGACAACGTCTTCATCGCTCCCTGCGTCGTCACGACGAACGACAACTTCATGGGGCGAACGGAGCGACGCCACGAGCTCGTCAAGGGGCCGACGATCCGGCGCGGCGCCCGCGTCGGGGGCGGCGCGATCCTCTGTCCCGGGATCGAGATTGGCGAAGAGGCGTTCGTCGGCGCCGGCGCGGTCGTGACGAAGGACGTCCCCGCGAGGAAGCTCGTCGTGGGCAACCCGGCGCGCATCCTCCGCGACGTGCCCTCCGACGAGCTGCTGTCCTGAGTCAGCGCCGAGAGGGCGGTCAGCCCGGCGCCGCGATCGCGAGCGTGTACGCGACGGGGTTGCGCGCCGGGTGGTCGAGCTTGACCTCGAGGTAATAGAGGCCCGCCGAGAGAACGGTGACGGCGAGCCGCTGCTGGCCTCCGGCCGACTTCGAACGAGCCGCCTCGCTCGGAGCCGGGACAACGCTGTCGCTGACTGCGGTCGTCCCCGGCTTCCAGAGCACCAGCCTCACATGAGGGCCTGCGGACGAGGTGAGGCGTGCATAGAGACGCTCCCCCTTTCGCAGCGAGACCGCGTACACGTCCACGGGGTCGTCCCAGTAGTCGAGCGTCGCCGTGATCGTCCGCGGCCACGCGAGACGTCGCGCCCGCTTGCCGGCGTCGTCGTTCGACTCGAGCGCATCCGCCGCCGGAAGTGGCGCTGCCAACGCGAGCCTCCGCAGCGCCGCAAAGACGTCGAGCCGGCCCCAGCCGGTGAAGCTGTCGCGCCGCGGCGAGCACGCCGAGCAGCCGGTCGCGGGAGTTTCGTCGGCCGCGGAGCGTTCGAGGAGCCACGAGACCGCGTCCGGCGCGAGCGAGGGATCCTCGCCGAGCAGCAGCGCCGCGGCGGCGGAGACGAGAGGGGTGGCAAACGACGTCCCGACGGCGTTGCGATAGTCGAACGGCCCACAATCGGAGTAGGGATCCTGCGCGCAGAGCGGTCGCGACTCGTCGACGAGGTTGCGCGGCATCGTCGAGAAGATGTTGTCGCCGGGCGCCACGAGGTCGACGTACGACACGTCCCGGTTGGAGTACTGGGGCACCGAGCCGTCCCGGCGGATCGCCCCGACCCCGATCACGTGCGGCAGCGCGGCCGGATAGTCGGCGTATTTCCAAGGCGTCGCCGGAGACTCTGACCCGTTGCCCGCCGCCGCAACGACCAGGGCGCCCTTGGAGTACGCGTACTCGACCGCGGACTGTTCGGCGGCCGAGTAGGTGTCCAACCGCGGGTTGACCGGATCCCGGACGCCGCCGATGCTGAGGTTGATCACTCGTGCCCCCCGGTCTGCCGCCCAGCGGATCGCTTCGATCTCGCCTTGCAGAGACACGCTGCCGTCGGGCTTCAGGACCTTGGCGATCAGCAGGTTCGCGTTGAACCCAAGGCCGGCTATTCCCTGCCCGTTGAACGCATCGGCGGCGATCTCACCGGCAACGAACGTGCCGTGGCCGTCCGCATCGTGCTTCCACGAGCCCGACACGAAGCTCCTGCCGCCGCGGATGCGGCCCACGAACTCGGGATGTCCGTAGTCGATGCCGGAGTCCACGACCGCGACCGTCACCGGCGCGAGCTGCGGCGGTGCTGCCCAGAAGTTCCAGGCGCGCACAGTGGGCAAGTACCACTGTTTGGCGGCCAGCGGCTCGGTGTTGTCGAATGCGAGCGAGCGCCGAATGTCATCGAGCCGCTCCACGTACTGGGCACCGCGCACGTGCGGCCGCTCGCCGACAACCAACACCGCCCGGCCGGGAATCAGAATCTGGGCTGACGGAAGCTGCGCCCGCACCAGGGCGAACCGGGCAGGGGTCGCCCCGACCGCCCAGTGCCCCACGGTCGGCCTGCGCAGGCGCGGCGAACAACACCGCCGCGACGCAGGCGAGCAGCGCTCTCAAGCGACCACCAGCGGGTCGGAGAAACCGGGCGAGAGCCCGTGGCCCGGCGAGCTCCGAACGCGGTAAGTGCCGGGCACGAGCGCCGCGGGTAACACGAACGATCCGGCCGCGTCGGCAGTCCCACTGGCCACCGTCGTCCAGCCGGTCGGCCCCTGGACTTGGAGCTGAACCTGAGCGCCCTGGAGCGCAGGCTGGATCGTGCCTGCGATCGAGCCGACGCCGGCCGAGGCCTCGACGACCGGTACGACCGCGAGCTTGACGAGTGCGCCGTTGAGATTGCCCGCTGTGAGCCGGTACTGGGTCGTCGCGTCGGGCCTCACGACGCTCGTGAAGGCGCCGTTCGCGTCGGGCAACACCGGCGAGACGGCCTGCCAGGCGCCGCCGGCGGCCTTCGACTCGAGCACCACGCCCTTCACGCCGCGCGCGATCCCCGTCAGCGTGGCGCCCTGCCCGTACTTCATCGGGGCAGGTTGGGGCGCGAGGGCAAGCCAACCGACGCTGAACCACGTCGAGCGAAGCCCGAGGTCGGATCGAAGTGTGGCGCCGCTGAGCACGACCGAGCTGCCCGAGCCGATCGCAGTCACCTTCGAGACGTGCCTGGACGGACCGTCCGTCGTCAGCAGATCGACCAGCGGGCCCTTGAGCCCGATCACCTTCGCGATCTGATCCGCGCCGAACAGCACCGGACCCCAGGTGTGATTCGTCGCGTAGCTGTCGTACGGGTCCGGGACCGAGACCAGGTACGGCACCGCTGTACCCGTCGCCTCGAGCGCCGAGACCGTGCGGCCTCCCGAGCTCGAGGAGAAATAGGTCGTGGCGATCGTCCCGCCGTAGAGGACCACCTGGTGCGCGGTGGCATTCACCGCAGCCGTCGTCGCCGGAGTTTCGGCCGTCACGCCACCGTAGACTTGATCGCGGCCGTCCCCGAAAACGTCGTAGTTGCTCGCTTTCACGACCGTTGTCAGAATCGAGAGCGCGTAGGAGCGAGCGGCGACGGCCTGTGCCTTGAGAGCCTCGGGGGGCCACGTCGAGGGCACCTCGGCCGGAACCACCCCGCGGACGTAGGCCTCGATCCCGACCCGGTTGACGACCTGAAGCTTCCCGTGCGCCAAGGCAACCAGGATCTTGCCCCGGTAAGCCGTCGAGCCGAACCGAAGCGGCTCCGTGTCGGGAGTGAACGTGAGCGGCGCAACGAGGTGTGATCCCGTCGACGGTCAGGCTGGGATCGAGAACGAGTCTTCCTGGGGGCAGAGACACGGTCGTTCCGCCAGCGTCGACGACATGCCAGTCTGCTCCGGAATCAAGCGTGGCTCGAGGGGCACCGTCTGCGAGCAGCACACGCAAGGTCGCGGGTGGATCCGGCCCGAGCGTCGTGCCCGAGTAGTAATGGGCGAGGATCGCGTCGTACGTCCAGCCGTGGAGCGCGTAGCCGTATGCCCCCCACTGGCTCATCCCCATCCCGTGGCCCCACCCGTGCCCGGACAGGACGATCGTGGTCGGAGACGTGCTCGTCGTCGTCGGATTCGGCTGAACGGCGGAGGCAGGCGTTGTCGTCGTCACCGGCGTGGCCGTCCTCGCCGTTGTGACTGCCTTCGTTGTCGTGGTGGTGCTCGCCGCGACGGTCGTGGTGGCGAACGTCGTGGTTGCACCTGTCGACGAAAGAGTGCTCGTGCCCGGGTTCGTTGTGGTCGGCGGCGCCGGGTCGACACCGCGCGTCGCCCCGCTCGCGATCATCGACGACGCCGCTCCGGCAAACCCGAGAACGGAGAACAACCCAAGAAGAGCGGCGCGCCGGAGCACGGAAAGTCCACGGTAGCAACGGCCCCTAAGCACGATGTTAGGGCCTTCGGGCAGGCCCCGGCGTCTCCTTCAGGAGCCTGCGAGACGGGCTGCGTATTGCTGGTCGTAATAGGTGCGGTACTCGCCGGACTTGATCGGCTCCCACCAGTCGCGATGCTCGCGATACCAGTCCACCGTCTCCTCGAGCCCGCCGGCATCGAAGGAATGTTGCGGAGACCAGCCGAGAGCCCTGAGCTTCGAGGCGTCGAGCGCGTAGCGGCGGTCATGCCCGGGCCTGTCGGTCACGTGCCGAACGAGATCGGGGCTCGCGCCGGTCAGGTCGAGGATGCGGCGAACGACGTCCATGTTCTCTCGCTCCTGCCCGCCGACGTTGTAGATCTCGCCTGCGCCGCCGTGCCGCAGCACGATCTCCACCCCGGCGCAGTGGTCCGCGACGTGCAGCCACTCGCGCCGCTGGCGGCCGTCGCCGTAGACCGGGAGCTGCTCGCCCTCGAACGCGTTCGTGATGAAAAGCGGCAGGAACTTTTCCGGGTACTGCCGCGCGCCGTAGGTATTGGCGCCCCGCGTGATCGACGCGTTGACGCCGTATGTCCGCACGTACGCGAGCACCTGGAAATCTCCGCCGGCTTTCGACGCCGAGTATGGGCTCGACGGATGCATTGGAGCGTCTTCGGTGGACGGCGCGGCGTCGAGCGGCAAGTCGCCGTACACCTCGTCCGTAGAGACCTGCACGTAGCGGAGCTCGTGGTGGCGGGCATAGTCGAGCAGCACCTGCGTGCCGAGCACGTCGGTGAGGATGAACTCAGCCGGGCCGAGAATCGAACGGTCGACGTGCGACTCGGCCGCGAAGTTGACGATCGCGTCGCAACCCGCGGCTGCCGCTGCGACCGCCTCAGGGTCGGCGATATCGCCCTGCTGGAACTCGTGCTCGATACCTTCGAGGTTGGCGCGATTGCCCGCATACGTCAGCTTGTCGAGAACGACGACCTGCTCGCGCGCGCCGGCGAGACGGCGAACGAAGTGGGAGCCGATGAACCCGGCACCGCCGGTGACGAGCACACGCATCGCAGAAAGGCTACCGGGCCATCCGTGCGACGCATTTACGAAGGCCTTCGCGCCAGTGGGGCAGCTCGGGCGCACCTTTCTCGGAGCGAAGCACCGAATACGCGGGTCGTGGTGCTTTCGCACCGAACTCTGCGGTCGTGATTCGTCGCACCCGGCAGTCCAGACCCGCCTCCTCGAAGATCGCCTCGGCGAAGTCCGCCCACGTGCAATCCCCTCCAGCAGCCACGTGGTAGATGCCGAACGGCAGCTCGAGCACTGCGCTGGTCGCCTCCGCGAGATGCCCGACATAGGTCGGGCACCCTCTCTGGTCGTCGACGACCGCAACCTCTTCTCGCTCGGCTCCGAGCCGAATCATCGTGCGCACGAAGTTGCGGCCGGTCGGGCCGAAGAGCCACGAGGACCGTACGATCCATGCCCGCTCGCCCGCGGCAGCCTCGCCATACAGTTTTGAGCGTCCGTAGGCGCCAAGTGGGTTCGGCGCGTCCGACTCGACGTACGGACTGCCCTTTCGCCCGTCGAACACGTAGTCGGAAGAGAAGAAGACGAGCGGGGCGCCGAGATCGGCAACGTGTTTCGTGCCGCCGACGTTCGCGGCTGCCGCGCCCTGAGGATCGTCCTCTGCGCCGTCGACGTCGGTCCAGGCGGCCGCGTGCAGGACGACATCGAAGGAACGCTCGGGCAGCGAGTACGGATGCGCGACATCCCAGTCCGCCCGCGTCAACGCGAGCGCCTCCGGAAACACCTCGGCGAGCGCAGTCCCCAGCTGCCCGCCGGCGCCGGTGATCAGGATGCGGCGGCCTTGTCCCGTTCCGACAGAAGCGGAGATCCTGTGCTCCAGAGGTCGACGACGCGGGGGTCATTCCACGGCACACCGTGTTCGTCGGGGTCGTCGGGGTCGTACTCTTCGGTCACGAAGTAACAGAAAAGACAGTCGGTCAATGCTTCGTAGCCGTGGGCGTTCCGCCCGTGGACGTAGACAGCGACGAAGTTCTCGTCACCGATGTCCACGGTCTCGGTCTCACCGGTCTCCCGGTTCAGGACGACGACGCGCACCATCCCTTCGAGACACACGAAAAGGTCGTCCTGGCCACGCTCGTGGTAGTGCAGGCCTCGGATCACGCCCTTTCGCGACCGGGCGAGATTGGCCTGGCGGATCGGCTTCGGCAACGCGCTCGCCCGTGCGAGCTCGGCGAACCAGCCGCGATCGTCCTCGTGGCGCGTCAGAGGAACGAGGGTGATCACTTGTTGACGCCGGTCTCCTCGATCAACCGGCCGACGTCGGCGAGATCAGCCCAGTGCTTGCCCCCGTCATGCCACCAACCCTCGACGCGGCTGACGGTGAGCTCGCCGCGACGCGCGAACTCGCGGTTGACGTCGGTGATCTCGAGCTCCCCTCTACTCGAAGGCTGCAGGGAGTCGATGATCTCGAACACTTCCGGCGGGTAGCAGTAAAGCCCGACGACCGCGTCGTTCGAGGGCGGCGTCGGAAAACGCATGTCGACCACGCCCGCCTTCTCGACGATGTCGGCGACGTTGCCGGCTGCGTCGTAGGCGACGACGCCGAAGTTCTCGGGGTCGGGCACCTCCTTCGCAAACACGAGTGCGCCCCTCTCCCACGAGGCGATCGCGTCGGCGTGAGCGTGCTCGAAGACGTTGTCGCCGAGACAGACGATGAGCCTCTCGCCGCGGGCGAAGTCACGCGCCATCCCGACGACCTGCGCGATCCCGCCCGCCTCGACCTGGACCTTGTAGGTGAGATCGAGGTCGAAGAGCATCTCGTCGCCGCCCCTCGCCGTCAGGTGGCCGTCGCCGAGCAGGTCGATGAAGTCGCCCGCGTGCTGCTTCCCAGTCACGAGCATGACCTCGCGCACGCCGAGGCGCTGGAGCAGCTGCAACGGGTAATAGACCATCGGCCAGCGGCCAACGGGCAGCAGGTGCTTGTTCGTGACCCGCGTCAGCTCCTCGAGCCGAGTTGCGGTTCCGCCTGCACAGATCAAGCCCTTCATGCCTCGCGGATGCTAATGGCGCGAGGCTGGACGCGTCAGTGCGGCAGAACGAGCAACAACGTGGTCAGCGTTCCGGTGAAAGCAACGATGTATCGCATCTCCCCATGCTGGCCCAGGCGAGTTGCCGTTCCGTTCGATCCATGTTCGAAGTTCGTGTGCTTAGCGCCCGTGGGAGTCGAAAGGGGACGGCGCGACCCGCACGAGCCGCGCGATTGAAGGCGGCAGCCACCAGTTCCACCGGCCGAGCATCGCCATCAGGCTCGGCACGAGCACCGATCTCACGATCGTGGCGTCGATGAAGATCGCCACTGCAAGGCCGAGCCCGAACTCCTGCAAGCCGACGATTCGCCCGGCCACGAACCCGGAGAACGCGGCGCACATGATGATCGCCGCGGCCGTGATGATCCGCCCGGTGCGTTCGAGCCCGAACGCAACCGCGGACGTATTGTCGGCACCGTCGTCCCAGGCCTCACGCATGCGGGTGACGATGAACACTTCGTAGTCCATCGAAAGCCCGAAGAGCATCGCAAACAGAAAGATCGGGATCCAGCCTTCGACCTGGCCGAACTGGTACAGGCCGAAGAGGTCGCGTCCGGCGCCCCACCGGAAGACGACCACGAGCACTCCGTACGCAGCCGCGACCGAAAGCAGGTTGAGGAAGACCGCCTTCAACGGCAACAAGACCGAGCGGAACGCGCGCAACAGGAGCAGGTACGTGAGTACGAGCACGGCTGCGATCAAGGACGGAAAAAGCGCGTACGCCGCGTGGAGGAAGTCGACACCCTGGCCGGGAGCTCCGCCGACGAGCACCTTCGTGCCCGCCGGAAAAGCAGCCGCCGGGATCAGCCGGTCCCGAAGCCGGTGCACGAACGCTTGCGCCTGCGCGAAGCCATAGTCGTGCCGGCCCGCGATGATCACCTGGGTGTAGCTGTGAGTCGGGTCGACGTACCGGCCCGCCGTCCCCCGATAGACGGCCGCCACCTCAGGATCTCGCTTCACTGCTGCCACGAGACGGTTCGCCGCTCTCTGGACGGGAGGGGCCAGGACGGTGCCCGGAGGCGCCTCGATGAGCACCTCTGCCGGCGCGACGGCGCCGGGTCCCACGGCCCGCTGGAGAACGTCGAACCCCCGAACCGCCTGCGGTGTCCGCGGGATGCCGAAGGTCGAGCCCGGCGTGAGGTGAAGCGCGAGGGCCGGGAGGGCAAGGGTGACGAGTACCGCCGTCCCGCCGGCCAGGAAAATGGCCGGCCGCGCCATGATCGCGCGCGCGAGACGTGCCCACATCCCGTGCTCCGGGTCGACCGGCTTGCCGGGCAGGATCCTCTTGCGGGCTGTCCCACGCCTGCCGTAGAAGGAGAGAAGCGCCGGCTGCAGCGTCAGGGCGGCGGCGATCGACACGACCGGGATCAGAAAGCCCGCCACACCCATCATCCGCATGAAGGGCAAAGGCATCGCGATCAGCAGCGCGAGGCCAAGCGCGACCGCCACGCCGGAGAACACGACAGCGCGTCCCGCCGTCTGCATCGTCCGGATGATCGCGTCGTCCTTTGCAAGACCGGCAGCGAGCTCCTCGCGAAAACGGTAGACGATGAGAAGTGAGTAGTCGACCGCGATCCCGAGCCCGATCAACTGGACGAGATTGGTCGTGTAGGTCGGGGTCTCGGCAAGGTGCGCGATCCAGTAGAGGATCCCGAGCGAGCCCATGATCGTGCACGCGGCGAAGATGAAGGGAATCGTCACGGCCAGCGAGAGACCGAAAACACCGATCAGGATCAGGATCGCGATCGGGATCGCGATGCTTTCGCCCTTCTTGAGATCCTGGCTGAAGATCGGGTCGAGGTCGTGCTGGATCGGCCCTGCGCCGGTGACGTAGGAGCGCTCGACGCCCGGAACCCCGGAAACGCGGCGCACGAGGCCGTCGGTGTAGCCCTTCGCCTGGGCAACCGTGAGCGTCGAGACGATGTCCGCAAACACCGCGTGGGAGCCCGCGACGTTCAGCGCCGTCGCCCGTCCGCTCGGAACCGTGCGCGCAGCGTCCGCAACGACGCGCTGGATTCGAGCGAGGAGCGCCGGGTCACGTGTACTCGCGACTTCGAAGACGGCGGTGAACGCACCGTCGGGACGGTCGCCGAAATGCTGGTCGAGGACGTTCCTGACCGTGTCCGAGTCGGTTCCGGGAACGGTGAAGGTGTTCGAGAGAAGCGGCGGGAGCTTGGTGCTCGCGAACCCGCCGGCAAGCAGCACTGCAAGCCACAGAAGCAGCACTGCCAGCCGATGGCGCAACACGAAACGGGTCCACCGGAGCACGGCCGAACACTAGTGGGGACGGTAACTTGTCTCCTGATGACGCGACGAAACATCGCGCGAGGGAGCGACGAGCTCGAAGCGCTGTTCAGCGACCTCTGGCAGGGGTCGCGCTTCCGCTCGCCCCGCGGCGGCTTCCGCCCGAACGTCGACAGCTACCACACCGATGATCCGCACGAATTGACGGTCATCGTCGAGCTTCCCGGGGTCGACCCCGAGAGCATCGCCGTCGTCGTGGGCGAACGCATGCTTCTCATCGCGGGCGAGCGGGAACGCCCGCGCGCGAAGGGCCGGATCTACCAGCAGATGGAGATCGAGTACGGCCCGTTCCAGCGGCAGGTACGGCTCGCGGAGGATGTCGACCCGGCCCGCGCCCGCGCCGAGTACACCCGCGGAATCCTGCGAATCTCGCTGCCCGTCTCGGGCACCCCGGCCACGCGTGGCCGAGTGTCGATCACGGTGCATCTCGTATGACCGACATGAGTTTCGACTTCCCCGGCCTGGACGCTGAGGAGTTCGACCTCCCGGCAACCCTTCCGATCCTCCCGCTCAAGGACACCGTGGTCTTCCCCGAATCGACGATCCCTCTCGCGATCGGACAGGAGCGCTCGGTTGCCCTGATCGACGACGTGGTCGGCGGAGAACGGGTACTCGTGCTGATGACTGCGCGAGACGCCGAGATCGAGACTCCGGGCTTCGACGACATCTACGAGATCGGGACCGTCGCGATGGTCCACAAGATGATCAAGGTCCCCGACGGGACGCTTCGAATTCTCGTGCAAGGCCTGCAGCGCGTGAGGCTCGAGGAGCGCATCGACACCAGCCCCTACCTCGTGGGGCGCTTCGAGTCCGTCCCCGACACCGGCGAGGACGGGCCCGAGGTCGAAGCACTCACCCGGAACGTCCAGGGGCTCTTCGACCGGATCATCGCGCTCGCGCCGTACCTACCCGAGGAGCTCCAGCTCGCTGCCGCCAACGTGGACGACCCGAGCGCACTCGCGCACCTCGTGGCCTCGACGCTGCGCAGCATCAAGACCGAGGAGCGCCAGGAACTGCTCGAGACTGCAGACGTCGGCCAACGGCTGCGCCAGATCACGGCAATCCTGAACAGAGAGCTCGAGGTGTTCGAGCTCTCGTCGAAAATCCAGACGCAGGTCCAGTCCGAGATGGAAAAGGGCCAGCGCGAGTACTTCCTACGCCAGCAGCTCAAGGCGATCCAGCAAGAGCTCGGCGAAGGCGACCCAGAGCAGGCGGAGGCGCTGGAGCTGCGGCAGCGGCTCGCCGAAGTGACGCTTCCCGAGGAAGCCGGCAAGGCTGCGGAGCGCGAGCTCGCACGCCTCGAACGCCTTCCTCCCGCCGCCGCCGAGTACGGCGTGATCCGGACATATCTCGAATGGATACTCACGCTGCCGTGGGGCAAGGTCACCGTCGACGACCTCGATCTCGACCACGCCCGCAAGGTGCTGGACCATGACCACTTCGACCTCGAGAAGGTGAAGGACAGGATCATCGAATACCTGGCGGTCGCCAAGCTCCGAAACGAGGTCTCGGGGCAGATCCTCTGTTTCGTGGGACCGCCCGGCGTCGGCAAGACCTCGCTCGGCCAGTCGGTCGCCCGCGCACTCGGTCGCAAGTTCATCCGCATGTCGGTGGGCGGCGTCCGCGACGAGGCAGAGATCCGCGGTCACCGGCGCACATACATCGGCTCGATGCCGGGCACGATCATCCGCTCGCTCCGTGACGCGGAGTCGACGAACCCGGTCATCCTGATCGACGAGATCGACAAGATGGGCGTCGACTTTCGAGGCGATCCGGCAAGCGCCATGCTCGAGGTGCTCGACCCCGAGCAGAACAAGACGTTCCGCGACCACTACCTCGACCTGCCCTTCGACCTCTCGAAAGTGCTCTTCATCTGCACCGCGAACGCAGTCGACACCATCCCGGGCCCTTTGCTCGACCGCATGGACACGATCGCCCTCTCGGGCTACACCGAGGAGGAGAAGCTCGGGATCGCAAAGCGCTACCTGCTGCCAAAACAGCTCGCGGCAAACGGCCTCAAGCGCTCACAGCTCGACATCTCGGCGCCGATGCTGCGCACGATCATCCGCGAGTACACCCGCGAGGCCGGAGTGCGGAACCTCGAGCGGCGCATCGCCGACATCTGCAGGAAGGCGGCAACCCGAATCGCGAAGGGCGACACCGAGAAAGCGCGAGTCGACGATGAGCTCCTTCGCGAGTGGCTCGGCGCCCGGCGCTTCTCCGGCGAGGCGCGCAAGCGAACCTCCGCGCCGGGCGTCGCAACCGGGCTCGCCTATACCGCCGCCGGCGGGGACGTCCTGTTCATCGAGGCGACCGCGTACTCCGGCAAAGGCGCACTCCGAATCACCGGCCAGCTCGGCGAGGTGATGCAGGAGTCGGCCCAGGCCGCGCTCTCGTGGGTCCGGTCGCACACCCACGAGCTCGGGGTCGACGAGAGCTGGTTCACCGAACACGACATCCACATCCACGTTCCCGCCGGAGCCGTGCCGAAAGATGGTCCGTCGGCCGGCGTGACCATGGCGACCGCGATCGCGTCGCTCGTGCGCGATGAGCCCGTGGCGAGCGACGTCGGCATGACCGGCGAGATCACGCTCACCGGCCAAGTGCTCCCCATCGGAGGTATCCGCGAAAAGTCGCTCGCCGCACAACGCGCCGGCCTGAAGCGCATCATCATGCCCCGCGAGAACGAGCCCGATCTCGCCGACCTGCCTCCCGAGACTCACGCAGCGCTGCAGTTCGTCCTGGCCGACACAATCGAAGAGGTGTTCGCAGCGGCGTTTACGGAGGAGGGCGCGACCCGCGTGCGGCAGAGGCCGACCGCGGTGCGCCAAGCGGCCAAGCCGGCCGAGATCTAAGACGGCTGGACGAGCGCGAAGCTCGCCACGAGGCGTCCGCAGGCTGGAGCCCCGGCAGGCGACACCGCGTGCCTGCAGAGAAGCTCGTACTCTCGGAGGCCGTCGAACACGAACGTGATCTCCTGAACGATCTCTCGATACCCGATCGTGTACGAGCGGGCCTTCCGTCCGGCCGCGCGCACAACCGCGCTCGACTGCACGCGTCCTCGCAGCTGCGCGGCGATAGCAGCCGCCACACGGTCGAGCTCTGCCTTTGACCGGGCAAAGAGCTCCGGCCGGTAAGTCCTCGCGAGCCTGAAGGTGGCAACCTCAACACGGCTGACCGGGCCGCTCGACGCTGCGGTGGAGGTCGCCGCCTTGGTCACCTTCCAAGCGGCCGGAGCGCTGAAGCTGTAGCCGTCGCCGGTGACTTCCTGCCAACTGCTACCACCCCCACCGCACGCGGGGAGCATCGCGACCACTAGGATCGGTATGCCCCCCCACAGGCGACGAAAGGATTGATTGAAGATGGCCAAGACGAAGAGCAAGGTCTACGACACGGCTGACAACATCAAACCGTACGTGGAGCGCGCGATGGCAGACGAGAAAATCCGTGCGGACGTCATGAACGCGTTCAAGACGGCGAAGAAGCTCTACGGCGATCTTGCGGTCGGTGACAGAGCTCCGGTCACAATCGCGACGCGAGTCGCGACCGACAACGACATCCGCGAGAAGCTTGCTTCGGCGATCGATGACCTTCGGAGCGCGAACGAACGGCTCCAGGGGAAGCAAGACCGAAGTAACCGCTCGGCCGCGCTGCTCGTCGTGGGCATCGCGATCGGGATCCTCTTCAACCCAGTCTCCGGGCCTGAGACGCGCCGCTTCATCAGGGAGCTGCTGACCGGAGAGTCGCAGGAGGTCTAAAGAGAGAAGTTCATGCTTCATGCCGGCCGCTGCTTGCGGAGCCGGTCGACCTGGTTCCACGTACGAGTGTTCACGATGTCTCCCGGCGTCAGCCCCGCGCGGCGCGCCTGGCCAACTCCAAGTTCGACGTAGTCGAGCGCGGCGACACGGTGGGCATCGGAGTCGAGCACGAGCTTGAGCCCTGCCTCGCGCGCGGCGCGCGCGTGAAGATCCGAGAGGTCGAGGCGGTCGGGCTGCGAGTTGAGTTCGAGGAACGTGCCTGTCTCGAGCGCCTTCTCGATCACGCGTTCGAGGTCGACCTCAGCGGGCGCCCGCTTGCCGATCTTGCGGCCCGTTGGGTGGCCGATGCAGTCGACGTACGGGTTCTCCATGGCAGCGAGTAGGCGCTCGGTCGGGGAGTTGTCGAACCCGTGGTGCAAGGATGCGACGACCCAGTCTCTCGTCGCGAGCTCGTCGTCCGGTACGTCGAGCGCCCCGGTCGAGCGGATGTTCGCCTCGACGCCTTTCAGGATTCGGAGAGGCACGCGCTCGTTCAGCTTGTCGATCGCCGTCGACTGCTCCTGCATGCGCCCTTCGCGAAGACGCGTCGAGTGGTCGCACACCGCGTAATAGGCGTAGCCCTTTTCCACCGCCCGCGCGACCATGGCTTCGAGCGTGTCCCTGCCGTCCGACCACGTCGTGTGCGTGTGCAGGTCGCCGCGCAGGTCACGCAGCTCGATCAGTGTTGGCAGCACACCACGCCGTGCCGCGTCGAGCTCGCCGAGGTCTTCTCTGAGCTCAGGCGGAATCCAGCCGTAACCCAGGAACGTGTAGACCTCCTCCTCGGTCTCGAAGGCGTGGACGGTCCCTGTCTCGGTCTCGGCGATCCCGTACTCGGAGACCGACAGGCCCTTCCGCACCGCGGCCTCCCGAAGCGCGATGTTGTGGGCTTTCGAGCCGGTGAAGTGCTGAAGCAGGTTGCCGTAACTTTCGGGCGGGACGACCCGGAGGTCGAACCGGAAGCCTTCCTGGGAAACGACCGTGGCCTTCGTCGGGCCGTGCGCGGCAACCTCGACGACCCAGGGCGCGGCACAAAACGCGTCCAGGAGCGCGCCGGGGTCGGACGCGGTGGCGATGATGTCGAGATCCCTCACCGTCTCGCGGGCGCGACGCGCCGAACCGGCAATCGAGACGCTCGCGGCTGCGGGATGCGCCGCCAGAGCCGCGACCGCGGCGCGGAGCGCGGGCAACGCATTTCCGAGCAGCACACGCCGCTCGGCCGGGTCCGGCTTCGATTCGAGCGCGCGAAGGCCCATGAGAATCTTCTCCTCCGACTTCGCACCAAGGCCGGACAGTCCACGGAGCTGCTGCGCCTCAGCCGCGGCGCGGAGGCCGGCGACGGTCGTGATCCCGAGCTCCTTCCAGATCCGCCGGGCCGTCTTCGGGCCGAGGCCTGGGAGATGAATGAAGGCCGCGACCTCGGCCGGCACGGACGCCTTGCGTCTTGTGAGAGCGTGGATCTCGCCGTCGTGGACAACCTCGACGATCTTCTCCTCGATCGTGCGGCCGATCCCCTGCAGCTCCTTGGCACGACCTTCGAGGGCGAGGCGAGCGACGGAAGTCGAGGTCTCGCGAATCTGCGCCGCCGCGCGGCGGTAGGCCGCGATCCGGAACCCGTCCTCGCCCTCGACCTCCATGAGGTCGGCCAGCAGCTCGAATTGGGCTGCGAGATCGGGATTCCGCGGCAGCGGGTCGGCCACCGTCCGATGATACGCGTGCGTTTTCGGCAGACTTGTCGGCGTTGCGCGCCACGATCTGCCTTCCGACCTACAACGAGCGCGACAACCTCGAGCAGATGCTGCGCGCCCTCGCCGAGGTCCTGCGCGAGGGAGACCGTGTCCTCGTGATCGACGACGGATCTCCGGACGGGACGGGCGAGATCGCCGACCAGCTTGCTGCCGAGCTCGGTTTCGTCGACGTCCTCCACCGAACGCAGAAGGAGGGGCTAGGCCCCGCGTACATCGCCGGCTTCGGGCAGGTGCTCGCAGGGGACGCCGAGCTCGTGCTCGAGATGGACTGCGACTTCTCCCACAATCCCGCGGACGTCCCGCGCCTGATTGCCGCCGCGGAGCGCGGCGCCGACCTCGTCCTCGGCTCGCGCTACGTCCCAGGAGGCTCGATCCCGAACTGGGGCCTGGCTCGCAGGGCGGTCTCGTCCGCAGGGAACCTGTACGCGCGGCTCTTCCTCCAGAGCCCGATCCACGACCTCACGGGCGGGTACAAGTGCTTCCGCCGGCGCGTCCTCGAGACGATCGATCTCGCTGCGATCGATTCGAAGGGCTACGCGTTCCAGATCGAGATGACCTACCGGGCCCGCCGCGCCGGCTTTCGGGTGGAGGAGATCCCGATCGCATTCGTCGATCGCGAGCGCGGTGGATCGAAGATGAGCCGAGCGATCGTCGCGGAGGCGATGTGGAAGGTGCCACGGTTGCGACTTCGGGCGCTTACGGGCCGTCTGTAATCTGAAACCCGTGCGCGAGGTCACCGACGCGAGCTTCGAACAGGACGTCCTCCACGCCGACAAGGCGGTGGTCGTAGACTTCTGGGCGCCCTGGTGCGGCCCTTGCCACGCGGTTCACCCCGTGCTGGAGGGTCTCGCCGGCGAGACCGAGAAGGTCGAGTTTGTAAAGCTGAACATCGACGACAACCCTGTGGCCGCCTCCAAGTACGGCGTGTTGTCGATCCCGACGGTGATGCTCTTCGACGGCGGAGAGCCGAAGGAAACACTCGTCGGCGCCCGCCCTGCCGGGCACTTCCGCGAGGCCTTCGCGGCCTACCTGTAGTGCTCGTAGCCGCTCGGCTCGCGCAACTCGCCGTTCAGCCGTAGCTCGACACCCTCGCCCTCCTCGACCCGCCCGACCACCGCATGCCCGCCCGGCTCGGACACGGCTGCGAGCAGCTCGTAGTCCTCGCCGAAGCCGAGGTCGTCCACCGTCGCGTCCGCGGCAAGCGGAACCCGCTCGAGGTCGATCACGCAGCGAACAGCCGACCGGCGGGCCAGGTGGCCCGCGTCCGGCGCGAGCCCGTCCGAGATGTCGAGCATCGCGTGAGCAGTGGCGGCGAGCCGGCGTCCCTCCTCGATCCGGATCGGGGGACGAACATAGGCCTGCCGCCGGAATGCCGCGCCGGCACCGCCGAGCGGGCCCGTCACGACGAGAAGATCGCCGGGGATTGCACCGGACCGACCCGGAACGCGTTCGGCGCGCCCCAGCGCCGTGACGCTGAGCATCACCACCGGAGCCGCGGTCGTGTCCCCTCCGACTACCGGCACACCGGTCTCTGCAATCCCTTCGTAGAGCTCGACGACGTCCTCTGCACGCGTCTCGGCTGGAGCGGCAAGCGAGACGACAAGGGCCTCCGGATCCGCGCCCGACGCGGCAAGATCGCTCAGGTTGACCGCGGTGGCGCGGAAACCAAGCTCGCGCCACCCCAGCCAGTCGAGCCGGAAATGAACGCCCTCGACGAGCGCGTCCTGCGTGACGACGAGCCCGCCTCGAAGTTGTGCCGCGTCGTGCTCGACCCCGACGATCAGCCCCCGTCGCTCGAGCTCGGCGAGAAGGCCGAGCTCACCGAGCTCCGAGAGCCGCATCCACCACTTTCCTGAGGGACGGGTCGGTGACTGCGCGAATCACGGCGACTCCTGCCGCGCCTGCACGGATGCACGGCGCAGCGTTCGACGCGTCGATACCGCCGATCGCGATCACCGGCAGCGTCACCGCGGATGCGATTCGGGCGAGCTCACCGAGGCCAAGCGCCGGGTCGGCGTCCGCCTTCGACGGCGTGGCCCAAACCGGGCCGACGCCGAGGTAGTCCGCATCGGCTTCGATCGCTTGCTCGAAGTTCACGGCCGAGCGGCCCAGAAGCAGGCCCGCAGCCCGAGCACGGTTCGCTCCCTCGTCCGACTGGCCGAGGTGCACACCGTCGGCGCCAAGCGCGATAGCTGCGTCCACGTCGTCGTTGACGACGAAGGTGACGCCAAGTTCGGTGAAGCCCGCACCGCGGGCGACAACCTGGGAAGTTGGCGCCTTCACACGCAGCTGAACAACCGTCGCGCCCGCCTCGACGGCCCGACGTGCCGTTTCGATGTCTTCCACGATCGCGTGGACCCTCACGAGATCTTCGCCCGGGTATCGAGCATCGACGGCTCGAGTGCTGCCAATGCGTCGTAGAGGTTTACGTGGAAGCTTCCCGGCCCCTTCGCGCCGGCTGCGGCGTCCTCGCCGGCGACTCCGAAGGCCACCAGCGCGTCGACCGCCGCATCCAAAGGAGCGTCGGTGACCGCCAGGAAGCAGCCCGTGACGGCAGAAGACATGCAGCCGGTGCCGGTGATCGACGCCATGAGTGGATGGCCATTTGCGATCGCAACGACGCGGGCGCCGTCCGAGACGAAGTCGACGGGGCCGGTCACCGACCCGACCACGCCAAATGCGGTCGCGGCCTGGCGGGCGAGATCGCCCGGATCGCTGCCGCCGCCAATCGACTCCACGCCCCGCACCTCGGCGTCGACGCCGACAAGCGTTGCCACCTCGCCCGCGTTCCCGCGCAACACGGCGACGTTCACCTCGTCGAGAATGCGCTTCGCGGTCTCCGTGCGGTAGCGGGTCGCGCCGGCGCCGACCGGATCGAGCACCACGGGCACGCCACGCGCATTCGCCGCGCGGCCGGCGACGAGCATCGCGTCCACCCAGGCCGGAGACAGCGTGCCGATGTTGATCACGAGCGCTCCCGCGATGCCGACCATCTCTTCGACCTCTTCCCGCGCGTGCGCCATCACCGGCAGCGCTCCGAGAGCGAGCGTGGCGTTCGCCGTCTCGTTCATCACGACGTAGTTCGTGATCTGATGCACCAGCGGCTTGCGCTCGCGCAGCCGGCCCAGGGATTCTCCTGCGCTCACGGTGCTCCTTTGAGGTTGAACACGTCGACTGGCCCGTCGCCGTGGCCGAGCCCGGCGAGACCGTGACGCACGGCCTCGGAGGCTGCGCGAGCCGCTCCAACAGCTGCGCCGACGAGCGAGAACCCGCCGGCCAGCAGTGCCGCGAGCGTCGCCGAGTGGGTGCAGCCCGCTCCGTGGGTCGCGGCGGACGTCGTGCCGTTCGACCGGGATCTCCACGTGGTCGCGACCGTCGAAGAAGTGGTCGACCGAACTCTCGCCGTGGCCTCCGGTCACGATCACGGCCGGGGCGCCGAGATCGTGCAACCGCTCCGCCAGCTCCCGTCGCGTTCCCGCTCGGCCCACGAGCGCGACTGCTTCCGGCACGTTGGGCGTCACAACGGTGGCCAGCGGGAACAGACGGACGATGAGCGCGTTCGCCGCGTTGTCCTCGAGCAGCCTCGCACCCGAGCTCGCGACCATCACCGGGTCGACCACGAGCGGCACCGGGTTAGAAGCGAGAAAGTCTGCGACCGTCTCGATCAGCCGACGGGAGAAGAGCATTCCCGTCTTCGCCGCGTCGACCCCGATGTCGGAGAAGACCGCTTCGAGCTGGGCGACGACGAACTCCGGCGGCAGTTCGTGGATCGCCGTCACTGCGGTTGTGTTCTGCGCCGTGAGCGCCACGAGCACCGACATCCCATGCGCCCCCGCGGCTGCAAACGCCTTCAGGTCGGCCTGGATGCCGGCTCCGCCCCCCGAATCCGACGTCGCGATCGTCAACGCTCTTGGAACCACTTGCGCTCCCTTCGCCGGCATGACCCGGATCAGGTTCGACGGGTTTGATCTCAGCCCGCGTGGGGCACCCCGGTCGGCGAAGCGTACTCGAGCAGGCGGGTTTGGGCTCCTGCCCGACGGCAGGCTCGGGTTATTCGAGATGGTCTACGGTTACCCAGCCTCCGGCGAAGTAGGCGACGTGAGGACGACCGCAATGGAGAACGACCCTCAGACCCTCCCGTCCGGCACTACAAGCAGTCTCGATTCTCGCGTCCCTTCGCACGCCACGCCCGAGAGTGCGGGGACGCGCAACCGAATGCGGCTGATCTGCGCGAGCTGCTTGGTCCTGTTCGTCGAGCTCTTCCTCATCCGTTGGCTCGGCTCGAACGTCGTCTACCTGTCGTACTTCTCGAACTTCGTTCTACTCGGGAGCTTCCTTGGTATCGGAATCGGATTCCTGCGCGCGAACAGCCGCGTCCGCCTCTTCCCGTTTGCGCCGATCGCCCTCACCGTACTCGTCGTCTTCGCACGCGTGTACCACGTCGAGATCGATCACCGCGGCTCGCAACTCCTGTACTTCGGCGGAGTCAACCGCACGGGGCTCCCCCTCTGGGCGACCCTTCCGATCGTCTTCGTCTGCACGGCGGCGATCATCGCGATGATCGCCGAGGAGACTGGGCGCGCCTTTGCCCGTTTCGCACCGCTCGAGGCGTATCGGCTCGACATCGTCGGCTCACTACTCGGCATCGGGGTGTTCTCAGTGCTCGCGTTCCTGTGGCTACCACCGCTCGCGTCGGGAATCGTCGCCTCCGTGCTTTTCGTGGCTCTGCTGCCTTGGCGACTCTCGAGCGTTCCCGCCTTCGTTGCGCTGGCTGTGCTCGTCGCCGTGCTGGCTGCGGAGGCCGGCCCAGGAATCAGCTGGTCCCCGTACTACAAGATCCACGTCACGGGCCAGCCGGGGCTCTACGTCGTAAACGTGAACGGGGTCCCGCACCAGGAAATCTCGACGGTCGACCACCGGCATCAGACGGAGCCGATCTACTTCAAGCCGTACGAGTGGCTCGGCGGGCGACCCCCGGGAGACGTGCTCGTCGTCGGCGCCGGAACCGGTACCGATGTCGCGATCGCGATTTCCCGCGGAGCGAAGACGATCGACGCTGTCGAGATCGATCCCCGCCTCCACCAGCTCGGCGAGACGCTTCAGCCGAACCACGCTTACAGCGATGCGCGCGTGACGACGCATATCACTGACGGCCGCGCATTCCTCGAGCAGACGAGCAAGAAGTACGACCTGATCTTGTTCGCGCTGCCCGATTCGCTCACCGTCCTTTCTGGGCAATCCGCGCTGCGGCTCGAGAGTTACTTGTTCACGCTCGAGTCGCTGCGTACCGCGCGTGCGCACCTGAGGCCGGGCGGCGAATTTGCGATGTACAACTACTACCGCGAGCAATGGCTCGTCGACCGGCTCGCAGGGACGCTCACCGACGTGTACGGAACGCGGCCCTGCATCGAGGACGAAGGGGCAGGCGATGCGCACTTCGCCGCGATCGCCGACGGCAACGTCACGTGTGCGACGCGATGGAGCGCCGGTGGGCGCGAGGTGCCCGCCCCTGCTCGCGACGACCATCCGTTCCTCTACCTCCGCACGAACTCGATTCCGACCTTGTACCTGCTGACACTCGGGTTGATCCTTGCCGTTTCGCTCGTCGCGATTCGCGCAGCGGGCGGGCCTCTCCGGCAGATGCGGCCATACGCCGACCTGTTCCTCATGGGCGCAGCGTTCCTCTTGCTGGAGACTAAGAACGTCGTGCAGTTCGCGCTCCTTTTCGGAACGACCTGGTTCGTAAACGCGCTCGTGTTCGGAGGCATCCTCCTCGTCGTCCTAGCCGCGATCGAAGTCACCAAGCGGTTACCGTCACGCACGTCCGGCCCACTCAAGGGCGGCGCACTCGAGTCGCTCTCCGTGAACTGGACGGTACCGGCCCTCCTCTACGGTGGATTGTTTGCGTCGCTCGCCGTCGCGTGGATGGTTCCTCCACACGACCTGCTGCGGCTGAGCTGGGGACTGCGCCTGCCGGTCGCAATCGCCCTCGCGTTCACGCCGATCTTCTTCGCAAACCTCGTGTTCGCTGAGCGCTTCAGAGACGTGGGATCGTCTACCGTCGCCTTCGGCGCGAACCTGCTCGGCGCGATGGTCGGCGGCCTCCTCGAGTACACCGCAATCCTGATCGGTTACCGGTCATTGCTCCTGGTGACCGCGGCGCTGTACGCAGGAGCATTCGCCTGCGGCGCCTCCAAGACGCGAGCTCGAACCGCCAAGTCCTCCGCCACTACCGTCGGCGATTCGCGGTGAAGTCTTTCGTCCTCGCCGTCACCGGTCGCGACCGGCCGGGAATCGTCGCAACACTCACCCGCGCGCTGCTCGACGACACCGTGAATATCGAGGACGCCGAAATGGCGATTCTGCGCGGGCACTTTGCCGTCATCCTCGTGCTGTCGGCGCCCCAATCGCTCGATGAGGAAGCGCTACGGAACGCGCTCGAGTCGGTTCGGAGGGACATTCCACTCGAGACTGTTTTGCTGGCCGAGGTGCCTGCGCTCGCAGCCGGTGTGACCGCCGCCACGCACACGATCAGCGTCTACGGCGCCGACCATCCAGGCATCGTCCACGGCGTCGCCCAGGCTCTTGCCGAGAGCGGGGTCAACATCGTCGGGGTCAGCACTCGGGTCATCGGCGAGGACGACGCGCCCCTGTACGTGATGCTGCTCGACGTCGCGCTGCCGCCGTCGCTCGACGAGCCGGGGCTCGAGGGGCTACTCGAGGCCGTCGCCGAGAGGCAAGGCGTCGACGTGTCGATGCGCGCGGTCGCCGGCGACGTGCTGTAGCGGCCACTGATGGCCGCGAAGCCTGTCCTCCTTTATCCAGATCCCCTGTTGAAGCGGCGGTGCTCGCCGATCGCCGATCCTGGCGAGATCGCCCGCGTCGCCACTGACCTGATCGACGCGATGCGCAGCCAGCCCCGCTGCGTCGGGCTCGCCGCCCCGCAAATCGCCGAGCTCGTACGCGTGGCGGTTGTCGACGTCTCCGGCCACCCGAAAGCGAAGAGCTGCGGCGGACTGCTCGTGCTCGTCAATCCATCGATCGTCCGCGCCGCCGGGGAGGAGCTCGGGCGCGAGGGGTGCCTCAGCGTCCCCGAGCTGACTGCAAACGTGCAGCGCGCCTCCATCGTCGAGATCGAGGCGCGCAACCTTGCGGGCGAACCGTTCTCGGTAACGGCAAAGGGATTCGAGGCCCGCGCGCTCCAGCATGAGCTCGATCACCTCGACGGGATCCTCTTCCTCGACCGGATCTCGTCGAAGCAGGACCTCTTCCGGCGACGGAGCTACGGTTGACCATGAACGTCGGGCCGGAACCTTGGCGCGGGCTGCTCGACGGCGAGGAGCTCGCGTACCTCACCGAAGAATTGCCACGCGGCGCGCTAGCCGCCCCGCTCCCCGACTCGCTCGAGGCCCGCGTTCGCAGAGCAACCGGCGTCGCCGAGCTGTACGCGCACCAGCGCGAGACGTGGGATGCGGCGACACGCGGTGAGCACGTGGTCGTGACCACAGGCACCGCTTCGGGGAAGACGCTCGCCTTCAACCTGCCTGTCCTCGACGCACTCGCACGCGACCCTATGAGCCGTGCGTTGTACCTGTATCCGACGAAGGCCCTGGCCCAGGACCAGTTTCGCGGGCTCGGGCCGTTCGTTGCAGAAATCCGGTCACTCCGGCCGGCAATCTACGACGGAGACACGCCGGCCGAACAGCGGCGCCAGATCCGCACGTCGGCAAATGTCATCCTGTCGAACCCCGACATGCTCCACGTGGGCGTGCTCCCGAACCACACACGCTGGGGAGACGTGCTCGCGAACCTGCGGTTCGTCGTGATCGACGAAGCCCACGTGTATCGCGGCGTGTTCGGCTCGCACGTCGCAAACGTCCTCCGTCGGCTGCGGCGGCTGGCACGAATCTACGGCGCCGAACCGCAGTT
This sequence comes from uncultured Actinomycetes bacterium, assembly GCA_963815945.1. GTDB lineage: Bacteria > Actinomycetota > Thermoleophilia > Gaiellales > Gaiellaceae > PALSA-600. Next base: position 135,341 of record CAWFIN010000006.1, read on the forward strand.
TCTGCTCGCTTCGGCAACGATCTCGAATCCGGGCGAGCTTGGCCGGGAGCTCCTCGGGTTACCGGTGACGGTCATCGGCGACGACGCGGCACCGCGCGCGGCACGCACGATCGCCCTCTGGAACCCGCCGCTCGTCGACGAGGAGCTCGGCCTGCGCGGCTCACCGCTCGCCGAGGCGGCGAGGCTCCAGGCGGAGCTCATTCGCCGAGGCGTGCGGACACTCACGTTCGCGAAATCGCGCAAGGCAGCCGAGTTGATCCACCGCTTCACCGCGGAACGGCTCGGCGACGACGCACGCCTCTCTCCGTACCGGGCCGGCTACACGCGTGAGCAACGCCGGGAGATCGAGCGGCGCCTTTCCGAGGGCGAACTGCTCGGCGTCTCCGCGACCAACGCCCTCGAGCTCGGGATCGACGTCGGTCTCCTCGACGCCGTCATCTCGGTCGGCTTTCCCGGGACGGTCGCCTCTCTTCGCCAGCAGTGGGGCCGGGCCGGACGCCGCGAAAATGGCCTTGCCGTCCTCGTCGCGTCAGAGGACGCGCTCGACCAGTACTTCATGCGCAAACCGGAAATGCTCCTGGGTCGCCGAGTTGAGGCCGCAATCCTCGACCACTCGAATCCCCGCGTTCTCGCCGGACACGTGCGCGCCGCCGCCTTCGAGGCGCCGATCGACGAGGCCGACGCCGAGATCCTCGGGCCTGAGGCGCTGGAGGCTGCGGAGACCGACGCCGGCTTGCGCCGCACTCCCCACGGTTTCGTCTGGGGCGGCAGGGAGTCTCCCGCACCGCGGGTGCTGCTCCGCTCGGCCGACTCCGACTCGTTCACCGTAGTCGACGCGGGTGGCGGCTCCGTGCTCGGGCAGATCGAGCGTGCCCGCGCCTACTCGACCGTCCACGAGGGCGCCGTTTACCTCCACCTCGGCGAGTCGTATCTCGTCACCGGCCTCGACCACGCTGCGATGCGAGCGATCGTCGAGCCGTTCTCGGGCGACTGGTTCACACAGGTCAAGCGCGACACCGAGACGACCATCGTGCGCCCGATTCGCGCAGAGAGGCGCTGCGGGCTCGACCTCGTGCTTGGCGAGATCGAGGTGGCCGAGCAGGTAGTCGGCTACGAGCGCAAGGCCGTCCAGACGCAGGAGCGGATCGAAACCGTCCCGCTCGTCCTGCCGCCCTCGACATTCGCGACCGAAGCAGTGTGGTTTCTCCCGGAGCACGGACAACTCGAGGAACTCGGTCAGATGCCTGCGCTCCTCGCAGCGCTGCACGCGAGCGAGCATGCTCTGATCGCGATGCTCCCGCTGTGGGCGATGTGCGACCGCTGGGACATCGGCGGGCTCTCGACGAACCTCCACCCTCAGACAGGGCGCCCGACCGTCTTCATCTACGACGGTCACCCGGGCGGTGTCGGGATCGCCGAGCGCGGCTTCGAGCAGTTCGAAGGCTGGGTCGCCGACACCGCGCGGATGCTCGACGGCTGCCCATGTCACGACGGCTGTCCCTCCTGCGTCCAGAGCCCCAAATGTGGGAACCTGAACGAGATGCTCGACAAGGCGGGCGCGCGGAGATTTCTGGGCCGACTGACCCCCTCTTCCTAGCTCACTCGCCGTCTCACACCCCGGCTCGCAGGGAGGCTGAGCACCGCGAGCAGAACGAGGAGCAGAAGATTCCTCACCAGCACGACCCAAGCCAGTCGCAGATCCAACACATCTCCGTATCGGGCGGGGAAGTACCACTGCGTTGCGATCAAGGCGGTAGCAAGCAGACCCGTCGCAATCAACCCGCGCTTGCCTCTCACGAGCGGGACGAGAGGGACGAGCCAGATCAGGTACTGAGGCGAGAGAACTCTGCCCAGGACGATGAACGCGCAAACACAGGCGGCAAAGAAGCGCACGAGGCGGTCCGTGTCCATCTCGCCCCGCGCGAAGCCGAGCCAGAGCCCGAACAGCACCACGACCTCGACAACGCTTGAGATGGCCGCCAGAGCGTGGTGGCCGCCAATGCCGGCCGCGCCGAGCGAGTCCGCATTCGCTCTATGCCCCAGGGTCATCAGCACCGTCCCGGGGAAGCTTTCGATCTGAATCGCGCGCCCGATCTGCTCCCGCAACGCGCCCCAGAGGCCGTGAGGCGCGAGGATTCCGAACGGGACAAACGCCGCAGCGACGACGGCCGCCCAAACCAGGAGTCCCCGCCGGAGGGCGCGTTTTCCTGCTCGGCGGAGCGTCCAGACGATCGCGAGCGGGATCAGCACGAGGGCGAAGATCTTGGCCGCGAAGGCGGCGCCGAGGGCCGCCCAGCCAAGGGAGTGCCGGTCATGAACGAACGCAGCAACTCCCCCGGCAACGAGCGCGGCGGGCCACAGGTCGAACCGCGAGAGGAGAATCGAGCCGATCAGCAAAGGCGACAATGCGATGAACGCAACTGCTCGAGAGGGCGCCCGAGCCGCGATCGCGAACAGGAGGCAGAGCACCCCGAACCCCGCCATCGACCGGGCGAACCACTTCTGATAGCTGCTGACATTGCCCGAGTGGGCGACCGCTTCCGGCGCAAGAAGGACAGGCAGTGCGCCCGGGGGATATACGACCGAGAAGTCCCGATAGGGAAGCTTTCCGTCCCGCATCGCCTGCGCGTAACCTTGATAGACAACAGAGTCGTAGTACTGAGTCTCGACCTTCGCGTTCCGGCCGTAGAACGACTGCCCGAGAAACACCCAGCACCAGACGAAGACGACGATCGCGAGTGCGACGCCGACCGGGCGCAGGTCCCGCCAGGCTCCGTTCGGACTCACGGCGTCCGTCGCCGCAGCGTCTCCGCTCCCAGGGCGAGCGCGGCCACGGTGACGCCGAACACGATCGCCGCGTCCCTCACGACCACGCCGCCGCCGAGATCCCCCTGGACCGCATGCGAGAGTCCATCGAAAGCCCACGTAAGTGGCAAGAACCACGAAATCACCTCGAGCGGATGCGCCATCTGGGCGCGTGGCACGAGCAGCCCGCAGAGAAGGATCTGTGGGAAGACCACAGCCGGCATGAACTGCACGGCCTGAAACTCCGTCCGTGCGAACGCGCTGATGAACAGCCCGAGGGACATCCCGAGCACGGCATTTCCCGACGGCGAGAAGAATGACGACCCAGACCGGCCCCTCGACGTCCAGATCCGAGCAACCCGAACGCTACGGCGGAGGTGATCGACGCCTGAACGGCGGCGACCGCCGCGAAGGCAATCCCGTAGCCGAGCAGGATGTCCAGCTTCGCAAGCGGCATCGTCATCAGCCGCTCGAGCGTCCCGCTCGTCCGCTCGCGCAGCATCGCGATCGAGGTGACGACGAACATCGACGAGAAGGGAAAGATCCCGACCATCGGTCCGCCCACGCGATCGAATGTTGCGGACTGGTCGATGAAGACGAAATAGAAGAGCGTGATCAGCAGCGGGCGGCACGAGAAAGACCAGCGCGAGCGTGCGCGGGTCGCGACGCAGCTGCTGGAGCACCCGCAGCGCAGTCGCGCCGGTGATCCGGCCGGTCACCACGACTCGACCAGTGCGAGGAATGCCTCGTCGAGACGCTCGCGGCCGGTGCGCTCGCGCAGCGAAGCAGGCGTCTCGTCCGCGATCACCGATCCTTCGCGCATCAGTACAAGGCGGTCGCAACGCTCCGCTTCATCCATCACGTGCGATGAGACGAGGAGCGTCGTTCCGGCGTCCGCGAGACGCCCGAAGGTCGCCCACAGATCACGCCGAAGCACCGGGTCGAGCCCTACCGTCGGCTCGTCGAGGATCAGCACCTCGGGCTCTCCGAGCAGCGCGGTTGCGAGGGAGACGCGCGACAGCTCACCGCCCGAAAGCGTCCGGACGATGTGCCCTGCGAGCCCACTGAGGTCGACCGTGTCGAGCACGCGGTCGATCCTCGCGGCGGGTGCGTCGAGCACGCGTGCGAAGTACGCGAGGTTCTCACGTACCGTGAGGTCGAGATAGACCGACGGCGCCTGGGTTAGATATCCCACGCGCGGTCGCACCTCGGGCGAGCCCGCCGGAAGGCCGAGAACGGCAACGCGCCCCGACTCGACCACCTGCACGCCCACGATCGCCCTCATGAGCGTCGACTTGCCCGAACCGCTCGGTCCGAGCAGACCCGTGACCGTACCCGGCTCGATGCCCAGCGTCAGGTCAGGGAGAACGACCTTGCCGCCGCGCACGACGCGAAGATGCTCGATCTCGATCGCCGACACGCACGCGAGCATAGACCGCGGCCTCCGAAGCCCTCCCTACGATCGAATCGATGAACTGGCGAGCCTTCGGCGAGACCTTCGTCACGCTGGTCGTGATCACCGACCCGATCGGCAACGCGCCGATCTTCCTCACCGTGACGCGGCGGCTCAACCCTCGCGAGCGCCAGCGCGCGGCGGTCCAGGCCGTGATCGCGGCCGGCGCCCTGATCGTCGGCTTCGCCATGTTCGGCGAGCTCGTCCTCCGCTACCTGCACGTAACGATCGAGAGTCTCTCGATTGCGGGCGGTCTTCTCTTGCTGCTCGTCGCGCTCGAGATGCTCCGCGGCGTCGACTTCCCGTCCGGGGAGGCCGAGGACGTGGCGCTCGTCCCGCTCGCAACTCCACTCGTCGCGGGCCCGGGAGCGATCGCGACTGCGATGGTCCTCTGGCGCAACTACCCGCACGCCGCCGGTCACGGCGCCGTCATCGTCGGCATCGTGGCGGCCGTGGGCTGCGTGGGCATCGCGCTGCTCGTTGCCGAGCGCGTCACGCGCGCTGTCCGTCCGTCGGTCATCTCGTTCCTCACCCGCGTCTTCGGGCTTCTCCTCTCGGCGATCGCCGTCCAGCTCGTGGTCGATGGTGTAAAGGGCCTCACCTGAGGCTGCAGCGGCCCGAGCGGCCTGGGGGATGATTTCCACAGGCGCCGGTGGAAAACCCGCCTTCGCTGCGGTCTGCGTGTCCGCCGTGCGCCTATCCGTCGCCGAAAGCGGCGCGCCCCCTCCAATTTCAAACCGCCCCCCTCAGGTGCACAACCCTGTGGGCGATGTGGAGAAGCCCCGTGGCGGCGACTCAGGCGAAGACGCCCATGCCGCGGAACTTCGCGCGCCGCAGCCGGCGCAGATCCTCGCCGGCGACGCCGTCGAGCTCGCCGAACGCCTCGAGAAGCGCCGCCTCGAGTAGCCTCGCAGCCTCGTCGTAGTCCGTCTGTGCCCCGCCCTCCGGCTCGGCGACGATTCCGTCGATCACCCCGAGATCGAAACAGTGCACCGCGTCTGGCTTGAACGCGGCCGCCGCCTTCTTCGCCTTGCTGTCGTCTCGCCACAGGATCGCGGCACAACCTTCGGGTGAGATCACCGAATAGATCGCGTTCTCCTGCATCAGCACGCGGTCGGCAACGGCGAGTGCGACGGCGCCTCCCGAGCCGCCCTCGCCGATGATGCACGTGACCGTCGGCACGGTGAGTCGCGCCATCACGGCCTGCGAGCGGGCGATCGCGCCACCCTGGCCGTGCTGCTCGGCTGCGACTCCTGGATACGCGCCGGGCGTATCCACGAGGGTGAGGAGGGGAAAGCGGAAACGCTCGGCCAGATCCATCACGCGCATCGCCTTCGCGTAGCCCTCGGGGTAAGCCATCCCGTATTGCCGCCCGAGGCGCTCCTTGAGGTCGCGACCCTTCTGGTGCCCGATGAGCGCGATCGTGCGGCCGCCGAACCTGCCGAGGCCGGAGACGACAGCGCCGTCGTCCGCGCGGCCGCGATCGCCGTGGAGCTCCACCCAGTCCTCCAGCATCCGATCGACGTAGTCGAGGGTGTACGGGCGGTCGGGATGCCGAGCCAGCTCGACGGAGCGCCAGATATCGGCTTCCGTCGCGGTCGCCTCGGTTCGGAGCCGTTTCAGCTGCCGGCGAATGCTCTCCTCCTCGCCGGAAACCTTCGTCCCGCGAAGCAGCGGCAGGCTCGAGAGTCTCCCGAGTCGCTCCCGCAGCCGGAGCTCGGCATCACCGGGCAAAGAGCCGCAGGAGCCGCGCCAGATAGGCGCGTTGCTCGGGTCGCGGGACGACGGCGTCGAGATGGCCGAACTGGAGGTTGTGCTCGGCGAGGCCGAATCCTTCGGGAAGCGTCTCACGCGTCGTCTGCTGGACGACCCGGGGCCCGGCGAAGGCGATCAGCGCAGCCGGCTCGGCGATCGTGACGTCTCCGAGCGACGCGAAGCTCGCCAGCACACCCCCTGTCGTCGGGTGGGCCAGCACGGCGATCATCGGCAGGCCCGCTTCGCGCAGCTCCTCGAGCGCGCAGATCGTCTTCGGCAAGGTCATGAGCGAGAGAATTCCCTCCTGCATCCGGGCGCCCCCGGAGCTCGAGACGGTCAGAAGCGGCGTCCGCCGCTCGACCGCCGAGTCACAGGCTCGAACGAACTTCTCCGCAACGGCGCTCCCCATCGATCCGCCCATGAACGCGAAGTCCATCACCGCGAGCTCCAGCGGATTTCCGTCGAGCGATCCATGGCCCACCACCATTGCCTCGCCCAGTCCGGTGTTCAGCTCCGCCTCCGCGAGACGTTCCGCGTACGGGCGAAGGTCGAAGAAGCCGAGCGGGTCGGCGGAGCGGATCTCGGCAGCCTCTTCGACGAACGAGCCCGCGTCGGCCAGCCACGCGATCCGAACGCGAGCGGGCATCGGGAAGTGATGACCGCACTGCGTGCAGACGTACAGCGACGCCTCGAGCTCGTCGTCGCGGTAGTGCGAGCTGCAACTCGGGCACGTGTTGGGGTCCTTCCTTCCGCCCGAAGACGGTTTGTCGTGCTCGACCTGGACGTCGATGCGGGTCTCGGCCATGGCCACCACGATCTTAGACCGGAGTGTGTGTTCGCCGGTTACACCGGCGAATATGCACTCCGGTTCGCGAAGCTGGCCGGCGGAGGGGCTGTGCGGGAACCGGGAGGTTCCCGCACACTGGAGCTAGCTCGTCCGCAACCAGCTCGTCGAGCGTCTCCGGCAGCCGGCTCAGATCCGGAAGCTCGCGAGTCGGCATCGGCCCCGGCACCTCGCCCAGGCGGTTGATCCAGACCGACGGAAGCCCGAGCTCGTTTGCGGGCCCGATGTCGTGGAAGAGACTCGCGGCGACGTGCACGTGTGCCGCCGGGTCGGCACCCGTCCTCGAGGAAAACTCGCGCCAATGGCCGAGCGCCGGCTTGTACGAGCCGATTTGCCCGGCCACGACGGTCTCGTCGAACGGCACACCGAGTGCCTCCTTGGACGCTGCGATGAGATCCGGGTCGGAGTTCGAGAGGATGGCGAGCCGCCAGCCGCGGCTGCGAGCTTCGTCAAGAGCCTCCCGCACCTCGGGGAATGGATCCCAGTGCGGGAGCGAGTCGGCGAGACCGTGTTCCTCGCCCGGCGGCGCACCGAGTCTCCGCATTGCCTCGGTCATCACCTCGCGGTAGCTCCGCGTGCCGTCGTGCTCGAGCTCGGGCTCGAGCTCGTGGTACCGGGCGAGACGCTCGTCGGCCCGGTCCTCGCCGAAGAGGCGCGCCAACTCGGCGCGAATCCCGCCGTTCCAGTCGATCAGCGTCCCGTAGCAGTCGAACGTCGCCCAGCGGACCATCCCGCGGGCCTACCCGTCCCAGCGTCGCAGAACGATCGTCGCGTTGTGCCCGCCGAAACCGAACGAGTTCGAGAGACCGACCTCCAGGCCCGGCACCTGACGCGCGACGTTCGGGACGTAGTCGAGGTCGCATTCGGGGTCGACCTCTTCGTAGTTGATCGTCGGCGGGACGACACGGTCGCGCAACGCGAGCAGCGTGAAGACGGCCTCGATCGCACCCGCGGCGCCGAAGCAGTGGCCTGTCGCTCCCTTGGTGGACGAGACAGGGGTGCGGCGCGCCTGCTCCTCACCCAGCGCAAGCTTGATCACCCGGGTCTCCGCAGCGTCACCGACCGGCGTCGACGTGGCGTGCGCGTTTACGTAGCCCACATCCGCGGGCTCGACCCCTGCGTCGGCCATGGCCATCTTCATCGACCGGGCGGGACTGACCCCGGTCGGGTCGGGCTCCGTGATGTGGGAGGCGTCCGACGACATCCCGTATCCGATCAGTTCCGCGTAGATCCTCGCTCCTCGGGCACGCGCATGTTCGAGCTCCTCGAGCACGAGCACTCCTCCCGCTTCGCCCATCACCAGCCCGTCGCGCCCCTTGTCGAACGGACGAGACGCGCGAACCGGGTCGTCGTTACGGCGAGAGAGCGCCCGCATCGAGTCGAAGCCGGCGATGCCGACCCTGGTCACCGGAGCCTCTGTCCCGCCCGCGAACATCACGTCGGCGCGGCCCATCCGGATCGCGTCAAGCGCGTCGCCGATCGCCATGTTCGAGGCCGCACAGGCCGTGCACTGGCTCATCAGCGGGCCCTTCGTGCCGAGCTCGATCGACACCCAGCCGGCGCCCATGTTCGGAATGATGCAGGGGATCGCGAAGGGGCTCACGCGGTCAGGCCCTCGATCGCGGAGCGTGTCGCAGCAAATCTGGAACGACTCGAGCCCACCGATTCCGGTCGCGATCGAGGCGCCGACCCGCTCGGCTTCCGGCGCGACGTCGAAGCCCGAGTCTTGCTCGGCCTGCCGGGCTGCTGCGAGCGCGATCTGCGCGAAGCGGTCCATCCGGCGGCTTGCCTTGCGGTCGACCCAAACGGTCGGGTCGAAGTCCTTCAGCTCGCACGCGAAATGCACCGGGTAGTCGGTGTGGTCGAACTGGGTGATCTCGTTGACGCCGCTCTCGCCTGCGAGCAGTGCCTTCCAGCTCGACTCGAAGTCGTTGCCGAGCGAGCTGATGAGGCCGATCCCCGTGATCACGACCCGCCTGCGTCCGTTGTCGTTCTGCGTCTCCCCACTACATCCCCAGTCCGCCGTCGACGAGGAGCACTTCGCCCGTGATGAACGAAGCCTCCTCTGAGCAGAGGAACCGTACCGACCTCGCGACGTCCTCAGGCTCGCCGAGCCGGCCGAGCGGGGTGCTTGCGAGCAGCGCCTGAGTCGCCTCCTCGGGGAGCACGTCGGTGAGGCGGGTCGTGACGTACCCGGGAGCGACGACGTTCGCACGCACGCCTCGCGAGCCGAGCTCGCGCGCCAGCGACTTCGTGAAGCCGATGATCCCGGCTTTCGACGCCGCGTAATTCGCCTGGCCGGGATTGCCATGCACGCCGACGATCGAGCTGACGTTCACGATCGCCCCGGAACGCTTCTTCATCATCGGCCGGGTAACCGCGCGGCAGGTGTAGAAGACCGAGCTGAGATTGGTCTCGATCACCGTTCGCCAGTCATCGTCCGTCATCCGGGCGAGCAGCCCGTCTCGTGTGAGCCCGGCGTTGTTGACCAGAATGTCGAGATCGCCGGCCTCGTCGACGAGCCGAGCCGCCTCCTCGGCCGAGGACACGTCGGCCTGCACCGCGCGGCCGCCGATCTCGGCGGCCAGAGCCTCCGCCTCGTCCGCCCCCGACCGGTAGCCCACGACGACACTCGCACCCGCGGCCGACAGTTCCCGCGCCACGGCCGCGCCGATCCCGCGCGAGCCCCCAGTGACAAGCGCCTGCAACCCCACCAGCGAGGCGAACTCCGGCGGTCCCTCAGGCAAGCTCGTGAACCGCGGCGTCGAGCGACTGGAGATCGTTGACCGAGAGTGCCCGCACGGAACTGTCGATCCTCTTCAGTAAACCGCTGAGAACGTTGCCTGGGCCGACTTCGACGAACACCGTCACGCCCTGCGAGACGAGCTCGCGCGCGGCCTGGGCGAACTTCACGGGAGCCGTCAGCTGCTCGACGAGCAGCGAGCGGTAGCGGTGCACGTCCTCGAGCTTCGCCGTCACCGTCGACACGAACAGCGATGTCGGGACTCTGAACTCGATCCGGTCGATCGCCGGACGGAGTCGCTCGGCGGCGTGCGCGACGAGCGGTGAATGGAACGCACCCGAGACCTTCAGCCGCACCGCGCGGCGCGCGCCTTCGTTCGCGGCCTCGACGCAGCACTCGTCGACAGCGGGTGTCTCGCCCGAGATGACGATCTGTCCGGGACAGTTGTAGTTCGCGGGCCACACGTTCTCGATCCTCCCGCAGAGCCCCTCGACAACCTCGTCCGCAAGGCCGAGGATCGCAGCCATCGAGCCCGGGTGCTCCCTCGCCGCCTCGGCGGTGGCAAGACCTCGTTCGCGCACGAGGCCGATCGCGTCGGGCGGGTCGTACGAACCGGCGGCGCAGAGCGCCGCGAACTCGCCGACGGAGTGGCCAACAGCGTAGTCGGGGTGGACACCGCGAGCGCGAAGCGCCGCGTTGATGGACAGACACGTCGCGACGAGCGCGGGCTGCTGCACCTCGGTCTGCATCAGCTCTTCGTCGGTCCCCGAGAAGCAGAGGCTCCGCAGGTCGAGCCCGGAGGCGCGGCTTCCGGCGTCGTAGACGGCCATCGCGGCGGGCTCGGCCTCGGCGATCTCTCGACCCATGCCTGGCTCGAAGGAGCCTTGGCCGGGGAACATGAAGGCAATCTTCGTCATACGGTCGCTCCGCTCATCGTATGCGTCCATTCGACGAGTGCCGAGCCCCACGTCAATCCTGCGCCCATGCCGGTCATCAGCACGAGTTTCCCCGGTTGGAGGCGTCCGTCGTCGGCCGCGTCGGCCAGCGCGAGCGGGATCGACGCCGACGACGTGTTGCCGTAGCGGTCGACGTTCACGACGACCTTCTCCGCGGGGAACCCGAGTTTCCTCACCGCGTGGTCGATGATCCGGACGTTGGCCTGATGCGGGACGTAGACATCGACGTCGTCGACCGTCTTGCCGCACTCCTCGAGCACCGCCTCCGCCGAGCTGACCATCACCCTCGTCGCAAACCTGAACACCTCGCGGCCGTTCATCTTCAAGAACCGGTCGGGGCTTTCGAACAGCGCGCGACCCGCTCGACGGCAGGAATAGCTCGGCGCCGCCTGCTCCGTCAGCTCCGAGCTCGAACCCGAGGAACCCTCCCGTGTCTACTCGCTCGAGCACGACCGCACCGGCGCCATCCCCGAAGAGGACGAGGGTCGAGCGGTCGGTCCAGTCGAGGATCCTCGACAAGACGTCGCCGCCCACCACGAGAACCCGCTTGGCGACGCCGCCCGCCAGCATCCCGTAGGCCTGCGTCAACGCGTACATGAAGCCCGTGCAGCCGGCCGAAAGGTCGTAGGCGGCCGCGTCCGGCATTCCGAGCTCGTCGGCCAGAATCGCGGCCGTCGACGGGAATGCCATGTCCGGCGTGATCGTCGCGACGATCAGCAGGTCGATGCTCTTCGGGTCTGCGCCCGCCATCTCGAGCGCACGCCGGGCCGCCGGGAGACAGAGATCCGAGAGCGCCTCCTCCGGCGCGGCGATCCGGCGTTCGCGAATGCCCGTCCGGTCGCGAATCCACTCGTCCGACGTGTCGACCAGCGTCGCGAAATCGTCGTTCGTCATGACGCGCTCGGGGACGTGGCACCCGAGGCCCGTCATCGAGATGCGGGCGCCGTTGGCGCGAGCGATCACGCCGCTACTCTCCCACCGCGAACGTCAGCGTCCCCCGCACGGCCAGCTCGCCGCCGACAGACGCGCGCACTTTTCCGCGGCCCACCGGGCCACGCACGGCTTCCACCTCGCACGAGAGGTCGAGGACGTCTCCGGGCCGGACGATCCTCTTGAAGCGAACGTCGTCGATGCCGGCGAAGAGCGCGATCTTGCCGCGGTTCTCGGGCTGCGACAGCACCGCTACGGCGCCGCATTGCGCGAGCGCTTCGACCATCTTCACCCCGGGCATGATCGGGTTGCCGGGGAAGTGTCCGGCGCAATCGGTCTCGGTGACCGTCTTGCGAGCGATCACGCGCTCGCCGGGAACGAGCTCGAGCACCTCGTCGATCAGCAGGAACGGGTCGCGGTGCGGAAGAATCGCCTCGATTTCCGAGCGTCCGAGCGACGTCATGCCGAAAGCCTTTCGCGCAGGTTGTTGCGGCCGCGGTGCGCGTAGCACTTCGCCGTGCCGACCGGCAGGCCGGTCGCCGAGGAAATCTCCTCGAAGCCGAGGTCGAATGCATCCTTCAGCGCGACGACCGTGGCCTGCGCCGGCGGGAGCTCGGCGAGGCACTTGCCGAGCTCGAGGCGTGCTTCTGACGAAGCAAGCGCAGCGACCGGGTCTCCGTCGCGCGCGGGCCGCTCGTCTTCGTGCAGAGGCTCCGTGCGGCGCGCGAGCCGCGCCTGCGCCATGTCCTTGCACGTGTTCACGACGAGGCGGTGGAGCCACGTCGAGAACTGGGACTCGCCGCGAAACTGGCGAATGCGAACGACGAGCTTCGCCAGCGACTCCTGTGCGGCGTCACGAGCTTCCTCCGGGTCGCGAAGGAGGTGCAATGCGAGCTTCTCCACCCGTGCGGCGTGCCGCTCGCAGAGAGCCGCGAGCGCGAGCTGGTCTCCGTCTTTCGCGCGGGTCACGAGGATCGGGTCGGAAAGTCTTTCGTAGGACAAGGTGCGGCTCGACGCGCCGCGTGCTTGGGATTGGACTGGACGGGCGTCGCGGAGGTTGCACTCTGCCTACTGTAATGCGCGGTGCCACTGTCGCCCGACGTCGTCCTACCAGCGCTGCGCGGAAGCTTCGGCCGCGAGTACCACCACGCCGCCGAGACGGCCACGACTCAAACGATGCTTCCCGCTGACGCGGCCCACGGCGCGGTGGCTCTCGCAGAGCACCAGACCGAAGGCCGCGGACGCCTCGGCCGGGTATGGGTCGACGATCCCGGCACGGGGCTCAGCTTCTCGGTTGCTCTCGTGCCACCGCCTCCGCTGCGGCGCTGGCCGGAGCTGACACTCGTCGCCGCCGAGGCGATCGTGTCCGCGCTCGGGCCCGGTGCGTCGATCAAGCAGCCGAACGACGTGCTCCTGAACGGGCAAAAGGTTGCCGGGGTCCTCGCCGAGACGCAGGGCTCACGCGTCGTGCTCGGGATCGGGGTCAACGTCGGCTCGGCGCCGTGGCCCGGCGCCGCTGCCGCCGAGGTCGATCGGCTCGACCTCCTCGTTCGGATCCTCGAAGCGCTCGAGCGCGGCTACGACGTCCTGGGCGGCGACCGTCACGGACTCGTGATGCTCGCGCTCACGTTTCCGGCGGCGTCGTCGGCCTGTATGGCGATGGTCGTCACCGTGCCTCCTTGCCACGGGATCGTGAACGGTCCGGCCGGCTCCGGCCTGACGACGGCCTGGCCGTTGATCGTCGCGGTCACGGTCGCCGGCTCGCTGAGCTGAAACCGCAGCGTCGCGGCGTCCACGAGCGTCAACGTCGGCGGCGTCGCGTCCACGACGAGCGGAAGCGAGAACGACGTCGATCCGAGCGGGTCGGTCACGAGCACGATCGCGTCGTACGTCCCGTCGGGGACCCGGACGCCTCCCGTCGTCCCGTCCCACTGGATCGTCTGCGGGCCCGGGCCCGAGCTGTCCCGAGAAGACGGTCGCCACGAGGGCGCCCGAGCGCACGATCAGCGATCCGCGTCGCAACAGACGCCGCCAGGGTGAACGTGAACGCCGTCGTGTCGTTCACTCCGTCTGCGTTCGGAGAGATGAGCGCCGGGGTCGCCGCGAAGCCCGTGAGGGCGCGGTCGACCACCACCGGTGCTGCCTGAATCGTCGGGCTCCCGCCGGCGCGCTTCGCCGTGACGACGATCTGATAGCGACCGTCGGGGAACGAGGCCAGATTCCAGCTGAACGAGTGGTCGCCTGCCGGCAAGCCGGGAGGAGAGCAGCGTCAGGGGCAGCGCGCTGCCGCCGAGCGCGGTGGCCTGCACCGTGACCGCGGCGGCCGCCGCGAGCGAGAAGTCGGTCGTCACGTAGCCGGCGGTGCCGTCCGGATTCGGACTGACGACGGCAGGCCGCGCGATCAGCCCGGAGAGCACCGGCCCTGGCGGGGTCGCCGGCGCAGGCGTCGGCGCAGGCGCCGCGACAGGTCGGGGCGGAGCAGCCCCGAGCGAGCCCGTCGCCGGCAGAACGGATGGGCCCGCGTCCATCGACCACGTGAACGGCCCACTCCCGGCCCGGGTGGAGTTCCACGACCAGTCGACGGCGGCTCCTGTCCCCTGACCCTTGGCGACCACCGCGCCATTCGGTCCCGTGACGGTCACCGTCCAGGGAATCGCCGACGAGAGCCGCGCCCTGAAACCTCACTGTCCCGCCGGGCGCACCGGTCACGACCGGCGAATACAGCTTCGGCAGCCCGGTCAACGACACGCGCTTGGACAGCTCGGGCAACAGGTCGTAGGCGCCGTTGCCGGGGCACTCGGTGGGGCCGGTATCCCGGTGGCCGGAGATCGCGCGGAGCGTCACGGGCGTCCCCGCCTTGAACTTGAGGTTGCCGCGAGACACATCGCGGACGGTGGAGAGCGGGTCGACGTGGGCGACGTCGAGCCGCCACGCGAGGAGGTTGACGAGCGCCGACTGCATTTCCGGCGGAGGGGCCACGCGCCGAAAAGTTGCCGATCAGCGCGACACCAAAGGCGCCGGTGTTGAACCCGAGGGAGTGCGCACCGATCACGTCCTTGTCGATGCCGCCCTGCGCGACCCTCGTACACCGTGCCGAACCGGTCGACGAGAAAGTTGTAGCCGATGTCGTTCCAGCCGTTCGCTTGCACGTGGTAGACCTCGATCCCGCGCACGATCGCAGCCGCCTGGGATCGCGAGTACGAGTTCGTCCCGGCGGTGTGATGCACGACGGCGAGCTTCAACACGGGCGCGTAGTGCGGCTTGGACCGCGTGATCTTCTCGTCGGCCTGCCAGCCCGACCGCGGCACGATCGACGGCAGGCCCGCGACGAGCACCGTCCGCCGCGCTGAGGTCGTCACGCGCGACCAGAGGTAGTACGCCCGAATGCGGGCGACGGTGCCCGACGTGCGGAACCGAACCCCGTCGGCGGCTCCGACCCAGTCGAGGTTCCCGTCGTGGGCGCCCACCGCCATCCGGCTCTCCGCCGATGCGGTGTCCGGCCCGGAGTCGGCGTCCGCGACGGTCCAGGCGCTCCAGCGGCCAGACAGCGCACCGCGTGCGGTACTCGACCGTGCCCGAGCCCGACCAGTGGATTCCGAGCATGTTGAACCGCATCGGAACCGCCGCCGCTGGCGAGCGACCGTGAATCGAGAGACACATCGCGGGCGACCATCGTCACGAGCCCCGCGCCGGCGGTGGCGGGGAACGCGAGGACGATCGCGATGGCGAGAATGGCCTTCTTCATGGAGTGAAGCGTTCTTGGCGGTGTCCGAGGCTCGCTTCGCGTTCGAGGGCCGAGTCCCTCTGAGGAATACAATCCATACACCGTGAAACGCCTGCTCTTGGCCGCTCTCGCGGTCGCCGCGTTTGCGGCGCCGGGCGCGTCGGCGTCCCGCGTCCTTGCCGTCCACTTCGGGATGGACGTCAACCCGGTCACCCAGGACTGGCTCACAAGCGAGCTCGACCGTGCCCAGAACGACGGCTACGACGCCGCCGTGATCGTGCTCGATACGCCCGGCGGGCTCCAGGAGTCGATGCGGAAGATCGTCCAGAAGGAGCTGTCGCTGCGAGATACCGGTGATCGTCTACGTCTCTCCGAAGGGCGCACGCGCCGCGTCCGCCGGCGTCTGGATCTCGGAAGCCGCCGACCTGCTCGCGATGGATTCCGCGACCAACATCGGCTCGTCCACCCCGATCAACGGAAACGGCGGCAACATCGGTTCCGACCTGAGGCGCAAGGTGATCAACGACGCGGCGGCGTCGCTGCGATCGCTGGCGCGCAGCCACGGCCGCAACGAGCAGTGGGCGGACCGCGCCGTACGCAAGGCCTCGAACCTGACCGAGACCGAGGCGTTGAAGCTGAACGTCGATCGACATGCTGGCGCCGAATCTGCCGGCCCTGCTCGACAAGGCCGAGGGCTACAAGACGAACAGGCCCAGGCCGGTCGTTCACGCTCCACCTCGGCGGCGCCGCGATCACGGACACGCGCCCGGGATTCTTCACCCGCTTCCTCTCGGCGCTGATCGACCCGAACATCATCGGCCTGCTCTTCCTCGCCGGGCTTGCCGGGCTCGGGTACGAGATCTTCCACCCTGGAGTCGTCCTGCCCGGCGCGCTCGGTGCTGTCGCATTGCTCACCGCGCTCTTCGGCTTCTCGGTGCTGCCGCTCTCGTGGGCCGGGCTTGGGCTGGTGCTGCTCGGGGCCGGCTTACTCGTCGTGGACACGATGGTGACGACGCACGGCGCGCTCACCGTCGCGGGGCTGATCGCGATGGCGGTCGGCCTGCTGACGCTGTTCCACAACGCGCCGGCGCCGTACCACACCTCGGTCTGGCCGGTCATCGCCCTCACCGTGGTCATCGGCGGCGCGTGGGCGATCGCGATCAGAAAGGCGGTCGCCGTCCGGCGCACGCCAGTCGCGGTCGGTCCGGAGGAGATCGTCGGGATGCAAGGCGTCGTTCGGGAGGGCGGGCTCGTGTTCGTCCACGGCGAGCTCTGGCGGGTTCGCTCGCCCGAGCCGCTCGCCGCGGGACAGCGCGTCGAGGTCGACGCCCTCGACGGGCTCACCCTGCGGGTCCATCCGATCTAGAGTCCCGGTATGTCAGTCGCGCTCGATCGCGCTCGGTGTCGTCCTCTTTCTGCTGCTGCTCTTTCTGATCGGCGCGATCAAGGTGGCGCGCGAGTACGAGCGCGGGATCATCTTCCGCCTCGGCCGGCTGCTCCCGGAGCCCAAAGGGCCGGGCCTCTTCATCCTGATCCCGGTCGTCGACCGGATGGTCAAGGTCGACCTGCGCACGATCACGCTCGTGATCCCGCCGCAGGAGGTGATCACGAAGGACAACGTGCCGGTGCGCGTGAACGCGGTGGCGTACTTCAGGATCGTCGACCCGAAGTCCGCGATCGTCCAGATCGAGAACTACATGGTCGCGACGTCGCAGATCTCGCAGACGACTCTTCGGGCCGTGCTCGGCCAGCACTCCCTCGACGAGCTCCTGTCCGAGCGCGTGAAGATCAACACGATCCTCCAGGGGATCATCGACGAGCAGACCGCGCCGTGGGGCATCAAGATCAGCGTCGTCGAGGTGAAGGACGTCGAGATCCCGCAGGGGATGCAGCGGGCGATGGCGCGGCAGGCCGAGGCGGAACGAGAGCGGCGCGCGAAGGTGATCGCCGCCGAGGGCGAGTTCCAGGCCTCCGAGCGCTTGAAGGACGCGGCGCTCGTGATCGAGAATCACCCGGTCGCGCTCCAGCTGCGCTACCTCCAGACGCTGATCGAGCTCGGCCCGTCGGCGTCGACGACGATCGTCTTCCCTGCGCCGATCGACATCCTTTCAGCGTTCATGCCGAAGAAGGACGGCGGCGCGAGCGCGTAGGAGACGCTACTCGAGCCGAGGTCGTCGTCGCCGTCGTCGTCTTCGGCTTCGTCGTCCGGGTCGAGCTCGAGGTCCGGCTCGTCGTCGTCCACGTCGGCCTCGGGCTCCGCTCCTGAGACGTCGCTCCCGAGGCCGGCTGACACATCTCCGTCGGGCTCGTCGCCCGACTCGATCACCGGCGCGAGCGAGGAGACGATTTCGCCTTCACGCTCTCGCAGCCGCATCACGATCACGCCCTGCGTGGCCCGGCCGAGCCGCTTCACGTCCTCGACCGGCATCTTGATCACGGTGCCGCCGGTGGAGATCAGCATCACCTGGTAGCCGTCGCGGACGACGCGCGCACCGACGAGCTGGCCGCGTGCCTCGGTCAGCTGCACCGTCTTGACGCCCAGGCCGCCGCGGCCCTTCTTCGGGTACTCGGAGACGCGCGTGCGCTTGCCGAACCCGTTCTCGGTGACGACGAGCAGGTCGGCGTCGGGCGCCGCGATCGCGACGGAGATCACCTCGTCCTCGGCGCGCAGCCTCATTCCCTGGACGCCCGAGGCGTCGCGGCCCATCGGTCGCACGTCCCGCTCGGAGAAGCGGATCGCCTGCCCCTTGCGCGAGACCATCAGGATGTCGTCGTCGCCGGTCGAGTGGCGGACGCCGATGAGCTCGTCGCCCTCGCGCATCTTGATCGCGATGATCCCGTCGGCCTTGAGCGGCGTGTTGTACGCGGCGAGCTTCGTCTTCTTGACGACGCCGTTCTTCGTCGCGAAGAGCAGGTACTCGGCCTCCTCGAAGCTGCGCGTCTGGATCACGGCGCGCACCTGCTCGTCCTGCCGGAACGGCAGGAGATTGACGATCGCCCTGCCCTTCGACTGGCGCGAGCCGAGCGGGAGCTCGTGCACCTTGAGCCGGTAGACCTTGCCGACCGACGTGAAGAAGAGGACGAAGTCGTGGGTCGAGGCGACGAAGAGGTGCTCGATGTAGTCGTCGTCCTTGAGATCCATGCCCATCACACCGATCCCGCCGCGGCGCTGCTCGCGGTACGCGGTGACCGGCAGCCGCTTGATGTAGCCCGACCGCGTGATCGCGATCACCATGTCCTCCTCCGCGATCATGTCCTCGAGCTCGAGCTCCTCCTCGGCGGCGATGATCTCGGTGCGGCGGTCGTCTCCGCGGCCGTAGATGGTCTTCAGCTCGAGCAGCTCCTCGCGGATCAGCGCGTCGATCTTGGCCTCGTCGGACAGCAGCGCGCGCAGCTCGCCGATCCGCTCCTGCAGGTCGCGGTGCTCGTCCTCGACCTCCTTGCGCGCGAGCCCGGTGAGGCGCGCGAGCCGCATCTCGAGGATCGCGGAGGCCTGGATCTCGCTGAGCTCGAACTGCTCCATGAGCCCCGTGCGCGCTTCGTCGGTGTCGGTGGCCGCGCGGATCAGCGCGATCACCGCGTCGAGGTTGTCGAGCGCGATCAGGTAGCCCTGCAGGACGTGCGCGCGCTTCTCCGCCTGGCGCAGCTCGTGCTGCGAGCGGCGCGTGACGATCTCGCGCTGGAAGTCGAGGTAGTGCGTGACGAGCTCGAGCAGCGAGAGCGTCCGCGGGATACCGTCGACGAGCGCGACGGCGTTGTAGCCGAAGGTCGTCTGGAGCCCCGTGTGCTTGAAGAGCTTGTTGAGCGCGACCTGCGGAATCGCGTCCCGCTTGAGCTCGATCTGAATGCGCATTCCCGTCCGGTCGCTGTGGTCGGCGAGGTCCGAGATCTCGGTCAGCACCTTTTCGTGGACGAGGTCGGCGATCTTCTTGATCACGCCGTTGTCGCCGCCCTTGCGCACGCCGTACGGCAGCTCGCTGACGATGATCGCGCTCTTGCCGCCGCGCAGCTCCTCGATGTGGGCGCGTGCGCGCATGACGACGCGGCCGCGGCCCGTGCGGTAGGCGTCGCGGATGCCGGCGCGGCCGACGATGATCGCACCGGTCGGGAAGTCCGGGCCCTTGACGTGCTTCATCAGGTCCTCGACGTTCGCGTCGGGCTTGTCGATCAGCGTCACGACCGCGTCGATCGTCTCGCCGAGGTGGTGCGGCGGCATGTTCGTCGCCATGCCGACCGCGATCCCGGCCGAGCCGTTGACGAGCAGGTTCGGGAACCGCGCCGGCAGGACGAGCGGCTCGCGCTTGCTTTCGTCGTAGTTCGGGCCGAAGTCGACGGTGTCCGAGTCGAGCTCGCGGAGCATCTCCTCGGCGAGCCGCGCGAGGCGGCCTTCGGTGTAGCGCATCGCTGCGGCCGGGTCGTCGTCGATCGAGCCGAAGTTGCCCTGGCCGTCGACGAGCGGGTAGCGCAGCGAGAACGGCTGCGCCATGCGGACGAGCGTGTCGTAGATCGCGGAGTCGCCGTGCGGGTGATGGTTGCCCATCACGTACGCCGACGATGTTCGCGCACTTCACGTACGGCCGGCCCGGCCGGTTGCCGTTCGTCCACATCGAGTAGAGCACGCGGCGGTGGACCGGCTTCAGGCCGTCGCGGACGTCGGGCAGCGCGCGGCCGACGATGACCGACATCGCGTAGTCGAGGTAGCTCGAGCGCATCTCCTGCTCGAGCTCGCGCGGCTCGATCCGCCCCGGGCCGAGCGCCCCTGTCTCGACCTCAGACATCCAGGAACTTCACGTCCTTGGCGTTCTGCTCGATGAACTCGCGCCGCGGCTCGACCGCGTCGCCCATCAGCATCGAGAAGAGCCGGTCGGCGGCGTGCGCGTCCTCGACGTCGACGCGGATCAGCAGCCGCTTCGCAGGATCCATCGTCGTCTCCCAGAGCTGGTCGGCGTTCATCTCGCCGAGGCCCTTGAAGCGCGAGAGCTGGATCCCCTGCTTGGCGGCGTCGAGCACTCGCGCCCGCAGCGCGTCGTAGGTCTCCGCGAGCTCGAGCTCCTTGCCGACCGTGACCGTGAACGGCGGCAGCCCGACGAGCTCGACGAGCCGCGCGTAGGCGCGGCGGAGGTGGGCGTAGATCGGCGAGGCGAGCAGCTCGACCGGGACGCTGATGTTCCGTGCGGTGCTCGTCTCGGTCTCGACGAGTCGGACCCGGAACGACTCCTCGTCCTGGTCGAGCGACGGACAGCTCGTAGCCGTTCGGCGCGATCTCGCCGATCGCCGCCTGGATGTCCGAGGGGCTCTCGATCTCGTGCTCGACGAGGCGGTGCTGGATCATCAGCTCCGCCGCGCGGGATCCGAAGTCGGAGCGGAGCCGCGCGGAGTAGCCCTCGTACTGCGGCGAGCTCCTTGGCGAACCGGGCCCACTTCGCCTCGGTGAGCTTGACCTCGGCGCCGCCCCGTCGCGGTGATCTCCACCTGCGGGATCCGCTCGCGGGCGAGCAGGTCCTCGAGCTGCGAGTCCTTCTCGAAGTAGAACTCCCGGTCGCCGAGCTTGACCTTGTAGAGCGGCGGCACGGCGATGTAGACGTGGCCGCGCGTCGATCAGCTCCGGCATCTGCCGGTAGAGGAACGTGAGGATCAGCGTGCGGATGTGCGAGCCGTCGACGTCGGCGTCGGTCATCACGATCACGCGGTGGTAGCGGAGCTTCTCGATGTCGAACTCGTCGCCGATGCCCGGTGCCGATCGCGGTGATCATCGCCTGGATCTCGTTGTTCGAGAGCACCTTGTTGATGCGGTTCTTCTCGCTGTTGATGATCTTCCCGCGCAGCGGCAGGATCGCCTGGTAGCGTGCGGTCGCGGCCCATCTTGGCCGAGCCGCCGGCCGAGTCGCCCTCGACGATGAAGAGCTCCGCCGACTCGGGGTCGTTGATCGAGCAGTCCGCGAGCTTGCCCGGCAGCGACATGCTCTCGAGCGCCGACTTGCGGCGCGTCAGCTCGCGCGCCTTGCGGGCTGCGAGCCGCGCGCGCGAGGCGGCGATCGCCTTGTTGACGATCTGGCGGGCGTCGGTCGGGTTCTCCTCGAGGAACTCGGCGAGCTTCGCGTTCACGGTCGACTCGACGAGGCCGGCGATCGCGGGGTTGCCGAGCTTCGACTTCGTCTGGCCCTCGAACTGCGGGTTCTGCAGCTTGACGGAGATCACGGCGGCGAGGCCCTCGCGCACGTCCTCGCCCTCGAGGTTGTCCTCCTTCTCCTTGAGGAGGCCCTTGTCGCGGGCGTACTTGTTCAGCGTGCGCGTGAGCGCCGAGCGGAAGCCCTGCATGTGGGTGCCGCCCTCGATCGTGTTGATGTTGTTGGCGAACGAGAAGACCGACTCCTGGTAGGAGGTGTTCCACTGCATCGCCACCTCGACGTGGCCGGCGTCGGTCTCGTTCTCGAAGTACGCGATGTGCCGGTGCACGGGGTCCTTGGAGTCGTTGACGTAGGCGACGAAGTCGCGGATCCCGCCCTCGTAGTGGAACTCGACGTGCTCGCCGCCGGCGCGCTCGTCGGTGAGCGCGATCCGCAGGCCGCGGGTCAGGAACGCCGTCTCGCGGAGGCGCTGCACGAGCGTCTGGGCCGAGAACTCGGTCTCCTCGAAGATCTCGGAGTCGGGCAGGAACGAGATCGTCGTTCCCGTCCCTTCGGCTGTCCCGCCTTCGGTCACGTCGCCCTGCGGGACGCCGCGGGCGAACTCCTGGCGGTAGACCTTGCCGTCGCGCTCGACCTCGGCGACGAGCCACTCCGAGAGCGCGTTCACGACCGAGACGCCGACGCCGTGGAGGCCGCCCGAGACCTTGTAGCCCTCGCCGCCGAACTTGCCGCCGGCGTGGAGCTTCGTCAGCACGACCGTCAGCGCCGAAAGTCCGCTGTCGGGCATCACGTCGACCGGGATGCCGCGGCCGCGGTCGCGGACGGTGATCGAGTTGTCGGGGTGGATCGTCACGTCGATCGAGTCGTTGAAGCCCGCCATCGCCTCGTCGACCGCGTTGTCGACGACCTCGTAGACGAGGTGGTGGAGGCCGCGGAAGCCGGTCGAGCCGATGTACATCCCGGGCCGAAGCCGGACCGGCTCGAGCCCCTCGAGGACCGTGATGTCCTTCGCGGAGTAGGATGCCTTCGCGGGAGATTTCGCCATAAAGAAAAGCCCTGCAAAACAGCTGTTTTGCGGGCTGCGACAAGTGTATCAGACCGAGCGGTCTGTCGGCGGCTCTGGCGAGGCTGAAACTCACCGCTTTTTGCACACTTTCGCGCAGGTTTTCGTCCGTCGATCGCGGCGGCGATCTCCGCGGCGGCCCGCTCGTGCTCCGCGGTCGGCGTCACGGCGCGGGCGGCGCCTCGGAACGCCGCGTCTCCGGGAGCGGGCCGGGCGCGAATCGCACCTTCGGAACGCCGAGCCGGGCGGCGATCTCGGCCGCGCGGTGGCGAGCTCGAACGCCCAGGTCGAGTCCGCCGTGCTGACGTGCAGCGTCCCGTCGCGGGCGATTCGCGCCGGCCACGCGTTGCGCGCGATCGCCTCGCCGACCGCCTCCGGCCACCTGTCGAGCACGTCCGCGAGGCCGGCCTGCGGGCCGAAGCGCGAGAGCTCCGCGCGGACCTCGTCACCGAGCCTGTCCAGGGGTCACCTCCACGACCTGCGCCGGCTCGACCGGGAACGCGATCCGCTCGGTCGCCGTGATCACGACCTGCCCGAGCTCGGCGACCCGGTCGGCGAGCACGGCGCGGCGGCCGCGGGTCGAGCTCCGAGAGGACGTCGTCGAGCAGGAGCAGCGGCTCGCGGCCGAGGAGCTCGGTCTCGGCGAGCAGGAGCGAGAGCACGGCGAGGCGCTGCTCGCCCTGCGAGCCGAAGCTGCGCAGGTCGCGGCTCGCCGGCCGCGATCACGACGTCGTCGAGGTGCGGGCCGAGGCCGGTCGCGCCGCGCGCGATGTCCCGGTCGAGTCGCGCGTCGAGGTCGGCGAGCGGTCGGCGCGGCTCGCGTCGTAGGAAAGCCTCGCCGTCGGCGAGGCCGAGCTCGGCCGCGCGCTCGGCGAACCGCGGCTCGAGCGCGGCAATCGTCTCGCGGCGCAGCTCCACGAGCTGCGCCCCGAGCTCGGCGACCCGCTCGGTCCACGGCGCGAGCGCGTCGCGGCCCGAGAGGCCGAGCTGGATGCGCCGGAGCGCCGCGTTCCGCTGCGCGAGCGCCGCCGCGTAGTCCTGCGGGACGGCCAGGCGGGCCGGGAGCAGCCGCCCGGCACGCGGTCGAAGTACGCGCGCCGCGCCGCCGGGCCGCCCTTGACGACCGCGAGCCGGTCGGGCGTGAAGACGAGCGCGGGAAACTCGCGCCGCAGGAACTCGGCGGACGGCAGCCGCGCGCCGTCGAGCTCCGCCTGCTTCGCCGCGCCGTCCGGACAGCTTGACCGCACCGTCGTGCGGCACGCCGTCGCGCGATGACGTCGAGCGCGACCAGAGCGGCCTGCTCGCCGAAGCGGATCAGCTGACCCTCGGACCGCGTGCGCGGCGAGAAGCCCTGCGTGCCGACGTGGAGCGCCTCGAGCAGGTTCGTCTTGCCGGCGCCGTTCTCGCCGACGACGAGCACGATTCCGGGCGAGAGGTCGAGGTCGAGGGAGGCGTACGAGCGGTAGTTCCGGAGCGTGACGTGCGGCGACGATCAGCCTGCGAGCCGGATCGGCATGATCAGGTACGTGTAGTCGGCGGTCTCGCCCTCGAGCACGGCCGGCCGCAGCGGGCTGATCAGCTTCAACGTGACGGTCGGCGAGTCGATCGACTCGAGCCCGTCGCGGAGGAACTCGGCGTTGAAGCCGATCTCCAGCGCGTCGGCCGCGTACGCGGCCGGCAGCGACTCGCGCGCCTCGCCCACGTCCTGCGTCTGCGCCGACACGGTCAGCTCGCCGTCGGCGAAGCGCAGCCGCAGCGGCGAGTTGCGCTGCGCCATCACCGAGACGCGGCGCACGACGTCGAGCAGCTCCTCGCGCGGCAGCTCGAGCTCGTGCTCGAACTGCTCCGGCAGCAGCTGGCGGTAGTTCGGGAACTGGCCGTCGATGCGGCGCGTCGTCAGCCAGGTGCTCTCGGTCCCGAAGACGACGTGGTTCTCGTAGACGCCGAGCTGCAGCTCGCCGCCGGCCGCCGCCGAGCCGCGACAGCTCCTGCAGCGCCCGGGCCGGGATGATCGCCTCGAGCTCCGGCAGGGCGCTCTCGACCGCGGTCTCCTTGACCGCGAGGCGGTACGAGTCGGTCGCGGCCATGACGATCTTCCCCGGCTCGAACCGGACGAGGATCCCCGTCAGCACGGGCCGGCTCTCGTCGCGCGACGCCGAGCGGCCGACACGCGCGACCGTCTCGACGAGCGCGTCGCGGTCGACGGGCTGGAGCCGCGCCGCGTCGATCTCGGGCAGGCGCGGGAAGTCCTCCGCCGAGTACGTGTGGATCCGGTAGCTCGCCGAGCCGCAGGTGACCGAAACGGTCGACTCGCCGGCGAGATGCTCGATCGACACGTCGGCGTCGGGCAGCGAGCGCGCGATGTCGAGCAGCAGCCGGCCGGGGACGACGACCTCGCCCTCTCCGGCGACGTCCGCGTCGAGCGACGTGCGCAGCGAGAGCTCCATGTCCGTCGCGGCGAGCTGGAGCTGAGCCGTTCTCGACGCGCAGCTGGATCCCGCCGAGCACGAGCACGGCCGTGCGGGTCGAGACCGCTCGCGCGACGAGCGCGAGCCTGTCGAGCGAGCGCCTCTCGCGAGACGCTGAGCTTTCAAGCCTGTGCCCACCATTACGTCTGAGTCAATCATGGAATGAAAAGATCGTCGTAGTACATAGAGGGCGGGAAACGGGGAGAACCGCCGTAAGGCGTGTCAGGAGAGCCATTCTTGCCTGTGGGCGCGGATGGTGGGAAACGCGGCGCGTTCAACAGGCGTTCCGGTCAGCGCGCCTGCTTGACGCGAGCTGTGAGCTCTTGGACGAGGTTGTACACATTTCTGTCCTCACGGATCAGGCGCGCGATCTTGGACGTCGCGTGGATCACCGTCGTGTGGTCGCGGCCGCCGAACTGCTTGCCGATCTTCGGCAGCGACGAGTCGGTCAGCTCGCGCGAGAGGTACATCGCGACCTGCCGCGGGTAGACGATGTTCTGCGAGCGCCGGTCGCCGGTGAGCTCGGTGATGCTGACGCTGAAGCGGTCGCAGACGAGCTCCTGGATCTTCTCGATCGAGACCGCCGCCGCCTCGCCCTGCGGGAAGACGTCGCGCAGCACGTCCTGGGCGAGCTGGACGTCCATCCGCCGGCCGGTGAGCGACGAGAAGGCGACGACGCGCGTGAGCGCACCCTCGAGCTCGCGGATGTTCGTCGAGACCCGGCCCGCGATGAAGGTCAGCACCTCGGTGTCGTCGACGTTGATCCCGTCGTACTTCACCTTGCGGCGCAGGATCGCGATGCGCGTCTCGAGGTCGGGCGGCTGGATGTCGGTGATCAGCCCCCACTCGAACCGCGAGCGCAGCCGGTCCTCGAGGGTGGCGATGTCGCGCGGCGGCCGGTCGGAGCTCATCACGATCTGCCGGCCGGCCTCGTGGAGCGAGTTGAAGGTGTGGAAGAACTCCTCCTGGATCCGCTCCTTGTGCTCGAAGAACTGGACGTCGTCGATCAGCAGCACGTCGTAGGTGCGGTAGCGCTGCTTGAACCCCTCGATGCGCTTGTCGCGGAGGCTGTTGATGAAGTCGTTGACGAACGTCTCCGAGGTGACGTAGCGAACCGTCATGTTGCGCGAGTGCTGGCCGACGTAGTTCGCGACCGCGTGGAGCAGGTGCGTCTTGCCGAGGCCGGTGTGGCCGTAGATGAAGAGCGGGTTGTACGCCTGCGCCGGCGCCTCGGCGACGGCGAGCGCGGCCGCGTGGGCGAAGCGGTTCGACGACCCGATCACGAACGAGTCGAAGGTGTACTTCGGGTTGATGCTCCCCATCTCCGACCGCGGGCGGGCGCGGCGCGGCGGAGTGATGGCCGGCGTCGGCGCGGGCGGACCGGCGTGCTGGCCGGGCTCGACGGCGAGCTGGACCCGCCGCTCGCCGCCGGTCGCGTCCTTGACCGCCGCGCGGATCAGCTCGAGGAAATGACCCTCGATCCACTCGCGCGTGAAGTCGTTCGGGACGGCGAGCACGAATGCGTCGTCGTCGACCGAGACGGCGCCCGACCTCGCTGAACCAGTTGCGGAAGGTCGTGTCGTTGAGCGCTCCGCGCAAACGAGCCGACACGTCGTCCCAGAGGCTGTCCGCCGTCAGCTCGCTCTGGTGCTCCACGCTGGTCCGCCTGCTCCTCGACTCGAAGTGTCCGCGCGGCCGACAATAGCAGCGTCTCCAGGACCGCTCAATGAGGATTTCGAGCGCCACGAGCACCCAAAAAACACGCGATTTGCAGGGAAAACAGACCACTCCACACGAGTCTCCACAGCTGTGGACAGTCGGTCTCCAGGACCGTCATTTCGCCGCACTTTCCACGCCTTTTCTGCTTTCCAGCGGCCTGTGGACAACCTGTCTCGAAGTCGGTCCGTCTATACTCGTGCTCCGCGCCGCCGGATTCACCGGCTCTTTGCACTCTTTCGAGGATGAAGCGGACCTATCAGCCGAACGTGCGCCGACGGAAGCGGAAGCATGGCTTCCGCGCCCGCATGTCCACACGCGCCGGCCGGGTGATCCTGAAGCGCCGCCGCGCCAAGGGGCGCAAGCGCCTGTCGGCCTAAGTAGGTCCGGCGTGCAGCGCAAGCACCGCCTCTCGCGCTCCCGCGACTTCGACGCCGTCTACCGGCGCGGCCACTCGGTGTCGACGCCGGTTCCTGACGCTCTACTGGTTCGCGAGGCCCGACGAGCCCGGCGAGCCGCGGCTCGGCCTCGCCGTCCCGAAGGCGGCCGGCAACGCCGTCGTGCGCAACCGGATCAAGCGCCAGCTGCGCGAGATCTGGCGCGCGAAGCTCGACGGCGAGTCGATCGACCCGGTGAACGACTACGTCCTCGTCGTGCGGCCAGGCCTGCCGGAGGCCGCCGAGGCCCGCGGCCACGAGTGGCTTAGTCGAGCGCGTGGACGAGGTGCTCGGGAAGGTCGCGGCGTGAAGTATCGTGAGTCTCTCTGTACCGCTCGTTCTTCCACGGCCCGGGAGTCGCGGGCGCTCCGACGTGCAAGTACCACCCGTCCTGCTCGCAGTACGCCTCCGACGCGGTGCGCAAGTACGGGCCCGTCCGCGGCTTGCTGAAGGCCGCCTGGCGCCTGCTGCGCTGCAACCCGTGGTCGCGCGGCGGAGTCGACTACGCGTGATCGTCTTCGGCGATCAGCAGCGTTCTCCAGCCGCTCGAGGACGCGGTGCGGTGGATGCTCGAGCGCTTCCACTACAACCTGCTCCTGCCGTGGGCGTGGGCGATCGTCGCGACGACGATCGTCGTCCGGATCCTGCTCGTGCCGCTGACCGTGCGGCAGATCCACTCGATGCAGGCGATGCAGGCGCACGCGCCGGAGATGAAGGAGATCCAGCGCAAGTACAAGGGCGACCGCCAGAAGCTGAACGAAGAGCTGATGAAGTTCTACAAGGAGAACAACATCAACCCGGCCGCCTCGTGCCTGCCGCTGCTGGCGCAGTTCCCGGTCTTCATCTCGCTCTACCTCGTCCTGCGGCACTTCTCGAAGCACGTGCCGTGCTCGCTCACCCCGCGCGCTCTGCGTCGAGCGGGGCGACTTCGGGTGGCTGCACGTCGTCCCGAACATCGCGGCCAAGGCGAACTCGCACTGGTCGGGCTACCTGCTGCTCGTGATCTACGCGGCCAGCCAGGTGCTCTCGACCTACTTCATGTCCGCGACGATGGACAAGACGCAGCGGACGATCATGATGATCGTCCCGCTGATCTTCATCACCGTCATCGCGCACTTCCCGGCCGGCCTCGTCCTCTACTGGGTGACGACGAACCTGTGGACGGTCGGCCAGGGCCTCGTCACGCGGCGGCTGATGCCGAAGACGCCGGCGCCGAGCTGGCCGAAGGCGCACGTCGCGAGCCCCGGCCCCGGCAGCCCGCGGCGGCGGCGCGCGCGCGAACCGCCGGCCGCCAAGCCGGCCACGAAGCCGCCCCGACGCAGCCGCGCCGGTGAAGCGCAAGGAGGCGGGGCACGAGCATGAGCGCCAGCGAGGTGACCGTCGAGGCGACGGGAGAGACCGTCGGCGAGGCGAAGTGGAACGCGCTGCGCGAGCTCGAGCGCGCTCGCGCCGTCGCTCGACAAGGCCGCGGTCCGCTTCCAGGTCGTGTCCGAGGGCGAGCGCGGGCCTGCTCGGCGTCGGCGTACGCCCGGCGCGGGTGCTCGCGAGCGTCTCCGAGAACGCAGCCGCGTTCGAGCCGCGCGCCTCCGCTCGGCCGACGAGTCGCCGGAGGCCGCCCGCGTGCGGATGCTGCTCGAGCACGTCACCGCCGCGATCGGGGATCCGCTGCCGGATCGAGGTCGCCGAGACGGACGACTCGCTGCACGCGACGTGCTCCGGCGGCGATCTCGGCCTGCTGATCGGCAAGCACGGCCAGACGATCGACGCCGTGCAGACGCTCGCGAACGCGATGCTCGCCGGCGGGAGGAGCGGAAGGACGTGGTCGTCGACGCGGCGGGCTACCGCGAGCGCCGTCAGCGCACGCTCGAGGGAATCGCCGTCGCGGGCCGCCGAGGAGGCGCTCCGCTCGCACGGCCGGGTCGAGCTCGAGCCGATGACCGCCGGCCGAGCGGAGGCTCGTGCACGAGTGCCTGAAGGAGTACGGCGGGGTGAAGACGGCGAGCGAAGGGGACGAGCCGAATCGGTACGTCGTCGTAGCCTCGCTTGACGACTGGCTCCACGCCGTCGTCGAGACCCCGGGCCTGACGGCGCTCTCGCTCGAGGACGCGCGGCTCGTCCTGCTCGAGGACTCGCTGCGGGCGTGGAGCTTCTCCGCGGGCTCGAAGGGCCGATCGTCGACGTCGGCTCGGGCGGCGGCGCTCCGGGCATCCCGCTCGCGCACGCGCTGCCGGAGCACGAGTTCGTGCTGCTCGAGGCGGAGCGCCGCAAGTGCGAGTTCCTCGAGCAGTGGGCGCCCGCGAACGCGCGAGTCGTCTGGGGACGCGCCGAGGAGCAGGAGACCGACTGGGCGGGCGCGGCGTCGCGAAGGCGCTCGCGCCGCCGCCGGTGGCCGCGGAGTGGTGCCTGCCGCTCGTCCGCGAGGGCGGGGTCGTAGTGCTCTGGGTCGGCGAGACGGCCGAGCCCGACCGCGTCGCGGCGGTCGCGGAGCTCGCGGCGAGCTCGTCGAGGGCGCGCCGGCCTGCTCGTGCTCCGCAAGACCGGCCCCACGCCGCCGGGCTTCCCGCGCCGGACCGGCGTCGCTCGGAAGCGCCCGCTCGCGTAACCGCCCGCCGCGCCCTCCGAGCACCGAGAGAATTCCGTTGTGTCGGGAACTCCGGAGCGGGCAGGGTCTACGCGTTCGCGAACCAGAAGGGCGGGGTCGGCAAGACGACCACGACGATCAACGTCGCGGCGTGCCTTGCCGAGGCCGGCGAGCGCGTGCTCGTCGTCGACCTCGACCCGCAGGCGAACGCGACCTCCGGGCTCGGCATGCGCCCGAACGGCACCTCGAGCTACGACCTGCTCGACGGCGCCCCGCTCGCGGAGCTCGCGAAGCCGACCGCGTTCGCGAACCTCTTCCTCGTCCCCTCGAAGCCCGAGCTCGCCGGCGCGGCGATCGAGCTCGCGCGCCGCGACGACGGCGACCGCTACCTCGTCGACGCGCTCGCCGGCGCCGACGGCTTCGACTACGTCCTGCTCGACTGCCCGCCCTCGCTCGGGCCGCTGACCGTGAACGCGCTCGCGGCCGCCGACCGCGTCGTCGTGCCGGTGCAGGCCGAGTACTACGCGCTCGAGGGGCTCGCGCAGCTCGTGCACTCGATCAACCTCGTGCGCGGCCGGCTGAATCCCGTCGCTCGCGATCGCGGGCGTGCTGATCACGATGAGCGACGCGAGGACGAGGCTCTCGGCCGACGTCGAGAGCGAGGTGCGGCGCCACTTCGGCGAGCTCGTGTTCCGGACGGTCATTCCGCGCGGGGTGCGCGTCGCCGAAGCCCCGAGCCACGGCCTGCCCATCACGCACTACGACCGGCGCTCCCGCGGCGCCGAGGCCTACTGGAAGGTGGCGATGGAGCTTGTCGAACGAAGGTAATCCTGAGCCCGGCCGGCCACGCCGCGGCCTCGGCCGCGGCTTCGAGGTCCTGATCGGAGGCGCGCACGACGCCCGAGCTCGCGCACGTGCCGCTCGAGCAGATCCACGCCAACCCGCGCCAGCCGCGGAAGCGCTTCGACCACGAGGCGACCGCCGGCCTCGCCGACTCGATCCGCGCGCAGGGCGTCGTGCAGCCGGTCGTCCTCCGGCCGCGCCTCGAAGGCGGCTACGAGCTGATCGCCGGCGAGCGCCGCTGGCGTGCGGCGCGCGAGGCCGGCATCCCGACGGTGCCCGCGGTGATCCGGGAGGCCGACGACCGCGACACGCTCCTGCTCGGGCTGATCGAGAACGTCGCCCGCGAGGACCTCTCGCCGGTCGAGGAGGCGCGCGGCTACGCGCTGCTGATGGACGAGTTCGAGCTCTCGCTCGGCGACGTGGCCGAGCGGGTCGGCCGCTCGAAGCCCGCGGTCTCGAAC
The DNA here is from genome assembly GCA_963815945.1 of uncultured Actinomycetes bacterium. Taxonomy (GTDB): domain Bacteria; phylum Actinomycetota; class Thermoleophilia; order Gaiellales; family Gaiellaceae; genus PALSA-600. The sequence continues at coordinate 166,248 of CAWFIN010000006.1, forward strand.
AAGACCCGGCTGCTCGAGCTGCCCGACGACGTCCTCGCGATGGTCGAGCGCGGCGAGCTCTCGGAAGGTCACGCGCGCGCGGTGCTCGCCGTGCCGGACCAGACCGACCGCCGCCGGCTCGCGCGGAAGATCGTCTCGCCAGGGCATGTCGGTGCGAGCCGCCGAGCGCGCGGCCCGCTGGTCGGGCGCGCGCACGAAGCCGAGGACGAAGACGCCGGTCGATCCGGCGCTCGCGGCACGCGTGCAGGAGGGGCTTCGCCGCGTCACCGGCCTCGACGCGCGGGTCGCGCCGGGCCGGGTCGAGCTCGCCTACGGCGACGAGCACGACCTCGAGGAGCTCGCCGAGCGCCTCGAGTCGCGCTGCGCCGAGGGCCGGGGAGATGGGCGATCGTGGATTCGAACCACGGACCTCCGCCTTATCAGAGCGGCGCTCTAACCAACTGAGCTAATCGCCCGCGCGGCGGAGTGTAGCGTCGCCGCGTCGAGCCGAGGCCGCGGGGTACTCTAGATCGGGATGACGGAGATGGTGATCTACGGCGTCTCCTTCGACCTGGTCGGCAAGCAGCCGATCGTGCTGCTCAAGACGGCCGACTCGAACAAGTTCCTGCCGATCTGGGTGGGAACGAGCGAGGCGACCTCGATCCTGACGAAGCTCCATGGGCCGAGCCCCGCGCGGCCGCTGACGCACGATCTGCTCGTGAACATGCTCGGCGAGCTCGGGATCGAGGTCGTGCGGGTGACTGTGACCGAGCTTCGCGAGAACACGTTCCACGCGTCGATCACGGTGAAGCACGACGGCTCCGAGCTCGAGATCGACTCGAGGTCGTCCGACGCCATCGCCGTCGCGATCCGAGCCGAAGCGCCGATCTTCGCCGCGGACGCCGTGATCGAGGAGTCGGCGATCGAGATCGAGGGCGACGAGGTCAACCAGGAGGAGATCGTCGACGAGTTCAGGCGCTTCTTGGACGAAGTGTCGGCAGCGGACTTTGCGGCCGAGGAGGACGAAGAGGAAGTGCTCGAGGCCGAGGAAGAGGACGAAGACGAGCCCAGGCCCTCGTAGGCGCGCGGTCTAGTGGTGCACGGTGACGGCCAGCGTCAGAGCGATGGCGTTGAACACCGAGTGGAGCAGCATCCCCGGGTAGACGCTTGTCGTCTTTGCCCGCAGCCAGGCGAGTGCGCAGCCGAACACGAATAGCTCGGGGAAGGCCTGGAAAAGGCCGTGGGCGAGCGCGAAGGTGGCACCCACCGCGAAGATCGCCCGCCAGACTCCAAACCGCTCGAGCAGTGAGTAGCCGAGCCCGCGAAACGTCAGCTCTTCGACCACCGGAGCGACGATTGCGATGACGATGAAGTTGGCGGCGTATGCGCCCGCGTGGCGTGGCTCCCAGCCCGACGGCGTCAGTCCCTGCTCGCGGCCGCCGTGGAGCAGCTGGTCGAGCGCCGTGACGGCGACGTACACGCCGACGAGGAGCGCGGCCATGAATCCGGTTGCCTTCGCCCACGAGATCGGGCGTCGCAGCGCAAGGAGGTCACGGCGTCCGCTCGAAATGCCGAGCACCATCAGGAGCAGGATCCCGTAGACCATCGCCGACCCGGCCGCAGTCGAGTAGCGGTAGGCGACTGCGCGGTCGGGCGACCCGCCGGCGAGCCGCGAGGCGTACTCGACTGCGATCATGAAGCCGACAGCGTCGGCCAGAGAACAAGCCGAGTCCTGCTCGTCACAGTTCGCACCTAGAATGGTGCACCGCCGCCGTGGCCCAAACCTTCACTCCTGCCGAGGCTAACAGCGCCCTTGTGGAGGTGCGTCCTCTCGCCGAACGAATGGTCGCGGCTCGAGGCCGGCTCCAGGAGCTTGGCGGCGAGCAGCATCAAGTCGCGGAGATCGTCGCCGGGAACGGCAGCGGCTATGCGGTGAGCGAGGCGAGAACCGATGAGTTCGCTGCCGCCGCTGCCGACCTGGAGGTCTGCTTGGCTCGGCTCGGCTCGCTCGGCGTGCACGTGAAGGACCCAGACGTCGGCCTGCTCGATTTTCCGGCCGTTCGCCACGGGGAGAGCGTGCTCCTCTGCTGGCGGCTGGGAGAGCCCGCTGTCGAGTGGTGGCATGACCTCGACGCCGGTTTCGGCGGTCGCAGGCCGGTCGACTGGGGCGAAGAATGACAGCAGAATTCTGGAGTCGCATCGGTATCGCTGCGGCGATGATCTTGATCGTCGTGGTGGTCGCGAAGCTCGTGGACAAGCGGGTCGCGCGTCGCGGGCTCACGCCGGAGGCCGCCACTCGCTACCGCATCCTGCGCCGCACGATCATGGTGACGATCGTGTTCGTCGGCGTGCTGTCTGCGCTGCTCGTCATCCCGCAGGTGCGCGCGATCGCGGTGGCCATTCTCGCCTCCTCGGCGGTGCTCGGGATCATCATCGGGATGGCTGCGCAGCGGACGCTCGGGAACTTCGTCGCCGGCCTCTCGATCGCTTTCACACAGCCCGTGCGACTCGGTGACGAGATCGAGGTCGGGGGGGTCGAAGGGGTTGTCGAAGAGATCGGGCTCACCTACACCTGGATGCGGTCACGCGACGACGACATGGTCGTGATCCCCAACGAGAAGCTCGCTTCCGAGACCATCCGAAACAGGACGATCCGCAGCCCGGGCGGCGTCGCGGAGGTGGAGTTGGAATTGCCGCTCACGACAGACATTCGCGCCGCTGTGGCTGCGCTCGAGCAAGACGCGGCCGACGTCTATGTCACGCGCCTTGGCGCAAACGCGACGATTTCGGTACGGAAGCGAGTTGCCAGCGGACAGGATGTCGACCGTGAGGAGAGCGACCTTCGGCTCGCCGTGCACGACCGGCTTCGAGCGCTCGGCGTGCTCGAGGCGCCGGCGTGAAGCACCGCGACGAGCGCCTCCTGCTGGAGACTCGCCGGCCGAAGACGGCTCCGCCGCCAGCGTGCAAGCCGCCGCCGACACGCCGCGGCGGTTGCATCCGGCTCTCGCGGCGGCGCCGCGATCGTCGTGCTCGCAACGGTCGGAACGGGCGCGGCGCTTTCCGCAGGATGCAGCCTGAGCACCCTGCGGCCCGCCACGTCGGGGAGAACTCCTTCGTCTACGCGGCAGACGGAACGCGGCTCGGGTCGATTCCCGCGAGACCGTACCACGGCCCGGCTGCACGCTCACCCGGATCGGCCCGTGGCTGCCGAAGGCGACCGTGGCGGTCGAGGATCGCCGTTTCTACAAGCACGGCGGGGTCGACTACGTCGGGATCGCGCGCGCTTTCTGGAGCGACCTCAGCGCAGGCAAGGTCGTTCAGGGCGGCTCGACGATCACTCAGCAACTCGTGCGCAACGTGTACGTCGGGAAGGAGCGAACGTTCGGCCGCAAGATCAAGGAGGCATGCCTCGCGATCAAGCTGAGCGACCGCTGGTCGAAGGACAGGATCCTTCAGGAATATCTCAACACCGTCTACTACGGGAACCACGCATACGGTGTCGAAGCCGCGGCTCAGACGTACTTCTCGAAACACGCGCGCGAGTTGAACCTTCGCCAGGCCGCGCTGCTTGCGGGCCTGCCGCAGGCACCGTCGGACTACGACCCACTGCACAACCCCTCTGCGGCGGTCGGGCGGCGAAACCAGGTTCTGTACGCGATGCTCGCCAACCACTCGATCACGGAGCGGGATTACGAGTGGGCGTCGCGATCTGCGAACCTCGGGCTGAAGCCGGGGAGCGAGTACACACGCATCAGGGAGCCGTATTTCTTCTCGTACGTGATCAACGAGCTCCAGAGCGTGTACGGGGCGAACACGGTGCGCGAAGGCGGCCTGCGGGTGTACACGACGATCGAACCGCGGCTCCAGTCGGCCGCGAGCAAGGCGATCCGCAGCGTTCTCAACCTGCACGACGACCCTGCGGCCTCGGTCGTTTCGGTCGAGCCGGGCACGGGTGCGATCCGAGCGATGGCCGCGGTCATTCCCGGCAACACCACGAACCAGTTCAACCTTGCTGCGCAGTCGAGGCGCGAGGCGGGATCGACGTTCAAGGCGTTCGTGCTCGCCTCGGCGATCGAGCAGGGAATCGATCCGGACCACAACTACTACCTCTCGGCGCCGTTCACGTGCACCAAGGGGCCATGGTGTGAGGGCGACTACGCCGCCGGCAAGCCCTGGCAAGTGACGACGTACTCCGGGAGCTATCAGGGCTGGACGTCGATCACGCGTGGCACGCTCAGCTCCGACAACACCGTCTACGCGCAGCTGACTCTCGACGTCGGCCCCGACCGCGTCTGGCGGATGGCGAAGCACCTGGGCATCGAACTGGCTCAAAAGCCGGTCGCCTCGATCGGGCTCGGCCCGCTTGCCGTCTCGCCCCTCGAGATGGCCGGCGCGTACGCGGCGTTCTCCGCCGGCGGCATCTACGCGAAGCCGACAGCGATCTCGAAGGTCATCCTGGCCGACGGGAAGGTCGACAATCAGGCGGATGGGGGACGCCCTCGCGGAAGCGGGTGCTTTCGCCGGGCGTCGCCTGGAAGGTCACGGATATCCTCCGCCAGAACGCCCAGTACGGCACGGGCGCCGGCTCGGGCGACGGCACGCATCCGAACGCCGGCAAGACCGGAACCACCGAGGATCACGCCGACGCCTGGTTCGTCGGCTACACACGCGGGCTGTCGACTGCGGTCTGGATGGGGTATCCGGGCGGCGAGATTCCAATGGTTTCGGTGCACGGAAGGGAGGTTGCAGGCGCGACGTTCCCGGTCCCGATCTGGCACGCCTACATGACGGTTGCGGAGGCCGGCAAGCCCGCCCGCGACTTTCTCGTGCCGAAGCACTTCCCGACCTACCGCCCGTTCACGCGCGGGAGCTTCGGCTATTCGGCAGACCTGACCCCGACGACGACCACCACGTCCACGTTCGTCGTCCCCAAGGCACCGCGGATCATCGAGCCGAAGCCGGGGAGACCCGTCCCACAGCCTGCCCGGCCCAACAAGCCCGCTGCCCCTGCGGCGAAGCCGCTGCCGTAGACCGTGCGGGAGCTTCTCACGGTGTCTGAAGCGCTGAAGGCCGTTCTTGGCCGGGCGTGTCCGCTCGAGGCCGAGGAAACGGCTCTGGGTGAGTCTCTTGGAAGGGTCCTGGCATCTCCCGCGGCGGCGCTGTACGACCTGCCGCCCTTCGCCAGCTCGGCGATGGACGGGTTCGCCCTGCGGGCAGACGACACGCCAGGCGAGCTCAAGGTCACAGCTCGGATCGCCGCCGGAAGCCCCGCAGACGTTGCGGTCGGACCCGGCGAGGCGATGGCGATCTCGACCGGCGGAGAGGTGCCTGCGGGAGCCGACGCCGTCGTGCCCATCGAGCGCGCACTCGGCGGCGGGGTCACCGTTTCCATCCAGGCAGCGGTTGCCAGGTGGGACAACATTCGGCCGCGTGGAGGGGACGTGGCCGCCGGCGCCACAGTCGTCCCCGCAGGTGTCGTGCTTGGCTCGGCCCAGCTCGGTGCGATGGCCGCGGCGGGCTTGCCGACTGTGCGCTGCGCCCGTCGGCCGCGTGCGGCTGTCTTGATCACCGGTGACGAGTTGCGTGAGCCCGGCGAGCCGCTCGGCCCGGGCGAGATCTACGACGCAAATGGGGTCACGCTCGCGGCCCAGATTCGCTCCGCAGGGGCAGAGCATGGAGGGCCGCCTTACGCGTGCCCGATGACGGCGACCCGCTTCGTGCGGCGCTCGGGCGGGCTCTCGAGGCCGATGTGCTCGTCACGACCGGCGGTGCGTCTGTCGGGGAGCACGACCTCGTGCGACGGATCGCGGCCGAGCTGGGCGTCGAGGAGATCTTCTGGGGCGTGGCCGTCCGGCCCGGGAAGCCGACGCTTCGGCGTGCGGGGGCGACGCTCGTTTTCGGCCTGCCGGGGAATCCCGTCTCCTCGCTGGTCGGCTTCGAGCTCTTCGTCCGTCCCGGCGCTGCTCGCGCTCCAGGGGGCCGCCGAGCCGGGCCCGCGTTTCGGCCGGGACGGCTCGGTGTCGCGACGCGCCGCACCCGCGAGCGTGACTCGCTGCTGCGGGCGCGGACGCGTCGTCGACGGCGACGACGTCGTGCTCGAGCCGCTCGCCGGACAGGAGTCGCACATGATCGCCCGCGCCGCGGCGGCTCAGGCCCTCGTGTTCGTGCCGCACGGCGACGGAGAGCTCGCCGCCGGGTGCGGCGGTCAGGTACCTCGCCGATCTGACGCGCCGCCGGCGTGCGCGGCGCGGATCGCGAGCACGACGGCGCGGATCGACCTCGCGGATCGGCCCGCGCGGGCCGCGTTCGTCCGGCGCCGGGTACGGCGCGTACCGCCCGGCCGCGCCGGCGGCGAGCTGGCGCCGCCGCCGCCGCGCCGGCGAGCGCGATCGCCAGGGCAACGACGCGCGACGTAGCCGATGCCGACCAGCTCGAGCAGGTACCACGGCGCGTCGAGGCCGAGGCCGAAGCGCCACGCGAGCGAGCCGAGGACGATCAGCGGCCCCGCGAGGCCCGCGGCGAAGATCGCGAGCGCAGCGGGCACCCGCGCGGCGCGCACTGCGGGAGCCAGCAGCCACATGTGGAGCGCCGGCAGCACGAAGAACAGCGCGAACGGATTCGTCGCCGTGACGAGCAGCCCGATCACGCCGAGGGTGAGCAGCGCGACCGCCTGGCCGGCGAGCTCCTCCTCCAGGATGCGCCGGGGCTCGCCGCGGAACGAGCCGGTGCCGCTCGACGAGCCAGCCGGCCGCGATCACGACGAGCGAGCGCGAGCAGCGCGAGGACGGGCCAGTCGCCGGCGGTCGCCGACGCCGGGTTCGGCGGCCGCGCCGGCCCGCCGGGCCACGCGCCGAGCCAGCGAAACGCGTCGAAGGCGAGGCCGACGAACAGCCAGAAGCCGAGCCTGCTACGCAACGCCCGCAGAGCCGGCCGAGCGGGATGCGCCGCCGCCGGCAATAGGCGAAGAGATCGACCACCCCGACGAGATACGGCACGAGCAGTGCGATCAGGACGAGCTCGATCGCCCATCCCAGGAGATGCGGTTGCCGACCCACACGTAGCTCGACGTCCCCTGAGCGAGCTCGAGCCCCTGGTCGAGCGACCCGACGGTCTCCTGCGCGGCCTGCCCGAGCTGCCCGAGCGTCTTGGGCGCGCAGCCGGTGCGCGGTGTCGCCGAATGCAGGCGGCGGCCGGTTGCCGCCGGTGGTGACGGTCACCGCCGACACGCCCTGGGCGAGGAAGGGCCCCTGCTCGTAGACCGTGTACGGGAAGCCGAGGTCGACGAGCTGCCCGAAGAAGCCGGCGTGCCGCGGCCAGGCGCCGGTGCGATCGAGGATGCGGTGTGCGGCGGTGGCGACGAGGGAGGGCGAGGGCGAGCGCGGCGTGTCGCCGGCGATCTCGAGGCGTGGCGGGCCCGAGCCCGCCACGGCGTCGAGGTTCAGCACCGCGACGATGCGGTGGCGAAACGGCGAGGTCTGGGCAAAGCGGGCTGCGCCGACAGCGCCGAACGACCCGCCGTCGGTGGAAAGGAAGACCAGCGTGTGCGCCGACTGAACGGCTCCCGGACCGGCGGGGCAGGCCGCGCAAACGGGCGGGCGAGCTCGATGAGCGCCGCCGTCCCCGAGGCGTTGTCGTTCGCCCGGGACCGACGCCGGTGTCGTCCCGGTGCGGCCATCGACGACGATCACGTCGGGCGACCGTCCGCGGGCGACGACCCACAGGTTCTGTAGCCGAACCTGGCCAAGGCCGGGGACACCCTCGACCCACGCGTCGCTGTACACCGGCAGGTTGTAGCGGCTTGACTTCGGTTCGGAACCAGGACGCGGCCCCGAGCGCGCCGGAGCTCCCGGGCGTGCGATCCGGATACTCGTTCGCGAGGTTCGCCGCGAGCCGGACGGCCGTCTTCGTGTCGAAGGTGGGCGGCAGCGGCGGCGTCTGAGAGCGGCGACGGGCTGGCGGATCGTGAACGCGATCAGGATGAGCGGGATGACGGCTACGAGGAACGCGGCGCGATACAGGCGTCCGTCCACCGGACGGTCGAGCGACCCGCGCCGCGGCCGCCGGCGCCGCCGGACCGGAGGCAAGGATGGCGCCATCTCCGGGAGAGTCTAGGATGGGCACCGGCCGTTTAGCGCAGGCACTACGATCGGACTCCTGACGAACCTCGCGACAGAGAGAACGGACGCCGACGTAGCGGTGCGCGCAGCGTTTCCTTTCCGCGTGCCTGATGACGGCGGGGCCGGGGCCACGGGTCGCGGCGCTGCTCGAGCTCGTGAGGCCGGTCGCAGCCGAGATCGTCGTCGCGCTGGACGACCGCGCCGACGAGGAGACCGAACGCGCCATCTCGGCGATCGCCGACGTCGTCATCCGCTATCCGTACCGCGAGCCGGTCGACCGGCCGCTGCGGTGGCTCTCTGCGCAGTGCACCGGCGACTGGATCCTCAATCTCGACGACGACGAGATCCCGGGCGCCGGAGTTGCTCGCCGCGCTGCCCGCGCTCGTTCATGCGACTCCGACGTCACCCACTACTGGCTGCAACAGCGCTGGCTCTGCCGATGAGAGCTGCGACGATCGACGAGCATCCCCATGGAACACCGACTGATCAGCTTCGCGCTGGTTCGCAACGACCCTTGCTGCTGCTCTCGTTCCCGTCCGAGACGCACCGTCCGCTCGAGGCGATCGGGCCCCACCGGTAGACGCGGCTGCCGCTCTGAATGCCACGCAGATCTGCTCGTGAACTCGCTCGAGCGGCGCGAAGAGGCGAAAGCGCGCCGCTACGAGGCGTTGCGGCCGGGCAAGCGCATCGGCGGCGGGCCGATGAATCTCCGCTCTCCACCTCCCGGAGCGCCGGGCCGGGCGCGCACGGAGCCCGTTCCCGAGCGCGACGCCGCGCTCGCACGCGCAGGTCATCCGCGGGATCGACGCGGCCTCCACGTAGCGGCCGCCAGGTCACCAGGGCAGACGAATCGAGATCGACCGCCTTGGCGCCGGCCGCGAGCTGTGCGGACGCCGACCATCGCGCTCAATCGAGGCTGAGATCGAGGTTGAGCGCCTGGCCGGCTGATCGCGTGCGAGCAGCGGACGTCGACGTTCTGGTGCGGAACCTGGGCGGGGACGTGGCCGAGGGCGCTCGCGGCGAGGCGGCCCGAGGTGCGGCTCTCATCGCGGTGGCTTGGGAGCGGCGCGGTCGTGGCACGGGCTGCACACGCCGCTTCCGGCCGATCTCGATCCCGGCGAGTCGGAGTCGTCCCCGTGCAGGGCGTGCCGCCGCGCGGGCAGGCCGTTACGCGCTTCGGGGTCGACCTGGTGCACGAGGGCGCTGGTGGTTCGGCGTGGCTTGGTAGGCGTGGAGGGCTCGGCGCCGTGGCGCGGACGCTCGGGTGCGCTGCTCGGGGACGAGATGACCGGCGGCAGTTCGAGCCGCCTCGATCAGGTGCTCGTGTTCGGAAGAACGCCATCCCCGGCGTTTGGCAACGTCCCGATCCCGGGCGGCGCGACATCTGCGAGGGCTTGCACGATCGTCCGGCACCGGTTCGCCGCGACCTGGCGTTCCGCAGCCGTTCGCTTGTCGCCGGACGGCGCCGCGCGGGAGGGCGATCGCCGATCCGCTCCGGAGGGCGCGAGTTCGGGCGGGCGGCGGGCGGCGAGCGGGCTGATCCTGGACACGACGGGCGGTCGCTGCTCGACGGGGGCGAGGACTCTGGACGCGTGGCGGCCCCGGCGGGCGGACCGCTTCGAGAGCGCGTGGAGGCTCGGCCGGCCACGCTGGGTGCGGCTCGGTCGGCTCGCTCGGGCGGTGACGTCGTCTCGCGTGACCGTTCGTGGCGACGGCCCGGCGGGGCTGATGGAGGCTGGGCTCGGGGAGCTCTTTCGCGGCAAGCGCGTCCTGATCACCGGCGGGCTCGGCTTTCTCGGCTCGAACCTCGCGCGCGAGCTCGTCGAGGCGGAGGCGGAGGTCGTCCTCGTCGACTCCCTCGTGCCCGAGTACGGCGGCAACCGCGCGAACATCGCGGGAATCGAGGACCGCGTGACGGTGAACATCTCGGACGTCCGCGACTCGCACAGCCTCGCGCCGCTCCTGCGCGGCCAGGACGTGCTCTTCAACCTCGCGGGCCAGACGAGCCACCTCGACTCGATGACCGACCCGTTCACCGATCTCGAGATCAACTGTCGCGCGCAGCTCTCGATCCTCGAGACCTGCCGGGCGCACAACCCGGACGTGAAGGTCGTGTTCGCCAGCACTCGCCAGATCTACGGCAGGCCGAGGTATCTGCCGGTCGACGAGGCCCATCCCGGTCGCCCCGGTGGACGTCAACGGGATCGACAAGGCGGCGGGCGAGGCGTATCACCTCGCTCTACGGGCAGGTCTACGGCCTGCGCGCGTGCGCGCTGCGCCTGACGAACACCTACGGGCCGCGGATGCGCGTGCGCGACGCCCGCCAGACGTTTCTCGGCGTCTGGCTGAAGGCGGCTCGCTCGGGCGAGCGGATTCGAGGTGTGGGGGGACGGAAGCCAGCGGCGCGACCTCCTCTACGTCGACGACGCGGTGCGGGCGTTCCTGCTCGCCGGGCGCGCGCGACGAGGCGGACGGAGAGGCGTTCAACGTCGGCGCGCCGGCGTCGGTGACGCTGAAGGAGCTCGCCGAGCTGCTCGTGTCGCTCCACGAGGGCGACGTCGTCCACACTCGTCCCTTTTCCCGCCGACCGGAAGGCGATCGACATCGGCGACTACTACACGCAGGAGGCAAGATCCGCGACGCCCTCGGCTGGGAGCCGTCGGTCGCGCTCGAAGACGGGCTGCGGCGCTCGCTCGAGCTACCACAGCACGGCGTGCAGGGTACTGGGGCGAGGCATGAACGTCCCGTTCCTCGATCACGGCGTGGAGCGCGCGCATCGCGGGCGGCGACCTCGACGAGGCGATCACCGGCGTCTGGACCGGGGCCGGCTTCGTGCTCGGTGAGCGTGTGGACGAGTTCGAGGCGGCCTTCGCGGCGTGCTGCGGCGCCCGCGAGGCCGTCGGTGTCGGCTCGGGAACCGAGGCGCTCGCGATCGCGCTCCGGGCGGCGGGCGTCGAGGCGGCGACGAGGTGATCGTTCCGGCGAACACGTGCGTCCGACGATCGCCGGCGTCGAGGCTGCAGGCGCGACCGCCGTGCTCGTCGACGTCGACCCGAAGACGTGGACGCTCGACCCGGCCGCGGCGGCGGCGGCGGTCACCGGACGCACCCGCGCGGTCGTTCCGGTTCATCTCTACGGGCTCTGTGCGGACGTCGAGGGGCTCCGCGGCCTCGGCCTCAAGATCGTCGAGGACGCGGCTCAGGCGCACGGCGCTGCGGGTCGCGGTCGTCCTCGCCGGGACGCTCGGCGACGCGGCGGCGTTCAGCTTCTACCCGACGAAGAACCTGGGCGCGTTCGGCGACGGGGGCGCGGTCGTGACTGACGACCCGGACGTCGCGACTGCCGCGAGGTCGCTCCGCACCTACGGCGAGCGCGAGCGCTACGAGTCGGTGCGGAACGGCTGGAACAGCCGGCTCGACGAGCTCCAGGCGGCCTTCTTCTCGTGAAGCTGCGGAATCTCGAGGCCGGAAACGTGCGCCGGCGGGCGATCGCCGCGCGCTACGACGTACTCGGACTGGACAAGCCAGTCCGTCCCCGAGGGCTTTCTGCACGCCTACCACCTCTCAGTCGTCCGGTCGGGGACCGGGATGGCGGCGCAGCGGCGGCTCGCCGAGCGCGGCGTCGAGACGTCTCGTCCACTACCCGCGCGCCGTCCACCAGCACCCCGGCTACGCCCGGCTCGCGCGGCCCGGCCTCGACGTGAGCGAGCGCCTCGCTGCGGAGGTGCTGAGCCTGCCGCTCTACCCCCAAACTGACAGATGCGGAGGTGGACGCTGTCGTCGCGGCGCTCGCGGAATGGACGGACGCGTGCCGCCCTCCGTGCGCGCGACGCTTGCTCACGGACTTGGGACACCGTTTGTGGGCTGCGCTCAAGGGGGCGATCGTGAAGGCTCGTGCGCGGCCGGTTTCGCGTCGCCGGCGCCGCCTCCTCCGCCGGAGCCCGTTCGCCGCTGCCGGAGTGGGAGTACGTCCCCGAGGGCTGGGCGCCGACGGCGGGCGACTGGAACGTGGAGGCGATCGCGCGCGTGTACCGCGAGAAATGGCCGTCCTTCCTCGTCGAGGGCCCTGGCCCGCTCGGCGTGAACCACGAGATTCCGCTCGGGCAACCGGTGCCCCGGGACGATCTCGACGCGCAGCAGATCGTATCGCCTTCGGCTATGCGCTCGCTCGCGCAGCGCGGGGCAAGACGCGCGTGACGCTCCTCGACTGGGGCGGCGGGCCGGGCCACTATGGCCGCTCGGGCGGGCTCTCGTGCCGGAAGTCGAGCGGGATTCCCACTGGCGCGACGCCCAGCCGCTCGTCGCCCTCGGCCGCGAGTTGCTTCCCGGCGACTCGTTCTCCGACGACGACAGCTGCCTCGAGCGCAGCTACGACCTCGTCGTGGCCTCGAGCTCGATCCAGTACGCGCAGGACTGGCAGCGCGACGCTGGCCGGGCTCGCCGGTGCGACCGGCGGCTTCCTCTACGTCACACGGGTGCCAACCGCGCTCGCCGCGCCGTCGTTCGTCGTGCTCCAACGCGCGCAGCGGTACGGCTACGGGACCGAGTACCTCGGCTGGGTGCTGAATCGGGACGAGCTGCTCGCGGCGGCGGGTGCGGCCGGGCTCGAGCTCGTGCGCGAGATCATCCTGCCGGCGTGGCTCTCCGCCGCGGGAGCTCCGGAGGATCCGATCGGGCACCGCGGCTTCCTCTTCGCGTCCGTTTCACGTGAAAACGGCGCCGAACCTCTAGGATCGACGGCGTGGGCGAGCTTTCGCACGTCGACGAGCCCTCCGGTGCCGTCAGGATGGTCGACGTCGGCGCCAAGCCTCTGTCGCGGCGGCGCGCGACGGCCACAGGGACCGTGCGGATGGCGCCGGAGACCGCACGCCGGCTTCGCGACCTGCCGAAAGGCGACCCACTCGTGGTCGCGCAGCTGGCCGGGATCATGGCAGCGAAGCGCACCGCCGAGCTGATCCCGCTCTGCCACCCCCTGCCGCTCTCGAATGTGGAAGTCGATCTCACGGTTGGGGACGATCGTGTCGAGATCGTCGCCACCGCCGAGACGACGGCCCAGACCGGCGTCGAGATGGAGGCGCTCACCGCCGTCGCCGTGGCGGCGCTGACCGTCTACGACATGGCGAAGGCGATCGACAAGGGAATGTCGATCACCGACATCGCCCTGCTCGAGAAGACCAAGGCGTAGTGCAGTGCGTGCTGCCGTGCTGACCATCTCCGACCGGGTGTCGGGCGGGCTTGCAGAGGACGGGAGCGGCGATACGCTCGCAGCGCTCTTGGCCGACGACGGGTACGAAGTCGCGCGTCGAACCGTTCCGGATGACGTCGCTCGAATCGGCGAGTCGATCCGGGAGCTTGCGGTTGACGCACATGTTCTCTTCACGACAGGGGGCACAGGGCTCGGTCCGCGCGACGTCACCCCGGAGGCCACGAAGGCTGTGCTCGAACGCGACGCGCCGGGCATATCCGAAGCGCTTCGGCGGGATGCGGTCGAGAAAACCCCGCACGGGCTCCTCTCTCGCGGCCTGGCCGGGGTGATCGGAACGACGCTGGTCGTCAATCTCCCGGGATCGCCCGGAGGCTGCCGCGACGGGTATGCCGTGCTGCGCCCGGCGCTCGCGCACGCGCTGTCGCTACTCGCGGGACAGACAACCGGCCACGTTCAGAGCTGATGGGCCGCGCTGCCCTCTTCGCTCGCCTGGTCAAGGTGGAGCACACCGTGTTTGCGCTTCCGTTCGCCTACGTTGGAGCGTTTCTCGCCCTGAGCGCCGTGCCGTCCGCGTCCGACCTCCTGTGGATCACCGTCGCGATGGTCGGCGCTCGCTCGCTCGCGATGGCGCTCAATCGCTTGATCGACGCCGGAATCGATGCCCGCAACCCACGAACCGCCGGCCGCGAGCTTCCGTCGGGTGCGCTGACGATCGGCGGCGTCGTCGCATTCTCGATCGCGTCGCTCGCCGTGTTCCTCATTGCCGTATGGCAGCTCGACCCGGTCGTCCGCTGGCTGTGGCCGATCCCGGTGATCGCCTTCGTGATCTACCCGTACCTGAAGAGGTTCACTTGGCTCTGTCACCTCTGGCTCGGGGCGGTGGACGGCTTGGCGGCCGTCGGGGCCTGGGTTGCGGTGACAGGCGAGCTTCCGTGGCAAGCCTGGACGCTCGGAGCAGCGGTCGGCTGTTGGGTAGCCGGTTTCGACCTCTACTACGCGCTTTTCGACGTCGACGTCGACCGCGACCAGGGCTTGCACTCGTGGGCTACGCGCTTCGGTGAGGACGGAGTGTTCCGCGGCGCGCGCGCGTTCCACGCCGCCACCGTCGTGCTGCTCGTGGTGACGGGGCTCGGGCTCGGTGTCGGTGTCTGGTACTGGCTCGGTGTCGCATGCGTCGCCGCGTTGCTCGCCTACGAGCACTCGCTCGTGCGGCCCGGCGATACCCGACGACTCGATGCCGCGTTCTTCACGATGAACGGTGTGATCAGCGTTGCGTTCTTCGCATTCGTCCTGGCGGACGTGCTGTGACGACGCTTGCTGCCCGGGGCCTCTCCAAGAGCTTTGGCCCAAAACGGGTGTTCTCGAAGGTAGACCTCGAGCTTGCTCCGGGCGCCTTCCTGCTCGTGACGGGCCCGAACGGTGCGGGGAAATCGACGCTCCTGCGGGTCCTCGCGGGGCTCGCTGCGCCGACCGGGGGCGAGCTCGAGCTGCCGGAACGCGCCGCAGTCGGGTATCTCGGGCACGAACCCCTCGTCTACCGCGAATTGACGCCGCTCGAGAACCTGACGCTGTTCGGCCGGCTCTATCGAGTGGTCGACCGGCGCGACCGGATCTCGGCACTGCTCGACGAGTTCGGACTCTGGGATCGCCGCAGCGACCGGGTCTCGACGTTTTCACGTGGAATGCAGCAGCGGCTCGCGCTGTGCAGGGTCTTGCTCCACGACCCACAGCTGCTGCTGCTCGACGAGCCATTCAACGCACTCGACGCGGACGGCGCGTCGCTGCTCGACCGCACGCTCGAAGGGATCGCCGGTAGGACGTTGGTTGTCGCGACGCACGACCCGGCTCGCGTCGAGCGGCTCGCGACCGATTGGCTGGAGCTCGTGTGAGCTACTTTGCCGACGTCGGCGCGCTCGCCCGCAAGGACCTGCTGCTCGAGTTGCGCGCCAAAGAGACCCTGCCGGCGATGCTGCTCTTCGTCCTTTCGGCTCTCGTGGTGTTCCATTTCGCACTTCCGCGTGGCACCGGGCACGTCGCGGCGCTCGGCCTGCTCTGGATCGCGCTGCTCTTCACGGCACTGCTCGGGCTGACACGTGCGTTCGTGCCTGAACGCGAGCAAGGCCTGATGGATGCGCTCGTGCTCACACCGTGCGAGCGTAGCGCCATCTGGCTTGCAAAGACACTCGCCGTGCTCGTGTTTCTCGTTGTCGTAGAAGTCGTGGCGTTGCCTGCGTTTGCGGCGTTCTTCTCGGGAATCGGAGCCGAGACGGTCGCCGCGGTCGCGCTGGCCGACATCGGCATCTGTGCGGTCGGCACCCTCACTGGCGCAATGGCCGTCGCCGGCCGCGCTCGAGAACTGATCTTGCCGCTCCTCTTCCTCCCGCTCTCGATTCCGATCATCGTCGGTGGCGTCGGAGCGAGTGCGGGAGCCGGCGGCCGTTACCTCGCGTTTCTGGCTCTCTACGACGTCCTGTTCGGTCTGCTCGCGTGGGCCGGGTTCGAGTACGTCGTGGCGGAGACCTGACCGGCGATGGCCAGGGCCCGTCTACGATTGACGGCATGAGGGAGGCTCTCGAACGGAACCGGCTGACCGCGATTGCGGGGCTGGCCACGATTCTGCTCGCCGCGGGGATCTCGCTGACCTTCTTCTACGCTCCGACCGACCCCGACCAGGGGCTCTCGCAGCGGATCTTCTACTTCCACGTGCCGATCGCGCTCACGGCGTACGCCGGGTTCGCCTGGGGTGCATGGAAGGCGCTGCTCCACCTCTGGAAGCGACCCGAGGAGGCCGACCTCGAAAGCTACGTCGCCATCCACCAGGGTGTGATCTTCGGCTCGCTCACGCTCGTCACCGGGTCGATCTGGGCGAAGATCTCGTGGGGCGTGTGGTGGGCCTGGAGCGACGACCAGCTCGTGCTCTTCCTGGTGCTCTTCCTGTTCTACGCGGCGTACTTCATGCTGC
The DNA here is from genome assembly GCA_963815945.1 of uncultured Actinomycetes bacterium. GTDB lineage: Bacteria > Actinomycetota > Thermoleophilia > Gaiellales > Gaiellaceae > PALSA-600. The sequence continues at coordinate 182,511 of CAWFIN010000006.1, forward strand.
GGTATTCGGTCGATCCGGGGCCCGCGCGTGCAAACATGTGCGCGGTCTACGCTCTCTTCGGGGTCGTCTTGATTCCGATCTCGTTCCTCGCGATCCGGCTTTCGAAGAGCTTCATCCACCCCGTCGTCTTCACGTCGCAGGGCCCGCAGATGACCGGCACCCAATTCCTCACCTTCTCGGTCTGCCTCGCCGCGATGCTGGCGCTCTTCGCGACGCTCTACCAGATCGAGCTCGCCGGGAAGCGCATCGACGCGCGTCTGCGCGAGCTACGGGAGTTGATCGCTTGACTCCCAGCGAGAAGTACACCGCGGCGGCGTACCTGGTCGTCTTTCTCGCGCTGCTTGCATACGTGCTGATCGTCGCGTCGAAGCTGCAACGGCTCCAGCGCGAGGTCGCGGAGCTCGTCGAGCGGCTTCGAGCCCACGACGCGGATGGTTGAGCTTCTCTTCTGGCCTGCACTCCTGGGCTACGGCGAGGCTGCGCTCGCGTATTCCTCGCCGCGGTTCACGCGCTATGGGACATGGGGCGTGCGGATCGGCTGGCTGGCGCAGACGGGCCTGCTCGTGGTGCAGGCTGCAGGCGCCGATGGGTTCCCGTGGTCGAGCTGGGCGGGCTCGCTCAACTTGTTCGTCTGGTTCGTCGTCGGCACGTACCTGATCTGGGGCTGCGGTCCGCGCTACCGGCTGCTCGGCCTCACGGTGATGCCGCTCGCGGCGGTGCTGTTCCTCGTCGCGCGCTTCGGAGGCGGCACGGACGCCGGCGAGCGTTCGCACTACGGCAATCTCTTTCTCGTCCTCCACGTCGGATGCGTCCTCGCGGCGTTCGCCGGCTTCACGCTCGCGGCCGCGCTCGCAGGCATCTATCTCCTCGAGGACCGACGCTTGAAGAATCGGTCGGCCGACATCCTCTCGCTGCGCCTGCCGTCACTCGTCACGCTCGAGCGGCTGACGATGCGGACCGTGGCAGTGGCGCTGCCCGGTTCTCACCCTGGGTCTCGTCGCAGGGTTCGTTCGCTTGCACGAGCAGGGCCGGAGCCTCGACACGCTGATGGCCGTCACGGTCGTGACGTGGCTCGTGTACGGCGGCTTTCTCGCGACCCGGCCGACGGGTCGCCGCGGCGCGTACGTGGTGATCGGCGGCTTTGCTCTCGTCATTCTCCTGCGGATCGCGCTGTCGGGGAGCCACACGTGACGCTCTCGCTCGTCGGACTGTCACATCGCGTCGCTCCGGTCGAGTTGCGCGAGCGTGTGTCTCTCGAGCCGGCACGGGCTGCGGCGCTCGCCCGCGATCTTGGTGACGCCGTGTGCCTCTCGACCTGTTATCGAACGGAGCTTTACCTCGCCAGTGCGAACGTCGAACGGGCGGTCGCCTCGCTCGAGGAGCTTGCCGACGAGCCGCTCGGCGTCGGTCGTCTACCGGCTCCACGACGAGGCTGCGGCGGTGCACCTCTTCCGCGTCGCCGCAGGCCTCGATTCGCTCGTTCCCGGCGAGGGCGAGATTCTGGGCCAGGTTCGAAGCGCCTACGACTCGGCTTCCCCGGGCCCGCTGCTCGACAGGGTCTTTCGGCAGGCGCTTCAGATCGGGAAGCGAGTGAGGACCGAGACGGCGATCGGCGAGAGCCCCGCGTCGGTGCCTGCCGCCGCCGCCGCGCTCGCCCAGCAGGTCTTTGGCGATCTTCGTGGCCGGCGCGTTCTCCTCGTCGGCGCTGGGCGGATGGCCGAGCTTGCCGCTGCGAACCTATCGTCGCGCGGCGCAACGATCGCCTACGTCGCGAATCGAAGCCCCGAGCCGGCGCTCGAGCTCGGCGCACGCTTCGGCGCCAAGCCAATCGATCTCGGCGACGTTGCGGGGACGCTCGGCGATGTGGACGTCGTCCTGGCGTCGACGAGCGCGCCGGGAACGGTCGTCTCCGTTGGCGACGTGCCCGGTCGCCGCCACAAGCCGCTGTTCTTCATCGACATCGCCGTCCCTCGCGATGTCGACCCGGCGGTGCACGAGCTGGACGGCTGCTACCTCTACGACGTCGACGATCTCGAGGCTGTCGTGGCGGACACGCTGGCAGGACGGCACGACGCGGCGACGAAGGCCGAAGAGCTCGTCGCCGAGGAGGCCGAGCGCTTCCGTGAGTGGCAGGCCTCGCTCGAGGTCGTCCCGGCGATCACGTCGCTCCGCGCGCGCGCCGAGGAGATCCGAGGCGCCGAGCTCGCAAAGCTCGGGCGTCTTTCCGACGAGGAGCGCCGAACCGTCGAGGCGGTGACGGCACAGATCATCAACAAGCTGTTGCACTTGCCGACGGTACGAATGAAGGAGGCAGCGGCGGCCGACCAGGGCGCTGCCTACGCCGACGCCGTCAGGCATCTCTTCGGCCTCGAGGAAGGTGAGCTGGTGAGGATTCATGCTGGTTCGCGTCGGTTCGCGCGGGTCTAGGCTCGCGCTCGTTCAGGCCGAGCACGCCGCGGCGTCGTTGCGGCGTGCCGGGCACGAGGTCGCATTTCTCCCGATCACGACGACCGGCGACCGTGACCGTTCGAGCCCGTTCGGGCAGATCGGCGAGCGAGGCGTGTTCGTCAAGGAGCTCGAGGAGGCGCTGCTCGCCGGGCGCATCGACGTCGCGGTCCACTCCGCCAAGGACATGACGTCGACGGACACCGCGGGCTTGCGTCGTCGGTGCCTACCTCGAGCGCGAGGACCCGCGCGACGCGCTGATCGGCGCCTCGGAGATTCGCGCCGGGATGCGGATCGGCACAGCCTCGGTGCGCCGCCGGGCGCAGCTTCTGGCGCTCGAGCCCGTCGCTCTCGATCGAGCCGCTGCGCGGCAACGTCGACACGCGGCTGCGCAAGGCCCGCGAGCGAGGGCTCGACGCGCTCGTGCTCGCGGCGTGCGGTCTCGACCGGCTCGGCCTCGGCCGATGAGATCGGGCTGCGCGTGCCCGTCGAGATGATGCTCCCCGAGGCCGGCCAGGGCGCGCTCGCGCTCCAGGTGCGCGCGGGCGAGGAAGAGCTCGTGTTGCCGGCTCGGCGACACCGAGACGGCGCGGCGAGTGCGAGGCCGAGCGCGCTTGCGCTGCGGCGATCGGCGCCGGCTGCCTCGCGCCTGTCGCCGTGCACCACGACGGAGCGTCGCTGCTCGCGATGATCGCCGCGGAGGACGGCTCGTGGCTCGAGCAGGCGCAGCGGCGACGACCCGGCCGCGCTGGCCGCCGAACTGTTGGCGGCGGCGGCGCTCAGGGCCGCATGAGGGTGATCGTCACACGCCCGCGTGCGCAGGCCGGCCCGCTCGTCGAGCGGCTCGAGGAGCTCGGATTCGAGGTCGTCGAGTGCCCGCTGATCGAGATCGAGCGCACGTCCGACGAGCCGATCGACTGCGCGCGGCTACGAATGGCTGATCGTCACGAGCCCGAACGGCGCCGACGAGATCGCCCGTCGCGCGGACGAACCTGCCGAAGGTCGCGGCCGTCGGGCCTGGCACCGCCGAGACGCTCCGCGCGCACGGGATCGAGCCCGACTTCGTCCCGCACGTCTCGTCCCAGGACGGGCTGCTCGCCGAGTTCCCGCGGCCGGACGGGCCGTGTTCTGTTCGCCGCCGCCGAGAACTCGCGGCGCGGGCCGATCGACGCGCTCGGCGCCGACTTCGTCCCGCTCTACCGCGACGCGCCTGCTCTCGCCCGAGCCCGCCGCCAGGCGACGTCGTCGTGCTCGCGTCCGGCTCGGCGGCGCGCGCCTATGCCTGGATCGGTGGTGCGGCGCCGGCCGTGACGATCGGGCCCGAGACGACGCCGGATCGCTCGCGCCGAGGGCCTCACCGTGCGTCGGCGAGGCGGAGACGCACGACCTCGACGGCCTGGTGCGCGGCGTCGTCGCGAAGGCCGGGCAGCCTGATGTTCGAGCACGATCACCTTCCTCACCGACTTCGGGCTCCAGGACGACTTCGCCGGCGTCTGCCGCGGCGTGATCAAGCGGATCGCGCGCGGACGTCGAGATCGTCGACATCACGCACGGCATCGCGCCGCAGGCGGTCACCCAGGGCGCGCTCGTCCTCGCGCGCTCGGTCCCGTACATGCCCGTCGGCGTTCACCTCGCGGTCGTCGATCCGGGCGTCGGCGGCGATCGCCGTGCGATCGCGATCCGGACGACGGACGGGCGCGTCTACGTCGGGCCCGACAACGGCCTGCTCTCGCTCGCGGCGCCCGCCGAGCCGCGGTCGAGGCGGTGCGCGCGCTGACGAACCCGCGCTACCACCTCGAGCCGGTCTCGCGGACCTTCCACGCCCGCGACATCTTCGCGCCCGGTCGCCGCGCATCTCGCGAGCGGCGTCGCGCTTCGACGAGCTCGGCGACGAGGTCGATCCGGCGACGCTCGTTCGGATCGAGCTTCCGAGGCCCGGTGTCGGGCCGGCGGGCATGCGCGCGACGGTGCTCGCCGTCGACCGCTTCGGGAACCTCGAGCTGAACGTCGCCCGCGCGCGACGTCGAGGCGGTCGGGCTCTCGTCCGGGCGACCGCGTCGAGCTGCTCTTCCCCGTGCACTCGTACTACGCGGTCGTCGCCGAGACGTTCGCCGACGCCAAGCGCGGCGAGCTGATCGTCTACGAGGACTCCTACGGCGCGTACTCGATCGCGATCAGCGGCGGCAACGCGAGCGGGCTCACCGGGGCCGTGTCGGCGAAGAGGTCGCGATCGTCCCGCGCTGTGTCCTGAGGAGTGGCGAGGGCCGGACTTGAACCGGCGACACCACGGTTTTCAGCCGTGTGCTCTACCAACTGAGCTACCTCGCCGCGCGGGCGCAGTCTAGCCTTGGCGCCGTATGGGCAGCTCCGGAACCGGCGCCGCCGGTCGCGGTGATCGGCGCGGGGCTCGACCTCGGCGCAGGCCGGCGCGGCGTCGACATGGGCCCGTCGGCGATCCGCTACGCGGGGCTCCAGGAGCGGATCGCCGCGCTCGGCCGCGTCTGCGTCGACTGGGGCGACGTGCCGGTGGACGTGCCGGAGGTCGACCGAGGTCGGGGATCCGCGTGCTCGCTATCTCGACTCGATCAAGGTCTCGTGCGGGCGGGTCGCGGCGCTCGTCGCGCAGGCGCGCGCCGACGGCTTCGTCCCGCTCGTGCTGGGCGGCGATCACTCGATCGCGATCGGGACGCTCGGCGGGATGGCGAAGGGCAGCGGCGCCGGCGGCGTGCTGTGGGTCGACGCGCACGGCGACCTGAACCGGCCCGAGACCTCGCCGAGCGGCAACGTGCACGGGATGCCGCTCGCGGCGGCGCTCGGCGTCGCGGGCGCCGGATTCGAGAGCGACGCGTGGCCGACGCCGTCGGTCGAACGCGCCGCGCTCGTCGGCGTGCGCTCGCTCGACGCGGGCGAGCGCGAGCTGATCGGGCGGCTCGACGTGCGCGTGTTCACGATGACCGACCTCGACCGGCTCGGCGTCGAGCGCGTGATGCGCGAGGCGCTCGCGTTCCTCTCGGGCACGGCTTTCCTCCACGTCAGCTTCGACCTCGACGTGGTCGACCCGATGTTCGCGCCGGGCGTCGGGACGCCGGTGCGCGGCGGTCTCTCCTACCGCGAGGCGAACCTCGTGCTCGAGCTGGTCGCCGAGTCGGGCCGGCTCGACTCGCTCGAGCTCGTCGAGGTGAACCCGATCCTCGACCGCGCGAACGAGACCGCGATCCTCGCGGTCGAGCTCGCCGCGAGCGCGCTCGGCGCGCGGATCCTTTAGGCCCCGCGCGGGCGCTCGGTCTCTTCGCCCGCGCCTGACGGCTCGTAGTAGACGCGCCCTTTGAGCTCGTCGGGGAGGCAGTCGACGTCGAAGCCGGCCGGGTCGTCGTGCGGGTAGCGGTAGCCCTCGCCGCGCCCGAGCTTGCTCGCTCCCGGATACGAGGCCGAGCGGATCGCTGCAGGCGGGTGGAGGTGGCCGTGCTCGCGGACGTCGGCGGTCGCCGCGTTCAGCGCCCGGTAGGAGGCGTTCGACTTCGGCGCCCGTGCGAGGTAGATCGCGGCCTGCGCGAGGTTCAGCCGTGCCTCGGGCAGGCCGACGTGCTCGACCGCTTGCGCCGCTGCGACCGCGACGACGAGCGCCTGCGGGTCGGCGTTGCCGATGTCCTCGGAGGCGAGCACGATCATCCGCCGGGCGATGAAGCGCGCGTCCTCGCCGCCCTCGAGCATCGCGGCGAGGTAGTAGACGGACGCCTGCACGTCGCTCGCGCGCGTCGACTTGATCCAGGCCGAGATGAAGTCGTAGTGCGCGTCGCCGCCCTTGTCGTAGAGGAGCGGCCGCTTGCGCGCGGCGTCGTCGACGTGCGCCTCGCAAGCTCCACGCCTCCGGCCCGGGCTGATTGGACGGCGAGCTCGAGGATCGAGAGCGCCGAACGGGCGTCGCCGCCGGCACGCCGCGCGACGAGCGCTCGACTCTCGGCGACGGCTCGACCTCGAGCGTCGGGCGCCGCGTCGCACGACCTCGAGCAGCTCGTCCTCCGTCAGCGACTCGAGCTCGAAGACCTGCGTCCGCGAGAGCAGCGCCGAGTTCAGCTCGAAGTACGGGTTCTCGGTCGTCGCGCCGATCAGCGTGACGAGGCCCTCCTCGATGCCGGGCAGCAGCGCGTCCTGCTGGGCCTTGTTGAAGCGGTGGATCTCGTCGAGGAAGAGGATCGTGCGCTGCCGCTCCCGCCGAGCCGCTCGCGCGCCCGCGCGAGCACGTCGCGCACGTTCGCGACCGTCGCGGAGACGGCCGAGAGCTCCTCGAACGCCGCGCCGGTCGTCTGCGCGACGATCCGCGCGAGCGTCGTCTTGCCCGTGCCCGGCGGGCCGTAGAGGACGAGCGACGGGACGCGGTCGGCCTCGATCGCGAGTCGCAGCGCCCGGCCGGGCCCGACGACGTGCTCCTGGCCGACGAACTCGTCGAGCGTCGCGGGCCGCAGCCGCTGCGGGAGCGGCGCGACCTCGTCGAGCCGGCGCCCCGCGGCCTCGCTGAAGAGGTCTCCCACGCCGCAAGTATGCTCCGGCCCGTGGGCGAGGCGACGTACGAGAGGCTTGCGGCACTTCTCGAGCCGATCGAGGAGGAGCTCGTTTCGAAGCTCGCGCCCGCGCCGGGCGATCGCTGGCTCGACATCGTCACGGGGACCGGCGCGACCGCGATCCGCGCGGCGCTGGCCGGCGCCGACGTGACCGCGCTCGACAGCAGCGAGTTGATCGTCGAGAAGGTGCGCCTCGACGCCGAGGACGCGGGACTCGCGATCGAGGTCGACACCGGGAGCGCCGAGTACCTGCCGTACGACGACGGTTCCTTCGACGTCCTCGCGTCGAACTTCGGCCTCGTCTACGCGCCCGACCACGCGAACGTCGCGGCCGAGCTCGCGCGGTGGCCCGTCCCGGGGCGAGGCTCGGCTTCACGGCGTGGCGCCCGAACCCGAAGCTCGGCGAGCTCTACCGCCGCTTCACCGACGCGCCGATCGAGGGGCGCGAGGCCTACGAATGGGGCCGCGAGGACCACGTCGAGGACATGCTCGGCGACGACTTCGAGCTCGACTTCCACGACGGCACGCTCTGGATGGACGCGCGCTCCGGCGAGGAGATCTGGGAGCTCTTCTCGACGACGGCGGCACCGGTCGTCACCGTTCTCGGACGCCTCGACGACGCGGAGGCGAGGGAGTTCCACCGCTCGTTCGTCGAGCTGTACGAGGAGTACCGCACCGACGATGGGATCCGCGCGCCGCGCCGCTACCTGCTCGTGCTCGGGAGACGGCGCTAACGAGCGCAGCCGTGCTCGAGCTGCACGACGCCCACGACGCGTTCGAGGCGCTCGAGGCCTACCTCGCAGACGAAGGCTTCTGGGGCCGCGACGACGTCGTCGCCGACCTCTTTCTCGGCTACCGCCTCTCCGATCCGCTCCGGCGGGAGCGAGGCGCCGCGCCGCCCGAGCCGTGCCCGCTGCCGGCGCTCGCTTGCCGCATCCGTCCGGCGCGGGAGGAACCGGCTCGAGACGCCGGCTACACGCTCGGCGAGTGGGAGCGCACCTGGAGCGACGACGACTACGCGGACGCGATCGACGCGGTGCGCGCGGCGATCGCACGCGGCGACGTCTACCAGGTGAACCTCGTCCAGCACCTGTCCGCGCCGTTCGCGGGCGACCCGGCGGGCTCGCGGCGGCGCTCGCGCCGCTCCGTCCGCTCCACCCGCGGCCGTTCGCCGGCGACGGCTGGGCGATCGTCTCGGCCTCGCCGGAGCGGTTCCTCTCGCGGCGCGGTCGACCGCCTGCTGACGATGCCGATCAAGGGCACGCGCCCCGCCGGCGAGGACGTCGAGGGCGCGAAGGACGCCGCCGAGCACGTGATGATCGTCGACCTCGAGCGGAACGACCTGGCCCGTGTCTGCGAGCCGGGCTCGGTGCGCTGGCCCGAGCTGATGGCGCAGCGACGAGCTCGCCGGCGTGACGCATCTCGTCTCGACCGTCGAGGGCCGCCTGCGCGAGGACGCGACGCTCGCCGAGATCCTGGCGGCGACGTTCCCCGGCGGCTCGGTCACGGGCGCGCCGAAGATCGCCGCGCTCGACCTGATCGCCGCGCTCGAGCCGGTCGGCCGCGGCGCGTCGATGGGCGCGCTCGGACGTCCGGCCCGACGGCGACTTCGACCTCGCGCTGACGATCCGCACGTTCGCGGTCGCCGGCGGGCCGCGTGCACCTCTGGGTCGGCGGCGGGATCGTCTGGGACTCCGAGCCGGAGGCCGAGATCGAGGAGTCGTGGGTCAAGGCGCGGCCGCTGCTCGCGGCCGTCGGCGGGCTGGTGCCGGCGTGAAGCTGCTCGCCGTCGCGGTGGCGGGACGCGGCCTCGTCGATCCCGACGAGCCCGTCTTCGACGCCGGCGACGAGGCGCTCCTGCGCGGGCGCGCGGCGTTCGAGACGACGCGCGTCTACGGCGGCCGGCCGTTCCGTCTCGCCGAGCACGTCGAGCGGCTCGCGGCGTCGGCGGCCAGCCTCGCCCTGCCGCCGCCCGACCGCGACGAGTGCATGCGGCTCGCGGAGACGGCGGTCGCCGCGGCCGCGGGCGGCCGGACGCAGGCCTGCGCCTCTACTGGACCGGGGCGACGCTCGTCGCGACCGTCGCCGAGATCCCGGCCGACCTCGAGGAGCGCCGCGAGCGCGGAATCCGGCTCGTCTCGCTGCACCTCGGCGTCGGCCTCGACCGGCCAGGCTGGCTGCTGCCCGGCGTGAAGTCGACGAGCTACGCGGTGAACATGGCCGCCGAGGCCGAGGCCCAGCGGCTGCGGCGCCGACGACGCCGTCTTCCTCGCCGACGGCGGGATCGTGCTCGAGGCGCCGATCTCGAACGTCTGGTGGCGCGACGGGCGAGACGCTCTGCACGCCGTCGGTCGAGGTCGGCGTGCTCGCGGGGGTGACGCGCGCGACGATTCTCGAGCTTGCGCCCGCGGCGGGCTACCGCGTTTCCGAGGGCACGTTCGTCGTCGACGAGCTGCGCGCAGCCGACGAGGCGTTCACCTCGTCGTCGATCCGCGAGGTCATTCCGGTCGTCGAGCTCGACGGGCGGCCGATCGGCGACGGTACGCCGGGCGAGGCCGCCCGGGCTCTTCAGGCGTGCTCTGCGGCGGGTAGCCTGCGGGGGTGACTGACGAGAAGATCCGTCTCGGCGGGATGGCTCTCGCGAACGGTGTGCTCGTCCACGGGCCGACGTCGTGGGCGTGCGCCGTGCGCACCCCCAACGGCGAGCTGAAGGTCGTCGCAGAACGCAAGCGCCTTGTTGCATCCCGCGTCGAGAGCCCGCTTCTCCGCGGGCCGGCGAAGCTCGTCGAGTCGGTTCGCCTTCCTCCCGCGCCTCAGGCACCTGCTCCCCGAGGCGAGGCTGCCGTTCGTAGCGGCCGGGCGTCTTCGCGGCGATGTTCGGGACGGCGGTCGTGACGCGCGGCGTGCGCCGGTCGCGGCTCGGCAACGTCACGAAGGAGCTCGTCGGCGGTGTCATCTCGCTCGGGCCGTCGATTCTGGCGCTGCGGGGCGGCGAGCTTGCCGCCTACCACGGCGCCGAGCACATCACGATCGGGAGCTACGAGCACGGCGAGCCGCGCCCACGCGAGCACGAGCGGTGCGGCACGCACCTCGTCGGCCCGATGCTCGCCGCGGGCGCGGTCGGGAACGTGCTTGCCGCGCGGGCGCCCGTCCGGTTCCGGCCCGCCGCCCGTGTCGGCGCGCAGCCGTTGGATCGGTGGCGGCCGCCACCGAGATCTTCGGATGGATGCAGCGAAACTCGGAGCACCCTGCCGCTCGCGCGCTCGCGCGGCCGGGCCACGAGTTCCAGCATCGGGTGGCGACGGCCGAGCCGTCCTCGGCGCAGCTCGAGGTCGCCGAGGCGGCGCTCGCCGCCTGTCTCGAGCTCGAGCTCGATCCGCTTTAGTCGCGGGCACCCCCTGCCGATGATGCTCTCGATGCCGGCCGCCAGCATTGCCTCTGCGATCCAGGACTTCGCGCTGACATGGCTTCCGGTCATGTTCTTCGCGCTGATGTGCGTCGTCGTCTATCTCCTCTGGCGGACGCTCAAGGTGATGCCGCGCGTCAAGCCGACGGAGATCTCGCCCGGGTCGTCCTCGGCGGTCAGCTGGGCCGACGTCGCGGGCCTCGACGAGGCGAAGGCGGAGCTTCAGGAGGTCGTCGACTTCCTGCGCGACCCGAAGCGCTTCGAGCGTCTGGGCGCGCGCGTGCCGAAGGGGATCCTCCTGCACGGGCCGCCCGGAACCGGCAAGACGCTTGCCGCCAAGGCGGTCGCCAATGCCTCGGGTGCGCGCTTCTTCGCGCAGAGCGCTTCGGCGTTCGTGGAGATGTACGCCGGCCTCGGCGCGTCGCGGATCCGCAAGCTGTTCGAAGAGGCGCGGAAGAACGCGCCGTCGATCGTCTTCATCGACGAGCTCGACGCCGTCGGCCGGACTCGAAGCGGTCACTCGCACAACCGCGAGCAGGATCAGACACTGAACCAGCTGCTCGTCGAGCTCGACGGGTTCGGCCCGCGCGACCAGGTGGTCGTGATGGCCGCGTCGAACCGGCTCCAGGACCTCGATCCGGCGCTCCTTCGCCCGGGCCGTTTCGACCGGCAGATCCTCGTTCAGCAGCCGGACCTGCGCGGGCGAATCGCGATCCTCGGCGTCCACAGCAAGGGCAAGCCGCTCGGAACCGACGTCGATCTCGACAACATCGCGCGCCAGACGTCGGGCCTGACCGGCGCCGATCTCGCGAACATCTGCAACGAGGCCGCCATCAACGCCGGCCGCCGCGACGCCGATCTGATCGAAGGCTCAGACTTCGACTACGCACTCGAGCGGGTTGTCGCCGGGCTCCAGCAGCGCCGCGTCGTCACCGACAAGGAGAAGCGGATCCTCGCCTACCACGAGGGCGGGCATGCTCTCGTGGCGCACCTCGTCGGCCGCGACTCCGCAGAAGGCGACGATCATCGCTCGCGGGAGCGCGCTCGGCTACGTGTTCCACCTCTCCGAGGAGGAGCGCTATCTCGAGACGAAGGAGGAGCTGCTCGACTGGATGGTCGTCGCGCTCTCAGGCCGCGCCGCCGAGCAGGTCGTCTTCGGCCGCGTCACGAACGGCGCGGCGAGCGATCTCGAGAAGGTGACCGAAATCGCCCGCTCGATGGTGTTCGAGTGGGGCATGGGAGAAAGCGCCGTCGCGCGGACGATGCGGGCCGACAACTACGCGCTGTCCGAGGAGACCAAGCGGATGCGCGACCAGGAGCAGGCGCGGCTCACCGACGACGCCTACGAAGAGGCGTTGCGGATCCTCGCCAAGCACCGGCCGTCGCTCGACCGGATCGCCGCCGCGTTGCTCGAGAAGGAAACCCTGTCGCGGGAAGAGCTGCTCGAGCTCTTCGGAGACGGCGAGCTCGAGTCGCGCGCGTCGGAGGCCGTCGGGGTCGTGCGCGCGCTCGCGATCGAGCCGGGCGCCGGCGCCTGACGTTCGATCAGCCGGTCGCGCTCTTCAGCTTGTTGATGTCGATCGAGTTCGCCGGCGGGGCGACCGTGACGGGCGCGTTCCAGTCGCCGAACGAGATCGTTCCCTTCTCCGGTCGCGCTCGCGAGCTCGATCGGGTACGGCTCGCCGGTCGTGCTCACGTAGAGCACGACGTTCTTGGCGGTGTCCTTCAGCGCGATCACGGACGTGCCGTTGACGGTGCTCGTCGCGCCCTTCTCCAGCGTGCCGTGCGATCCGAGGATCGCGGTGACGAGCTTCTGGATATCCGTCAGCGACGAGAGGGATGCCAGATCTCCCGTGCCGCTCGGCTCCGACAGCCACCTGCCTTTGAGCAGTTCACCCATGGTGCCTCCACCGAAGTTCGACCAGAACTTCTTGTCGCCCTTGAAATACGCCGTGGAGCCCACGCGCACGATGTCGAAGGCGAGCCCGTTCACGCTCATGTGCCCCTTGCCGCCCTTGCCCGCGGCGAGGTAGAGGTTCAGATCGAGGGTGGTGCCGCCTTGTGAGCCCGATCCGGAAACGTGGACGGACGTCGCGCCGGCTGCAGCAGCCCGCGCGGCGGTGAGGATCTCTGCGGGCGTCTTGTCGGCGACGCCGTTGCTCTTCGGCCCCGAGGAGCCACAGCCGCCGAGCACGACGACCGCCGCGAGGACGGCGGTGGAGAGCAGGAGCCTCACCGCCCGATCTTCGCATGCGGATCGGCGGGCCGCCTCACCGAGCGGCTAGCATCGCGCCGTGCCCGTTCGGGACATCCACCACCTCGGCGTCGCAGTCGACGACCTCGACGAAGCCGTCGACACCTACCGTCGTCTGTTCGGGGCGGAGCTCGAGCATCGCGAAGCGGTCGTCGACCAGGGCGTCGAGGCTGTCTCGATGAAGGTGGGCGGCGGCCGGGTCGAGCTGCTCGCCGCGCTCGGGCCCGACACGCCGGTCGGCAAGTTCCTCGCGAAGCGCGGGCCCGGTATGCACCACGTCGCGTTCGAGGTCGACGACGTCGGCGCGGAGCTTGCGCTCCTCGCCGCCTCGGGCGCGGAGCTGGTCGACGAGCGGCCGCGCCACGGGCCTGTTCGGCCTCGCAGGTCGCCTTCCTTCATCCCGACGCGACCGGCGGCGTCCTGGCGGAGCTCGTGAGTCGTGGCTGACGCCGAGCGGATCCGCCTCGAGATCGCCTTCGAGGGCGCGCAGGCGCTCTCGGTCGACGTGACGCCGGCGGTAGCCGACGACCTCGACAGGGCGCTTGCCGTCGAATCGGACGGCGGGTTCTCGTTCGAGGCCGAGGACGGCCACTACACGGTTGCTGTCGCCAAGATCGTCTTCGTGAAGCGCTACGCGCGCGAAAGCCGCGTCGGCTTCGGCGCCCGCGGCTAGCGCGTGGCCCTCGAAGTCGGGATCGTCGGCCTGCCCGGGGCAGGGAAGACGACGCTCTTCGCGGCGCTGACGAAGACCGGCGGCGGCGAGTACGGGAAGACGAACGTCGGCATGGCGCAGATCGCCGACCCGCGGCTCGACGCGCTCGCGGAGGTGGTGCATGCGAAGAAGGTGACGCCTGCGGCGATTCGCGTCCAGGACGTCCCGGGAACCGGCCCTGCGCTGCTCGGCAACCTCCGCCAGGTCGACGCGCTCCTCGTCGTTCTCGACGGCTTCTCGCCGGTTGCGATCCCGCGGGCGACCTCGAGACGCTCCGGCTCGAGCTGCTCGTCGCCGATCGCGACCACGTCGAGCGGCGCATCGAGCGGGTCGAGAAGCAGGCGAAGTCCGGCGATCCGAAACTCCGTGTCGAGGTGGAGGAGCTTGGGAAGGTGCTCGCGCACATCGACGCGGAGAAGCCGCTCTCGGAGTACCCGGGCGGGTTGCCGCCCGAGCTCGAGCCGCTGACCACGAAGCCGCTGATCGCCGTCGAGAACGGGCCGGGCGGAATCGACCTCGCCCTCGAGGCAGAGCTCGCGGAGCTCGACGAAGCGGAGGCGGCGGCGTTCCGGGAGGGAGGCGCGTCGGCGCTCGAAGAGGTGGTCCGGCGACTCCACGACGCGCTCGATCTGGTCACGTTCTTCACGGCGGGAGAGAAGGACACCCGGGCTTGGACGCTTCGGAGGGGAGAGACGGCGCTCGACGCGGCGGAAACGATCCACTCCGATATCGCGCGCGGCTTCATCCGCTGCGAGGTGATCGACTGGAAGGATCTCGTCGACGCCGGCTCGCACGCCGAGGCGTCGCGGCGCGGGCTACAGCGTCTCGAGGGGAAGACCTACGTCGTCCGCGACGGCGACGTGCTGAACATCCGCTTCAACGTCTGACCGTCGCCGCCCCGAACGGTGAGCGTACCGCGACCGACAAGTTGTCGGGTGCGCGACGAGCCTGATTCGGAGGCAGTGAAAGCGCGCGATTCCGCTTGGGCGCGGTTGCGGCCCAGGGTCCCGGCGCAAATGTGCGGCGCGAGGCACCGTTCAAGAAGCGGAGCACGTTGTCTGCAACGCCTGACTTTTTGCGGCGGACCGAACCGATCCGGCCGGGGCGGCGAATGAGCGGCGATCGACGGCCACCGACAACCCGACCGGCCGTCCTAGAGAAGGAGCCGCATGATGCGAAAGACTCGCAATCGCTTGTCTGGCGGCCGCCGGTGTGACGTTGCTCGCGCTGTTCGTCGGCCGTCTGGCCCCGAGCTCGAGCAACGCGTCGAGCCACCGCGAGGCACCGCTGATCTCGGAGGATCCGACGGCGGACAACACCGACCTGTACGCGTTCCGGAGCCCGGACAAGCCGAACACGATGACGATCGTCGCCAACTGGATCCCGGGTGAGGATCCGGCGGCCGGGCCGAACTACTACACGTTCTCCCAGTCCGCGCGCAAGTACCTGATCTACATCGACCGGAACGGCGACGGCAAGCCCGACCAGTCACCTGGAACTTCCAGTTCAAGACGCCGACCGGGCCGTACTTCCTCGGCAACACGGAGCAGACCTGGACGGCGACGCTGAACGGCAAGCCGTGTTCGCGACCGGCAAGACGCCGATGAACAACATCGGCCCGCGCTTCAGCAGGGCTTCGTCGAGGTCAAGAACTACGAGCCGTCCGCGGACGTCGACGATCGTCACCAAGGACGGCGTCGTCGATCTTCGCCGGCCAGCGCGACGACCCGTTCTTCGCCGACGTCGGCGCGATCTTCGATCTCGTCGCGTTCCGCAAGGCGGGGACGACCGGGAACATGGGCGGCGGCAAGGACTTCCTGTCCGGCTACAACGTCCACACGATCGCCCTGCAGATCCCGATCTCGCAGGTCGACAACAAGACCCACACGATCGGCGTCTGGGCGGCGACGAACCGCAAGAACGTCATCGTGAACGGCAACCTCTACACGCGGCTGGACGCAGGTCTCGCGCCTCGGCGAGCCGCTCGATCAACGAGGTCGTCATCCCGACCGGGCTCGAAGGACCTCTGGAACCGGACAACCCCGGCGGCACGACGCGCAGTTCGAGAAGTACTACACGACCCCGATCCTGGCGGCCGTGATGAACAAGCTCTACAAGGTCGGCGCTCCCGACGACCGGCCGCGACGATCTCGTCGCCGTGCTCGGCACCGGCATCCCGAAGGTCACCTACACGGGCAAGACCTTCGCGGACGAGCTGCGGATCAACCTCGTCGATCCCGGTCGTCGGCGCACCCGAACCGGATGGGCGTGCTCGGCGGCGACAACGCCGGCTTCCCGAACGGCCGCCGGCTCGAGCGACGACGTCGTCGACATCGAGGAGCAGGCAGTCGCCGGCTTCCTCAAGGGCAACAAGGTTCCGCTCGGCGACGGCGTCAACGCCGAACGACATGCCGTACCTCGCGCACTTCCCGTACGTGCCGACGCCGCACTAGGGCTACACGAACTCGAAGGCGACCAGCTGAGCCGCGACCGCGACCGGGAGGCCCGCAGCTGCGGCGCGGGCCGTCCCACCTCCCGGAGCTCGACACGGATGACGAACAAGCTCCTGATCGCAATCGCCGCCGTGATCGCCGCCGGATTCGCGGCGCTCTTCGGCGGCGTGCTCGACGAGCCGCAGGCCGCGCCGCCCGACGCGCTCGCCGCCTCGCAGTCGGCCGAGGACTTCAAGGCCGGCTTCGCGCTCAACGCGAGCACGACGTCGCTCGTCCGGAGCCTCCAGGCGACGCTCGAGGCGAACGCGACGGACGAGCACAGCTGGGCGCTGCTCGGCCTCGCCTACCAGCAGCGGGCGCGCGAGACCGGCGACCCGAGCTACTACACGAAGTCGGGCGGCGCGCTCGATCGCGCGCTCGACGCTCGACTCGCAAGGACTACCTCGTGTACAGCGGGCTCGGCTCGCTCGCGCTCTCGCGCCACCGCTTCGCGCTGGCGCTGCAGCTCGGCGAGAAGGCGCACGCGCTCTCGCCGACGACGGCGCGCAACTACGGCGTGATCGGCGACGCCGAGATCGAGCTCGGCCGCTACCGGCTCGGCGTTCCGCGACTTCGACACGATGAACCGGCTCAGGCCGAGCCTCTCGTCGTACGCGCGCGTCTCGTACGGCCGCGAGCTGATCGGCCACACCGCCGGCTGCGATCAAGGCGATGAAGCTCGCGGTCGACGCCGCGACCGACACCGCCGAGCCGACCGCGTGGACGCACGTCCAGCTCGGCAAGCTCTACTTCAACCACGGCCGCATCGTCGCCGCCGAGCGCGAGTTCCGGCTCGCGAACGCGATCGTTTCCGAACTACGCCTACGGCCTCGACGCGCTCGCCGCCGCCGAGGCCGCGCGCGGCGACACACGCGCACGCGATCGCGCTCGAGCGCGCGGCGGTCGACCTGATCCCGCTGCCGCAGTACGTGGCGACGCTCGGCGACCTCTACACGGTCACCGGCCGGCCGGTGCTCGCGCGACGCCAGTACGCGCTGATCGGCGCGATCGAGAAGCTCCTGCGCGCGAACGGCGTCCGCGTCGACCTCGAGATCGCGCTCTTCGACGTCGACCACGGCATCCGGCTGCAGCACGCGCTCGCGCTCGCGCGGATCGGGCAGCGCGAGCGGCCGTCGATCGACGGCGACGACGTGCTCGGCTGGGCGCTCGCGCGCAACGGGCAGTGCCGCGCGGCGCTCGCGCTACTCGAAGCTCGCGCTCCGGCTCGGGACGCAGGACGCGCTCAAGTTCTTCCACCGCGGGATGATCGAGCGCTGTCTCGGCAATCAGGCGTCGCGCGCGACCTGGTTCGGCCGCGCGCTCGCGCTCAACCCGCACTTCTCGCTGCTCTGGGCGCCGGTCGCGCGGAGGTATCGCGACGTGAAGCGGCTGCTGCGTCGTCCTTGCCGCCTTCGCGGCGCTCGCGTGCTCCGGTTGCGGCGACCGCGCACCCGCTCGGCAACTTCACGATCAACCGCTACAGCGAGCTCGACGTTTCCGGCAACCGGCTCTACGTCGTCTACGTCCTCGACATGGCGGAGATCCCGACGTTCCAGGCGCGCCAGGCCGGCGGCGTCGACGCTGCCGCCTACGCCCGCCGGATCGCCGCGAACGCTCCACCTCACGGTCGACGGCAAGGCCGGCGCGGCTGATCCCCGTTCGCACATGAGCTCGCCTTCCCGCCGGGGCAGGGCGGCCTGACACGACGCGGCTCGAGGTTCTGTTCGTCAGGTCCGAAGCTGACAGGCGGAGCGCTGCTTGCCTATCAGCGACGACAACTATGCCGGCAGGATTGGATGGAAGCGAGATCGTCGTCGCCTCGTCCGCCGGCGCGCGCCTCGCGCAGTCGAGCGTGCCGTCCACGAGCGTCAGCGACCGGCTGCTCGGCTACCCGAAGAACCTGCTCCAGAGCCCGCTCCACGTCACCTCGGCGTCGGCGGCGCGTCGTTCCGGGCGCCACCGCCGGCGCGCCGCCCGCGCTGCTCTCGGCGAAGCTGCTCGACCAGCGCGTCGGCGTCCGCGCCGTCGCCGACTCGGGCTTCGCCGCGCTGATCGTGCACGGGAAGCTCGACGGCTGGTTCCTGCTCGCGGCGCTCGGGATCGCGTTCTTCTGGGGCGCTGCGCACGCGCTCAGCCCGGGTCACGGCAAATCGATCATCGCCGCCTACCTCGTCGGCTCGCGCGGCACCGCGCGCCACGCGGTGCTGCTGGGCGGGACGGTGACCGTCACCCACACGATCGGCGTCTTCGCGCTCGGGCTCGTGACGCTGAGCCTCTCGCAGTTCATCCTCCCGGATCAGCTCTACCCGTGGCTCAACCTCGTCTCGGCGCTGCTGATCGTCGGGGTCGGGCTTTCGGTGCTCCGCTGGCGCCTCGGCGAGTGGCGACACGACCGGGCTCACGCCCATGCCCACGCTCACGGCCATGCCACCAGCACGGCCACGACACGACACGACGATCACGGCCACAGCCACGACCCCGCGCTCGGCATGCGGCGCCTGCTCGGGATCGGCATCTCCGGCGGGATCATCCCGTGCCCGACCGCGCTCGTCGTCCTCCTGGCGGCGATCTCGCTGCACCGGGTCGGCTTCGGGCTCGTCCTGATCCTCGCCTTCAGCCTCGGGCTCGCGGCGACGATGACCGGACTCGGCCTGCTCGCCGTCGCGGCAAGAGGCACCTTCCGACGAGTCAACCTCGAGCGGGAGCGCCGTGCGGCTGCTCCCGGCGGTGAGCGCCGTCGTCGTGCTCGGTCTCGGCCTCGTGATGACCCTCCGCGCGCTTCCGCACGTGACATGAAGACCGCATTCACACGGGTCGAGTGGTTGCGGCTTTCCGGCTTCGGCGGTGCCGTGCTGTTCCTGCACGTGCTCGGGTGGGGTTTCTTCGTCTACTACTCGGGCAGCAACCCGGCGCTCGCCGGGCTCGGGGTGCTCGCCTATACCTTCGGTCTCCGCCATGCCTTCGACGCGGACCACATCGCCGCGATCGACAACACCACGCGGAAGCTCCTCCAGGAGAAGAAGCGCCCGGTCGGGGCCGGCTTCTTCTTCTCGCTAGGCCACTCGACGATCGTCTTTGCGCTCGCCACCGGCCTCGCGGTGGCGGCCCATAGCGTCGACGCGAGCATCCCCTCGCTCCAGACATACGGCAGCACCGTCGGCGCGGCATCTCCGGCAGCTTCCTCTGGCTGATCGGGATCCTGAACCTGATCGTTCTGCTCGACATCGTGCGGATCTTCCTCGGTCTCAAGCGCGGCGAGCTCGACGAGGAAGAGCTCGAGCGGCGCCTTCAGGATCGCGGCTTCATGAACCGCTTCTTCGTCGGTAGGTTCGCCCGGCGGATCACGGCGAGTTGGCAGATGTACCCACTCGGCATCCTCTTCGGGCTGGGCTTTGACACGGCGAGCGAGGTCGGCTTGCTTGCACTCGCCGCCGGGGTCGCGACGCACCACGTCCCGTTCCTCGCAGTCGTCTCGCTGCCGATCATCTTTGCCGCCGGGATGAGCCTGATGGACACCGCCGACGGCGCGTTCATGACGCACGCCTATGGCTGGGCGTTCTCGAACCCGGTGCGGAAGGTCTTCTACAACATCACCGTCACGAGCCTCTCGGTGGCGGTCGCGCTCGTGGTCGGAACGGTGGAATTCCTCCAGGTGCTCTCGGTGTCGCCGTGGATCGACCGCCTCGACTTCGGCACGCTCGGGTACGGCATCGTCGGGCTATTCGTGCTGACGTGGACGATCTCGTTCGGTGTGTGGAAGGTGCGCCGGATCGAGGAGCGCTGGACGGCCTACGCCGTCAATCGACGGGGCGCGTAGCGGCGATCGCGTCGAGCTGGTTCGCGTGGTAGAGGACGGCTGCCTCGGCCGTCCTCGCTCCGCGGGCGTCGTGGTGGACGGCGACGCAGTGGAGGAGCTCGGCGCGTTGCGCCGCGGTCAGGCCCTCGGCCCGTTCCTCGATCAGCCGCAGGCCGAGGTGGACGTGGCCGAGAAGACGGCCCTCGTCCGTCGGCGTGAAGGCCGGCCCACGAGTCAGCTCGAGCGTGCGACCGACGTCGTGAACGAGCGCCGCTGCGATGACGAGCTCGCTGCGCAGGCGTGGATGCAGCTGCGCGGTCTCGCGGCAAAGGGTTGCGACCCCGACCGTGTGCTCGAGGAGGCCGCCCGCGTAGGAGTGGTGGTCATCCGGTGTCGCCGGGTAGGCGGCGAGGTCGCGGTCGGCGAGCACCGCCCGCACTGTCCCGGCGAGCCCCGGGTGGCTGATCTCGCCCAGGAGAAAGTCGAGGAAGCCCTGAAGCTCCTCCGTGTCGCGCCGTGCCGTCGGCGTCAGGCTCGCCGGGTCGACGTCGCTGGCCTCGAGTGTCCGAACGTCGAGCTGGAGCCGGTCACGGAAGCGCTCGACCCGTCCGAGCACGCGAACCGCGTCTCCTTCGCCAAAGCGCCCGTCGAGCAGTTCGACGTCGTTCCAGACCCGCGCTTCGATGCGCCCGGACGGGTCGACCAGCTCGAGAGCGAGGTACGGCGCGCCGCCCTTCGTCTTCAGCTTTTTCTTCGCCTTGACGGCGAAGACAGCCTCGACGGTGCGGTCCTCCGCTAGGTCCGAGATCACGCTTTCACTCTACGGTAGCCTCAGGTCGTGCCCAGCGTCTCGCCGTTTCGCGCGCTTCGGTACGACGAGACGGTGGCGGGCCCGCTGACCGATCTCGTCGCGCCGCCCTACGACGTCATCGACGATGCCGCGCGTCTCGAGCTCCTTGCGCGAAGCCCGTTCAACGTCGTCCACCTGACGCTCCCCGACTCGGTCGAAGCCGCGGCGGCCGAGCTCGCCGACTGGCGCGCGCAGGGTGTTCTCGAGCGTGAGGAGCCCGCGCTCTGGTGGATCGCGCAGGACTACACCGGTCCCGACGGAGTCGCGAGAACGCGCGAAGGGATCGCCGGGTCGGTCGAGGCGACGCCGTACTCCGAGGGGAAGGTGCTGCCACACGAGCGCACGCATGCAGGGCCGAAGGAGGGGCGCCTCAAGATCCTGCGCGCCATGCGCACGCAGCTCGAGCCGATCTTCCTGCTGTACGACGCCGACCCGCCACTCGACGCCCCCGGCGGGCCGCCGGAAATGGACGTCGAGGAGGACGGGGTGCGCACCCGGGTCTGGCGCCTTCCGGCCGAAGAGCTCGAGATCGACGCGCCCTTCCTGATCGCCGACGGCCATCACCGCTACGAGACCGCGGTCGCGTTCCGCGACGAGGACCCGAGTGCGACCCACACGTTTGCCGTGCTCGTCTCGTCGCGCTCTCCGGGGCTCGAGATCTTCCCGACGCACCGGACCGTCCCTCGGCTCGCGGCGGAACCGTCGTTGTCGCGAACCGAAGGCTGGGATGCCGGCGCCCTCGCGCTCTACCGCGGCGGCGAGTATTTCCGCGTCGAGTCGGACGACGAGCTCGACGCGCGCGCCGTCGAGCGCTTCGCGCCCGATGGCGTCGGCTACACGCCTGTACGCTGACGAGGCCGTCGCTGTGGTCGACCGCGGCGAGGCCGAGGCGGCGTTCCTCGTTCGTGCGACCACCGTCGACCAGGTGGCGGCCTTCGCCGCGCGAGGCGAGACGATGCCCCAGAAGTCGACGTTCTTCTATCCCAAGCTGACCTCCGGCCTCCTCCTCTATCCGCTGTGAGCCCGTGGATCGAGCTGTGCCGCGCGGCTGTCGCGGACGTGAAGGCGGTGCTGCTCGCGATGCCGGGCCGCGACGAGCGCGAGCGCCCGATTCGGCTGGGCGAGGGCGGCGACATGACCGCCGCGCTCGACGAAGCGGCCGAGGAGGCGACGCTCAAGCACTTCGACCGCGACGACGTGAAGATCGTCTCCGAGGAAATCGGGATCAAGGGTGAGGGCCGGTTCACGGTTCTCGTCGACCCGATCGACGGCTCGCAGAACGCCGAACGCGGCATCCCATACTTCGCGCTCTCGGTGGCGGTCGCCGAGGGCGAGACGATCGACGACGTCTTCTTCGGTTACGTCTACGACTTCGGCGCCAACGAGGAATGGACAGCCGTGCGCGGCGGCGGCGCGTTTCTGAACGGGAAGCCACTGACCGACGGGCCGAAGGACCCGATCGAGTTCCTCTCGATCGAGGCGACTCGTGCCGCCCTCGTCCACGAAAAGCTTCGCACGCTTGCGCCGCTGACCGACCGGTTGCGCGTGGCGGGCGCCCAGGCGATCACGTACTGCCATCTGGCCGCCGGCCGAACCGACGCGATGGCGGTGCTGCGGCCTTCTCGGGCTGTCGACTTCGCCGCCGGCCAGCTCCTGATCCGCGAGCGCGGCTTCGCGATCGCGATGCCCGACGGGCAGGACATCCGCACGCATCCGCTCGATCTCCAGTCTCGCTCCCGCATCGTCGCTGCCCGGAACGATGCGCTCTGCGCGAAGCTCGCCGAAGCGCTGCTCGCTTCGTAAGATCGCGCGATGCGCTTCGTCGCGGCAGCAAATGAACGCACGCTCACGGTTCGCGAGGCCGGCGATCCCGGCGGGGTGCCGGTGCTCGTCCACGCCGGGACGCCGGGATCGAGCGTGCTGTACGAGCCGACGATTCGCGATGCCGAGGAGCGGGGGATCCGGCTCTTCTCCTACGACCGCCCCGGCTACGGAGGGTCGACTCGAGACGAGGGCCGCGACATCGCGGCATGCGCGGCCGACGTCGAGGCGGTCTGCGATGCGCTGGGGATCGACCGGTTCTGCGTTTGGGGCGTCTCGGGGGGCGGCCCGCACGCCCTCGCGACGGCTGCGCTGCTGCCCGATCGCGTCGCGGCTGCGGCAGCGCTTGCGCCGGTGGCGCCGTTCGGCGCCGAGGGGCTCGACTTCTTCGAGGGGATGGGGCGAGAAGAACATCGAGGAGTTCGGGATCATCTTCGACGGCGAGGACGCCCACCGTGCGGCGCTCGAGCGCGACCGGGCGGAGTTACTCGCCGCGTCGCCGGAAGAGCTCGTCGACGCGTGGACGGACGCTGCTCGGCCCGGCGGATCGCGGAGGTGCTCACCGGCCGCTTCGCAGCATTCGTGCTCGAGAGCGTCCGTGCCGGCATCGAGAAGACCCTCAACGGCTGGCTCGACGACGACGTCGCTTTCACCCGGCCGTGGGGATTCGACCTCGACGCGATTCGCGTGCCCGTCCTGCATTGGCAGGGCGAGCAGGACAAGTTCGTTCCGTTCGGCCACGGGGTCTGGCTGTCCGAGCACATCCCGGGCGTCGAGTCGCACCTCTCGCCCGACGACGGCCACCTGACGCTCGTCGAGCGGCACCTCCCCGAGGTGCACGCGTGGCTCCTCGAACGTTACTGAGGCGGTACTGAGCTACCCTCAGTTCCAGATGGAGCCGTCGCACGAAGCCCTGCACGACGCGCTCTCGCGCGTGATCGACCCGGAGATTCGCAAGCCGGTCACCGAGCTCGACATGGTGCGCGGGATCGTGGTCGACGGCGGCGCCGTGACGGTCACGATCGCGCTCACCGTCGTCGGTTGCCCGCTGCGCAACTCGTTCCAGGAGCAGGTCGCGCGCGAAGTCGGCGCGGTTCCGGGCGTCACCTCGGTGCGCCTCGAGTTCGACGTGATGAGCCCGGACGAACGCGCGGCGCTGACGACGAAGCTTCGAGGCGGTCGCCCGGCGGAGGACCGCGCGATCCAGCTCGAGCCGACGACCCGGGTGATCGCCGTCGCGTCGGGCAAGGGCGGTGTCGGCAAGTCGTCGCTGACGGTCAACCTGGCGGCGGCCTTCTCGGCCGCTCGGCCGGAAGGTCGGCATCCTCGACGCCGACGTCTACGGCCACTCGATCCCGCACATGCTCGGCATCCGGCAGAAGCCGGTGCTCGTCGACCGGCATGATGATCCCGCCGGTCAAGCACGACCTGAAGCTGATGTCGATCGGGTTCTTCCTCGACGACAACCAGCCGGTGATGTGGCGCGGGCCGATGCTCCACAAGGCGCTCGAGCAGTTCCTCGAGGACGTGCACTGGGGCGAGCTCGACGTGCTCGTCGTGGACATGCCCCCGGGCACCGGCGACGTCTCGATCTCGCTCGGCCAGCTGCTTCCGCGCGCGGAGGCGGTCGTCGTCACGACGCCGCAGCCGCTCGCCCAGGAGGTCGCGATCCGCGCGGCCGAGATGGCGCTCAAGACCGGGATGCAGCTGCTCGGCGTGGTCGAGAACATGACGTCCGAGGTGTTCGGCTCCGGCGGCGGCGAGCAGCTCGCGTCCCAGCTCGACGTGCCGTTCCTCGGCTCGGTTCCGCTCGACGCGCGCCTGCGCGAGTCGGCCGACGCCGGCGAGCCGCTCGTCCTCTCCGATCCCGACTCGGAGCCGGCCGAGGCGATCTTCGAGATCGCCCGCACGCTCGACGCGAGCCGCAGCAGCGGCTTCACGCGGACGCTGCCGCTTGTCTCCTGAGGAAGCGCGCTCGCGCCTGGCGGCGCTCGGGTTCGGCGACGGCGACGTCGAGGTGCTCGCGACGCACTTCCTCGCCGCCGAGGCGTCGGGCCGCACCGGCCACGGCGTCCGCCGGATCGAGTGGCTCGAGACGCTGCCCCGACCTCGACCCGGCGGCGCGTCCGCGGCGTGTCATCTCCGAGCCCGGCTACGAGCGCTGGGACGGGAATGGCGCGCTCGGCTACCTGTCGCTGCACGCGGTCGTCGAGGCGCAACTCGCCGACCCGCCGCCGCGGGCTCGCCTCGTCGTCTGCGGGAAGACCTTTCCGACCGGCGTGCTCGGCTACTGGACGCGCCGGCTGGCCGACGGACGGGCTCGTCGCTGCGCTCACCGCGACCTCGCCGCGCTCGCCTCGGCCATCCCGACGGGTGGCCCGAAGCTCACCGGGACGAATCCGCTCTCGATCGCGATCCCGTCGACGGACGGACGCCCGGTCGTCGCCGACGTCTCGATGGGGAACGCTCACCTACGGCGACGTCCTCGCGGGACGGGCGAGCGAGGACGACCTCGCTCCGTTCGGGGGCGAACAGGCGCACAAGGCCTTCGCGCTCGCAGTCGGGCTCCAGCTACTCGTCGACGCGCTGACTCCAGACGATGGTTTTGGCGCGGTGCTGCTCGTCGCGCGGCCGGAGTCGGACCCGGTTCCGGCCTGAGGCTGCTGACAGCTGCCGCACGTGTCCGCCTGCCCGGCGACCGCTGAGATCGATTCCGCGTCACTCCCGCAACGGACTTGCGGGAAATTGCTGACGCTGCGGGTGCGAGGTCCCGGCCAAAGTGAAGTCGACAACAGAGCTGAATGCAGGAGGGAAGATCATGAGAAAGATTTCTGGAGATCGGCGGGTTTGTTTCCGCGGCGATTCTCATCATTTTCGGCGTCGCGGTGATCGCGCTTGGCGTGAACGGCCGCTCGACCGTCAACTCGAACCTGAAGCAGGAGCAGATCACCGGCACGCCGGACATGACGCCGGCGCTGATCAAGACCGCGATGACCGAGGCCAAACTGACAGGTGTCTCGGCCCCGAGTTGCTCGGTTGCCGGTAAGTCGATCGACACCGGCTCTGAGGCACGCTGTTTCGCCCAGTACATGCGGATCCACGCGCTCGAGGCCTCTGGCGGCCTGCCCTACGCACAGATGGGACGCTTCGCCACGGCCGACGGTAGCCCCGCCGGCACGAGCGACGAGACCAAGGCTGTGCTTGCGAACGGCAAGCCTGTCGCGAACGCCGCCCGCGACACGTGGGTGACCGCAACGGCCCTGACGACGGCCCTCAATGTCAGCTACATGGCCGGTCAGCTCGCGCTGTTCAGCATCGTGATCGGGATCGCGCTGCTGCTCACGGGTATCGGTTTCGGGGTGCTCTCGTTCGCCGCGCTCCATCGCAGCCGCGAGGCAACTGCGGAGAGCACGTCGCCCGCCGCGACGACGCAGAAGGCAGTGCTCGCCTAGCGGTTTCTCGGCAGTCGAAGGACAAGAGGCGCGGGCTTCGGCCCGCGCCTCTTCGTTCTTCAGGCGGCCCGGCGGGCTGCGGGGCCTGGGCTGCGGGCGCCGGGCCGCTCTAAACTGCACGGCGATGGAGAGCTCCCTGCCCGTCGCCGATCGCCCGCGCCGTCCCGAGTGGATGAAGGTGCGGGCACCGAGTGCCGACGGCCGGTTCTTCGCGGTGCGCGAGCTGATCCACGGGGCCCGGCTGAACACGATCTGCGAAGAGGCTCGCTGCCCGAATATCGCCGAGTGCTGGGGGCGCGGCACTGCGACCTTCCAAATTCTCGGCGACACCTGTACACGCGCGTGCCGGTACTGCTACGTGACCTCTGGCCGGCCGGGCCCGCTCGATCCGCTCGAGCCGCTTCGCGTTGCCCAGGCAGCGAAAGAGATGGCGCTCGAGCACGTCGTCGTCACGTCGGTCGACCGCGACGACGTCCCCGACCGCGGAGCCGGGCACTACGCGGCCACGATTCGAGCGCTACGGGAGAAGCTCCCCGGAGCGACCATCGAGGTCTTGACGCCCGACTTTCTCGGCGTGGAGGAGCAGGCGCTACGCACGGTGCTCGGAGCCCGGCCCGATGTCTTCAACCACAACATCGAGACCGTGCGCCGCCTCCATCCGCAGATGCGCGGAGCGAAGGCGAGCTACGACGGTGCGCTCGAGCTGCTCCGCCGGGGCAAGGAGCTGGCGGACTACGACGTGCTCACGAAGAGCGGCATCATCGTCGGCCTCGGCGAGGCCAACGATGAGGTGGTCGAGACGATGCGCGACCTTCGCGCGGCCGGCGTCGACGTCGTGACGATCGGCCAGTACCTCCAGCCGAGTGCGAAGCACGTCGCGATCGACCGTTGGGTGCACCCCGACGAGTTTCGGTGGTTCAGAGAACAGGGTGAGGCACTCGGGTTCGGCTCGGTGTTCTCCGGGCCCGCTCGTTCGCTCCTCGTATCGTGCGGACGAGCAGCGGCACGCCGCGGCCACGGGACGGGGCGCGACCGCCCTCTAGCGTCGCATGGGCTGCGTCAGCCGGCTGGGCTGACATGGCCATGGTGTGACCACGAGCTCTTGCCGTACGAGTGGCCCCTTCCGAAGAAGTCGCCGTCACCGCGGCCGTTTCGCGGGGAGGAGGTGCGGGCGAGGTCGCCGACCAGGTCCGCGACGTCCGGGGACCCGAGCCCTGTCGCGAGGTCGTAGCCGTTGTCGGCGCGGAAGCCGAGGTGTTGGTCGACAAGGATGTTGTTCCCGTCGCGAATATCGTGGAAATCGTCGCGGTACTGTCGCTGGTTTCCGGCGATCCCGTAGAGCGCGGCGGCCGCACCGGTCCCGAGCGGGGCATTGCCGGCGCGTGACCGGAGCTCGTTCGCGAGCGCAACGATCCCTGCCCATTGCGGCGGCCCGGCGCTCGTGCCGCCGACGGTGAACGCGTCTGGTCCGTAGAACACGATCACGCCGCCGTCGATCGAGGCGTTGTACGCGACGTCGGGCACCGTCCGGGCGCTGCTGTGGCTGAAACCACGCTGCCAGCTCGGCGCGGAGAAGAGGATGCTGGGTGCGCCGCCGGTTGCGGCGTAGAAGGTCCCCTTCCGGCTTTCGTTCCAAACCGCCTCGCCTCCGTACCCACCGCGACGCCAGAGACCGTCCGCGTAGGGCTGGCCTTGCGTGCCGGCGACGCCGAGAACGAGCGGGTCTGAGGCCGGATACGCGGCGACGATCGTCGTCCGTCCCGTCGGTCGCGCCGAAGTCGCCGGCAGACGCGATCAGCGTCGTAGTCGCCGAAATCGACTTGTACAGCGCGTGGAGGCCGTTGATGAAGCTCTGGGTCGACGGGTCCGGGTCGTTCTCGTCGACGCCGAAGCTCTGAGAGACGATCGCGCCGGGGTACTTCGGCAGCACGTCCAACTCGGTTGCGAGGATATCGTTCGTGTCGTCGCTCTTCGCGACGGCGAGGACGATGTCGGCGCCGGGGGCCATTGCGTGCGCCCACTCCACGTCGAGCGAGGTTTCGATGCCCCAGCTGAGCACGATGTCGTCGGTCTGGTCACCCGAGCCGTTCGGCCCGAGGATGGTGAGGGATGCGGGCGCGATGCCAAATGCGTCGTCGAATGCCTCGAGGTCGTCCGCAATCGTCGGACTGCCGTACGGGCTGACGATCACGATCGTTTGCCCGTCGCCGGTCGGCGCGTTGTGCCCGTCGGGAAAGTCGTAGGCCTGCCGGATGAAGGCGGGCGGGTAGCAGACGTGGTTCGTCCCGTCGCCCGAGGGACACATCGGAGTGCCGTGGCCGAGTGGTGGCGCGACGAATGACGCCACCGAGCCGACGACGAAATGCGGTGGGGCTCCGACCGCTGGATCCGTGTGACTCGACGCAGAAACCGACACCGCAGCACCGCCGGCGACAGCGAGCCCGCCCGCTGTCCCCAGCGCGACACACCACAGCCGTAGCCGCTGCCTCGAGATCGCTCGCACGTGCTCCTCTCCCTGACCAGGCGGCACTTGACGCCGCGCGATCACAGTAACCCTGTCCCCATCACGCGTCGATCACTTGAATGGGGGATTCAGGAGGCGGCTCAGCCGTGCGGCTTGGCCATGGCGTGGTAGTCGAGAGCCGCGTTGAGCGTGGCCTCGTCGACCCCTTCCTCACGCGCGACGTCGCGCAACGAGCGACCAGTGGCGGCCGCTTTCTTGACGATCTCGCTGGCCTTGTCGTAGCCGATGTACGGGTTCAATGCGGTTGCAACCGAGAGCGAAAGCTCGGCGTAGTGGTCTGTCCGCTCTCGGTTCGCGCGGATGCCGGCGACGCATTTTTCGTCGAACGCGCGACAGGCTGTCGTCAGCAGGGCGATCGATCCGAAGAGGTTCCGCGCCATCACCGGCATGAACGTGTTCAGCTCGAAGTGCCCTTGCATTCCGCCGACTGTGATCGCGGTGTCGTTGCCGATCACCTGGGCCGCGACCTGCGTCACCACCTCCGGAATGACGGGATTGACTTTCCCGGGCATGATCGAGGAGCCTTTCTGCAGCTCGGGAAGGAAGATCTCCGCCAGGCCCGCGCGCGGCCCGGAGCCGAGATAGCGAAGGTCGTTGGCGACCTTCGTCAGAGACACGGCGACCGTCTTGAGCGCACCTGAGACCTCGACGAGCGCGTCGCGGCTCGCCTGCGCCTCGAATACGTCGTGGGGCGCCTGGATCGTCAGGCCGGTTTCGGTCGCAAGCCGGGCCCGCACTCGGCCGGCGTACTCGGGGTGAGTGTTCAGGCCCGTTCCGACCGCAGTGCCGCCCAGAGGAACCCGGCCGAGACGCTCGAGGGTCGACTCGACTCGGGCCTGCCCTTCTCGTATCTGGGACGCGTACCCGCCGAACTCCTGGCCGAGCGTCATGGGGACGGCGTCCATCCAATGCGTGCGTCCTGCCTTGACCACGTCGTCGAATTCGAGCGACTTCGCCTCGAATGCACGTGCGAGCCCGTCGAGCGCCGGAAGGAGCTCGACGACGAGCTCCGCCAGCGCCGCGAGCTGGATCGCGGTCGGGAACACGTCGTTCGTCGACTGTCCCATGTTGACGTCGTCGTTCGGATGGATGTCGTCACCCGCGAGCGAGGCGATCACCTCGTTCGCGTTCATGTTCGACGACGTCCCAGAGCCGGTCTGGAAGACGTCGACCGGGAACTGGTCGTCGAATTCGCCCTGGGCGACGCGATCCGCGGCGGCTGCGATTCGCTCCGCCTTGCCTGCATCGAGAAGCCCGAGCTCGCCGTTCACGCGCGCTGCTGCGGCCTTGATCCTGCCGAGCCAGCGCGCGACGGGGATCGGAATCGGCTCCCCGGAAATCGGGAAATTCTCGATCGCCTTACGCGTCTCCGCGCCCCAGAGCTCCTGGTGAACCCCGGTGTCGCTCATGTCAAGGAGTCTAGCTTCGCGATCCGAGTTGGCGGGCGCGCTCCAGCAGCCCATCCCAGCTCGAGAGCTTCAGCACGCGGTCGGCCTTGTTTTTCGCCGCGGGAGCGCTCGTGGGCGTCGATGGTCTCCCACGCCGCGTACTCGACGATTTCGGCGTGGGAGACCATCAGACGCCCGAGCGCTCCCGCGGCGAAAAACAAGGCCGACCGCGTGTGAAGCTCTCGAGCTGGGATGGGCTGCTGGAGCGCGCCCGCCAACTCGGATCGCGAAGCTAGACTCCTTGACATGAGCGACACCGGGGTTCACCAGGAGCTCTGGGGCGCGGAGACGCGTAAGGCAATAGAGAATTTCCCGATTTCCGGGGAGCCGATTCCGACCGCGCGCTGGCTCGGCAGGATCAAGGCCGCAGCGGCGCGCGTGAACGGCGGAGAGCTCGGGCTTCTCGATGCAGGCAAGGCGGAGCGAATCGCAGCCGCTGCGGATCGTGTCGCCCAGGGCGAATTCGACGACCAGTTCCCGGTCGACGTCTTCCAGACCGGCTCTGGGACGTCTTCGAACATGAACGCGAACGAGGTGGGGATCGCCTCGCTCGCGGGTGAAGACATCCATCCGAACGACGACGTCGACATCCGGACAGTCGACGAACGACGTGCTTCCGACCGCGATCCATCTCGCGGCGCTGGCGGAGCTCGTGGTCGACTCCTTCCGGCGCTCGACGGGCTCGCACGTGCATTCGAGGCGAAGTCGCTCAAATTCGACGATGTGGTGAAGGCGGGACGAACGCATTGGATAGAACCTTGCATCCCCATCGACTCGGCCAGGAGTTCCGGCGGGTCTACGTCCGGATCGAGAAGGGCAGGCCCGAGTCGAGTCGACCCTCGAGCGTCTCGGCCGGGTTCCTCTCGGCGGCTGGTCGGAACGGGCCTGAACACTCACCGGAATACACCGGCAGGGTACGGGCCCCACTGCGACCGAGACCGGCCTGACGATCCAGGCCCCACACGACGTCTTCGAGGCACAGGCAAGCCGCGACGCGCTCGTCGAGGTCTCAGGTGCGCTCGAGACGGTCGCCGTCTCACTGACGAAGGTCGCCAACGACCTTCGCTACCTCGGCTCCGGACCGCGCGCGGGCCTGGCGGAGATCTTCCTTCCCGAGAGGCTGCTGCAGAAAGGCTCCTCGATCATGCCCGGGAAAGTCAATCCCGTCATTCCGGAGGTGGTTACGCAGGTCGCGGCCCAGGTGATCGGCAACGACACCGCCGGATCACCGTTGGCGGAATGCAAGGGCACTTCGAGCTGAACACGTTCAGCCGGTGATGGCGCGGAACCTCTCGGGTCGATCGCCCTCCTGACGACAGCCTGTCGCGCGTTCGACGAAAAATGCGTCGTCGGCATCCGCGCGAACCGAGAGCGGACGGCCACTACGCCGAGCTTTCGCTCTCGGTTGCAAGTCGCGCTGAACCCGTACATCGGCTACGACAAGGCCAGCGAGATCGTCGAAAGCCGCCGCCACAGGCCGCTCGCTGCGTGACGTCGCGCGTGAGGAAGGGGTCGACGAGGCCACGCTCGACGCGGCTCGATTACCACGCCATGGCAAAGCCGCACGGCTGAGCCGCCACCTGAATCCCCCGTCAAGTGATCGACGCCTGGTGGGGACAGGGTTACTGTGATCGCGCGGCTTCAGGTGCCGCCGGTCAGCGAGAGGACACGTGCCGAGCGATCTCCGACGAAGCGGCTACGGCTGTGGTGTGCCGCGCTGGGGACACACGGCCAGGCTCGCTGTCGCCGGCGGACTGCGGGTCGGTGTGTTCGCGTCGAGTCACACGGTCGCGGTCGGCGCCCCGCCCCGTTCGTCGTTGGCTCGGTGGCGTCGTTCGTCGCGCCCCCACTCAACCACGGCACTCCGATGTGCCCCTCGGGGGACGGAACAAACCACGTCTGCTACCCGCCGGCGTTCATCCGGCGGGCCTACGACTTCCCAGACGGGCACAACGCGCCGACCGGCGACGGACAAACGATCGTGATCGTCAGCCCGTACGGCAGTCCGACGATTGCGGACGACCTCGAGGCATTCGACGACGCATTTGGCATCGCGCCTGCATCCCTCACCATCCACGGGCCGAACGGCTCGGGTGACCAGACCGACGACGTCGTCCTCAGCTGGGGCATCGAACCTCGCTCGAGCGTGGAGTGGGCGCACGCAATGGCCCCCGGCGCTGACATCGTCCTCGCCGTCGCGAAGAGCGACGACACGAACGATATCCTCGCAACCGAGTTGGACGTGCTGCCGAAGACCCGGCGCGATCGTCTCTCAGAGCTTCGGCGTCGACGAGAACGACCCGGATTGTCGACCCAGAGCTTCATCAACGGCCTGCACGCGCTGTACAAGTCGACCGCCCCGAGCACCACGCTGATCGCCTCCGGCGACTCGGCGCGACCGACCGAACGGACACGATCGTCGCCGCGTATCCGGCCTCCGACCCGCTCGTCCTCGGAGTCGGCGGCACGCAAGGGCAGCCGTACGCGGACGGTCTCTGGCGGCGCGGTGGGTACGGAGGCGAGGCGGATTTGGAACGAAAGCCGGAAGGGATCTTCTACGCCGCAACCAGCAGCGCACCCAGCATCCTCTTCTCCGCGCCGAGCTGGGGCAGCGTGGTTTCAGCCACAACGGCACTCGGACGGTGCCCGACGTCGCGTACAACGCCTCGATCGACGGCGGCGTAATCGTGTTCTACGGATCAGACGCGTTCACCGTCGGCGGCACGAGCGGCGGGCCGCCTCAGTGGGCAGGGATCGTTGCGCTCGCCGAACGACCCGGTCACGTGCAGGCAGCGCCCCGCTCGGGACCGGCGCGGCGGCCGCGCTCTACGGGGTCGCCGGCAATCAGCGACAGTACCGCGACGACTTCCACGATATTCGCGACGGGAACAACATCCTGGTCGACCAACACCTCCGCTTCCGAGCCGATAAGCGGCTACGACCTCGCCGCGGGGCTCGGGCCCCCGGACGTCTGGACGCGGTCGGCGACCTCGCCCGCACCTCCTCCCCGCGGAACGGGGCGGGGCGACGGCCGTTTCTTCGGAAGGGGCCACTCGTACGGCGATAGCTCGTGGTCACACCACGGCCATGTCAGCCCTGGCGGCTGACGCTTCCCACGACGCTAGAAAGCGGCCGCGCCCGACCGGTGGCTGCCGCATGCCGCTGCTCATCCGCACGATACGAGGAGCGAACGAGCGGGCCGCAACACCGAGCCGAACCCTAGTGTCTCACCCTGTTCTCTGAACCACCGAAACTCGTCGGGGTGGCCCAACGGTCGATCGCGACGTGCTTCGCACTCGGCTGGAGGTACTGGCCGTCGTAGACGTCGACGCCGACCGCGCGCAGGCGCGCATCGTCTCCGACCACCTCATCGTTGGTCTTCGCCGACCGACGATGATGCCGCTCTTCGTGAGCACGTCGTAGTCCGCCAACTCCTTGCCCCGGCGAAGCAGCTCGAGCGCACCGTTGTAGCTCGCCTTCGCTCCGCGCATCTGCCGATGGAGGCGGCGCACGGTCTCGATGTTGTGGTTGAAGACATCGGGTCGTGCTCCGAGCACCGAGCGTAGCGCCTGCTCCTCGACGCCGAGAAAGTCTGGCGTCAAGCACCTCGATGGTCGCTTCCGGGAAGCTTCTCCCGTCAGCGCTCGGATCAGTGGCCGCGTAGTGCCCGGCTCCGCGGTCGGGAACGTCGTCGCGGTCGACCGACGTGACGACGACGTGCTTCGAGCGCCATCTCCTTTCGCAGCCTGGGCGACACGAAGCGGCTCGAGCGGATCGACCGGGCCCGGCCGGCCAGAGCGTCACGTAGCAGTACCGGCACGCGCGAGTACAGGTGTCGCCGAGAATCTGAAAGGTCGCAGTGCCGCGCCCCCCAGCACTCGGCGATGTTCGGGCAGCGAGCCTCTTCACAGATCGTGTTCGGCCGGGCTGCGTGGATCGGCGTCGCACCGCGAAGAACCGGCCGTCGGCACTCGGTGCCCGCACCTTCATCCACTCGGGACGGCGCGGGCGATCGGCGACGGGCAGGGAGCTCTCCATCGCCATGCAGTTTAGAGAGGCCTGCGCGGACGCAGCCCCGCTGGCCCGCTTGAGAACGAAGAGGCGCGGGCCGGAACCCGCGCCTCTTGTCCTTCGACTGCCAAGGAACCGCTACGCGAGCACTGCCTTCTGCGTCGTCGCAACGGGCGACGTGCTCTCCGCAGTTGCCTCGCGGCTGCGATGGAGCGCGGCGAACGAGAGCACCCCGAAGCCGATCCCCGTGAGCAGTAGCGCGATCCCGATCACGATGCTGAACAGCGCGAGCTGGTCGGCCATGTAGCTGACGTTGAGAGCCGTCGTCAGGGCCGTTTCTGTCACCCAGGTATCGCGAGCGGCGTTTGCGACAGGCTTGCCCGCCGCCATCACAGCCTTGGTCGCGTCGCTTGTACCGGCGGGGCTACCGTCGGCCGTGGCGAAGCGTCCCATCTCCGCGTAGGGCAGGCCGCCAGAGGCCTCGAGCGCGTGAATCCGCATGTACTGGGCGAAGCAGCGCGCCTCGAAGCCGTGTCGACCGACTTACCGGCAACCGAGCAACTCGGAGCCGAGACACCGGTCAGTTTGGCCTCGGTCATCGCGGTCTTGATCAGCGCCGGCGTCATGTCCGGTGTGCCGGTGATCTGCTCCTGCTTCAGGTTCGAATTGACAGTCGAGCGGCCGTTCACGCCAAGCGCGATCACCGCGACGCCAAAAATGATGAGGATCGCCGCGGAGACGAAGCCGCCGATCTCCAGAAATTTTCTCATGATCTTTCCCTCCTGCAATCAGCTCTGTTGTCGCCTTCACTTTGGCCGGGACCTCCGCCCGCAGCGTCAGCAATTTCCCGCAAGTGCGTTGCGGAAGTGACGCGGAATCGATCTCAGCGGTCGCCGGGCAGGCGGACGCGCGAGGCAGATGCCAGCAGCCTCAGCCCAGGGACGGGTGCCGACTCCGCTCGCGCAACGAGCAGCACCGCACCAAACCCATCGTCCGGAGTGCAGAGCGTCGACGAGTAGCTGAAGCCACTGCGAGCGCGAAGGCCTTGTGAGCCTGTTCGCCCCCGAATGGTGCGAGGTCGTCCTCACGCGCCCGTCCGGCGAGGACGTCGCCGTACTCGGTGCCCATGGAAACGTCCGCGACGACCGGGCGTCCGTCGGACGAGGGAATCGCAAGCGAGAGCGGGTTCGTCCCGGTGAGCTTCGGGCCGCCGTCGGGATGACCGAGACGAGCCGGAGACGTCGCGGTGAGCGCAGCAACCAGCCTCCGCCGGCCAACCGGCGCGTCCAGGCGCCAAGGACGCCGGTCGGAAAGGTCTTCCCGCAGACAACCAGGCGAGCCCCGCGCCGGCGGGTCGGCCAAGATCGCCCCTCGACGACCGCGTGCAGCACCAGGTAGCCGAGCGCCCCGTTCCCATCCCAACGCTCGTAGCCGGGCTCGGCTATGACTTGCTGCGGGCGAGCCTCCGGGTTCAGGTCACTCCAGGTTTCGAGCCGCTCAATCCGACGAACACCATGCCCGGTGCGACCAGACCGCTCCGCGGCGAGAAAGTGCGCCGCGAGCACCTCTGCATCCGCGTCGCGGAACCCGAGCGCCTCGAGACGCGAACGGGCTTCCTCAGGAGACAAGCGGCAGCGTCCGCGTGAAGCCGCTGCTGCGGCTCGCGTCGAGGGCGCGGGCGATCTCGAAGATCGCCTCGGCGAGCCCAGTCGGGATCGGAGATGACAAGCGGCTCGCCGGCGTCAGCCGACTCGCGCAGGCGCGAGTCGAGGGGAACCGACCCGAGGAACGGCACGTCGAGCTGGGCGGCAAGCTGCTCGCCGCCGCCGGAGCCGAATACCTCGGACGTCATGTTCTCGACCACGCCGAGCAGCTGCATCCCGGTCTTGAGCGCCATCTCGGCCGCGCGGATCGCCACCTCTTGGGCGAGCGCCTGGGGCGTCGTGACGACCACCGCCTCGGCACGCGGAAGCAGCTGGCCGAGCGAGATCGAGACGTCGCCGGTGCCA